>NZ_RCVJ01000108.1 GCF_003667505.1 Micromonospora sp. BL4
GCGCTGGCCCCCGCCGGCCGTATCAGCCGCACCGGCTGGCTCGGCCGCAGCGGTCGCCGCTTCGGCATCGGGCCGGCCGTGCGTGGGAGCGGCACCGCGCGTCGGAGTGGCAGACTGCGGCGTCAGGCGGGCCGCGAGCAGATCGCGGATGGCGTCGCGGACGGTCATCGCGCGGCGCGGGTCGCCGCCACCGAGCACCGCCACGGTGACCGGGCCGTGCCGGGTCACCGCCGGGGTCCAGGCGGTGGCCGCCAGGCGGTCGTCGGCGCGGACGCAGAAGATCCGGCGCTCGGCGGCGACGGCGCTCACCGACGCCGCCGCGATCGGGTCGTCGACCGCCACCTGGACCAGCCACGCCCCGTCCAGGTCCTCCGGCTCGAACCGGCGCGGCACCCAACGCAGCCGGCCGGCGTCCGCGCGGGCGCGCAGCGCCGGGGTCAGCTCCGGCGCCACCAGCAGAACGTCCGCGCCGGCATCCAGCAGCGCCGGCACCCGTCGGGTGGCGACCGCCCCACCGCCCACGACGACCACCCGCCGCCCGTCGAGCCGCAGGCCGAGGGGGTACGGGTTGGCGCTCACACCGCACCTCCGAGCCGGACGCGGGCGGTCACTTCTCGGCCACCCCGGCGGAGTCGAAGGTGGCCACCTCGTGCAGCACCCGGACCGCGCCGGTGACCACCGGCAGCGCCAGGAGCGCCCCGGTTCCCTCGCCGAGGCGCAGCCCCAGGTCGATCAGCGGGTCGAGGCCGAGGTGACGCAACGCCACCGTCGCGCCGGGCTCGGCCGAACGGTGGCCGGCGACCATGGCGCCGACCGCGTCCGGGGCGAACGCGGCGGCGGCGAGGGCGGCCGACACCGCGATCACCCCGTCCAGCAGCACCGGCGTGCGGCGCGCCGCGGCGCCCAGGATCAGCCCGGCCAGCGCGGCGTGCTCCAGGCCGCCGACGGCGGCCAGCACACCCAGCGGGTCGGCCGGGTCGGGCGCGTGCCGGGCCAGCGCGGCCCGCACCACCGCCACCTTGCGGGCGTACGTCGGGTCGTCGACCCCGGTGCCCCGGCCGGTGGCGTCGAGCGGGTCGGCGCCGGTGAAGGCGGCGATCAGCGCGGCGGCGGGGGTGGTGTTGCCGATGCCCATGTCGCCGGTGAGCAGGATGGCGGCCCCGGCGTCGATCAACTCGTCGGCGATCCGGATGCCGGTCTGCACCGCCGCCCGCGCCTCGTCCCGGGTGAGCGCGGCGGTCACCGCGAGATCCCGGGTGCCCCGGCGCACGGACGCGGCGACCAGCCGGGGCGTGGACGGGTCCAGGACGACCGGGCCGGACGTCTCAGCGGCCGGCTGGACGGGCCCGGCGGGCGTCGGCGTGGCCACGCCGACGTCGACCACGGTGACCGAGGCGCCCGCCTGCCGGGCGAACGCGTTGACCACCGCGCCGCCGGCCAGGAAGTTGCCGATCATCTGCCCGGTGACCTCCTGCGGCCACGGGGTCACTCCCTGGGCGTGCACCCCGTGGTCCCCGGCGAAGATCGCCACGGCGGCCGGCTCGGGCAGCGGCGGCGGGCAGGTGCCGGCGAGGCCCGCCAGGCGTACCGACAGCTCCTCCAGCGCGCCCAGCGAGCCGGCCGGCTTGGTGAGCCGGCCGTGCAGCGCACGGGCATCGGCCATGGCCGACTCGTCCGGCGGTTGGATCGCCGCGATCGTGGTCTCCAGCATCATGCCTCCATGGTCTCGCGCAGCACCTCGATGAACGCGTCGGTGGTGTTTCGATCGCGTACCGCGACCCGCAGCCAGTCCGGGCCGAGGCCGGGAAACGTGTCACCTCGGCGCACCGCCCAGCCGCGCTCGCGCAGGGCGGCCCGGACCGGGGTCGCGCCGGGCAGGTGCAGCAGGACGAACGCGCTGGCGGGACGGCCGACGACGCGTACACCAGGCAGGTCGGCGAGGCGCGCGACCAGGTGGTCGCGGTCGGCGGCGAGTTCGGCGGCGATCGCGCGTTCGGCCTGGACCGCGACGGGGGTGGCGCAGGCCGACGCGGCGGCCAGCGCGGGCGTGGAGACCGCCCAGAGTGGCTGGACGGCGGCGAGGCGGGACAGCAGTTCCGGCTCGCCGAGCAGGTAGCCGATGCGCAGGCCGGCCAGGCCCCAGGTCTTGGTGAGGCTGCGCAGCACGAGCAGCCCGGGCAGATCACGCCGTTCGGCCAGCGACTGCGGTTCGCCGGGATGCCCCGGTGCGACGGTCGTGTCGGCGAACGCCTCGTCGACCACCAGCACCCGGCCGGGGCGGGCCAACGCGGCCACCGTCTGCGCGGGGTGCAGCACCGAGGTCGGGTTCGTCGGGTTGCCGATCATCACCAGGTCGGCGTCGGCGGGCACCCGGTCCGGGTCGAGCCGGAAGTCCTCGGCGGGGTCCAGCAGCACCCGCTCCACCGGGTGCCCGGCGGCCCGCAGCGCCGCCTCCGGCTCGGTGAACTGGGGGTGCACCACGACGGGGCGGCGGACGCCGCGCAGCGCCTGGGCGATCAACACGAACCCCTCGGCGGCGCCGGCGGTGAGCAGTACCTCGTCCGGGTGACGCCGGTGCCGGGCGGCGACCGCGGCCCGGGCCGGCGCCGGGTCCGGATAGCGGGCCAGGTCGGTGAGGGTGGCGGTGATCGGGCCGGCCAGCCAGTCCGGCAGCGGCGCCCGGCGGACGTTGACGGCCAGGTCGACCAGCCCCGCGCCGACCTCCGCGTCGCCGTGATGTCCCAGGTCCGGCTCGGGAGCAGCCGCCGTTCCCGTCCCGGCGACGGGTGTCGCTCCGCTCGGCTGATCACGCATGTCCGCGATCCTGCCGGGAAGGCGGCCGATGGGACAGCTGATCTCCGCGTAAGCCGCGTCACCCACCCGCCGGTTTATGAGTTCTTCTCATGTACGAATCGGAAATGTCATAACTTGGCCACGTGAGCAACCGACCCCTTGCTGCCGCTGGTCGACTCGTCCCTCTCCTGCGCGCCGGACTGATCGCCGGCATCGTGATCGCCGCCGCCGCGTACCCGCTGGTCGCCCTCACCGGGCTCGGCGCGAAGGCCACCGCGCACGCCGTGGAGCAGAAGACCAAGCTGCTGGCCACCGCCCTGCCCGCCGAGACCTCGTACCTCTACGCCCCGGACGGCAAGACCGTGCTGACCATGTTCTACGAGGAGTACCGGCAGTACACGAAGCTGTCGGACATGTCGCCGAACATCCAGCAGGCGATCGTCGCCGCCGAGGACTCCCGCTTCTACCAGCACCACGGCGTCGACCCGAAGGGCGTGGCACGGGCCTTCGTGGCCAACACCCGCTCCAACGGCGTCTCCCAGGGCGCCTCCACCCTGACCATGCAGTACGTCCGGATGGCCCTGCGGGACAGCGCGACCACCCCCAAGGAGGTCCAGGAGGCCACCCAGCAGACCAGCCTGCGCAAGGTCAAGGAAATGCGGATGGCGCTGGACCTGGAGAAGGAGATGAGCAAGGAGCAGATCCTGGAGCGCTACCTGAACTCGGCGTACTTCGGGCACCGCGCGTACGGCATCTACGCGGCCAGCGAGATCTTCTTCTCCAAGACCCCGAAGGACCTCACCCCGGTCGAGGCGGCCACCCTCGCCGGGCTGGTCAAGTCCCCGTCGGAGTACGACCCGGCCGACTCCGACCAGAAGGAGGCGACCGGACGCCGCAACTACGTCCTGGACCGGATGAGCCAACTCGGCTACCTCTCCCCCGACTCGGCTGCCGCCGCCAAGACCGAACCGATCCGCCTGAAGCTGACCAGCCCGCCGAACGACTGCGCCGCCGTGTCGGAGAAGTACAACAGTTGGGGCTTCGCCTGCGACTACCTGAAGAACTGGTGGAGCGCGCAGCCCGCGTTCGGTGCGAACCGGCTGGAACGGATGGACAAGCTGCGCCGGGGCGGCTACCGGATCGTGCTCAGCATCGACCCGAAGATCCAGGAGGCGGCGGAGAAGAACGTCGGCGCCAAGGAGGGCACCGGCAGCCCGTTCGCCAACGGCATCGTGGTCTCCGAGCCCGGCACCGGGCGGGTGAAGGCGATGGCGGTGAACCGGACGTACTCGCTGGACCTCAGCGAGAACCCGCAGAGCTCCAACCCCGAGGCGGGGCCGAAGGTCAAGGCCAACTACCCGAACACGGTGGCGCCGCTGCTCGGCGGCGGCGACCTGCCGGGCTACCAGGCCGGGTCGACGTTCAAGATGTTCCCGATGCTGGCCGCGCTGGACTCGGGGATGACGCTCTCCACCTCGTTCAACGCCCCGTACCGCTACAAGTCGGCCGTCTACGACGGCTGGGCGCCCTCCAACGCCAGCGGCGCGATGACCGGGCAGCAGACCATGTGGTCCGGCTTCGGCAAGTCGGTCAACACGTACTTCGTGTGGCTGGAGGAGCAGGTCGGCGCGGAACGGGCGGTCCGGCTGGCCGAACAGCTCGGGCTGCGCTGGCGCACCGACGTCGACCGGGAGCAGGCGTCCCCGACGAAGGCGAAGAAGTGGGGCGCGTTCACCCTGGGCGTCTCCGACGCCACCCCGCTGGAGATGGCGAACGCGTACGCCGCCATCGCCGCCGACGGCCGGTACTGCGAGGCGATCCCGGTGCAGGCGATCATGAACCGGGACGGCACACCGACCACGTACGCGACCGCCAGCGGCATCGAGCGCGAGGTGGCCAAGCCGCGCTGCCGGCAGGTGGTGAGTGCGGACGCCGCCCGAGCGGCCACCGACGCCGCGCGCTGCCCGACTGGGGACACCCCGGCGCGTGGGGGCTGTGGCGGCTGGTCCACCGCCGACAGCGTCCGGGGAACGGTCGGCCGCCCGGTGGCCGGCAAGACCGGTACCACCGACAGCACCCGGTCCGCCTGGTTCGTCGGCTACACCCCGGAGCTGGCCGCGGCGAGCTTCATCTCCGACCCGGACAACCCGTTCAACGCGGTCGGCGACGGGCAGTCGCAGATCCCGATCGGCGCGGTCGCGGAGACCCTGCGCGACGGACTGAAGGGTCAACCGACCCGGCAGTTCACTCCACCCTCGGACGCCATCGTCGGCTGAGGGCGAGGGTCAGCGCAGGTCGGCGGCGACGAACGACCAGAGTTCCAGGTCCACCCGGCCGCCACGGACGAAGCCGGCGTTGCGCAGCAGGCCCTCGTAGCTGAAGCCGGCCTTCTCGGCGACACGGCGGGAGGCCAGGTTGCCGGGGGCCACCCGCAGCTCGATCCGCTGGAAGCCGTGCTCCAGGATCAGCGCGATGGCCACCCCGTCCACGGCCTCGGCGGCCAGGCCGAACCCGCGCGCGTGCGGGGCCATCGCGTAGGAGATCTCGGTGGCCCGGGCGCCCCAGTCGGTGCGTCGGGTCCACAGCGAGCCCACCACCTGGTCGTCCTCGCGGCGGAGCACCGCCCAGTGGTCCCCCTCGCCGCTGTCACGCCGCTGCCGGGCCAGGTCGGTGCACCAGGCGTGCCCGTCGATCGGGCCGGAGTCGTCGGCCAGCGGCAGCCAGCGGCGGGTCAGCTTGTCGGCGAAGATCTCCCCGACGGCCGTCGCGTCGGCCGCGACGTGCCGGCGCACCTCGGTGCGCGGGGTGGAGACGGTCAGCTCCGGGAA
Organism: Micromonospora sp. BL4; assembly: GCF_003667505.1. Classification (GTDB taxonomy): domain Bacteria; phylum Actinomycetota; class Actinomycetes; order Mycobacteriales; family Micromonosporaceae; genus Micromonospora. The sequence continues at coordinate 5,622 of NZ_RCVJ01000108.1, forward strand.
GCGGCGTACCGCAACCTGACCGATCACGCCGGCACCCCGCCGGGCTCCGGCTCCGCGGGCACCGGCTCGGTCGCCGGGTCGGCCGCCGCCGCCGCGACCAGCCGGGCGGCGGCCGTCGGGTGGCCGGCCCAGTGCAGGGTGAGCTGCGAGGCGTGCACGTTGCGCCACACGAAGCCCTCCGGCGTGCCCCCGTCCCAGCTCCAGGCCGGACGCTGACCGGACCGCGGGGTGAGCACCGCGCGGTGCTCCTTGTGCCCGACCAGCACCGTGCCGTGCGCGGCGACCACGCTGTCGGTCTGGGCGGTCGCCTCGCGGTAGCCCACCACCAGGCCGTCCCGGCTGACGCCGACCGCGTCCAGCACCCCGCACATCGGCAGCCCGTCCAGCTCCCGGGCCAGCCAGAGCAGGCCGGTGCCCTCGGCGACCACCGGACGCCCGGTGCGCGCCAGCTCGGCCACGGCGATGCAGAGCCGCCGGTTGGCCGACAGCTGCTCGGCGTACGCCTCGGGCAGCGCACCGCCGATGACCAGCGCACGGGTGCCGGCCGGCAGCGCCTCGTCGCGCAGTGGATCGACCGTGACCACCTCGGCGCCGGCGGCCCGCAGCAGCTCCGCGGTCTCCGGGTGGCTGAAGCTGCCCCCCGGCCCGCCGGCGAGCGCCACCAGCGGCCGGTCCGCCGGAACCGTCACCGGACCGAGCGCCTCCTCCGGCGACCAGGCCGAGGCCGGCAGCGGCGGAGCCGAGCGGGCCAGCCCGAGCAGCCGCTCCAGGTCGACCGTGGCGGCGACGGCCTCGCCCAGCCGGCGGACCGCGCGGGCGGCGTCGGCGGACCCGCCGACCACCGGCACCACGCCGTGCCGCCGCGACGGCAGCACCGCCGGCAGGTCCTGCCGGCGCAGCGCGCCGTAGACCGGCACGTTCACGTCATCCAGCGCCTCGCGCAGCATCCCCTCGTGCCGCGAGGACGCCACCCGGTTGAGGATCACCCCGCCGAGCCAGAGCTGCTCGTCGTACGAGCGGAAACCGTGCACCATGGCGGCCACCGACTGGCCCATCGCGGCCACGTCGACCACGAGCACCACGGGGCTGCGCAGTGCGGCGGCCGCGGCTGCCGTGGACTCCTGCTCGGGGCGGCCGCCGACCGAGTCGTACAGGCCCATGCTGCCCTGCACCACGGCGAGCCCGGCGCCCTCGGCACCGTGCGCGACCAGCGGGGCGAGCCGGTCGACGCCGACGAGCCGGGGATCGATCACCCGGCCGGGCCGACCGGAGGCGAGCCCGAGGTAGGCGGCGTCGACGTGGTCCGGGCCGAGCTTGAACCCGGCGACGTCGACCCCCCGCTCGGCCAGGGCGGCGAGCAGCCCGATAGCCAGCGCGTTCTTGCCGTGCCCGGAGGACGGCGCGCTGAGCACCAGGCGCGGCACGACGGTCATCATCGACTCCTCGCGGGCGGCGGGTACGCGACGGCGGACCGGGGGGACCGGTCCGTCCGCGTGACGATACCCGCCCCGAGCGACACGCGAGCACCGCCGACCGGGGCCGGTCGCCCGGTCGCGACCCGGTCCAGGTCAGTGGCGTCGGTCATACGGGTAACCTCGTTGCCGTGTACCGGTTCCTGCTGAGCCCACGCTGGCTGGGCGCTCTCGCCCTGACCCTGGTCGCCGCCGCGGTCATGGTCCTGCTCGGCAACTGGCAGCTGGACCGCTACCGGGGGCGCACCGAGGTCAACGAGCGGATCGACGCCGGCCTGCGGATGCCTCCGGCGCCCCTGGCCGATGCGCTGCGCGCCCCCGCGGGCGGCGCGGGAACGACCGGCCCGGCACCCGCCGAGGACAAGGTGTGGACCCGGGTCACCGTCACCGGCCGGTACGACCCGACGAACACCGTCCTGGTCCGCGGCCGGACGGTGGACAGCCGGGTCGGCTTCGAGGTGCTGACCCCGCTGGTGCTCGCCGACGGCACGGCGCTGCTGATCGACCGGGGTTGGATTCCACCCGCGCCGGGCGGAGCGACAGCGCAGCCGCCGGTGCCCGCCGTGCCGACCGGCGACGTGACGGTGGTCGGTCGGGTGCACGCGACCGAGAGCGGCGCCGGCACGGTCGAACGGCGCGACGGCCGACTGGAGATCCGACGGATCGGCGTGCTGCGGCTGGCCCGCGAACTGCCCTACCCGGTGTACGGCGCCTACCTGCTGCTGGACGAGCAGACCCCGGCCGCCGACCCGGTGTTCAAGGCGGTGCCGGTCGGGCACACCAACAACTGGCAGAACTTCGGCTACGTCGTGCAGTGGTGGCTCTTCGCCGTGATGGCCCTGTTCGGCTACGGCTGGGTGGCCCGTCGGGAGGCCCGCCGGGCCGCTGGCATCGGCGCCACCCCACCCCCGCTGGACCGGGCCGCCGAGCCGACGCCGAGCGCGTCCGCCTGACGCGCCGGTGTCCCCAACCGGACGCTCGGGGGAGCCCGGGACGGCACGGCAGCCGGTAGTCTCCGCCGAGTGATCATCTCGCGTTGGGGGTCCCGGTGACCACGGATCCCACGGCCCCGCTGCCCGATTCCGAGCCGGTCACCCGGGCGCACCCGCCGACCGACCCATGGGCCGCCGCGCCGCCCACCGCGCCGCTTCCGGTCACCCCGCCGACGGCGCCGTTCCCGGCCGCGCCGCTTTCGGATACGCCCACCGCACCCCCGACGACAGCGTGGCCGACCACGGCACCCACCGCGCAGTTCCCCGCCGCGCCGGTCCCGTCGGCGGGACAGTTCGCCGCGCCGCCGACGCAGCCTCCGCCGCCACCGGCACCGTTCTCCGGGCCTCCGGCGCAGTTCTCCGCGCCGCCCGCGTCGTTCGCCGCAGCACCCGCGCAGTTCTCCGCGCCACCCTCCTCCGGGCCTCCGGCACAGTTCTCCGGGCCTCCCCGCACAGTTCTCCGGGCCTCCGGGGCAGTTCTCCGCGCCTCCGGGGCAGTTCTCCGCGCCTCCGGGGCAGTTCTCCGCGCCTCCCGCGCAGCCCGCCGGGGCGTGGCCGGCGGCCGGGCCGTACCCGCCGGTTCCGATGCCGGGGCACCCGATCCCGGCCGGCTTCGCGACCGCCGGGCCGGAGGTGGTCGCGGTGCAGATCGCCGAGATCACGGTGAGCCCGCCGATCATCCGTACGCCGACCGGGGTGCTGCCGCTGGCCGGCGCCTCCTGGCACGTGGCCGACTACTGGCAGCGGGACGAGAAGGTCGCCACCTGGGCGCTGGTCTGTGCGATCGTCGGCTTCTTCTGCCTGGCCTTCTTCAGCCTGTTGTTCCTGCTGGTCAAGGAGACCCGGCGCTACGGCACGGTGCAGGTGACCGTCACCAACGGCGCCCAGCAGTACGTGGCCCGGATCCCGGTGACCGACCAGGCCCAGGTGCAGCACCTCAACAACCAGGTCAACTACGCCCGGTCGCTCTCGGGCCGGTGACCCGGGCCGGTGACCCGGGCCGGCGCGGCCGGTCAGCCGGTGGGACGGCCGGCGTGGATGGCGCGGACCGCGTCGATGGTGTCGGCCTCGGCGGCGGACTTGTCGTCCCGATACCGCACCACCCGGGCGAACCGCAGCGCCATCCCACCCGGGTAGCGCGAACTCGTCTGCACCCCGTCGAAGGCGATCTCCACCACCTGCTCGGGGCGGACCCGGACCACCCAGTCGCCACGCTCCACCGCGAGGCCGAGGAAGCGCTCGGTCTGCCACCGCAGCAGCTCGTCGGTGAGCCCCTTGAACGTCTTGCCGAGCATCACGAAGTCGCCGGTGCGCGGGTCGCGCGCACCCAGGTGCAGGTTGGACAGCCAGCCCTGCCGCCGGCCGTTGCCCCACTCGACGGCGAGCACCACCAGGTCCAGCGTGTGCCGGGGCTTGACCTTGACCCACGCCGCGCCACGCCGACCGGCGTCGTAGGGCGCGTCGGGCGCCTTGACCACCACGCCCTCCTGGCCGGCGTCGAGCGCGGCGGCGAACGCGGCCCCGGCCTGCTCCGGGCCGTCGACCTCCATGCGCCCCACCAGCAGCGAGGCATCCACGGCGCCGGCGAGCGCTTCCCACCGCTCCCGGCCCGGCAGGTCGATCAGATCCTGGCCGTCGAGGTGCAGCAGGTCGAAGAAGTATGGCGTCAGCACGGTCTCGCCGGCGCTGGCGGCGGCCGCGAGCACCGCCGGGGCGACCGGCGTACGCCCGGTGGTGCTGGGCGTGGTGCGCCGGGCGGCCCGGCTGGACGTCTGCTGGAACGGCAGCGGACGGCCGGTCTGGTCCAGGCCGATCGCCTCGCCGTCGAGCACCAACTCCCGGCCGGGCAGGGCACGGACCGCGGCGACCACCTCGGGCACCCGGGTGGTGATGTCGTCGAGGCTGCGGGTGAAGACGGCGATGTCCGCGCCGGAGCGGTGCACCTGGATGCGGATGCCGTCGAGCTTCACGTCGACCACCGCCGGGGTGCCGGTCGCGGTCAGCGCCTCATCGACCGAGGGGGCGCTCTGCGCGAGCATCGGCGCCAGCGGCCGGCCGACCCGCAGGCCGAACCCGGCCAGCTCGGCGGCGCCTCCGGTCAGCGCGGCCACCGCCACCACGCGCAGGTCACCGGCGAGCAGCAGGGCTCGACGGACCGCCGCCACCGGCACCTCGGCGGCCCGGGCCACCGCGTCGGCGAGCAGCCCGGCCTGGGCGCCCTGCCGCAGCTCACCACTGAACAGATTGGTGAGCAGCCGCTGCTCCTCGGCGGTCGCCGCCGCGTAGAGGGCACCGAGCAGCGCTCGGCGTCGCGCCTGCGAGCCCGCGCCGTGCACCGCGGCGATCTGCGCGATGGCGGCGTCGACGGCGGCCACGGTCAACGTCGGCTCGGCGGCCGGTGACGGCAGGTCACGCAGGCTCGCATAACCCACCCCGGTCTGCCGCTGCCGCAGCTCACCGGCGAGATAGCCGGCGCCGGGCTCCACCTCTGCCGGGTCGAGCCGGCGCAGCGCGTCGGCGAGCAGCTCCACCTTGGCGCGTCGGCCGCTGGTGGCGCCGACGGCGGCGGACGTGGCTGCCAGGTCGAGGAACCGCACGAGCCCCATCCTGCCAGTCACCCCCGACACCGCCCGGGCATTGCCGTGCCCGGGCGGTGTCGGCAGGATGCCGCCGACCAGGTGGACGGCGGATCAGGCGGAGACGGGTTCCTCGATGCGCAGCCCCCGGGCGCGGACCTCGCCGGCGACCCGGGAGAGCACCGAGTCGAGGGCGACCAGGGCGGCGGAGAGCTCACCGAGCTGTTCTTTGAGCGTGTCCTCGGACCACGCGGAGACGTCGACGTCCCCCAGCGCGCTGACGGCGGCCCCCAACCGGGCCATCACCTCGTTCGTACTCATGTTCGAAAGGCTATAACAGCCCCGCGCCCGACACACCGCAAACTCCCAGATCACACCGGAAGTTACGGTTCCGACACCCTAGGGGGTGTTCGTGCCCGCCGCGGCCACCTTGCCCAGCAGCAGCGCCTCGGCGAGGCAGACGCGGGCGAACTCCCCGAGATGCAGGCTCTCGTTCGGGCCGTGCGCGCGGGCGTGCGGGTCCTCCACACCGGTCACCAGGATCGCCGCCTTCGGGAACATCTCCTGGAACGTGGCGATGAACGGGATCGACCCGCCGACGCCGATGTCCACCGGGTCGGTGCCGTCCCAGGCCTCCCGGAACGCCGAGCGGGCGGCGTCGAACATCGGGCCGGACGCGTCGATCACGCACGGGTCGCCGTCGTGCTCGAAGGTGACCGTCACCTGCGCGCCCCACGGCGCGTGCTTCTCCAGGTGCGCGCGCACCGCCGCGTACGCCCGCTTGGGGTCGTCGCCCGGGGCGAGCCGGATGCTCAGCTTCGCCTTCGCGGACGGGACCAGGGCGTTCGGCGCCTCGCCGGTGGACGGCGCGTCGATGCCGAGCACCGCCAGCGCGGGCTTGGTCCAGAGCCGGTCGGTGATCCGGCCCGTGCCGATGAACTGCACGCCCTCGGCCAGCCCGGACTCGCCCCGGATCCGGTCCTCGGGGTAGTCGACGGTGGCGCCCTCGCGGCCGACCAGCCCGTCCACCGCCACGTTCCCGGCGTCGTCGTGCAGGGTGGCCAGCAGCCGGACCAGCGCGGTGAGCGCGTCCGGGACGGCACCGCCGAACATGCCGCTGTGCACCGCGTGGTCCAGCGTGCGGACCTCGACGAAGCAGTTGACGATGCCGCGCAGCGAGGTGGTCAGCGCCGGTACGCCGATGTCCCAGTTGCCGGAGTCGGCGATCACGATGACGTCCGAGGCGATCTCGTCGCGGTGCTCGGCCAGCAGCCGCTCCAGCGAGTCGGAGCCGTACTCCTCCTCGCCCTCGATGAAGAGGACCACGCCGACCGGCAGCGCGTCACCGTACGCGCGCAGCGCCGCGATGTGCGCCATGATGCCGGCCTTGTCGTCGGCCGCGCCCCGGGCGTAGAGCCGACCGTCGCGCTCGACCGGCTCGAACGGGTCGGACTCCCACAGCGACCGGTCGCCGACCGGCTGCACGTCGTGGTGGGCGTAGAGCAGCACGGTGGGCGCGCCGGCCGGGGCGGCACGGCGGCCGATCACCGCGGGCTGCCCGCCGGAACGCACGATGTCGACGTCCAGCCCACAGCCGCGCAGCAGCTCGGCGACCGCCTCGGCGGAACGCTCCACGTGTGAGTGGTCGAAGCCTTCGAACGCGATGCCGGGGATGCGGACGAGGCGTTCCAGGTCGGCCCGGACGCCGGGCATCTCCCGCTCGACGGCGGCCCGCACCTGGGACTCGGACATGATCGGTGTGGTCATGACCGGAATCGTATGCCGGCCTTACCTCGGCGCGCCGGCCGAGCCCGCACCGTCACGCCCGCACCGTCACGAGCCCGTACCGTCACGCCCGCACCGTCACGAGCCCGTACCGTCACCGGCTCCCGCGGGACCGGCGCCCGCCGTCGTGCCGGGCGCGGTCCGGCCGGCGCGGTGCGCGCGGCCGGCGGCCTCGGTGGCGGCGTCCACCCAGGAACGGGCCCGGCCCGCGGTGCCGCCCACCCACTCGCCGACGTCGCTGGCGCCGTCGCCGAGCCGACGCAGCAACCCGACCAGCGGATCGGTGGACCGGCTGAACTCCTCCCGGTACGACTCGGCCGCCGCCTTGATCTCCTCAGAGACGCTGGTCGAGCCGTCGTCGTCCCGGCGCGGGTAGTCCCCGGCCAGCACCCGCCCGTACGCCCCGGAGTCGATCCACTGGCGCAGCTGGGCGGCGCGCGCCACCGGCGCCGGGTGCGTGCTCCACGCGGTCATCCGGATCTTGTGCAGGCTGTCCCGCAGGTCGCCGCCGCCGGCGTACTCGGCGGCCTGCTCAAGGAAGGCGGTGGTGTCGATCTGGGACAGGTCGCCACCACCGGCGAGCTTCATCAGCAGCCGCAGCGCGGCGGCCAGGTCCTGCCCGGCGAGCAGACCGGCCCGGTCGGCGGAGAGCTCCGCCTTGCGCCACCACTCCAGCATCGCCGCGATGATGGCCCGCAGCGCGAACGCGCCGACCGGCAACCAGCTCAGGTTGGCCGCCCACCGGGTGACTATCATGAGCATCGTCTTGTAGACCGCGTGCCCGCTGCCGACGTGCCCCAGCTCATGGCCGAGCAGGCAGCGCAGCTCGTCCTCGTCGAGCTGCTGCACGCTGGCGGAGTTGAGCACGACGAACGGCCGGTCCAGGCCGACGGCCTCGGCGCCCAGCCAGGGCGACTGCGTCACGTACAGCTCGGGCAGCTCGGCCACGTCGAGCGCCGCGGCGGCCTCGGTGTAGCGCTGCCACACCGCCGGGTACTGCCGGTGGTCGACCCGGATGCCCGAGGCCAGCACCGAGAACCGGAAGCCGCGCTCGTTCCACATGCCGAAGAACGCCCGCACCACGTCGTCGAAACCCCGCAGCTCGCGCAGTGCGACCAGGGCGCCCCGGTCGGCCGGATGCTCCCAGGCCCGCGAGCTGATGCCGGTGAGGGTGATCCGGCGCCGCGCGGGCGAATCCGGTGCCGACATGATGAGTCCCCCGTTCGCCGCGCCTGAGCCTTCTCGGATCGTGCCGTGGCCGATGGCAGCCTCCTCGCATCGTGCCGCAGCCGGTGGCGGACGTCCATGCCCCGCTCAGCGGATGCGCACGTAGTACCGGTCCTCGTCGTGCGGCAGCGTCGGCGCGCCGTCGACCACGAGGTCGACGCGGGTGGCCGTGTCGTCGGCGGCGAAGTGCGCACGCTCCCCGGCGTGCCAGCGGCGCAGCTCCGGCACGATCTCCGGCCCGTCCCGGGCGACCGCGCGGGCCAGCCGCAGGGAGGCGGGCGCGGTGACGAAGGCGGCCAGGGTCACCTCCGGCGCGACGGCGGCGCGCGCGGCGCTGACCCCCTCCAGGATCAGCACCGGCGCGGCCGGCACCGGGACCGGGCGGGGCAGGAAACATCGCCGTACCCAGCTGTAGCGCCGGTAGGAACCGTCCCGCCCCGCACGCAGCGGGCCCAGCACCCACTCGTCGAGTCGGGGCCAGAAGGTGAGTTGGTCGTCCCAGCCGTCGAGCAGGTCGTCGGTGTGCACCACCGGCGGCCGGGCAGCGCCGGGCAGCGCCGCCAGGGCATCCGCGAGGTGCGCGGCGAAGCGGCTCTTGCCCGCGCCGCTCGGCCCGTCGACCGCGACCAGCCGGGTCCGCCCCAACCGTGCCGGGCCCGCGAGCACCCGGCGGGCCAACTCGGCGTACGCCTCGACGACCACCACCGGCGGCACCCCGTCCACGCCGCCCCCCGTCCACGCCGACGATTCGGTAGAAAACAGCGCCAAGTCCACACGATCGACTCGCGATCACGGAAACCGGGGTATCCCACCGACAGCGACACCACGACTTCCAGGAAGCCGAGTCGATCGTGCCGGATCGAGGTGGCTGCAACTCGTCCGGCTGACCGCCACGGCCGGGCACCGTCACGTCCGGGGGATTTGGGGCGACGACGGGTGATGCGCGGCCCGTTCGCCGTCCGACGCACACCCGAATCGGGATGATCGGGTGGTGCTCCGAGACGTGATGAGCCCCGGCGTCGACGCCCTGCTCGAACAGGCCCGCGCCGGGCTGCACCGACTGACTCCGCAGCAGACCGTCGAGGCGGTCCGCGGCGGCGCGCTGCTGATCGACACCCGTACCGAGATGCAGCGCCGCGACCAGGGCGACCTTCCCGGCGCGGTCGTCATCGACCGGACGGTCCTGGAGTGGCGGCTCGACCCGGCCAGCGAGTGGCGCATTCCGGAGGCCACCGGCTACGACCGGGAGATCGTCCTGGTGTGCCGGGAGGGTTACAGCTCCAGCCTGGCCGCCGCCAGCCTCCAGACGCTCGGGCTCCGCCGGGCCACCGACATGATCGGCGGCGTCGACGCGTGGCTCGCCGCCGGCCTTCCGACCACCGACCGCCCCGCCGACATCCGCCACTGACCGCGGCCGGTCAGGCCGGTGGCGGTCCGGGTGGGATGAAGGGGAGGCCGGGGGGTGGCCCGGTCTCGATGAGGCGCCACAGGGCGTCGGTGTCCAGATGCTCCTCCACCAGGTCACCGAGCAGGTCGAGCGAGCGTTCCCGGGCGGCGGCGAAGCTGGTGTCCGGAGCGACTTGGAAGCCGGTGCGCCCGGCCAGCCGCGCCACCTCGGTGAGGAAACGGCGGCGGAAGCCGTCGGATTCGAACGCCCCGTGCCAGTGCGTGCCGTGTACGACGCCGAGCACCGCGCCCTCGCCGACGCCGTCGCTCCCGGTCAGCAGCGGGGCCAGGGTCGGGTCGGTGTGCGAGACGTACCCGTGGTGGATCTCGTATCCGCGGACCGGCAGGCCGCCGTGGGCCGTGCCCACCGACTGCCGGACGGTCTTGCGCGGATCGAACGTGATCTCGATGGGCAGCAGACCGAGGCCCGGCACGCTGCCCTGACGGCTCTCCACCGGGTCGTGGATCGCGCGCCCGAGCATCTGGAAGCCGCCGCAGAGACCGAGCAGTGGCTTGCCGGCCGCCACGTGGGCCAGGACCGCGTCGGCGAGGCCGGCCTCGCGCAGCCAGGCGAGGTCGGCCACGGTCGACTTGGACCCGGGCAGCACGACCAGGTCGGCGGCGGCCAGCTCGGCCGGTTCGACGGTGAGGCGTACGCGGACGCCCGGCTCGGTGGCGAGCGCCTCCACGTCGGTGGCGTTGCTGATCCGGGGCAGCCGGACGACGGCCACGTCCAGCCACTCGGTGCCGTGCGGGGCGGCCGGGCGGCCGAGCACCCGCCCGTACGCGAGCGAATCCTCAGCGTCGAGCCAGAGGTCGAGTGCCCAGGGCAGCACCCCGTACGTGGGACGCCCGGTGACGTGGCGCAGCATGTCCAGCCCCGGCTGGAGCAGGCCGAGGTCGCCCCGGAACTTGTTGATCACGAAACCGGCGATCAACGCCTGGTCGGCCGGGTCGAGCAGAGCGACGGTGCCGAACATCGACGCGAAGACGCCACCACGGTCGATGTCGCCGACCACGATGGTGGGCAGGTTGGCGTGCCGGGCCAGCCCCATGTTGACGTAGTCGCCGGCCCGCAGATTGATCTCGGCAGGGCTGCCGGCGCCCTCGCAGATCACCACGTCGTACGCGGCCCGCAGCTCGGCCAGCGCCGCGTACGCGGTCTCGGCGAGCCGGGGACGCAGGTGCCGGAACGTGCCGGCGGTGATCGTGTCGACCGCCTCGCCCAGCAGCACGACCTGGCTGGCCAGGTCGCTGCCCGGCTTGAGCAGCACCGGGTTGAAGCGCAGGTCGGGGGCGATGCCGCAGGCGGCGGCCTGCATGGCCTGCGCTCGTCCGATCTCGCCGCCGCGCCCGTCCGACCCGACCACCACCGCGGAGTTGTTCGACATGTTCTGCGCCTTGAACGGCGCCACCTTCACGCCCTGCCGGTGCAGCCAGCGGCAGATGCCGGCGGTGAGCACGCTCTTGCCGGCGTCGGAGGTGGTGCCGGCGACCAGCAGCCCGCCACTCACCGCCCGCTCCCCCGCCTCGCCGCGACGACTCCCCGCCCGCGCGGACGCTCACCGGCGCCGCCCGATCGACGCCGGTCGCCGACGCCGCCGGAACCGCGCCGGTCGCCGGCGCCGTCGGATCCCCGCCCGCCGACGGCTGCGCTCAACACGCGCCGCCCGACGGCGGCGGCCAGACGGCCGACGGTCAGCGGGTACGCGGCGGCCAGCCCGAGGGCGGCCAGCCCGACCGCGCCGGAGATCCGGGCGGCCCGCTTGAGGTGCCGCGCCTCAGGGCGGGGACCGTCGCCCAGGAAGGGACGCACCTCGGAGCGTCCGAAGTAGATGTTCCGGCCTCCGAGGCGGACCCCCAGCGCACCGGCCATCGCCGCCTCGCACTGACCGGCGTTGGGGCTCGGGTGGTCGTTGCGGTCGCGCCGCCACACCCGCCAGGCCCGTTCCCGGTCGCCGTTCGCGACCGGCGCGACGGCGATGGTGAGCAGCCCGGTCAGCCGGGACGGCACCAGGTTGAGCAGGTCGTCCAGGCGGGCGGCCGGGGTGCCGAACCGCGCGTAGCGCGCCGACCGGTGCCCGACCATCGCGTCGAGGGTGTTGGCCGCGCGGTAGCCCAGCAGCCCGGGCAGGCCGGCGACCGCGCCCCAGACCAGCGGGGCGACCACCGCGTCGGAGGTGTTCTCCGCGACGGACTCGACGGTGGCCCGGGCCAGCTCCGACTCGCCCAGGGTCGACGGGTCCCGGCCACAGAGGTGACCGAGGCGTTTCCGGGCGGCGGGCAGGTCGCCGTCGCGCAGCGCCCCACCCATGACGGTGGCCTCGTGCCGCAGCGTGCGACCGCCCAGCACGGTCCAGGTGCCGGCGGCGACGAGCACCGCCCGGGTCACCGGCCGGCGCCGGGTGGCTGCCGCGGCGGCCGCCCCGAGCAGCACCGGCCCACCGACGGCCAGTGCGGTGAACAGCGCCCCGGCCGTCCGGTCCGGCCGGTAGAGCCGCCGCTCCAGCGCGCCGGCGGCCTGCCCGAAGCCGGCCACCGGGTGCCACCGGCGTGGGTCGCCGAGCAGCCTGTCCAGCGCGTACCCGGCCAGCAGCCCCACCGCGTTCGCCACCGGCGCTGTCCGTCGCACGCGCACCACCCCCGGCCGGCCAGCCTAGACGAGCGTCCCGTGCACCAGCCCGGCCCGCATGCCCTGAACGCCCCACCCTGCCAGGGCAGGCCGAGCCAGCCCCTCCTGGTTCGCTGCCCCGCTCGCGCTGGGCCCGCCCGTCACGCGGGGTGACGACGCCGGTCGCGCCGCCACCCCGCCCCCGTTCGTGCCGTAACGCCGGAGCACCCGACCTCGGATGCGTTCCGCACCCGGTGGCAGCTCTCACCCCGGG
>NZ_RCVJ01000144.1 GCF_003667505.1 Micromonospora sp. BL4
GTGGTGGGGTGGTCGGCGGTGGAGTGGTCGGCGGGGTGCTGGGTCCACCGCCCCACTGCGGGTCCGGCCACGGTCCGCAGTACGGGGTGGAGGTGTACCAGCCGGAGTTGCCGGCGCCCTGGGTGATCTGGAAGCCGCCGCCCACGCAGTTGTGGATCGGGTTGCTCTGCGCGATGTTGGTGGCCCGCACGTTCGTGAACGACACCTGGCTGGGCGCCTGCACCTGGAGGGCGTACGTGCCGGCGCCGTCGATCCGTACGTTGTTGAGGTTGATCCCGTTGGTCTGGCCCTCGATCCAGTGCAGCGCCGCGTACGAGCTGTCCAGGATGTCGGTGTCGGTGATGTTGATGGTGGGGTTCTGGAACGCCTCGTTGAGGGCGGAGAACCAGATCGCCCCGACGCCGAAGTTCCAGTTGTAGTCCGAGTTGCCGTTGCGGATCAGGGTGTTCCGGGCGATCGTCCAGGTGCCCTGGACGCCGGTGGCGCCCTGCACGCCGGGGTAGCGGTTGGCGACGTGGATGCCGCCGCCGTTGGTCAGCGAGTCGGCCGTCACGTTGTCGGTGATCTTGATGTCCCGGCCGCCGTAGCTGACCAGGTGGTTCGCGAGCAGGGTCACGCCGATGGTGTTGTGCGTGAAGGAGTTGTTGACGTTCGGCACGCTTTGCGCCCACATCGCGAGGGCGTCGTCGCCGGTGTTGCGGACGAACGTGTTGGTCACCGTCGAGTTGGTCACGCCGGTGTGGAAGTTCACCCCGTCGGCGGTCTGGTCCAGGATCCGGCTGTTGCGGATGGTGAAGTTGTCCATCGGGCCGTCCATCCAGGCCCCGACCTTGGTGTTCTCCAGCCAGAGGTTGTCGACCACCGAGTTGGACATCGCGCCGCCGAGCGCGTTGACCTGGTCGTCGTCCACCCGTTCGCGGATGTCCCCGATGATGGCGAAGTCCCGCAGCGTGACGTTGCGGCTCGGTCCGTTGGCCTCGTGCGGGCGGACCGGGCCGGTGTAGCCGCCACCGGGAACGTACTTGCCGTAGATGCCGGCGGCCCGCTTGCGGTCGGTGGGGTGCCGGCCGCCGAGCACCGAATACCACGGGCCGGCGCCGCGCAGGGTCACCCCGTCGACCACCACGTGGTCCCAGAGGGTGAAGGTGCCGGTCGGGATCCAGACCGTCCGGCCCTGGGCCTTTCCGGCGTCGACCGCCGCCTGGAACTTCGCGGTCGAGTCGGTCGCGCCGCTCGGGTCGGCGCCGAAGTCGGTGACCACGTCGAGCGCGCCGGCGGGCTTCGTGATCGCCGGGGCGACCAGCTCGAAGTCGGCCAGGTCGATGGTGAACGTGGGCGACTGGGCGGTCGAGGAGACCTGCAACCGGATCCTGGTGCCGGCCGGGTAGGTGTTGCCGAACATCGCCCGGGTCTCGTCGTAGAAGTGGTGCGGGTTGGTGTCGCCCGGGTTGTTGTTGAACGGGTAACCGCCGTAGTACCAGCCGTACCGCGAGGTGACCGGCACCGACTTCAGCAGGCTCCCGTTGGCCCGCAGGTCGATGGTGGCGTCCCGGCCGGTACCGGCCGGGCTGTCCGGCAGGCTGTGCCGGAACGTGACCGCGTTGGCCGGGGCGGTGAGGGTGAACTCGACGTACTCGCCGACGGAGTCGAGGGTGACCGCCTCCCGGCCGGACGCCTCGGACGGCAGCGTGCCGTAACGCCGGTCCGGGCCGATCTTCGTGCCGTTGTGGGCCGCCTTCTCGGCCTCCTGCTCCACGAACGGAACGGTTGCGCCGCGGCCGGGAATGTCGAAGGGGGACAGCCCGGCTGCCGAGGCCGGGGTCGCGGTGCCGGTGACCGCGAGGGCGGTCACCGATGTCGCGACGAGCAGGGCGGCGGCGATGGCGGCCAACCCTGCCCGGGTCGGGTGTCGGAGGTGGTGCGGGGTGCCGGTGGTGTGGTTGGCCATGAGCTGCGCTCTCCCTTTCGTCAGGCAGGCCAGATCCCCCCGTTGCGGTGCGGCGTGGCGCGTCCCCCTTCGTTCCTCCTTTCCCGGGTGGTGTGGTGCCGGCGGCCGGGACGGGCCGCCGGCACCACGGCGGTCAGGTCAGGCCGGGTCCGTCCGCCGGTGCGGCGGTACGCAGCCAGACGGCGGTGTCCGGCGGCAGCAGACCGTCGTCGAGTGGCCCGCTGGCCAGCAGTAGGTTCCCGTCGGCGGGCAGCGGCACCGGCGCGTCGGTGAGGTTGACCAGGCAACGGAAACCGCCGCCACGGCTGTAGGCGAGCACGCCGTCCGGAGCGGGCAGCCAGCTCAGGTCCCCGTCGCCGAGCGTCGGCTCGGCCCGCCGGATCTGGATGGCCGCCCGGTACAGCTCCAGCATCGAGGCCGCGTCGCCGGTCTGCGCCCGGACCGTCCGGTCCTTCCAGTCGGCCGGCTGAGGCAGCCACGGCACCGCGGCACCGTCCGGACTGAACCCGAACGGCGGCTCGTCGCCGGTCCAGGGCAGCGGCACCCGGCAGCCGTCCCGACCGGGGTCGACCCGGCCGGAGCGTTCCCACATCGGGTCCTGGCGCAGCGCGTACGGGATGTCCTCGACCTCGTAGAGCCCCAACTCCTCGCCCTGGTAGACGTAGGCGGCGCCGGGCAGCGACAGCGAGAGCAGCGCGGCGGCCCGGGCCCGGCGGGTGCCCAGCTCCAGGTCGGTGGGGATCCCCTCGCGCTTGGCGGCGAAGCTGAACCTGGTGTCCGCCCGCCCGTAGCGGGTGACGTGCCGGGTGACGTCGTGGTTGGAGAGCACCCAGGTGGCCGGCGCGCCGACCGGCGCGTGCGCGCTGAGCGTCCCGTCGATGCTCTCGCGCAGCGCCGAGGCGTCCCAGGCGCAGCCGAGGAAGTCGAAGTTGAACGCCGCGTGCAGCTCGTCCGGGCGCAGGTAGTTGGCGAACCGTTGCCGGTCCGGCAGCCACACCTCACCGATCAGGGCCCGGTCGGCGTACTCGTCGGCGACCCGACGCCAGCCCCGGTAGATGTCGTGCACGCCGTCCAGGTCCTGGAACGGGTGCTGCTGGTCCGGGTCGACCTCGGGCAGCGTCCCGTCCTTGACCAGCAGCCCGGCCGAGTCGATCCGGATGCCGTCCACCCCCCGGTCGAACCAGAACCGCAGGACGTCCTCGAACTCGGCCCGCACCCTGGGGTGGTCCCAGTTGAAGTCCGGCTGCTCGGGAGCGAAGAGGTGCAGGTACCAGTCGCCGGGGGTGCCGTCCGGATGGGTGGTCCGGGTCCAGGTCGGGCCGCCGAACTCACCGACCCAGTCGGTGGGCCGCTGGTCGCCGTTCGGGCCTCGGCCGGGTCGGAACCAGAACAGGTCGCGCTCGGGCGCGCCGGGCCCGCCGGCGAGCGCGGCCTGGAACCAGGGATGCGCGTCGGAGCAGTGGTTGGGCACCACGTCGACGATGGTGCGGATGCCGAGCGCGTGTGCCTCCGAGATCAGCGCCTCCGCCTCGGCGAGAGTGCCGAAGACGGGATCGATGTCGCGGTAGTCGGACACGTCGTAGCCGGCGTCCGCCATCGGGGAGGGGTACCAGGGACTGAACCAGATCGCGTCGATGCCGAGCGCGGACAGGTGATTCAGCCGGGACCGGATGCCCGCGATGTCGCCGATGCCGTCGCCGTTGCCGTCGGCGAAGCTACGCGGATACACCTGGTAGATCACCGCCCCACGCCACCACGGACTGCTGTCTGCTGTGGACACGAGCACCTGCTTTCTGGGTCAGTACGTCGGCGGGTTCGCCGGACCGGAGAGTGTGTCGGGCGAACGGCCGTTGTTCGCCACGGGAGGTTGCGCTGGTCGTTATCCCTTGAGGCTGCCCGTGGTCAGACCGGACATGATGTTCCGTTGGAAGATCAGGAAGATGATGACGGTCGGGATCGCGGCGATGACCGACGCGGCGATCACCACGTTCATGGGGGTGCCACCGGCGAAGGCGTAGATGCCGACGCTGACGGTCCGGGTCTCCGGCGCCGGCATGACCAGCTTCGGCCAGAGGAAGTCCTTCCAGACGGCCGTCACGGCGAAGATCGACACTACGCCGAGGATGGGGCGTGACATCGGCAGGATGATCGACCACAGCGTGCGCAGTGGCGTCGCCCCGTCCACCAGCGCTGCCGCCATGAGCTCCTCGGGAATCGAGTCGAAGAAGCGCTTCAGCAGGAAGATGTTGAACGCGTTCGCGACCAGGGGCAGCCAGATCGCGAACGGCGAGTCGAGCAGGTTGATGTGCAGGATCGGCAGGTCGATCACGGTCACGTACTGCGGGACGATGAGCACCATCGCCGGAATCATCAGCGTCGCCAGCATCAGGGCGAGGATCACGTTGCCGAACACCGGCCGGAGCTTGGACAGGGAGTACGCCGCGGCGGTGTCGAGGACGAGCTGGAACACCACCGCGCCGGCCGCGTAGTAGAACGTGTTGAACAGCAGCTTGGCGAGGTCCAGGTTGTTCCAGGCGTCGATGTAGTTCTGCGGCTGGGGGTCCTTCGGGAACAGCGACGGCGGGGTCTGCGCGATCTCCTGGCCGGATTTGAGCGCGCCGGTGACCATCCAGTAGAGCGGCCCGAGGAAGACGAGCGTGAAGCCCACGACGACGACGGTGAGCAGCGTCCAGTAGAGGAACCTGCCGCGCCCACGGCGGAGCTGCGCGGAAGAGATGAGGGTCCGGGTGCCGGAGTCCTGTGCCATGCCTCGCCCGCCCTAGTCCTGTTTCGCGCTCAGCCGCAGGTAGGCGGCGGAGAAGCCGGCCAGCACCACGAGCATGAGCACGCCGAGCGCCGCGGCGCCGTTGAGGTCGTTCTGGAAGAAGCCGTGCTGGTAGATGAGGTACGCCACGGAGGTCGCGGAATCCTCCGCGCCCGCCCCGTTGGCGAGGATGAGCGGCTCGATGAAGAGCTGCATCGTGGCGACGATCTGGATCATCGCCAGGAGCGCGAGGATCAGCCGGGTCTGCGGGATCGTCACGTGGCGGATCCGCTTCCAGATCCCGGCGCCGTCGAGCTCGGCGGCCTCGTAGAGTTCGCCCGGGATGTTCTGCAGCGACGCCAGGTAGATCAGCACTGCGCCGCCCATGTTCATCCAGGTCGACGCGAGCACCATCGCCGGCATCGTCATCTCCGGCGACTGCATCCACTGCGACGTGGGCAGGTGCAGCGCCTTGAGGATCGCGTTGAAGAGACCCGCCTCGCTCGGGTCGTACGCGTAGAACTTGAAGAGGTACAGCGCCGAGGCCGGCGGCAGCATCACCGGCAGGTAGACCAGGATCCGCAGGTACCCCTTGGCGTGGCGGAACTCGTTGAGCAGGATCGCCACGAAGAACGGCGCCGCGTACCCGA
This sequence comes from Micromonospora sp. BL4, assembly GCF_003667505.1. Taxonomy (GTDB): domain Bacteria; phylum Actinomycetota; class Actinomycetes; order Mycobacteriales; family Micromonosporaceae; genus Micromonospora. The sequence continues at coordinate 5,363 of NZ_RCVJ01000144.1, forward strand.
GGACGAGCGCGAGCACCGTGAAGTAGAGCGTGTTCTGCCAGGCCGGCCAGAAGCTGGGGTCGGCGATGATGCGGGAGTAGTTGTCCCAGCCCACCCAGGTCGTCTCGCCGCGCCGCGTGCGCTGGAAGCTCATCACGATGCCGCGGATCATCGGGTACCAGGAGAAGACGAGGAAGCAGAGCACCGCCCCGATCAGGAACGCGTGACCGGTGAGGTTGTCCCGTACCTTGCGGCCGAGGCCCGTGCGTTGCGGCCCCGGGTAGGACGGTGTGGGACGTCCCGGCTTTCTGGTGGTCCCCGGGACGGTGGTGATCGCCAAGGCAACTCCTGGTGAGTCAGTGACCGGACCGTGCGGCGCGGATGGGGTGGGGGCCGGCTCGGCGTGCCGGCCCCCACCTGACCGGATCAGCTCTCGGCGGCCAAGAGCTGGTTGACCTTTTCCTCGGCCGTCTTGAGCAGCGCGTCGATGTTCGAGTTCGGGTTCGTGAGGACCCCGGACATCGCGGCGTCGAGCACCGCGTAGACCGCCTGCGCGTTGCGCGGCTCACCCTTGATCGGGACCGGGGTCGCCTCGAAGATCGCGAAGTTCGCGGTGTCGACGTTCGCGTTCGCCTTGCGCAGTTCGAGTTCCTGCTTCTGCGCATCGCTGCCGTTCGCGAAGAGCAGCGGCTGGGGCAGACCCACCGGGTAGTTCTGCGGCTTGGCCCGGACGTAGTCGAACTGGCCCTTGCCCGGCGTCAGCTTCTGGTACGCGATCCACTTCATACCGGCCTTGACCTGCTCGGGGGTCAGGTCCTTCTTGAAGAAGTAGCCCTCGCCACCACCGAGCGTGCCCTTCGCCAGGCCGTCCTGGCCGGGCAGCGGGGCCATCGCCCAGTCCTGGAACTTGCCCTGGAACTGGCTGACGATCGCCTGGGTGGAGTCCGGAGCGCCGATGAACATGCCGACCTTGCCCGCACCCGCGTTGGTCAGCAGGTCGCCCCACTGCAGCAGCTGCCGGGCGCCCATGCTGTTGTCGCCGTACCGCATGTCCTTGATGTTCTGCAGGACCTGCTTGCCCATCGCGTTGTTGAAGTCGGCCTTCTTGCCGTCCGGGGTCAGCACCTGGCCGCCCTGCGAGTAGAGCAGGGAGGTGAAGTGCCAGCCGCCGGTGTTGCCGGCGCTGTACTCCGAGTAACCGGCGATGCCGTTGCCGAGCGCGGAGATCTTCTTGGCGGCGGCCCGGACCTCGCCCCAGGTCTTGGGCGGGCTGTTCACGTCGAGCCCGGCCCGCTGGAACAGGACCTTGTTGTAGACGAGACCCATCGAGTAGTTCTTCACCGGGACGGCGTAGAGCTTGCCTCCGTCGGTGAAGACTTCCTTGAGCGCCGGGTCGACGCTGTCCCAGGTCGGGATGGTGTCCTTGTTGGCGTACTGGGTGATGTCCATCGCCTGGCCGGAGTCGAGCACCTGCTGGAGATCGGTCATGTACCCGTAGAACACGTCGGTCACGGTGCCGCCGGCGAGGCGGGCGGTGAAGTCCGGCGGGTTGTTGCACTGCTCGCCGACGCTCACGCTCTTGATGACGATGTCCGGGTTCTGCCGCTGGAACTCAGCGACATCGTCGTTCCAGTTCTTCAACAGCTCTTTCTGAGCACCGACGGGCTGGCAGTCGACGGTGATGGTGACCTTGCCGCCGGCGTTCGTGTCCTTGTCGTCGCTCTTCGTGGAGCATGCCGTGAGGCTGAACCCCAGGCCGGCCACGAGCGCTAACGCCGCAGCCTTTCGGTATTGCGGTACGGACATCTGTCCATCCCTTCGGGAACGGGTGTCTCCATGACCTTCGTGATCTGCGGTGATGCGACCTGACGCCCAGTAGCTGCGCCGGAGCCAGGTGTGAGTGGAGTCACTGTAACGACGCCGACTGATTTCGGCAAGGTATCGATCCCGTTATGAAAGGACACGACTTTCTAACGGCAGGGACCGACAGGATCTTGAAACAGAGCCGAGATGTTGGCTTTCGTCCCTTGTGACCCATCGGTGGCCCCGGCCGGTGCTGCCCGATTCCAGCAACGACGAAAACGGCCGTCGACCGCGATGAGCGGTCGACGGCCGAGCGTCGGTCAGTCGGTGTCCGGCGGGATCGTCAGCGGCCCGGAGCGGGGGCGGTGGAACCGCGAACCACCAGCTCGGGCTCGAACAGCAACTCGTCCTGCAGCACGCCGGCACCCTCGATCTGGGTGACCAGCAGGTCCACCGCGGCCTGCCCCATCGTCTCGATCGGCTGCCGCACGGTGGTCAACGGCGGGTCGGTGCACGTCATGAACGCGGAGTCGTCGTAGCCGACCACCGACACGTCCCTGGGCACCACACGACCCAGCCGCCGAGCGGCCCGGATGGTGCCCAGGGCCAGCACGTCGCTGGCACAGATGATGCCGGTGACGCCACGCTCGACCAGCTTGGTCGCGGCGACCCGCGCCCCCTCCATGGAGAAGCTGGAACGCTCCACACAGTCCGTGTCGTCGGTCCAGCCCGCGGCCCGGATCATCGCGTCGAGCTTGCGGCGGGACGGCACGTGCCCCTCCGGGCCGAGCACCATCCCGATCCGGTCGTGGCCCAGCGAGCGCAGGTGCCCGTACGCCTGCTCCACCGCCACCGCGTCGTCGGTGGAGACCCGCGGGAAGCCCAACTCGTCGACACCCGCGTTGACCAGCACCACCGGCAGGCCCCGGTCGGTCAGCCGGCGGTAGTGGTCGTGCCGGGCGTCGGCGAGCGCGTACGAGCCACCGGCGAAGATCACCCCGGAGACCTGGTGGTCGAGGAGCATCTCCACGTAGTCCATCTCGGAGACTCCGCCGATGGTGCGCGCGCAGAGCGCCGGGGTGTAGCCGCGTTGGGCGAGGGAGCCGGTGACCACCTCGGCGAGCGCCGGGAAGATCGGGTTCTGCAGCTCGGGCAGTACCAGCCCGACCAGCCGGGCACGCTCGCCGCGCAACTTGGTCGGCCGTTCGTAGCCGAGCACGTCCAACGCGGTCAGTACGGCCGTCCGGGTCGCCTCGGAGACCCCGTCCCGCCCGTTGAGCACCCGGCTGACGGTGGCCTCGCTGACGCCCGCCTTCTTGGCAACTTCAGTCAACCGCTTGGTCACGGCCGCAATCGTACGTCACGTGGATGAAAGAAATGAACAGCCACGTGCCGGGCGTTTGCTTCTCCGCTGCCGCGCTCTGCTCGCCACCGGACAGCCCGGCGCGGGTGCGGCGGCGTCAGGACAGGTTGCGCAGGGCGTCCTCGATGGCCCGGTGGAAGGTCGGATAGGCATAGATCATCTGCCGGAGCTGGCTCACCGGCACGGCCGCGTGCACAGCCACCACCAGCGCGGAGAGCACCTCACCACCGGCCGGGCCGACCGACGTCGCCCCGATCAGCACGCCCTTGTCGGCGTCCGCGATCAGCTTGATGAAATCCTCGTCGCCGACCCGGTGGATCCAGCCCCGGGTCGAACCGCCCAGCTTGGTGAACCCGACCTGCACGTTGATGCCACGCTCCCGGGCCTGCTGCTCGGTCAGCCCGACCGCGCCGACCTCCGGATCGGTGAAGGTCACCCGCGGCAGCGCGCGATAGTCGGCGCGCGGCCCGCTGCCCGCCGATCCGCTGGCCGCCCCCATCGCGCCGCCGATCACGCTGGCGGTGCCGCTGGGGTCCGCACCCGGGTTCGACTTGCGGGCGTGGGCCAGCACGTCGGCGATCACGATCGCCGCCTGATACATGGCGATGTGGGTGAAGGCCCCCTCGCCGGTCACGTCGCCAACCGCCCAGATGCCATCGGTCACGTGCAGCCGGTCGTCCACCGACAGGTAGCGCTGTGTGGCGTCGACGCCGACCGTGTCCAGCCCCAGCTCGTCCAGGTGTGCCCGGCGGCCGGTCACCACCAGCAGGCGGTCGGCGGTGAACTCCGCCCCGCCGGCGCCGCGCAGGGTGAACCGGCTCCCGTCGTGCTCGACCCGCTCGGCCCGTACCCCGGTGTGGATCTCCACGCCGTCGGCGCGCAGCGCCGCGGCGGCCACCTCGGACGCCTCGGGCTCCTCAAGGGCCAGCACCCGGTCCAGCGCCTCCACGACCGTGACCCGCACCCCGAACCGCGCGAAGACCTGGGACAGCTCCAACCCGATCGCGCCGCCGCCGAGCACCAGCAGCGACTCCGGCAGCTGCTCGACCTCGATCGCCTGGTGGTTGGTCCAGTACGGAGTGTCGGCCAGACCTTCGATCGGCGGCACCGATGGCCGGGTGCCGGTGCCCAGCACGATCCCCTGCCGGGCCTGGAACACCTGGTCGCCGACCCGCACCCGGCCCGGGCCGTCGAGTCGACCGCTGCCCCGGACGAACCGGGCGCCCCGATCCGTCAGCCGCCGCACCGCCACCGTGTCGTCCCAGGTGTCGGTGGCCTCCTCGCGGATCCGCTTCGCCACCGGCGCCCAGTCCGGCTGGACCGTCGCCGTCCCGGCCAGTCCGTCGACCCGGCGCGCCTCGGCGAGCGCGTTGGCCGCTCTGATCATCATCTTGCTCGGGATGCAGCCCCAGTACGGGCACTCCCCGCCGACCAGGTCCCGTTCGATACCGACGACGCTCAGGCCGGCCTCGGCGATACGCCCGGCCACCTCCTCGCCGCCGACACCGAGACCGACCACGACCACATCCACCAGCTCCGGTTCCGCCACCACGACAGCATCCCCCAGCCGCTTCGCCCGGACCACTTAGGTCCGGGAAAAGTCAGCGCGCCGACCGGGTGGGGCGGCCTACGGTGGCCAGATGCACGCACGATTCGGCCCGGTCCGGGACTGCTTCCACGACCTGTTCGCCAACGGTCGGGAGACCGGTGCCGGCCTCACCGTCTGGTACGACGGCCAGCCGGTGGTCGACCTGATCGGCGGCTCCCGGGCCACCGCCGGCGCCGACGACGGGACCGGCCCGGCCGGCGGCGACCCGTGGCGGCCGGACACGCTGGTCAACGTCTACTCGGTGGGTAAGCCGGTGGCCGCGCTCTGCCTGTTGATGCTGGTCGACCGGGAGTGGGTCGACCTCGACGCGCCGGCCACCCGGTACTGGCCGGAATTCCGCACCCCGGCCACCGTGCGTCAGATGTTGTCGCACACCGCCGGGCTGCCGGCCTTCCCGGTGCCCCGGCCGGCCACCGCGATCGCCGACTGGGCGCTGCTCGCCGGCGACCTGGCTGCCGCCGACCCCGAGTGGACGCCGGGCTCGGTCGCCGGTGAGCACGCCTGGACGTACGGGCACCTGGTGGGCGAGCTGGTCCGCCGGGTGGACGGCCGGTCGGTGGGCCGGTTCCTGGCCGAGGAGATCGCCGGCCCCTGGCGGCTCGACCTCGGCTTCGGGCTGTCCGAGGCGGACCAGCGGCGCTGCGCCGACCTGCGCTACGGCGATCCGGACTGGCCGACCCGGGCGCTCGGCGAGCCAGGATCGCTACGGGCCCGGGCGATGGGCAACCCGGCCGGAGGTCAGGACCTGGCCGTGCTCAACAGTCCGCTCTGGCGGGGCGCCGAGATGCCGGCGGTCAACCTGCACGCCACGGCGTCCGGCCTGGCCCGTCTCTACTCCGGCCTGCTCGCCGGCGGTGTCCTGGACGGCGTCCGGCTGTTCAGCCCGGAACTGGTGGCGGAAGCGACGCGGGTCGAGTACGACGGCCCCGATCTGGTGCTGGATCGGCCGGTCCAGTGGACGCTGGGCATGCAGCGGGAGCCGGACGGCAGCTGGGGCATGGGCGGTCTCGGCGGCAGCAGCTCGTGGGCGGACCCGGAGCGCGGCTACACCTTCGCGTACGTCACCGCCCAGTTGGCGGAGCACGACCGGGTCGACGAGTTGGTGGAGGCGCTGCACTCGGTGCTCTGAGCTGCCGCCCGGTCAGCGCAGCCAGACGGGGTCGGTGTCGGGCACGGTGAGCGGGGACGGGTAGTCCAGGGTTCGTCGCAGCGCCTCGGGGAGCCGCCAGGGCTGGTGCACACCCTTGCCCGGCACCCCGGCCAGCTCCGGCACCCAGCGACGCACGTAGTCGCCGTCCGGGTCGTACCGCTCGGCCTGCCGGACCGGGTTGAACCCCCGGTACGGCTTGGTGTCGTTGCCGGTGCCGGCGACCCACTGCCAGTTGCCGGAGTTGTTCGCCACGTCCCCGTCCAGCAGCCAGCGGAAGAAGACCGCCACCCCGTGCCGCCAGTCCTGCCCGAGGTGCTTGGTCAGGTAGCCGGCGGTGATCAGGCGGGCCCGGTTGTGCAACCAACCCTGCGCCCGCATCTGCCGCATCCCGGCGTCCACGATCGGCATCCCGGTCCGGCCCTCGGCCCAGGCCGCCAGCGCGTCGTCGTCGTCGCGCCACCGCTCCGTGGCGCCCGGACGGTAGGCGGTGGTCGAGATCTCCGGGAAGGCGGCGGTGACCTGGTAGTAGAAGTCCCGCCAGCAAAGCTGCCGGACGAACGGCCCGGACCGGTCCCCGGCACGGTTGGCCACCGCCAGCGGGGACACGCAGCCGAAGCGCAGGTACGGGCTGAGGCGGGAGGTGTCGTCGCCGGCCATGTCGTCGTGCTGGTCGTCGTACCGGTCCAGGTCGGGCAACCAGTCGGTGAGGCGTCGCCGGCCGGCCCGCTCGCCGCCGACGGCCGCGTCGGGCGAGTCCCCGTTCGGCAGCGCCGGCAGCCGGCCCACGCGCACCCCGTCGGGGAGCGTGATCCGGTGCGGCGCGGCCAGCTCCGCGCGCCACCGGTTGGCCACCCAGGCCCGGTGGTACGGGCTGAACACCCGGTAGTGGTCGCCGCCACCACCCGGCCGCAGGGCACCCGGCTCGACCACGGTCAGCCCGGGAAAGAGCCGCAGGTGCAGCCGGTGCCGCTCGCACTCGGCGCGCAGCCTCCGCTCCCGACGACGGGCGTACCGGCTGACGTCGGCGGAGAGCGCCACTCCGGTGGCGCCCACCTCTGAGGCCAGCCGGATCGTCTCGGCGACCGCGTCACCGCGGCGCACCACCAGGTCCCCGCCGCGCTCACGCAGCTCGGTACGCAGGTCCGCCAGAGCCTGGTGCAGGAACCGGGTGCGGTTGGCCGACAGTCCGGCCAGGTCCGGGTCGAGCACGTACAACGGCACCACCCGGTCGAAGGCCGCACAGGTGGTGGCCAGCGCCGGGTGGTCGTGCACCCGCAGGTCGCGGGTGAGGAGCACGATCGCGGTGCCCGCGCTCACCGGGGATGGACCGTCGGCCCGGGAATGGTGACCGGGGTGCCGGCCGGGGTGAGCAGGGCGCGGGCGGCCACCGCCATCCGGCGCCGCTGCGGCACCAGCGCCCGCCGGGCGAAGACGTCGTAGCCCTGCGCGGCCACCTCGTCGAGGATGCCGCCGTAGAGCGCGTACGCGGTGCGCATGCAGGCCTGTGAGGCCGGCGCGAGCATCGTGATGCCCGGCGCGGCGGCGGCGTAGTGCGCCTGGGCCCGGGTCACCTCGTACTCGATCAGCTCGCGGATCCGGGCTGTACCGCGCCCCCGGGCGCGGGCCTGGGCCAGCTCGTCGTGGGTGACACCGAACTTCGCCAGGTCCTCGTCCGGTAGGTAGGTGCGGCCCCGGTCGAGGTCCTCGGCGACGTCCCGGATGAAGTTCGTGAGCTGGAAGGCGAAGCCGAGCTGCCGAGCCGGCTCCCGGGCGGCCACCGGGTCGGAGCTGCCCAGGATCGGCAGCATCATGGTGCCGATGACGGCCGCCGAGCCCTCCATGTAGTCGAGCAGGTGGTCGTAGGTCGGGTACGCGCTGACCGTCAGATCCATCGCCATGCTCTTCAGAAACGACGCGAAGTCGTCCCGGTCGAGATCGAAGACGGCGATCGTGTGCAGCACGGCCGGCAGCAGCGGATCGTCGGCCGGCGCACCGTGCAGGCCGGCCACGAAACGGCCGGCCCAGTCGTCCAGCCGGGCGGCCCGCTCGGCCGGCGGCAGGTCCTCGGTGCCGTCCACGATCTCGTCGGCGTAGCGGGTGAATCCGTACAGGGCGTGCACGTGCCGCCGTTTCCAGGCGGGAAGCAGCCTGGTGGCGAGATAGTAGGTGCGACCGTGACGTCTGTGCAGCTCACGGCACTGGCCATAGGCAGCGGCGAGATCCGAGTCCACCGGCCCTCCTCATTATCGACGCACGAATCGACGCAACTCGTAACCCTAGGGTACGCTCGACCACATGGCCAACGACGCAGTTGCCGGCAGCGCGATCCGCGTGGCGCCGGCACGGCCGGGCGAAGGGGACGATCCGGTCCGCGCCGTACTGGCCGCGTACACCCGGGACCTGATCACGGCGGTGGACGACACCCTGACCACATTCCTCACCGCCGAGGTCGACTCGCTCGCCGAGATCGACGCGGCGATGGGCGGCTTCGCGGCCGTCGCGCGAGAAGCCGTGCTGGCCGGCGGCAAGCGGATCCGGCCCACCTTTGCTTACTGGGGCTGGCGTGGGGCGGTCGGCGGCAGCGAGCCACTGCCACCGGTGCTGCCCGCGTTGGCCGCCCTCGAACTGCTGCACACGTTCGCGCTCGTGCACGACGACGTGATGGACTCGTCCGCCACCCGCCGCGGCCGGCCCACCGCCCACGTCGCCCTCGCCGCACAGCATGTCGCCGCCGGCCACCGGGGCGACCCCGACCGCTTCGGCGAAGCGGTCGCGGTGCTCATCGGCGACCTCTGCATGGTCTGGGCCGACCGGCTGCTGGCACACACCACCGTGGCGCCGGCCCGGCTGTTCGAGGTCCGTCGGTGCTACGACCAGATGCGGGTGGAGACGATCGCCGGGCAGTACCTGGACGTGCTCGGCGAGAACGACGCGGCCAACTGGTCCATCGACCGGGCGTTGCGCGTCGCCCGTTACAAGACGGCCAGCTACACCGTCCAGCGACCACTGCTCTACGGCGCCTGCCTGGCCGGAGTGCCCGCCGACGACCCGCTGGCCACCGCGTACACGCGCTACGGCCTGGCCGTCGGCGAGGCGTTCCAGCTCCGCGACGACCTGCTCGGCGCCTACGGCGACCCGGCCACCACCGGCAAGCCGGCCGGTGACGACCTGCGCACCGGCAAGCCGACCACGCTGCTCATGCTGGCCCGGCAGCTGGCCACCCCGGCCCAGCTCAAGGCGTTGGACCGGGCCGGCGAGGGGCGCGTCGACCGGCTGGCCGAGCTGATCGTCGACACCGGCGCGGTGGCCCGGGTGGAGCGGATGATCGCCGAGCGGGTGGGCGACGCGCTGGCCGCGCTCGACGCGGCACCCGTGGACCGGACGGCACGAACCGCGCTGACCGGGCTGGCCACCGCCGCCACCAACCGGCGGGCCTGATGAACGACTTCTCCGAGGAGGTGGTCACGTGCGGACGGTGACGGGACGGACGGACCGGGTGGTGGTCGTCGGCGCCGGGCTGGGTGGCCTTGCCTGCGCGCTGCACCTGGCCGGCAGCGGCCGGCAGGTGACCGTGCTGGAACGCGAGCCGGTGCCCGGCGGGCGGGCCGGGCGGCTCGCCGTGGACGGGTACGAGTTCGACACCGGCCCGACCGTGCTCACCATGCCCGAGCTGATCGCCGAGGCGCTCGGCGCGGTCGGGGAGGAGCTGCGTGACTGGGTCGACCTGACCCCGCTCGACCCGGCCTACCGGGCGTACTACCCGGACGGCTCGACCCTCGACGTGCTGACCGACACGACCCGGATGGCGGCCGAGATCTCCCGGGTCTGCGGGCCCCGGGAGGCCGACGGCTATCTGCGCTTCGTCGACTACGCGCGGGAGCTGTGGCGGCTGGAGCGGGCCGACTTCATCGAGCGCAACCTGGACGCGCCGACCGACCTGATCACCGGCAACCTGCTCAAGCTGCTCGCCGGCGGAGCCTTCCGTCGACTCCAGACGAAGATCAATCAGTTCTTCCGGGACCCGCGCACCCAGCGGATCTTCTCCTTCCAGGCGATGTACGCCGGGCTCGCCCCGCACGACGCGCTGGCCATCTACGCGGTCATCGCGTACCTCGACTCGGTGGCCGGCGTCTACTTCCCGCGCGGCGGCATCCACGCCGTCTCCCGGGCGATGGCCGGCGCCGCCGAGAAGCACGGCGTGCAGATCCGGTACGACACCACGGTGACCCGGGTGGAGACCGCGAACGGCCGGGCCACCGGCGTGCTCACCGCCGACGGCGAGCTGGTGCCGGCGGACGTGGTGGTGCTCAACCCCGATCTGCCGGTCGCCTACCGCGACCTGCTCCCCGCCGCCCGTCCGCGCCGGCTCACCTACTCGCCGTCCTGCGTCGTCCTGCATGTCGGCTCACGGCAGGGATATGCGAAGATCGCCCACCACAACATCCACTTCGGGCGCGCGTGGAAGGGTACCTTCGATGAGGTCATCCGCCGGGGCGAGCTGATGACCGACCCGTCGCTGCTGGTCACCAACCCGAGCCGGACCGACCCGTCGGTGGCGCCGCCGGACCGGCACACCTACTACGTGCTCGCCCCGGTGCCCAACCTCGACCGGGCCCCGTTCGAGTGGCGTGGCGACCTGACCCGGCGCTACGGCGACCAGCTGATCGGCACCCTGGAGGAGCGCGGCTACGTCGGCTTCGGAGCCGGGGTGGAGGTCCTACAGGCGATCACGCCCGCCGAATGGGCGGAGCAGGGGATGGCCGCCGGGACCCCGTTCGCGGCCGCGCACAGCCTCTTCCAGACCGGCCCGTTCCGCCCGTCGAACCTGCACCGCGACCTGGCGAACGTGGTCTTCGTCGGCTCCGGCACCCAGCCCGGTGTCGGCGTGCCGATGGTGCTGATCTCGGGCAAGCTGGCCGCCGGCCGGATCACCGGGGAGGGCCGGTGAGCAGTCGTGAGGAGCACCTCGTCGAGCTGGTCGACGACGCCGGCCGGGCTCGGGGCGAGACCACCGTCGCGGCCGCCCACCAGCCGCCGGGGCATCTGCACCGCGCCTTCTCGGTGCTGCTGGTGGACCCGGACGGTCAGGTGCTGCTCCAGCGGCGAGCAGCCGTCAAGACCCGGTTCCCGCTGCGGTGGGCCAACTCCTGCTGCGGCCACCCCCAGCCGGGCGAACCGCTCGCCGAGGCGGCCAACCGGCGGTTGCGCGAGGAGCTGGGCACCGGCCCGGTCGAGCTGACCGAGGTGGGCGTCTACATCTACTACGCCGAGGACCCGGCCACCGGGCGGATCGAGTTCGAGTACGACCACGTCCTGCGGGGCGAGTTCCGCCCCGCCGCCCCGCTGCTACCCGACCCGGACGAGGTGGCCGAGCTGCGCTGGGCCGACCCCGCCGCACTGGAGGCCGACCTCGCCCGGGACCCCCGGTCGTACGCACCCTGGCTGGGCGGGGTGGTGAACCGGCTGCTGCGCTCCTCGGGGTCGACGTCCGGCGTACCCGACCCGGCCGTGATCCCGTCCGGAACGTCGGCGGATGACGCGGCGGAGCGGTCGGGTGGCCGATGAGGCGCTGAGCGCGGGCGCGGTCGCGCGCCGGCTGGGGGTCGCGGTCACCACACTGCGCACCTGGCATCAGCGCTACGGACTCGGGCCCAGTGAGCACATCCCGGGCCACCACCGCCGGTACACGCCGGCCGACCTGGCCCGTCTCGAAATCATGCGACGGCTCACCGCCGAGGGGGTGAGCCCCGCCGAGGCGGCCCGCTGGGCCCGTCAGGCGCGCGATCCCGTGCCCGCCGACGCCGACGCCGTCGCCGTCGCCCGGAGCCGGATCCGCCCGCCGGCTCGGGACGGCGGCGGAGCCATCCCGTTGGGCCGCACCGGCCCGGCCGCCAGAGGACTGGCCCGGGCCGCCATGCGTCTGGACGCGGCGGCGATCAGCGAGACGATCGCGCAGGCCCTGACCGTCGGCGGGGTGGTCGCGACCTGGGATCACCTGCTGCGCCCGGTGCTCGCCGGCATCGGTGAACGGCACGCCGCCACCGGCGGCCTGATCGAGGTGGAACACCTCGTCTCGCGCTGCGTGTCCGAGGCGTTCGCGGCGAGCAGCCGGGCCGCCGCACCCAGCGGACCGGCCCGGATCCTGCTCTCCTGCGCCGACGAGGAGCAGCACAGCCTGCCGCTGGAGGCGCTGGGCGCCGCGCTCGCCGAGACCGGGCTCACCTACCGGATGCTCGGCGCCCGGGTGCCGGTGGCCGCCCTCGTCGAGGCGGTGACCCGGACCGGGCCGGCCGCCGTGGTGCTCTGGTCGCACACCCGGGCCACCGCGGACCCGACTCAGCTCAGCGCGCTGCTCGCCACACCCCGCCGCCCACTGCTGGTGCTCGCCGCCGGCCCCGGCTGGCGGGCCGACACCCTGCCCGCCGGCGTGGTGCGGCCGGCCGACCTGGCCGAGGCGGTCTCACTCGCCGTCGCGGTCCGGGACTCGCTGGACCAGTCGCGGGGGGCCTGACCGGGGCTGTCGGCTCCCGGCGGCGTCCACTAGCGTCGGGGCGTCCGCCTGCCCCGACCCCCCGGGAGCGAACAGATGCAAGCCCGCGCCATTCTGGCGTCCGCCCTCGCCGTGGTGCTGGCCCTGGCCGGCTGTGCCCAACCGGACGGCACCATCACACCCGCCGGCGCGCCGCAGCCGGTGGAGTCGACCATGCCGCCCACCCCGAAAC
>NZ_RCVJ01000204.1 GCF_003667505.1 Micromonospora sp. BL4
TGCTCGTCGGCGGGCTCGGCCGACACGTCCACGCCCTCTCCGTCGCCCTCGCCGCCGCCGGCCACGAGGTCACCGTCGTCACCCGCCACGCCGAAGGCGCACCCCTGGAGGAATACGCCGACGGCGTACGCATCCTGCGCGCCCCCGAAGACCCCGTCACCTTCCCCCTGGCCACCGGCTCCCTACTGGCCTGGACCATGGCCTTCAACCACACCCTCACCCGCACCGCCCTGCGCGCCACCCAGGCCGGCTCGTACGACGTCATCCACGCCCACGACTGGCTCGTCGCGCACACCGCGATGACGGTGCGCGACCACCTGGACATCCCGCTGGTGAGCACCATCCACGCCACCGAGGCCGGTCGGCACCAGGGCTGGCTGCCCGAGGAGATGAACCGCACCATCCACGGCGTCGAACAGTGGCTCACCACCGAGTCCGCCCGGGTGATCGTCTGCTCCGGGTACATGCGCGACGAGGTCAACGCCCTGTTCGGCGTGCCGGGTGGCCGGGTCGACGTGGTGGCCAACGGCGTGGAGCCGCACCGCTGGCGGGTGCCCGCGCGTGACGTGGCCGCCGCCCGGGCCCGCTTCGCCGGAGACGGCCCGCTGGTCACCTTCGCCGGCCGCCTCGTGTACGAGAAGGGCGTGCAGCACCTGATCGCCGCACTGCCCCGACTGCGCGAGCGGCACCCCGAGCTGCGTGCCGTGATCGCCGGCGACGGCCCGTACCGTGCGGAACTGGAGGCCGAGGTGCACCGCTGCGGCCTCGGCGGCATGGTCACCATGCCGGGCTTCCTCGGCGGCACCGACCTGCCCGCGCTGATGGCCGCCTCCGACTGCTTCGCGGTGCCGAGCATCTACGAGCCGTTCGGCATGGTGGCCCTGGAGGGCGCAGCGGCCGGCGCGCCCCTCGCGGTGGCCGCCACCGGTGGCCTCGCGGAGATCGTCGAGCCCGGGGTGACCGGGATGACCTTCACACCGCACGACCCGGACGGGCTGGCCGACGCCGTGGACGCCGTGCTGTCGGACTCCGACCGTGCCCGCGACATGGCCCGGCGCGCCCGCCGGATGGTCCACGACCAGTACGGCTGGTCGGCCATCGCCCAGCGCACCGCCGCCAGCTACGCCGCCGCCATCACCACCGACGCCGCGTTCACCGCCGAGCGCGCCGAGCAGCGCATGGCCCGGGGCCGGGCGCTTCCGGCGCTCCCCGAGGGCAACCTGCTCGCCGCCGCCGGCCTGCGCTGACCGGGGCTGGCTGCTCGCTGATCGACTCCGTTTCGCCGACATCGGGGTGTCCCTGGGCCGGGATACCCCGATGTCGGCGTCGTTCCGCGGCATTATGCAAACGATCGCTTGCACAAGCGCTTGTTTGCGTTAGTGTGAGGTCATGCCTTCCTCGCTCGCGGCACCCGCCCTGGATCTCGACTCGGCCTTCGCCGCCCTTGGTGACCCCGTCCGTCGCGCCCTGGTGACCCGTCTCGCCCGCAGTGACGCCACGGTGGGAGAGCTGGCCGCGCCGTTCGACCTGACCCCGCAGGCGATCTCGCATCACGTCGGTGTGCTGCGGCGGTGCGGCCTGGTCGAGCAGAGACGCGAGGGCACCAGACGCCCCTGCCGGCTGCGGGTCGAGCAACTGTCCCTGCTCGGGGGGTGGATCGACGACCAGCGTCGCGCGTGGGACGACCGCCTCGACGCCCTCGAACAGCACCTCAGCAGCGACGGGCCGGTCCGTTGAACGCCCGTGCCGAGCTGCGCGGCGACGAGCTGATCGCCCGGCGGCACCTCCCGGCAGCACCGGAACGCGTCTGGGCCGCCTTCACCTCGCCGACCGGCATCGCGGCGTTCTGGGGCGGCTCGCACGCCACCGTACCCCCGGATTCGGTGACGGTGGACCTGCGTCCCGGCGGCGCTTTCGCGCTCGACACCCGCGCGCCGGACGGCACGACCCGCCGGCTCCGGTTCGTCTACGTGCGCATCACCGCCCCGCACGAACTCGTCTTCGACGAGCCCGTCACCGGCCTACGCACGACCGTCACCGTCCAGGCCGCCGGCGAGGGCTCGGACCTGACCGTCCACCAGCGTCCCCTGCCCCCGGAGCTGCGCAGCACCCAGGCGGTCGACGGGCTCGCCTCGATCCTCGACGCCCTCGCCGCGCACCTCCAGGCCACACCACCACGGAGTACGACATGAGCCGGAGCACCCAACGCGACCTCGTCGCCGAATACTTCGCCGGGTTCCGCACCAGCGACCACCCCCGCGTTCTCGCCACCCTCACCGACGACGTCGAGTGGGTCATCCACGGGCACCGCACCACCCGGGGCAAGGCCGAGTTCGACGGCGAAATCGAGAACCCCGGGTTCACCGGCAGCCCCGAGCTGGACGTCCAACGCGTCCACGAGGACGGCCCGGTCGTCGTCACCACGGGCGAGGGTCGCGGTGTCAGCGTCGACAACGGGCCGTTCCGGTTCGCCTTCAACGACCTGTTCACGTTCCGCGACGGGCTCATCGCCCGCGTCGACTCCTACGTCGTCCCGCTGCCCTGAGCGCGGCGCTTCCCGAGCGCGGCCTGCCCAGCGCCGCCTGCCCAGCGCCGCCTGCCCAGCGCCGCCTGCCCAGCGCGGCGGGCCCAGCGCGGCGGGCCGGTCCTGCCAAATGCGCGGATGTCTCGTCCTGTCGATGCCCTGGGTCCGGCCTTCCCGGCTGCCGCCTCGATCGCTCTGGATCTGATCCGCCGGTCGGAGATGTCCGTGGCGCGTGATCAACCCGCGTTCCCAGAAACCGGGGCATCCCGGCGCCCCTGATGCCCCGACTTCACCGAAACCGAGTCGATCACGCCCGGACACCGCAACGGGGGCAGCCAAGCAGGGCACCGAGCGGCCGGCACGACTCCCGCCACGACCGACACCGCCCTACAACCGACACCTTCCCGCATGATCAACACGCGTTTCCGGAAACCGGCCCATCCAGCTCACCCGGACGCCCCGACTTCCTGCAAACCGAGTCGATCAGGCGCCGACCACCGCGGGCGAGCTGCCGAGCTGCCGGGGCGGCCGGGGCTTGCCGGGGCGGCGGGGCGCTGGGGCGCCGGGGCGCCGGAGCGCCGGAGCGGCGCCTACACCGCCCCACAACCGACACCCCCCGCATGATCGACTCCGCTTCTGGGAAACCGGGTTATCCCGGCGCCCCTGATGCCCCGACTTCAAGGAAACCGAGTCGATCAAGGGTTGCCGCGACCAGGCAGGCCATCGAGCGACCGAGGCGGGATAGCCGGGCGGAAGGGCGGGAAAGCGACCCGGGCAGGGAGAGCGGGAATGCGACCGGGCGGAAGGGCGGAAAAGCGACCGGCGCGAGGAGGGCAGAAAACGACCGGGGCGGGAGAGCCGGAAAGCGACCGACGGCGGCGGAAAGGGTGCAGGCCGCCGACCTGGTGGGGTCGACGGCCTGCGGTGGTGCGACGGGCTGGGGTCAGCGGTCGGCGAAGGGGACGTAGTCCCGCTCGGCGGAGCCGACGTAGACCTGCCGCGGACGGCCGATCTTGGTCTCCGGGTCGCTGATCATCTCGCGCCACTGGGCGATCCAGCCGGGGAGCCGGCCGAGCGCGAAGAGGACCGTGAACATCTTCGTCGGGAAGCCCATGGCCTTGTAGATCAGGCCGGTGTAGAAGTCCACGTTCGGGTAGAGCCGGCGGGAGACGAAGAAGTCGTCGGCGAGCGCGATCTCCTCCAGCTCCATGGCGATGTCCAGCAGCGGGTCGGGCTTGGCCATCCGGCCCAGCACGTCCTGCGCGGCCTTCTTGACGATCGCCGCCCGCGGGTCGTAGTTCTTGTAGACCCGGTGGCCGAAGCCCATCAGCTTGACGCCGTCCTCCTTGTTCTTGACCTTGCGGACAAAGGAGCGGACGTCGTCGTCGCCGGCGTGGATCTGCTGGAGCATCTCCAGGACCGCCTGGTTGGCGCCGCCGTGCAGCGGGCCGAACAGCGCGTTCACACCGGCGGAGACCGAGGCGAACAGGTTGGCGTTGCTGGAGCCGACCAGCCGGACGGTCGAGGTGGAGCAGTTCTGCTCGTGGTCGGCGTGCAGGACGAAGAGCATGTCCAGCACCTTCGACATCACCGGGTCGACCACGTACGGCTCCGCCGGCACGCCGAACGTCATGCGCAGCAGGTTGTCCACGTACCCCAGCGAGTTGTCCGGGTAGAGCAGCGGCTGCCCGATGGACTTCTTGTAGGCGTACGAGGCGATGGTCGGCACCTTCGCCATGAGCCGGACCGTGGAGATCTCCACGTGCTCGGAGTCGAACGGGTCCAGGCTGTCCTGGTAGAAGGTGGAGAGGGCGCTGACCGCCGAGGAGAGCACGGCCATCGGGTGGGCGTCCCGGGGGAAGCCGTCGAAGAAGCGGCGCATCTCCTCGTGCAGCAGCGAGTGCCGCCGGATCCACTCGGTGAACTCGGTCAGCTGCTGCTCGGTCGGCAGCTCACCGTAGATGAGCAGGTACGAGACCTCCAGGAAGGAGGACTTCTCGGCCAGCTGCTCGATCGGGTATCCCCGGTAACGCAGGATCCCCGCGTCGCCGTCGATGTAGGTGATCGCGGATGAGGCAGCCGCGGTGTTGACGAAACCGGGGTCGTACGTTGTCATTCCGGTTTCTTTCAGCAGCTTGCTCACCCCGATACCGGCGGGGCCCTCGACCGCGGGATGCACCGGCATCGACAGCTGCCCACCGGGGTGATCGAGCTTGACTTCCGTCATGTGGTTCCTCGCTTCGCCGGCAGATCTACGTTGAATTGCCTTCGCTTCTACCGTAATTGCGGCTCGGTGGACACCGCCCGCCGTGGTTCTGCGGTGAGGTATGCGTCACCCGATTCCCGACCGGACAGCCGGGAAACCCTGCGTCCCGGCTCGCGGGACGAGCGCCGCGCCGGTTCAGGACAGTGCGAGGCGACGCAGCGTACCGTCCGCCGCGACCTGGTAGACGTCGAGCTGGTTGACGCCGGCCCGGAACAGCTGATCGTCGGTGAGCAGCGCGGCGAATCGGCGTCCACCGGGGTCGGCCGGCACCACCGGGACGACCGCTCCGACCCGGCCGTTGACCGCCACCGCCAGCAGTGTGCCGTCCGGTATCCGGTCCGGCACGTCACCCCAGACCAGCGCCGGGAGGGTGCCGGTGTCGGGGTCCATGGCCCGGAACGCGGCCAGGTCGGCCACCCGGGCGCTGCCCCCGGGCGGGCCGGCGCGGACCTCGGTGCCCACCAGGGGGTGCGGCGGTGGCAGCGGCGGCGGGGCGGGCACCCCGCCGGGGAAGGTGACCGGTTCGCCGGGACGGTCGTAGAAGTGCTTCGTGCCGTCGGTGCGGGGCGCCTGCCGGGCGGAGCGGCCGTCGACCCGCCAGGGCAGCCGGATGCCCGCCTCGTCGGCGACGGTGGGCAGCAGGTCGACGTGTTCCCAGTTGCGGTCGTCCACCCGGCCGGCCTGCTGCCGCGGCTCCTTGACGAACATCGGCACCCAGGCGACCTCGCCGGCGGCGGCCTTGATCGCGTCCATCCCCCGGCCCTGGGCGCCCGGGCGGAAGCTCACCCCGTGGTCGGCGGTCACCACGACGAGGGCCTGGTCGTAGAGGCCGCTGGCGCGCAGCGTGCGCAGCGTCTCGCCGATCAGCCGGTCGGTGTAGCCGAGTTGGGCGAGGTGCCGCTGTCGGGCCAGCTCGACCCAGCCGGCGCCGTCGTTGGGCAGGTCCTCGGGGGCGTCGTAACGGGCCCCGGACGGCAGGAACGCCCATGGCGAGTGCGGCATCAGCAGGTGCAGGAAGTGCAGGGCGGGTCGGGGTGCCGGTTTCAGCCCGGCCAGGAAGCTGGTGAACCGGGCCGGCTGGTTGTCGTCCAGGCTGTCCCAGCGGAACTTCGGGTCGGCCGGGACCGGCTCGGCGGCGTCCAGGCCGGCCTCGGCGCGGGTCTGCTCCCGGTAGGAGTCCTCCGGGTCGACCCGGGCCTCGGTCGGCCCGGCGACCTGGCCGAGCAGCTTGCCGGTCTCCCGCACCAGCACGCCGAGCCCCTGTTCCGGGGCGACCGGCTGCTCGCAGCGGCTGGGTGGGCAGAGCCGGGTGATGCTCTCCTCGGCGCGGATGTCGTACAGGCCGCCGAAGGCGGTGAAGATGTTGTCCGGGTACTGCGAGTAGTGCGGCGCCACCGACCGCGCCGGGTAGCGGCCGGTGAGCATCGCCGGCAGCGCGTTGGGGGTCCAGCCGCTGACCCCGGTGGCGTTGCGGTACCAGGTCGAGGCGCCGGCCAGCTCGGCGAAGTGCGGGAACCGGGCGGCGTCGATCCGGCCGTCGCCGCCGAGCAGACTGACCAGGGGCAGCTCGTCGAGGATCAGCATGACCACCGGCGGGTGCACGGCAGCGCCCTGCGAGGTGCCGGCCGCGCCGCCGTCGCCGCGCGGCAGCACCACCGCCGAGGTGGGTGAGGCGAGCAGGAAGAGCGCCACGAAGGCGACCGGTCCGGCGGCGGCCAGTCGCAGCATCCGGCCCGGCGCCCGCCACCGCCGGTGCGCGGCCGCGCCGGCGGCACCGGCCAGCACGGCGACCAGCAGCAGGGGTACGCCCCGAAGCGGCGTCACGTGTCGGCCCACCTGCACGGCCAGCGCGGCCAGCAGCAGCCCGACCAGCCCGGTGTGGGTGAGCGCGCGGGCGGTCCGGCCGGCGAGCCGGCTCAGCGCGCCGAGCAGCGCCACCGGCACGGTGGGCGCCACCGCCACGAGGGCGAGCAGCAGCAGGATCTGCCCCGGGCCGGCCCGGTGGAAGAGGAAGAAGTCGGGGCTTTTGCCGAGCACGTCCAGCAGCGGCTGGGTGACCACCAGCCCGACCAGCGCCACGACCTCCAGCAGGCGGCACAGCTCACCGCGCCAGCCCCGGTCCCACCGTCCGGTCACCGGCTCTCCGGCCGGTCGTTCCGGCGGCGGTCCCGACGCTGGTTCAGCCACCCATCACCGCCCGGTAGAGCGTGCGGGTGCCCGAGGGCAGCTCCAGACGATCGGTGATCCGGCCCCGGGCCGCGAGCAGGCGCTCGAAGGTGTCGCGCCGGTAGTCCGGGAAGAGGCCCTCGGGCTTGTTGGCCAGCAGCCGACGGGCCATCGGGTCCTCCGGATGCACGAACTCCGCCACCACGGCGCCGCCCGGCGCGGTCAGCCCCGCCAGCCAGTCGATCACCTCGGGCAGCGGCACGTTGCGGCCGATCGCCAGGTGGTGCACCACGGCCAGGGCGAGCACCGCGTCGGCCGAGGCCCGCTCGGTGAAGCCGGCGCGCTCGACGCCCCGCCAGCCGCCACCGGGCGACGGGTCGGCCAGGTCCAGCACCAGCGGCAGGATCCGGCGGTGCCCCTCGGCCCGCAGCGCCCGGTACAGCTCGTCGACCACGGCCGGGTCCTGCTCGACGGCGACCACGTAGTCGGCGTGCCCGGCCGCCACCCTGGCGTACCGGCCGTCGTTGGCGCCCAGGTCGAGCACCAGGCGGGGCCGGGCTCCGGCGGTCAGCGCGGCGGACACGAACTGCTCCTTGGCCGCCCGGTCCTGCGCCGAGTAGCCGCAGGTGCGCTGGTAGTCGGACCAGTGGCTGCCCGCCGGGCGACGGTCCAGCTTGCGGACGAGTTTCTCCATGCCTCGCACGGTGGCCAGCAGCAGTTCCCGGGAGAAGCCGGCGGCCCGCAGCTGGGCCCGTACGTCGGTGGTGCTGGCGGCGGCGTTGCGCTGCTGCATCGCGCCGTGCAAATGCAGGTGGGTCAGGACGCCGGGGCGCAGCCGCCGGGCTCCGCCGAAGAGCGGGCGGAGCTGCTCGGCCTCGATGCCGTCGACCCGGGCGCGCAGCCACGGCTGGAAGTCCACCCCCAGGTGGGCGGTGAGCAGCAGCGGATAGAGCACGGTCTGGCAGAACTGCCGGTAGCCGGCCCACGGCTCGCCGTCGCGCACCGGCTCGAAGGAGCCGATGTCGATGAAGACCGCCTCGGCGCCGCGCCACTGCAGGTTGTAGGCCGAGCCGTCCTTGGTGGTGAAGCCGTCGGCGAGCGCGGCGCGCAGGATCTCCAGGTGCAGCAGCGCGGCGTCCCGCAGCATGGTGAAGGACCACTCGTACGGGTGGGAGACGAACGGGATGCGTTCGTGGCGCAGCACCGCCGCCCACGGATCACCGGCGGACGCGGGCACCAGCGCGGGCGGCGCGTCCTCGGTGGCGCAGACCTTGCCCGCGGCAACCAGCGCCGGAAAGAAGGCGGTCGCTCGCAGCGTCCGCCAGTGCTCGGCGGCCTGGGTGTCCAGCCCGCGCAGCACCTCGTCTCCCACGTGGAAGACCCGGTTGGCCGGGTCGCGGAAGGAGGCCGGCTCGGGCCGGGCCGCCGCGGGTGAGATCGCCATCGCCGGAACGAGCCGGCTCACCGCTGGTCGGTGGGCTGCCGGCGGAACCGGTCGATCAGGCGTCGCCAGTAGAGCTTGGCGGCGACCGCGGCCCCGGCCACCCCGCCCACGACCGCCTGCACGATCAGGCTGCCGGATCCCGCGTCCAGGTAGGCCAGATGTCTCACCGATCGCTCCTTGCCGTCGCCGTCTCGACACCGGCGTCCCGGGCGTGCAGCGCTGAGGCTTTTTGACCCAGAAAGCCGGACTTGTCCCTCACCGTACGCCGATCGTCGGCGCCGTACCGGACACATCCCTGGACTCCCAGCCTCGCCACAGAAAGCGACCGGGACGGCAGCACCCTCGGTACGCTGCGGACGTGCGCTGGATGGTGGTCGACGCTCCGCTGGACTCCTCCGGCGCCGGTCGCGGCGAGGAGCGGGCACCCGCCGCGCTTCGCCGCGCCGGCCTGCTCGACGCCCTGGGCGCCGACGACGGTGGCCGGGTGGACGAGGCGCTGCTGCGCGATCCCGTCCGCGACCCGGCGAGCGGCCTGATCGGCGCCGCCGGCCTGCGCCGGGCCGGCACGGCCCTCACCACCCGGATCTCGACGCTGCTCGCCGACGGCCGCCGGCCGCTGGTGCTCGGCGGGGACTGCGCGATCCTGCCCGGCATCTGCCGGGCCCTGCCCCCGACGACGGAGCTGTGGTTCGTCGACGGCCATCCGGACTTCTTCGACGGCGCGACCTCCGCGACCGGCGAGGCCGCCGACATGGACCTCTCCGTGATCACCGGGCACGGCCCGGCCGCCGCCACCGGGCAGGACGGCGCGTCGCTCGGCCCCGGCCGGGTCCACCTGCTCGGGCACCGCCCGCCCACCGACGACAGCAGCCGGGCCGAGACGGCCCGGATCGACCCGGCGATCCGCCAGGTGCCCGCCCCGGAGCTGCTGCGCCGGGGCGCCGGGACCGTCGGGGCCGGGCTGGCAGCCGGCGGGGACGGGCCGGCCTGGCTTCATCTCGACCTGGACGCGGTGGACCCCCGCGACCTGCCGGCGGTGACCTATCCCGAGCCGGACGGGCTGCGCTGGCCGGACCTGGTCGCGCTGGTCACCCCGCTGGCTCGCGCCGACCGGCTGCTCGGGATGAGCGTGACCGACCTGAACGTCGACGAGGACCCCGACGGGCGTCACGCGCGACGCGTCGTCGAGGTCCTCGCGGAGGTGCTGGGCACGGCGAGTCGCTGACGGGGTTCAGCCCCGCCGGTGGTGCATGCCGAGGCGCAGCAGTACGAAGCGCAGCACGGTGGCGGCCAGGTTCGCGGCCACCAGCACGGCCAGCTCCACCGGCCGGGTCGGTACGGCGGCGACGGCGTGCAGCACGGCCAGCGAACCGCTGGTCAGCGCCAGGCCGAGCGCGAATGCCAGCAGCCCCTGCGCGTGGTGCCGGCCGGCGTGCCGGCGCCCGGTGATGCCGAACGTCAGTCGCCGGTTCGCGGCTGTGTTCGCCACCGCGGTCACCAGCAGCGCCAGCAGGTTCGCCGGCTGCGCGCCGAGCGCGCCCCGGGTGGCCACGAAGAGCAGCAGGTACGCCAGCGTGCTGGCCGCCCCGACCGCGGCGAACCGGACCAACTGCCGGGGCAGCCCGACCGGCACCTGCGGCGGCACGGTCAGTGGGGCCCGGCCCAGCTGCGCGCGCAGCTCGGTCAGCGGCAGCGCGCCGGTCAGCAACGCCCGGCCCAGCCGGCCCATCCCGCGCAGGTCGGCCAGCGCGGTGGCGACGATGTCGACCCGGCTGTCCGGGTCGTCGACCCAGTCCACCGGCACCTCGTGGATGCGCAGCCCGGCCCGCTGGGCGAGCACCAGCAGCTCGGTGTCGAAGAACCAGCCGGTGTCCTGAACCAGCGGGAGCAGCCCGCCGGCCACGTCCGCGCGGATCGCCTTGAAACCGCACTGCGCGTCGGAGAACCGCGCCGCCAGGGCGCCGCGCAGCAGTAGGTTGTAGGCCCTCGAGATCACCTCCCGCCTGGCCCCGCGCACCACCCGGGAGGTACGGGCCAGCCGGGTGCCGATCGCCAGGTCGGAGTGGCCGGAGATGAGCGGCGCGACCAGTGGCAGCAGCGCCGCCAGGTCGGTGGAGAGGTCCACGTCCATGTACGCCAGCACCGGCGCGGACGAGGCGGACCAGGCCGCGCTGAGCGCCCTCCCCCGGCCCTTGGTGTCCAGGTGCCGTACGCCGACGCCGGGCAGCTCGGCGGCGAGCGCCTCGGCCACCGCCAGCGTGCCGTCCACGCTGGCGTTGTCGGCGATGGTGATCTGGAACGGGTACGGGAAGTGCTCGCTCAGGTGCGCGTGCAGCCGCCGTACGCACCGCCCGAGGTCAGTCTCCTCGTTGTAGACCGGGATCACCACGTCCAGCACCGCGCCGGCGGTGGGCCCGGCCTGCACGGCGGCCCGGGGCACGCCCAGGACGCTCACGCCGCCTCCCTGCCGGTGCTCAGGTCGTAGACCGTGACGCCGTCCACGGTCTGCGCCGTGAAGGTCTCCGCGACCCAGGCGGCGATCTCCTGGGCGGCGGAGCTGCCACCGTTGGCCCGGAAGCCTCCCCCACCGACGAAGTAGTGGATCTCGCCGTCGACGACGTGGCGCTGGAACTGCGCCAGGGTCGGCGACGGGTCGCTGCCGTTGAAGCCGCCGATCGGCATCACCGGTTCGCCGGTGGCCAGCTGGTAGCCGGAGGCGTTGTTGGAGCCGACAGTCGCCGCCACCCAGGTGTAGGTGTCGCTGTCGCGCTCCAGCAGCTCACGCAGTGCGGCGCTGGGCTCGCGGGCGTCGAGCAACCCGCCCATCCCGCCGCCGGCCTCGCGGCCCTGCCCGCCGCCCGGGAGGCCGAACTGCTGACCGCCGTCACGGCCACCGCCGGTGAAGCCGGGCGCCTGCCCGCCGTTCCGGCCGCCGCCATCCGGGAAGCCCGGAGCCTGCCCGCCGTTCTGGCCGTCACCCGGGTTGGTGGGGAGTTGGCCACCGGCCGGCATACCGCCGGGCGGTCGCCCACCCGGAAAGCCACCGCGGCCGAAGCCGCCCGCCACGCTCGGGCCGGCACTCGGGATCGAGCCGGTGTGCGGGGTCGCGGCGGTCTGTGCTGCGTACGCCGCAGGCCCGGCCAGCGCCGACGCCGCAGCCAGGCCCAGCGCCACCGGCACCAGCCGGCGGGACAGTCGGGTGCTCAACAGGAGCAGCGTCGTGCCGACGAGGCCGGCGACCAGCACGGCGGTGCGCAGCGACGGGTACCAGTCGGGGCTGCGTCCGAGCAGCACCCACGCCCACCAGACGGTGACCACGAGCGTGCCGGCGAGCGTCACCGTGGCGGCCAGCGGACGCCACCGCTGCCAACGCGGGCCGGCGGCCGGAGCATCGCCCGCCTCGGGCAGTGGGCGGCGCTGCCGCCAGAGCAGCGTCACGCCGATGCCGACCAGCGCGCCGACCGCCGGGGCGAGCGCCACCGTGTAGTAGGCGTGGAAGATCCCGGACATGAAGCTGAAGATCAGGCCGGTGACCAGCAGCCAGCCGCCCCAGAGCAGCAGCCCGGCCCGGGTGCGGTCGGTGCGGGCCGCCCGGCCGGCCAGCAGCAGGCCGGCGACCAGCAGGATCAGCGCGGCCGGCAGCAGCCAGGAGATCTGACCGCCGACCTCGCCCCCGAACATCCGCAGCAGGCCGGTCCGCCCCTCGAACGGGCCGCCGCCTCCGCCCGGCCGTCCGCCGCCGACGCTGCCCACCTCGTCGCCGGTGATCCGGCCGAGGCCGTTGTAGCCGAGGGTGAGCTCCAGGATGCTGTTGCCCTGCGACCCGCCGATGTACGGTCGGGCACCGACCGGAACCAGCTCCACGATCGCCACCCACCAGCCGGCGGATACCACCACCGCCAGACCGGCCAGCAGCAACTGCCGGACCCGCCGCCACAGCCCGGTCGGCGCGGCCAGCAGGTAGGCCCCGGCGAAGACCGGCACCACCAGGAACGCCTGGAGCATCTTCGTCAGGAAGCCGAAGCCGACCAGCACGCCGGCGAGCACGATCCACCGGGTGCTGGCCGTCTCCACCGCCCGGACGGTGGCGTACGCGCCGGCGACCAGCAGCAGGATGAGCAGCGCGTCGGGGTTGTTGAACCGGAACATCAGCGTCGCCACCGGGGTGACCGCGAGCACCGCGCCGGCGATCAGGCCGGCCGCCGGGCCGTACCAGCGCTGCACGGTCGCGTGGAGGACACCGACCGAGGCGATCCCGCACAGCGCCTGCGGGACGAGCATGGCCCAGCTGTTGAGGCCGAAGACGCGTACCGACAGGGCCATCAGCCACAACGACGCCGGCGTCTTGTCCACGGTGATCGAGTTGGCCGCGTCCGACGAGCCGTAGAGGAACGCCTTCCAGCTGACTGAGCCGGCCTGCACTGCCGCCGAGTAGAACGAGTTGGCCCAGCCGGAGGCGCCCAGGCCCCAGAGGTAGAGCAGGCCGGTGGCCAGCAGCAGGACCGCCAGCGCGGGCCTGGCCCAGGCCGGGGAGCGGCGTTCCGCCGCCGGCGGCGGGTGCTCGTCCTCGGGGCGCGTGGCCGGCGGTGGCGGACCCGCCACGTCGGGCGTCGTCAGCAGGGTGTCTGTTCTGTCCATGCGGCCAGCCTTGGTCGCTGGCCTGGCCCGCTGCCGTGAGCCGACTATGCGTCAGCTGTGGCATTCGGCAGCCGGACGGTGAACACGGTCCGGCCCGGCCGGCTGTCCACGCCGACCGTCCCGTGGTGGGCCTCCACGACCGCCGCGACGATCGCCAGGCCGAGGCCGGTGCTGCCGTGCGCCCGGGACCGGGAGCTGTCGCCACGGGCGAACCGCTCGAACATCTCCGGTTGCAACTCCGCCGGCACGCCGGGCCCGTCGTCGGCGACGGTGAGCACGGCCGCGTTCCCCGCGACGGTCAGCGTGGTCGTCACGACCGTGCCGGGCGGGGTGTGCACCCGGGCGTTGGCGAGCAGGTTCGCCACCACCTGGTGCAGCCGTGCGGCGTCGCCGGGGACCCGGATCACCACCTCGGGCAGGTCGAGCTGCCAACGGTGCTCCGGGCCGGCCACGTGCGCGTCGCTGACCGCGTCCACCACCAGGGCGGACAGGTCGACCGGGTCGACCGCGAGCGGGCGGCCGGTGTCGAGGCGGGCCAGCAGCAGCAGGTCGTCGACGAGGCTGGTCATCCGGGTGCTCTCCGACTCCACCCGGCGCAGCGCGTGCGCCACGTCGGCGGGGACCTCGTCGCGGCCGCGGCGGGCCACCTCGGCGTACCCGCGGATCGCGGCGAGGGGGGTGCGCAGCTCGTGGCTGGCGTCGGCGACGAACTGGCGTACCCGGGTCTCGCTGGCCTGCCGGGCGGCGAGCGCGTCGGCGACGTGGCCGAGCATCCGGTTCAGCGCGGCGCCGACCTGGCCGACCTCGGTACGCGGATCGGTGTCCGCGGCCGGGACCCGCACGGCGAGCGCCACCTCGCCCCGGTCCAGCGGCAGCTCGGTGACCCGGGTGGCGGTGGCGGCCACCCGGTTCAGCGGTCGCAGCGTGGCCCGGACGATCAGCGCGCCGGCGCCCCCGGCGATGAGCAGCCCGACGGTGGCCACCCCGGCCTGCGCGGCGACCATCCACCAGACGGTCTCCCGCACACCGGCCAGCGGCAGCGCGACGACGCGTACCCGACCGTCGCGGAACTGCCGGGCGACGGCCCGGTAGTCGCCGCGGTCGCCGAGGTCGACGGTGCGCGGCTCGGCGCCGACCGGCAGGGCGGCCAGGGCGGCGACCTCGTCGGCCGGTACGGGTTGCTCGTCGGGGAACGGGTCCTCGCTGGACGGGCTGCGGGTCAGCGTGGACGCGGCCGTCACGCGACCGCCGGCGATGTTGGCCACCACGGTGCCGGGCGGCAGTCCGGGTGGGATGGCCGGCCCGGTGCCCGGGAAGGCCGGCCGCCCGGCGCCCCGCATCACCGTGGCGGGGGCCAGTTGGGCGTCGAGCCGGTCGATCAGGAACTGCCGCAGCGCCACCGTGGTGAGCCCGCCGATGGCGACGCTGACCAGCGCGAGCAACGCGACCAGGGCGAACACCAGTCGGGTACGCAACGACCGGCCGGCCAGCCACCGGCGGGCGGCGCGCACCGGCCGGCGGCCCGGGTCACTCGGCCGGCTTGAGGACATAGCCCGCGCCGCGCAACGTGTGGATCATCGGCGCCCGGCCGGCGTCGATCTTCTTGCGCAGGTACGAGATGTACAGCTCGACGACGTTGGCCTGGCCGCCGAAGTCGTAGTTCCACACCCGGTCGAGGATCTGGGCCTTGCTGAGCACCCGCCGTGGGTTGCGCATCAGGTAGCGCAGCAGCTCGAACTCGGTCGCGGTCAGGGTGATCAGGTGGCCGTCCCGCCGGACCTCGTGGCTGTCCTCGTCGAGGCTGAGGTCGCCGACGGTCAGCACCGCCTCCTCCCGCGTGGCGACCGCGAAGCCGGAGCGGCGCAGCAGGGCGCGCAGCCGGGCGATCACCTCCTCCAGGCTGAACGGCTTGGTGACGTAGTCGTCGCCGCCGACGGTCAGCCCGGCGATGCGCTCCTCGACCGCGTCCCGGGCCGTCAGGAAGAGCACCGGAAGGGTGGGCGACTGCTCGCGTAGCCGGCGCAGCACCTGGAAGCCGTCCAGGTCGGGCAGCATCACGTCGAGCACCACGGCGTCCGGCTTGAACTGCCGCGCGGTGCTCAACGCCGCCATGCCGTTGCCGGCGCTGCGTACCTGCCAGCCCTCGTAGCGCAGCGCCATCGACAGCAGATCGGTCAGCGTCGGCTCGTCATCGACCACCAGCACCCGGACCGGCTCGCCGTCGGGGCGGCGTAGCTCGATCCGGCTGGGCGTGGCCTGCCGGTCCATGACCATGTCCCCCATCGTGGGCGTGGCGCCTGTGCCACGCCTCTGCGGCGCCTGTGTGCCAGCTGTGCGGGCGGGCCGACGGCGGGTCGGTGTCACCGCCGGTCAGCCCCGGCCCCGGGTCACTCGGACACCCCGAGCGGATCGGTGCGCACGAACCGCATGCTCCAGCCGCCCGCGTCGTCCGGCCGATCGCGCTCGTAGAGGTGGTCGGGGCCGGCCTGCACCGGCCCGGTGCCGTCCGGGTGCCGCATGATCCAGCGCCGCGGCGGGGCGCCGTCCGACCCGGCCGGCACGTCCCGGACCAGGCCGTCAGCGGGCCCTCCGACGAAGCGTACGGTGACCTCGCCCATCGCGGCGTCCCCTCGGGTGACCGTGCCGGCACGTTGGGTGACACCGGCTCTGGCTCGCAAGCTACCGCACCCACCGGCCCGCCGCAGCGGGTGCACCGGCCTCGACGGGTCGCGATCTTCTCGACGGTTTGCCCAGCTGGGAGCCCGGGTACCGCAATCGGAAGCAACCGCCGTCGGCGGTACGAGGGCGAGGAGCGGTCGATGCGCACGCTGGACGGGCGATACCGGCTCGAACGGCGCATCGGCATTGGCGGGATGTCCGAGGTGTGGCGGGCCCACGACCGCGTGCTCGACCGGCCGGTCGCGGTGAAGCTGATCTCGCCGGGCGTGGACGGCCAGCACGGCCCGGTGGAGCGCATCCAGGCCGAGGCCCGCTCCGCGGCGCGCCTGGTGCACCCGAACGTGGCGAGCGTGCACGACTTCGGCACCTCCTCCTCCGCGCTGCCCGGTCGCCGGGTGCCGTACATCGTGATGGAGCTGGCCGAGGGCGAGACGCTCGCCGCGCACCTGCGGGCCGGCCCGCTGGACTGGCGGATCTCGGTGCGGGTCTGCGCGGAGGTGGGCGCCGCGCTGGCTGCCGCGCACGCGAGCGGCATCGTGCACCGCGACGTCAAGCCGGCGAACGTCATGCTCACGCCCTCCGGGGTGAAGGTGCTCGACTTCGGCATCGCCACCCCGGCCGGCGCGCCGGAGCCGATGCCGGAGGGGATGCTCGTCGGCACCCCCGCATACCTGGCGCCCGAGCAGTTCGAGGGTGCGCCGGCCACCCCGGCGGCCGACATGTACGCGCTCGGCGTGCTGCTCTACTACTGCCTCACCGGCCGGCTGCCGTACGCGGCGGACAGCACCAGCGAGCTGCTCGGCGCACGCCGCCGCCGGCCGCCGGAGCCACTGCCCGAGATCGACGGGCTCCCGCCGGAGGTGGCCGAGCTGTGCCGCTCCTGCCTGGCCGAGGACCCGTCGGAGCGTCCGACCAGCCTGGTCGCCGCGCTGCTGCTGGCCGAGGCCGTGGACGCCCGGGTGTACGTGCCGATGCTGGTGCCCAGCCCGCGCCAGTCGACTCCGACGTCGCCGTGGACCGAGCAGGCCGCGATGGAGGCCACCGAGGCGGTGCGGGTGGCCGACGGGCCCGACCGGTCCGGCGGGCGCTGACCGCGCGCTCCGCGGCGTTTCGCCGGGCGGCGGCCGGGAAGTCGGGCGGGTGAGCGACGGGAGGAACGCGATGCCGGATCCGAGTTCCTGGCTGCATGAGGCCACCGCGACCGCCGAGGGCGGCCACGTACGCACCGACGATGGCGGACTCTCCTCCGCGCTGGCCTCGCCGCTGGCGGCGCACTGCACCGGGTTGAGGCCGGAGCAGTTGCTGGCGGCGGCGTTCGCGTCCTGCCTGCACCACGCGGCGGTCGAGGCGGCCGGAGAGATCACCGACGAGGCGCACACCGTCCAGGTGCGGGCCGAGGCGAAGCTGGGGCGCGACGACGACGGCCGGTACCGGGCCGACGTGCACGCCTCCATCTCCTCCGCCGGCCTGAGCCGGCAGCAGCTGGCCGACCTGGTCGAGTACGCCGACCGGCTCTGGCCGTTCTCCAGCGGCGACAACAGCCGGCACCGGCTGACAGTCACCCCGGCGGAGAACGGCCGGCATTGACCCGTAGCCGTCCGGGTCGCCGGTGCGCCGAACGGCCGAGTCGACGTGCCGGTCGTTCGGCGGGGGCGGGCATCGGCCGGAAAGGTGAGGCCTGGCGGGTGGCCGGAACGGACGCCGCCGACACCGGCCAAGACCGAATTGGCCCGGCGAATCGGGAATAACCGGCTAGCCCGAACAGTGTGGTTGATAAGCATTGCGAAGCGCTTGCCCTTTAATGTCACCAAGATCGTGACAAATTGTGGCGCATGCCACCGTACGAGCCGATGGCATCGGGCACACGGTTCTCTAGCCTCGGCGAGTGCATCGCGACGACCCCGCCGACGAGAAGCTGACCGACGCCCGCCCGACCACCCGCTCGAGCGACGCCGCATCAACCGAACGGACGATCGGCCGTCACCGGGCCCCGGAGCCACCCCGGCGCTCCCTGCTGGGCTCGACCCCGCTCCGGGTGGCCCTGGCCACCGGTGTCACCTGCTGCCTGAGCCTCGTCGCCGTCACCACCGCCCGGGGCGGCGAGGACACCCCTCGCCCCGTCGAGCCGCTGGCCGAGGCGGTGGCCGACCGTGCCGCCATCGCCGACGAGCGGGCCTCCCGGTCGCTGGACCGTGACGCCGCCCCCGCGCGGGTCATTCCCAGCCCGACCCCGAAGC
>NZ_RCVJ01000185.1 GCF_003667505.1 Micromonospora sp. BL4
GAGTTACGGCGGTCATGGCGGAGGGGAAACGCCCGGTCACATTCCGAACCCGGAAGCTAAGCCCTCCAGCGCCGATGGTACTGCACTCGTGAGGGTGTGGGAGAGTAGGACGCCGCCGGACAATCTTTCAGAAAGGGCCACCCTCAGGGGTGGCCCTTTCTGCATGCCCCGCATCCATGCGAGGTTGATCGACTTCTGCATGCCCCATCACGTCGGGTTGATCGACCTCGGCATGCCCGTATCCATGCGCGGTTGATCGACTCGGGATCCCGGAAACCGCGGTATCGGGGCTCGTTTGCTGCCCCGATATCCCTGCAACCGAGTCGATCACGAGGCCCGGCCGGTCGGTGGTCCGGGCGAGGGACGAGGGGCCCGGGCGGTCGGTGGTCCGGGCGAGGGACGAGGGCCCCCGGGCGGTCGGCGGCTTGAGCGAGGGACGAGGGGCCCGGGGCGGTCGGCGGCTTGAGCGAGGGACGAGGGGCCCGGGCGGTCGGTGGTCCGGGCGAGGGACGAGGGCCCCCGGGCGGTCGGTGGCCTGAGCGAGGACGAGGCGCCCTGGCGGGTCGGTGGCCGGAGCGGTCGGCGGCGTGAGCGGTCCGTGGCTGGGGCCTGCTGGCGGCCTGGGATCAGTCCCGGGTCTGCATTCCGGCGCGCAGGTTGCGCAGCAGGCCCCCGGCGTCGGTGACCGAGCGCCCCGGGAACATCGCCATCACCACGCTGCCGTGGTCCGCCCAGCCGCACACGGCGAAGTCGCCGCCCTCACCGCTGGTGTTGCCGCACTTCATCACGCCGCCCAGCTCGCCTGCGGACACCTCGCGCAGGCCGGTCACCTTGCCGGTCTCGTCGGACATCAGGCCGAAGAGGCTGTCCAGGTCACGCTCCGGCTGCCACAGCAGGGTGGTGCCACCGAAGATGAGTACCGACCGTTTGTCGTCGGCCGGGTCCCGGTAGACCGTGCCGAAGCTGCGGTCCAGCTCGATGTCGGCGGCCAGGCCGCTGCGCAGGTAGTCCGCCGTGCTCTTCGCCCGTTCGCTGTCGTCCCGAATGAGGCCGGCCACCCGGTCGGGTGAGGTCAGCCGGGTGTCCTTCTGCTGTGCCACCCGCCACCCGGCGGCGCCCAGCACACCCGCGCCGGCCAGGCCGACGACCAGCGCGACCGCCCAGCCGATCCGACGCCGGCGGGACCACCCGCCACGCGGTTCGTCGGGATCGCCCCCGGGGTCCCGGGTGCTCAGCTGGATCGGCTCCTCGGTCAGCTCGACCGGCTCGCGACCGTCGTCGAGCGGGCGCTCAGTGAGATGTGCGTCGGACATAGCCGACACCGTACGCGAATGGCAGGTGGCGCACGTCGGGTCCGCGGAAGCCCTCCGTAGACTTTCACGGGTGACCGACAGACTCGATGCCCGACGCCCCGACGCCCCCACCCTGGCCGGCCAGTATCAGCCCGCCGAGGTAGAGCAGCGACGGTACGAGCAGTGGGTAGCCGCCGGGCACTTCCGGGCCTCCGCCGACAGTGACAAGCCGCCGTTCACCATCGTCATCCCGCCGCCGAACGTCACCGGCTCGCTGCACATGGGCCACGCGTTCGAGCACACGCTCATGGACGCGCTCACCCGGCGTAAGCGGATGCAGGGCTTCGAGGCCCTCTGGCTGCCCGGCATGGACCACGCCGGCATCGCCACCCAGAACCTGGTCGAGCGTCAACTCGCCGGCGAGGGCCTCTCCCGGCACGACCTCGGGCGGGAGAAGTTCGTCGAGCGGGTCTGGCAGTGGAAGGCCGAGTCCGGCGGCGCCATCCTCGGCCAGATGCGGCGCCTCGGTGACTCCGTCGACTGGGACCGTGAGCGCTTCACCATGGACGAGGGCCTGACCCGTGCCGTCCAGACGATCTTCAAGAAGCTCTTCGACGAGGGCCTCATCTACCGGGCCAACCGGATCATCAACTGGTGCCCGCGCTGCCTGACCGCGCTCTCCGACATCGAGGTCGAGCACACCGACGACGACGGTGAGCTGATCTCCATCCGGTACAGCGACGAGGTCGTCGTGGCGACCACCCGGGCCGAGACGATGCTGGGTGACACCGCCGTCGCGGTGCACCCGGACGACGAGCGGTACCAGCACCTGATCGGCACCGAGGTCGAGCTGCCGCTGACCGGCCGCCGCATCCCGATCGTCGCCGACGCGCACGTCGACCCGTCGTTCGGCACCGGCATGGTGAAGGTGACCCCGGCGCACGACCCCAACGACTTCGAGATCGGCCAGCGCCACGACCTGCCCGCGGTGACCGTGATGGACGAGCGCGGCGTGATCACCGTGCCCGGCCCGTTCGAGGGGCTGGACCGTTTCGAGGCCCGTCCCGCGATCGTGGCAGCGCTGCGCGAGCAGGGCCGGATCGTGGCCGAGAAGCGGCCGTACGTGCACGCGGTCGGGCACTGCTCGCGGTGCAAGACGACCGTCGAGCCGCGGCTGTCGTTGCAGTGGTTCGTCAACACCGCCCCCCTGGCCCAGGCCGCCGGCGACGCGGTCCGCGACGGCCGGGTCCGCATCGAGCCGGCCGAGCTGGCGAAGCGCTACTTCGCCTGGGTCGACAACATGCACGACTGGTGCATCTCGCGCCAGCTGTGGTGGGGGCACCGCATTCCGGTCTGGTACGGCCCGGCGGGCGAGATCGTCTGCGTCGGCCCGGACGAGCAGCCGCCGACCGGGGACGGCTGGCACCAGGACGAGGACGTGCTGGACACCTGGTTCTCCAGCGCGCTCTGGCCGTTCTCCACCCTCGGCTGGCCGGAGCAGACGCCGGACCTGGCCAAGTTCTACCCGACCAGCGTGCTGGTCACCGGCTACGACATCCTCTTCTTCTGGGTCGCCCGGATGATGATGTTCGGCCTGTACGCGATGGACGGCCGGCAGCCGTTCGACGTGGTGGCGCTGCACGGCATGGTCCGCGACGAGCACGGCAAGAAGATGTCCAAGTCGTTCGGCAACGTGGTCGACCCGCTGGACTGGATCGACCGGTTCGGCGCCGACGCCACCCGGTTCACCCTGGCCCGCGGCGCGAACCCCGGCCAGGACGTCCCGGTCAGCGAGGACTGGTGCCAGGGCTCGCGCAACTTCTGCAACAAGCTCTGGAACGCCACCCGGTTCGCGCTGATGAACGGGGCGCACACCACGGGTGACCTGCCCGCCGCCGAGCAGCTCTCCACCGTCGACCGGTGGATCCTGTCCCGGCTGTCGCACGTCACCGCCGAGGTGGACGAGCAGTTCGAGTCGTACGAGTTCGCCAAGGTGTGCGACCTGCTCTACCACTTCGCCTGGGACGACGTCTGCGACTGGTACGTCGAGCTGAGCAAGCCGGTGCTCGCCGAGGGCGGCGAGCGGGCCGAGACCACCCGTCGGGTGCTCGGGCACGTGCTGGACCAGCTGCTGCGGCTGCTGCACCCGGTCATCCCGTTCGTCACCGAGGAGCTGTGGCTCGCGCTCACCGGCGGCGAGACGGTGCAGACCGCCACCTGGCCGGTGGCCGACCGTGCGCTGATCGACGACGCCGCCGAGGCGGAGCTGGTCAGCGTGCAGCGGGTGGTCACCGAGATCCGCCGGTTCCGGTCCGACCAGGGCCTGCGCCCCACCCAGCGGGTGGCGGCCCGGCTGGACGGGCTCACCGGCGCCGGCATCGCGGACCACGAGCCGCTGATCCGCTCACTGGTACGGCTGGACCCGGCCGGCGAGGACTTCCAGGCCAGCGCCACGCTGGCCATGCCCGGGGCGGTCGGTGTCGCGTTGGACACCCGGGGGTCGATCGACGTGGCCGCCGAGCGGGCCCGGCTGACCAAGGACCGCGCCGCCGCCGAGAAGGAGGTCGCGCAGGCTCGTGCGAAGCTCGACAACCCGGCCTTCGTCGGCAAGGCCCCCGAGCCCGTCGTCGCGAAGATCCGCGATCGGCTGGCCACCGCCGAGGCCGACCTGGTCCGGATCGACGCTGCTCTGGAGACGCTTCCCTCGTGACCGACCGTTCCGATTTCGCCACCGTCGAGGCCGAGCTGGCCGCCCGCGGCTTCACCCGCATGGTCTTCGAGCTGGACCGGATCGAGTCTCTGCTCGACCTGCTCGGCAGCCCGCAGCGGGCGTATCCCTCGATCCACCTGACCGGCACCAACGGCAAGACCTCCACCGCGCGAATGATCGACTCGCTGCTCCGGGCGTTCGGGCTGCACACCGGCCGGTACACCAGCCCGCACCTGGAGACCGTCCGGGAGCGGATCAGCCTCGACGGCGAGCCGGTCAGCGAGGAGCGGTTCGCCGCGGTGTACCGGGAGATCCGCCCGCTGGCC
This sequence comes from Micromonospora sp. BL4, assembly GCF_003667505.1. Taxonomy (GTDB): domain Bacteria; phylum Actinomycetota; class Actinomycetes; order Mycobacteriales; family Micromonosporaceae; genus Micromonospora. The sequence goes on from NZ_RCVJ01000185.1 coordinate 4,329, forward strand.
GAGCTGGTCGACGCGCGGTCGGACGAGCCGCTCACGTACTTCGACATGACCACCGCGCTGGCGTTCGCCACGTTCGCCGACGCGCCGGTCGACATCGCGGTGGTCGAGGTGGGCCTCGGCGGCGCCGAGGACGCCACCAACGTCATTCAGGCCGGGGTCTGCGTGATCACCCCGATCGCGTTGGACCACACCGAGTGGCTCGGCGACACGCTCCAGGACATCGCGCTCGCCAAGGCCGGCATCATCCACCCGGGCGCCACCGTGATCGCGGCGGCGCAGGAGGAGGAGGCGGCGGGTCCGCTCCTCGACCGCTGCGCCGAGGTCGGGGCCACCATCGCCCGGGAGGGCGCCGAGTTCGGCGTCCTGCGCCGGGAGATCGCGGTCGGCGGGCAGGTGCTCAGCCTCCAGGGCCTGGGCGGCGTCTACGACGAGGTGTTCATTCCGCTGCACGGCGCGCACCAGGCGCAGAACGCCGCGGTGGCACTCGCCGCGGTGGAGGCGTTCCTGGGCGCCGGGGCCCGGCGGCAGTTGGACATCGAGGCGGTCCGGGAGGGTTTCGCCACGGCCAGTTCTCCGGGGCGGCTGGAGCGGGTACGCAACGCCCCGACCATCCTGCTGGACGGCGCGCACAATCCGCACGGCATGGCGGCCACCGTGACCGCGCTCCAGGAGGAGTTCGCGTTCAGCAAGCTGGTGGCGGTCGTCGGCGTGCTCGCCGACAAGGACGCGCCCGGTCTGCTGGAGCTGCTGGAGCCGGTCGTCGACCTGGTGGTCGTCACCCGCAACAGTTCGCCGCGGGCGATGCCGGCGGCGGAACTCGCGGCGCTGGCCGTGGAGATCTTCGGCGAGGAGCGGGTCGAGGTGGCCGAGGAGATGCCGGATGCGATCGAGACCGCGGTGGCACTGGCCGAGGAGGACGTCCCGGGTGAGCTCAGCGGCGTCGGGGTGCTGGTCACGGGGTCGGTGGTGACGGTGGCCGACGCCCGTCGGCTGCTGAAGCGATGACCGACCCGGAGCGGGACCCCCGCACCAGCGAGCAACCGCCAGCGGACCAACCCGCCGCGGGGTCGCCGGGCGAGCAGCCCACGGTGGGGCAGCCCCGGCCGTCGGGACTGCGCAACCCGGAGCGCGCGGTACGCGGCCTGGGCGCCGGAACGCTCAGCCTGGAGGCGCTGGTGCTGGTGCTGGCCATCCAGCCGATCCGCGTGGTCGGCGGTGACCTGGGCGGGCCCGCGATCGCCGTGGTGGTGGCCCTGGCGGTGGCCGCCATCGGGCTCGCCGGCGTGATGCGCCGCCCGTGGGCCTGGCACGCCGGCACCGTGCTCCAGGGCCTGCTGATGCTGGCCGGTCTACTGCACTGGTCGTTGTTCGCGCTGGGGGTCATCTTCGCCCTGGTCTGGGCGTACGCGCTGCACGTCCGCCGGGTCATCCTCGGCTGACGGTCGGCCCGCCGACGGTCAGGCGTCGGCGCGTTCGCGCCACTGGGTGAGGGCGATGCCGTGGCCGTCCGGGTCGCGGAACGCCGCCGCCCACACCTCCAGCCGGGTGCCGCGGTTGACGACGCGGGGCGCGTACGTGAAGCGGACCCCCGAGCCGCGCAGTCGCCCGTAGGCCGCCTCGATGTCGTCCACCTCGAGGTTGACGTGCACCAGCCGGCGGCTGATCGGCGCCGCGCCGGTCACCTCGCGCAGCACCAGGCGGGTCGTGCCGGAGGCGAGCACGGCGTTGCCGGCGCCCTGGTCGACCTCGGTGAAGCCGAGCACGTCGCGGTAGAAGTCGAGCGACCGGGACAGGTCGGTGACCAGGAGCGTGAGGCCCACCCCGCTGATCGGGGCGGCCGGGTCGGCGGCGGCTTCCGTGTCGTACCCGAAGATCGCCTCGTCCAGTTCCTCGGCGGTGACGGTCTCGCGCGCCGCGCCGGGCGGGGTGGGGTCGTCCAGCGGCAGGTCGAGCGGGTCCAACGGGTCCGTCAGGCCCGCAGCGGACCGCTGTGCCGGAGGCGGGTCGAAGCGCTGCGCGGGAGGCGGGTCGAAGCGGTCCTCGGCGGGTGGGGCGGGCCGGTCGTCCTCCGGCTGGTCGAAGCGCTCCTCGGCGGGCGGACGCGGCGCGGGGGTGGCCCGCCGGGGCAGCCCGCTGCCGGCGGACTGGGCGCCGACCGGCTGCTCGACGACGACGCCCTCCAGCACCACCGGGCCGCCGGGGCTCTGGTGCACCACCACCGGCTCGCGTTCCTCGGGGGGCGCGACGTCCAGGTCGTCCCGGAGCGGGTCGGGACCGGTCGGGTCGGGGTACGGGTCGCCGAGCGGGTCGCGGAAGTCGTCGTCCGGCGCGCGATCGGCCCACGGCGGGGCGTCCTGCTGGATCAGCATCTCGTCCACGGCATCGGCGTCGGCGAACTCGGGTGGCAGGTCGGCGACGGCAGCGGCGGTCTCGGCGTGGGTGGGCACCTCGTCCCAGAGGACCTTGACGTGCCGCTGATCGTCCAGCGCGACCCGGATCGGCAGGGTCTGGCCCAGCGACGGCCACTTGGCGACCGGCACCCGCGGTTCGATGATCTTCTTGGACCGGGGCGGCAGACCGGGGGCGTCGATCACCAGTTGCAGCTCGCAGCGGCCGAACGCGTACTGGGTGGGTGGTTCGGAGGCGCTGTGCACGTGCCCGACGCCGACCACCCAGGTGCGCCCACCGCCGCGTACGGTGGCCAGCGCGATCGCCAGCACCAGCAGGGCGACCCCGAGCGCCACGATGGCCCAGCTGGTCATGCCCAGCCCGAAGAGGACGACGAACGTGGCCACGGTGCCCAGCACCGTGCCGATCAACTTGCGTACCGGCGCGATGGGTCGGTTCCCGCCATTCGCCACAGTGGACCTCCCGGGGTCAGGGCCAGGCTAGGCCGGATCGGCCACCGGAGGAAAGACCGGCCGCCGCGCCGGCGCCGGGACCGGGTCGCTAGGCTGACCGTACCGATCCCGAGCGTTCAGCGCGTACAGGAGGAACCCAGCGTGTCCAGCAACAGCCCGGATGAGCGCAGCCTCGTTCTGATCAAGCCCGACGCGGTCCGCCGCGGCCTGGTCGGCGAGGTCCTCTCCCGCTTCGAGCGCAAGGGGCTGCGGATCGACGCGATGGTGCACCGGACGATGGACGCCGCGCTCGCCGACGAGCACTACGCCGAGCACGTCGACAAGGCCTTCTACCCGCCGCTGAAGGACTTCATGACCGGCGGTCCGCTGGTCGCCCTGGTGCTCTCCGGCGACCAGGTCATCGAGGTTGTTCGCGGGCTGGTCGGCGCGACCGACGGGCGCAGGGCCGCCGCCGGCACCATCCGGGGCGACCTGTCGCTGTCCAACCGGGAGAACCTGGTGCACGCCTCCGACTCGCCGGACAGCGCCAAGCGCGAGATCGCCCTCTGGTTCCCCGAGCTGGGCTGACGCGTTCCCCGAGCTGGGCTGACGCGCACCGGCCCGGGGCCGACCGACGATGCCCGGGCTCAGCCGACCGCCGGCACCTTCGCCGGGTTGCCGACCACGTAGATCCCGGTGATCCGTCCGTCGGCCGCGGCGATGGTCAGTGTGTACCGACTGCCGTCCGCGCGGGTGACCAGCATCGCGGGTTCCCCGTTGAGCTCGACCGGATCCATGGTGACCCGGTGACGCGGGCCGTAGACCCCGGCGTAGAACCGGGCGATCCGGTCCGCGCCGGTGACCGGGTTGAGGGCGGCCCGCACCCGACCGCCACCGTCGTTCCACGCGGTGGCGTCGGCGGCCACCAGCTCGGTGAGCCTCGTCAGGTCACCGTCGCGGGCGGCGGCGAGGAACGCGTCCAGCAGCCGCTCCCGCTCCGGGCGGCTGGCGGTGAACCGGCGCTGCTCCTGTCGTACCCGGGCGGTCGCGCGGTGGTGCAGTTGGCGGCAGTCCTCGGGGGTCCGATCCAGGATCTCGGCGATCTCGGCGTACGGCAGGTCGAAGGCGGTGTGCAGGACGTACACCGCGCGCTCCGGCGGGGTGAGCCGCTCCAGCACGTGCAGCAGCGCGGTGGAGAGCGAGTCGCGCAGCTCCGCGCGGTCCAGCGGCCCGAACGGCGAGGGCGTGGTCGGGACCGGCTCGGGCAACCACGTGCCGACGTACGTCTCACGCGACGCCTGCCGGACGCGCAGCCGGTCCAGCGCCAGGCGGGTGACCACCCGGGACAGGTAGCGGCGGGGCTCGGCCACCGTCGACCGGTCCACGCCGACCCAGCGCAGGTACGTCTCCTGGAGCACGTCCTCCGCGTCGTGCCGGCTGCCGAGCAGCCGGTACGCGAGCCCGAGCAGCATCGGCCGGTGCGCCTGGAGCGCACCGGCCGCGTCTGCCGCCTCGGTCCTCACGCCTGAGCCGGAGGCTCCAACCGCAGGGTCACCCCGATCCGATTCCACACGTTGATTGTGGCAATCGCCATGACGAGGTCGGCCAGTTCCTTCTCCGACCAGACCTTCGCGGCGGCGTCCCACACCTCATCCGACACACCGTGCTCGCCGAGCCGCGTGACCGCGTCGGTGAGGTCCAGCGCGGCCCGCTCCCGCTCGTCGAAGAACGGGGACTCCCGCCAGGTGGCCACCGCGAACAGCCGCCGGCTCGACTCGCCGTCGGCGAGCGCGTCCCGGCTGTGCATGTCCACGCAGTACGCGCACCCGTTGAGCATCGACGCCCGCAGCTTGATCAGCTCCAGGACGGTGTGGTCGACGTTCGACTGGACGTACTTCTCCAACCCCATGACGGCCTGGTACGCCTTCGGCGCCACCTCGCCAGGGTTCATCCGCTGCACGACTACCTCCCCTGTTCGGTTTCGACACCCGTACGACGGTTGGGCCGGGGCAGACCGTGACAGCCGTGGCTGTGACTCCGGTCATGCCGAGGGTCGCCGCTGGCGGCGGCCGGCGCGGGGCGGCGGTCAGAGGGTGTCGAGGGAGGCGCGGCGGCGGGACTCCGCCTCGAAGAGCTTGAGCAGGGTGGCGGCGAGGACCGCGTAGCCGACGGCGATGGCCAGTTCGGCGGCGAGCGGGGGTGCGGCGGCGCCGAAGCCCTCGCCGGCGACCAACCGGCGGGCGGCCTCGGCGGCGTGGGTGATCGGTAGCAGCTCGCCGGTGACGCGCATCCAGGCGGGCAGCCCGGCGGCGGGCACGTTGACCCCGGTGAGCAGGAGCAGCAGCGCCACCGAGACGTTGGAGACCAGCCAGACGTCGCGGAACCGCAGCCCGATCGCGCCCAGGGTCAGGCCGAAGAAGCCGCAGGCGAGCGCCGCGACCGCCAGGGTCAGTAGCAGTCCCGGCAACGCGTCGACCGGCACCCGCAGGCCGAGCAGCAGCGACGCCGCGGTGAGGGTGGTCACCGCGATCAGCAGGCCGTTCGCGGCGTACGGCAGGACGCGGCCGAGGAAGACCGCGGTGCGGCTGCGCGGTGAGAGCAGCACGTGCCCGAGCGTGCCGAAGCGCCGCTCGTTGGACACCGCCATGGTGCCGCCGAACACGCAGGCCAGCGAGGCCGCCAGCACGGCGTTGCCGGTGATGTAGAAGCCGTCGTCGGCGACCCCGAGCTGCCGGCCCAGGTAGGCGAAGAACAGCAGCTGGAACAGCGGGCCGACGAGCAGCGTGCCGACGAACATCGCCGGGGTGGTCCAGTTGAACAGGGCGCGGTAGGCGATCACGCCACCGACGCCGATCAGGCGGAGCAGTGCGGTCATCGTCGCCTCCTCAGGCCAGGGCGAGGGTGGCCGCCGCGCGGGCCCGCCGCTCGACGTGGGTCATCATGATCGCGCCGAGCGCCAGGCACGCCAGGCTGATCGCCAGGCAGATGCCGAGGGACGGCCAGGTGGGTCCGCTGCCGGTGGCCGCCTCGCGGACCGCTCGCGCTCCCCAGGTGGTGGGTAGCACGGCGGCGATCGGGCCGGTCCAGCCGGGCAACGCGGTGATCGGCACGAGCATCCCGGAGACCAACCAGATCGGATACTCCAGCGTGTTGGTCAGCGCGTTGGCGTTGCGCAGCAGCACGAACGTGGAGGCGAGCAGCAGCCCGAACATGCCGAGCCCGATGATGCAGCCCGGTACCGCGACCGCGAACGCCAGCGGGTGGGCGAAGGTCAGCGGGATGCCGTACAGCAGCCGGCCCCAGGCCAGCGTGGCCACCATGGCGTACGTGCCGGTGAGCGCGGTGGCCAGCGTGATCGGCAGCACCACCAGGGCCGGCGGGCGGGGCGCCAACATGATCATCTCCAGGGTGCCCTGCCAGCGCTGATTCTGGATCGCGCCACCCGAACCGAACAGCACCGACGACCAGACGCCCATCAGCCCCGCCCCGACCGCGGCCTCCAGCAGCCGGCCCGGCTCGCCGCCGGCCCGGAACAGGTAGACGGCCAGGGTCGCCTGTACCACCGGCACGATCAGGGCGGTGGCGATCTCGAACGGCGACCGGCTGAGCTGCTTGGCGTGCAGCAACGCCCCGACGGCGATCATCCGCAACGTCCTCACACCGCCACCGCCTCGACCGGGAGAGCCTGCGCGTCGACCCGGTTCACGATCGCCACGTACGCGTCCTCCAGCGTGGGCTGCCGGGCGGTGACCCGGCCCAGCCGGACCCCGTCCAGCGCGCGCAACACGTCTGCCTGCACGTCCACCCCCGCGTCGGACTGCACCGTCAGCACCTGTGCCGCACCGGTGACGACCACGCTGGCCTCGCGTACCCCCGGCAGGGCGTGGATCACGGCGAGCTGGGCGTCACCCACCCCGTACGCCTCCACCTCCAGCACCTGCCGGCCGTCGGCGTGGTGCCGCAGCTCGGCGGGCGTGCCGAGGGCCTGGATCGTGCCGTTCGCGATCACCGCGATCCGGCCGCACAGCTCGTCCGCCTCGGCCATGTAGTGCGTGGTGAGCAGGACGGTGGTGCCGGTGGCGGCGAGGTCCGCCACGGTCTGCCGCAGCTCCCGGGCCGCCACCGGGTCCACCCCGATCGACGGCTCGTCGAGGAAGAGCACCCGCGGCCGGTGCAGCAGACCCCGGGCGATGTGCAGCCGCTGGCGCATACCCCGGGAGTAGCCCTCCACCCGGTCGTTCTCCCGGCCGCTCAGCCGGACCAGGTCGAGCAGCTCGGCGATCCGCCGCTTCTGCTCCCGCCCGGGCACGCCGTACAGCTCGGCGAAGTAGCGCAGGTTGTCCCGCGCGGAGAGCCGGTCGTAGAGCCCCCGGTCACCGCCGAAGACGTACCCGATCCGTCGGCGTACCTCCCGGGTCTGCCGGACCACGTCGAAGCCGCAGATCCGGGCCTCGCCGGCGGTCGGGATGAGCAGCGTGTTCAGCAGCTTGATCGTGGTGGTCTTGCCAGCGCCGTTCGGCCCGAGCAGGCCGAACAGCTCCCCGTTGCCGACCGTCAGGTCGACGCCGCGGACCGCCTCCACCTCCCGGCGCTGTGGTCGTAACCATCCGGTCCGGCTGCGGTACGTGCGGCGCAGCCCGACCGCCTCGATCGCGTGTTCGCTCATGCCCGGAGGCTAGGAGCGAGCCGGGCGGGTGGGAAACGAATTCGGATCCGGCCGAATGTTCAGGCCGGAACGGCGGCCGGCTCATCGCCGATCAGCTGCACCAGGGCCAGGCCGGCCGGTTCCAGGCCGTACAGCACCCGCCGGCCCACCCGGCGGCGGTGCACCACGCCGGCGGTGAGCAACGCGGACAGCTGCTCGGAGATGGTGCTCGGCGCCAGCCCGAGGGTGGCGGCGAGACCGGCGGTGGTGGCCGGTCGGGTCAGCGCCCGCAACACCTGGGCGCGTCCCCGCCCGACGAGGACCGCCAGCCGGTCGGTGGCCGGCTCCGCCGCGGGCCTGTCGGCGTCGGGCCGATCGGCCAGCAGCACCGAGCCTCGGGCCTGGTACGAGACCGCGAGGATCTCCGGGTGATCGGTGGAGTGGGTGAGCGCTCCCCGGGAGAAGATCAACGGGATCAGCAGCAACCGCTGGTCGACCGCGGTGAACCGGGCCTCGGACGGCTTGACCAGGGTCAGCACCGGCCTCTCCCAGCGCACCCGCTCGTGCAGGTCGGACAGCAGCGCGTCCGGGCCGTGCGCGGCGAGCGCCCGCGCCCGGTGCAGCACCTCCTCGTCCAGCGCCGCCCTCATCGCCGGCCACCAGGGCGCGATCGCCGCGTCCCAGTACGCCTGGAGGCCGTCGGCGAGCCGGTCCAGGGCGGCCTGCCGGTCGGTGACGAACGGGCGCAACCAGCCCGGCAGGTCATCGGGACGGTGGTAGCGGGGGATCTGCTCGGCGATCACCGAGGCCGGAGTGGCCCGGAGCACGGCCAACTCCTCGGCGATGGTCGGGCTCGCGGTGGGCGGTACCGGACCGAGGAAGTCCGGGTACCACGGGCCGGTGGCCGAGTAGAGCTTCAGCGCGGCCGCGTCGGGCAGTTCGGCGAGCGCCCCACGGGCGTGCCGCGCCCAGCTCGTGTAGGGCCAGGGCGCCTCGTCCGGGTACCGGTCGAGCAGGTAGAGGCTGCACTTGGCCTCCCAGAGCGGGCTGGTCGCGATCCGGGTGCGGGTCAACGTCGGCTCGTCCAGCTCGATCCGGATCACCCGGCCAGCGTAGGTGGTGGCCGGCGGCGGGATTACTCGGCGGCGGACCGGTGGGCGGGTCGAGTATCGTTGAGCACCGTAAGGCGATGACCCGGCCATCACCGGTGAGCCTCCGGAAGAACAGCCGGGCAACCGGCCCAGTAGAACCGGACGGGTCCGGCCCGTCACAGCCGGCCAATGAGCGGGCGGTCGATCCTGACCGCCAAGCGGGGTGGTACCGCGGGCCACCCGGGGAGCGTCGTCGAGGCGTACCCCGGAAGGTTCGTCCTCGCAGACCCACCGATGAGTGAGCTGCGAGGAGAGCGACCCCCGATGGCCTATCCGTTGCACGACCCGACCGCCGCCGGTGTCCCGGCGAGCCCGGACCTGCCCGCGGTCGAGCGCCGGGTGCTGGAGCACTGGACGGCCGACAAGACCTTCGAGGCGTCGGTGGAGGCCCGCCCGGCCGGCGACGACGGCAAGAACGAGTACGTCTTCTACGACGGCCCGCCGTTCGCCAACGGCCTGCCGCACTACGGCCACCTCTTCACCGGCTACGTCAAGGACGTGGTGCCCCGCTACCAGACCATGCGCGGTCGGCACGTCGAGCGGCGCTTCGGTTGGGACTGCCACGGCCTGCCCGCCGAGGTGGTGGCCGAGAAGCAGCTCGGCATCACCAGCAAGGCGGAGATCATCGACCTGGGCGTGGCCCGGTTCAACGAGGCCTGCCGCACCTCGGTGCTGGAGTTCACCCAGGACTGGGAGCGGTACATCAACCGGCAGGCCCGCTGGGTCGACTTCACCAACGACTACAAGACCCTCGACCTGGACTACATGGAAAGCGTCATGTGGGCCTTCAAGACCCTCCACGACAAGGGTCTGATCTACGAGGGCTTCCGGGTGCTGGCGTACTGCTGGCGCTGCGAGACGCCACTGTCGAACACCGAGACCCGGATGGACGACGTCTACCGGGACCGGCACGACCCGACCCTGTCCGTGTGGTTCGGGCTGACCCCGGACGAGTCCGCGCCGGAGCTGGTGCGCGGGCCGGTCAAGCTGGGCGTCTGGACCACCACGCCGTGGACCCTGCCGTCCAACCTGGCGCTCGCCGTCGGCCCCGACATCGAGTACGCGGTGCTGGAGCGCGACGGGGAGCGGTTCGTCGTCGGCGCGGCCCGGCTGGCCGCGTACGCCAAGGAGCTGGAGGGGTACGAGCAGGTCGGCACGGTGTACGGCCGTGACCTGGTCGGCCGCCGCTACACCCCGCTGTACGACTTCCTCGTCGAGCAGGCCGGGGACAACGCCTACCAGGTGCTCGGCGCGGAGTTCGTCACCACCGAGGACGGCACCGGGATCGTGCACCTGGCCCCGGCGTTCGGTGAGGACGACCAGAACGTCTGCAACGCCGCCGGCATCCCCACCGTCGTCACGGTCGACGACCACACCCGGTTCACCGCGCTGGTGCCGCCGTTCCAGGGCGAGCAGGTCTTCGACGTCAACAAGCCGGTGATCCGGGAGCTCAAGGAGCGGGGGGTGGTGCTCAAGCAGGACACCTACACCCACTCGTACCCGCACTGCTGGCGCTGCGAGACCCCGCTGGTCTACAAGGCCGTGTCGTCGTGGTTCGTCGCCGTGACGCAGTTCCGGGACCGGATGGTCGAGCTGAACCAGCAGATCAACTGGACGCCGGGGCACATCAAGGACGGCTCGTTCGGCAAGTGGCTGGCCAACGCCCGGGACTGGTCGATCAGCCGGAACCGGTTCTGGGGCTCGCCGATCCCGGTCTGGAAGTCCGACGACCCGAACTACCCGCGGCTGGACGTCTACGGCTCGCTGGCCGACATCGAACGGGACTTCGGCGTACGCCTCAGCGACCTGCACCGGCCGGCGGTGGACGAGCTGGTCCGCCCCAACCCGGACGACCCGACCGGCAGGTCGATGATGCGCCGGGTGCCGGAGGTGCTGGACTGCTGGTTCGAGTCCGGCTCGATGCCGTTCGCCCAGGTGCACTACCCGTTCGAGAACGCCGACTGGTTCGAGCACCACTACCCGGGCGACTTCATCGTCGAGTACATCGGGCAGACCCGCGGCTGGTTCTACACCATGCACGTGCTGGCCACCGCGCTGTTCGACCGGCCGGCGTTCCGCAACTGCCTGAGCCACGGCATCCTGCTCGGCTCGGACGGGCGCAAGATGTCCAAGAGCCTGCGCAACTACCCGGACGTCTACCACGTCTTCGACGCGTACGGCTCGGACGCGATGCGGTGGATGCTGATGTCCTCGCCGGTGCTGCGCGGCGGTGACATGGCGGTCACCGAGACGCTCATCCGGGACTCCGTCCGGCAGGTGCTGCTGCCGCTGTGGAACGTCTGGTACTTCTTCTCGCTCTACGCCAACGCGGACGGGCACCAGGCGCGGCGCCGCACCGACTCGACGCACCTGCTCGACCGGTACGTGCTGGCGAAGACGAACGAGCTGGTGTCGACGGTCAGCGCGCAGATGGACGCGTACGACATCTCCGGCGCCTGCGCCACCGTCCGGTCCTTCCTGGACGCGCTGACCAACTGGTACGTGCGCCGGTCCCGGGACCGGTTCTGGTCCGGTGACGCGAATGCCTTCGACACTCTGTGGACGGTGCTGGAGACGCTCTGCCGGGTGGTGGCGCCGCTCGCGCCGCTGACCGCGGAGGAGATCTGGCGCGGTCTGACCGGGGAGCGGTCGGTGCACCTGACCGACTGGCCGGAGGCCACCGAGTTCCCCGCCGACCACGACCTCGTGGCGGCGATGGACAACGTGCGGGCGGTCGCCTCGGCGGCGCTGTCGCTGCGCAAGGCGAAGGGGCTGCGGGTGCGGCTGCCGCTGTCGAAGCTGACCGTGGCCTCGCCGGCGGCGGAGCAGCTGCGCCCGTTCGCCGACCTGGTCGCCGACGAGGTCAACGTGAAGGCGGTGGAGTTCAGCGCGGAGCTGTCCGAGTACTGCCAGCAGGTGCTCACCGTGGTGCCCCGGGCGCTCGGCCCGCGGGTCGGCAAGCAGGTCCAGCAGGTGATCAAGGCGGTCAAGGCGGGCGACTGGGAACTGGTCGACGGCGCACCGGTGGCCGCCGGGGTCACCCTGGCCGAGGGTGAGTACGAGCTGCGCCTGGTCGCCGCCGACGCCGAGCACTCCGCGCCGCTGCCCGGCGCCGAGGGCGTGGTGGTGCTGGACACCGAGGTCACCCCGGAGCTGGCCGCCGAGGGGCTGGCCCGCGACGTGGTCCGGGTGGTGCAGCAGGCGCGCCGGGACGCCGACCTCGACGTGTCCGACCGGATCGTGGTGTCGGTGTCGGCCTCGGAGGAGGTGCGCGCGGCGGTCGCCGCGTCCATGGACTTCGTCACCGGGGAGGTGCTGGCCGACTCGGTCGACTTCGCCGAGGGCCTCGACGGCTTCGCCGGCGAGGTCGGCGAGGGTGACCGGGTGACGGTCGTCGTGCGCAGGGTATGACGATGTGCGCAAGGGGCCCTTCCCGACGCCTCGTGCAGAGGAAGGGCCCCTTGCGGACCGGAGCATCGCCAGGGCTCGGACGCCTCGCCACCTCCATCGGAGGGAGTGTGGCGGCGTCCGCTACCGTGACACCGCCTGTTCGCACCTCATCTGCCGGAGGACCAGTGCCCCTGCTCTACACCATCGGCAAGCTCACCGTGGCGCCCACGCTACGGTTGGCGTTCCGCCCGACCGTGGAGGGGCTGGAACACGTGCCGGAGACCGGTGGCGCCGTCTTCGCCGGCAACCACCTCTCGGTGGCCGATGAGCTGTTCCTCGGCACGGTGGTGCCCCGGCACCTGGCGTTCTGGGCCAAGTCGGAGTACTTCAAGGGCACCGGCGTGAAGGGCGCGATCTCCAAGTTCGTCCTCACCGGCCTGGGCGCGATCCCGGTCGAGCGGGCCGGTGGGCGGGCCGCGCTGTCCGCGTTCGACGCGGCCATCCCGGCGCTCAAGGGCGGCGACCTGGTGGTGGTCTACCCGGAGGGCACCCGCTCACCGGACGGCAAGCTGTACCGGGGCCGGACCGGCGCGGCCCGGCTGGCGATCTCCGCCGGCGTGCCGATCATCCCGGTCGGCATGATCGGCACGGACAAGGCCCAGCCGATCGGCGCCCGGGTGCCCCGCCCCGGCGCCGCGAAGATCACCGTCCGGTTCGGCAAGCCGCTGGACTTCACCGGCCGACCCGACGACCGCACGTCGCTGCGACAGATGACCGACGAGCTGATGAGCGAGATCCAGAAGCTCACCGGTCAGGAGTACGTGCCCCGCTACGCCCCGCCGCGCGCCCACCCGGACCCGACCCGCGACGCCTGACCGGCCCCGTCCTCAGCCCTGCTTGGGCTGGACGATCTGGACGCGCAGGGTGTCCAGCAGAGCCGCGCTGTCCGAGACGGAGAGCCGGGTGAACACCCCGGTGGCGATGCTGCCGTGGTCGACCGAGGTGCAGACCACCACGTCGGTGTCGGCGGACCGCCCGACGGCGCAGCGTTCGTGCCGGCCTCGTACACCGGTCTGCACCGTCTCGGGGGCCTCCAACCCGTAGCGCTCGCTGAGGCGGCTGATCTCCGCGTCCGCGTCCGCCTCCGGCGTCAGCCGGATGCCGGTGCCGCCGAAGACCGTCACCCGTTTGCCGTCCGCGGTGGCGTAGACGCCGGCGAAGGTGTCCTCGGCCAGCCAGTGCTCCTGGCGTACCTCGTTCTCCAACTGCCGTACGGTCTTCGCGCTGCTGTCGTCCTGGCGCAGGCTCAGGTCGGCCACCTGCTCGGGCAGCGCCGCCCGGGCCGGGTACTGCGCCGAGATCGGGAACCCGTAGTAGGCCGGGCAGCCGCAGCAGCAGGCCAGGGTGAGCAGCAGCAGCCACGGCCAGCGGCGTCGCCGGCGGACCGGGACCGGCACGTACCCCTTGGGCGCCTGCCAGCCCGGCGGCGGCGTCACCGGCGGCGGCGCGGCGGATCGCCGGCCCCGACGCTGCTTCGGCGGCGCGGGCGGCGACACCGGCGGGGCCGGCGGTGGACCCGGCAT
>NZ_RCVJ01000173.1 GCF_003667505.1 Micromonospora sp. BL4
CCCCGACGGAGTCCCCCAGCCCGACCCCCACCACCGCGTCTCCGTCGCCGAGCCAGCCGCCGGCCGAGAGCCCGAGCCCGACGCCGACCGCCACCCCGGCGCCGGCCGAGCCGGTGGGCACCGTCGAGTCGACCTGCGACAGCCTCACCTTCACGATCGAGAACCCGGCCGACGGTGAGACCGTCGTCATGACGCTGACCCCGAACGAGGGCGAGGCGAAGACGCTGACCGTCGAGCCCGGCAAGACCGGTTCCGTCTCCTTCGACGCGACCGAGGGTCTGACCGTCACGCCGGCCGCCGAAGGCCTCGAGGACACCGAGCCGATCGCCTGGGAGCAGCCGGCCGAGTGCGACGAGGGCGAGGGTGGCGGCCTGCCGCTCACCGGCACGAACACCACCCTGATCGCGGGCGGCGCCGTCGTCCTGCTGGCCGCCGGTGCGGGCCTCTTCGTGATGGCTCGCCGTCGCCGGCTCCGGTTCACCGTCTGAACCGAACCGCGCTGAACCCGAGGGCGCGCCGACCACCCGGTCGGCGCGCCCTCGGGCGTTTCACCCGGTGCCACGCGCCTCGTGGTGGTCGGTCAGCCCTTCTCCAGGTACTCCGCGCGGTCCTCGTCGACCAGGGCGGTGACCGACGCGGCCAGCGCCGGATGCCGGGTCAGCTCCGGGTCCTCCTCGACCAGGGCGATCGCCTCGGCGCGCGCGTCGCGGATCAGGTCGGCGTCGCGCAGCAGGGAGAGCAGCCGCAGATGTGAGCGGCGCCCGGACTGGGTGGCGCCCAGCACGTCGCCCTCGCGGCGCTGCTCCAGATCCAGCTCGGCGAGCTTGAAGCCGTCGCCGGTGGAGGCCACGGCGTCCAGCCGTTCCCGGGCCGGCGACCCCTCGACCGCCTCGCTGACCAGCAGGCAGAGCCCTGCCGCGGCGCCCCGGCCGACCCGGCCACGCAGCTGGTGCAGCTGGGAGACACCGAAGCGATCGGCGTCCAACACGATCATCACGGTCGCGTTGGGCACGTCCACGCCGACCTCGACCACGGTGGTGGCCACCAGCACGTCCAGGTCACCGCCGGCGAACGAGCGCATCACCGCGTCCTTCTCGTCGGCCGGCAGCCGGCCGTGCAACACGCCGATCCGCAGCCCGTGCAACGGCCCCTCGGCCAGCAGCGGGGCCACCTCGGTCACGGCCAGCGGCGGCCGGCGTCCGTTGTCGTCCAGCGACGGCGGCTCCTCCTCCGAGCCCGGACCGTCACCGATCCGCGGGCAGACCACGTACGCCTGGTGGCCGGCGGCCACCTCCTCGCGCAGCCGGCGCCAGGCACGGTCCAGAAAGGCCGGTTTCTCGGCGGCCGGCACCACGTGCGAGGCGATCGGCGAACGCCCCCGGGGCAACTGGGAGAGGGTGGAGACCTCCAGGTCGCCGTAGACCGTCATCGCCACCGTGCGCGGGATCGGGGTGGCGGTCATCACCAGCACGTGCGGCGGCTGCTCGGCCTTGGCCCGCAGCGCGTCGCGCTGCTCCACCCCGAAGCGGTGCTGCTCGTCGACCACCACCAGACCGAGGTCGGCGAAGTCCACGCCCTCGTAGAGCAGCGCGTGGGTGCCGAGCACGATGCCGGCGGCGCCGCTGGCCACCTCGCCGAGCGCGCGGCGACGAGCGGCCGCGCCCAGCGAGCCGGTGACCAGCTCCACCCGGGTGGCGTGCTCGGCGGAATCCAGCTCGCCGGCCCGCCCGAGCGGCCCGAGGAGGTCGAGCATGCCGCGGTGGTGCTGTGCGGCCAGCACCTCGGTGGGCGCCAGCAGCGCCGCCTGGCCGCCCGCGTCCACCACCTGGAGCATCGCCCGCAACGCCACCACCGTCTTGCCCGAGCCCACCTCGCCCTGCAACAACCGGTGCATCGGGTGCGGGGCGGCCAGGTCGGCGGCGATCTCCACGCCGACGTCGCGCTGGCCGGCGGTCAGCTCGTACGGCAGCCGGGCGTCGAAGGCGTCCAGCAACCCACCGGGGCGCGCCGGACGGGGTCGGGCCGGCCAGTCCGCGGCCCGGTGCTTGCGCTGCACCAGGGTCAGCTGGACGGCGAACGCTTCGTCCCACTTGAGCCGGTGCCGCGCCCGGTAGAGGTTCTCCTTGCTGCTCGGCCGGTGGATCTCCCGCAGCGCGGCGCCCAGCCCGACCAGGTTGCGGCTGGCCCGCACCGTGGCCGGCACCGGATCCTCCGGCGGGGTGAAGGTGTCCAGCACCACCCGCACGCAGCGGGCGATCACCCAGGTCGGCACCGCCGCCGCGGCCGGGTAGACGGGGATCAGCGCGCCGGCGAACTCCTCGATCTCGTCGCTGACCGCCGCCTCGCCGTCGCCGCCCTCACCGAGCAGGACGTACTCCGGGCCGTTGAGCTGACGCTTGCCCCGGAACTCGGTGACCTTGCCGGCGAACAACCCCCACCGGCCCGGACGCAGCTCCCGCTCGCGCCACGCCTGGTTGCCGAAGAAGGTCAGCGTCAGCAACCCGCCGGAGCCGTCACCGACGGTCACCTCCAGCAGGTTGCCCCGGCGTTGGCGCATCGGGCGCACCGCGGTGCGCTGCACCTGGGCCAGCACGGTGACCTGCTCGCCGACGTCCAGCGAGCGGATGTCGGTGTGCTCGCCACGCTCGTCGTAGCGGCGCGGGAAGTGGTAGACGAGATCGCCCGCGGTGTGCAGGTCGAGGTGGGCGGCCAGCGCCTTGGCCGTCTTGTCCCCGACCAGCTTCTTCAGCGGAGTGTCCACCGTGGCCGGTTCGCTCATTCGACCCCCACCAGGAGCGGATAAAACGGCTGGCCGCCCGGGTACGCCTGCACCTCGACGAACGGCCAGCGCCGCGCGACGTGCGCGCGGACGGCATCGGTGAGCCCGGCCGGCGCGTCCACGCCGGCCAGCAACGTGACCAGCTCCCCACCGCCACCGAGCATCCGGTCGACCACCGCCGCGCAGGTGTCGGTCAGGTCGGCGCCGATCAGGTGCACCTCCCCCTCGACCAGCGCCAGCACGTCACCGGGGCGGCACGGGCCGGCGACGGTCAGCGCCTCCCGGCTGGCATGGCAGACCTCGGCGTAGCGGCAGGCGCCCGCCGCCTCGGCCATCGCGATCACGTCGTCCTCGAAGCGGCGGGCGCCGTCGCGGACCGCGAGGGCGGCCAGCGCCTGCACCGGCGAGCGGGTCGGCACCACACTCACCTTGATGCCGTAGCGGTGTGCCTCGCGGGCCGCCGCGCTCGCCACCGCCTCGGTGTTCGGGTCGTTGGGCAGCACCACCACCCGCGCCGCGCCGGTGCTGCGCACCGCGTCCAGCAGCTCCCCGATGGACGGATTGCCCGGCACCACGGTGGCGCCCTCCGCGGCGAAGAGCCCGGCGATCCCGACGCCGGTGGCCACCACCACGGCGGCCCGGCCGTCCGCCGCCGGGCCGGGGGACGGCTCCGGTTGGTCCGCGAAACGGGTCACCGAGATCCGGTACGGGCGGCCGGCGGCGACCCCCGCCTCGATCGCCGCGCCCACGTCGTTGACGTGGACGTGCACGTTCCAGGTGCCCTCCGACTCGCGCCCGTCGCCGACCACGACCAGCGAATCTCCCAGCGCGTCCAGCACCCGGCGCATCCCGGCCACCGCCTCGGCCGGGGCGTCGAGCAGGAACTGCACCTCGTAGGCGTACTCCTCGGAGCCGGTCTCCCGGGCGACCGTGGCGGCCGGCCGGGCGGCGCGCGGCGTCGGCGCGGCGCGCACGGCGACCTCACCGGTGAGCACCTCGACCAGGGCGTCGAGCAGCACGCAGAGGCCCCGGCCGCCCGCGTCGACCACACCGGCACGGGCCAGGGCCGGCAGCTGCTCCGGCGTGCGGGCGAGCGCCTCGGCCGCCGCCCGCGCGGCGGCCCGGGCCACCGCCGGCAGGTCGTCGCTGTCCGCCCGCTCGGCCGCGGCGGCGGCCTCGCCGACCACGGTGAGCAGGGTGCCCTCCTCCGGACGGGCGACCGCCGTGTACGCGGCCGCGGTGCCACCCCGCAGCGCGGCGGCCAGCTCCCGGCCACGGACGGCCGGCGCCGCGGCGGCCGCGTCGGCGAAGCCGCGCAGGATCTGCGAAAGGATCACCCCGGAGTTGCCGCGCGCGCCGAGCAGCGCGCCCTGGGCCATCAGCCGCAACGCGTGCCCGTGCGCGGTCGGCCCGCTGTCGGGGAGCGTGTCCAGGTCCATGGCCAGGGCCTGCTGGGCCGAGGTGAGGGTGAGCACCAGGTTGGTGCCGGTGTCGCCGTCGGGCACCGGATAGACGTTGAGCTCGTCGATCTCGCCCTGGTGGCGCTTCAGCGCGGTCAACCCGGTCGCACACCACCGGCGGACCGCGGCGGCGTCGAGGGTGTCCAGCACGGCCAGAAGCCTACTGGCGCACGCCGACAGCCGTCGGACTCGTCGGGCGTGTCCGTCCGCCCCGGCCCCGGCGCCGAACCCGGCTCGGGCGGTCAGGACGGGAGCCTCGGGTATCCTTGCCGCCGGACCGACCCACCACCCGGCGGACGGGCGCACCAGCACCTGCCGGCCGGGCCACGGGCGGTCGCCCGACCGGGCCGGTTCGCCGGGTCGGCGGGTCATCGGGTAACCTGACCAGGTTGCCCGGGCAGCGCCTGCCGGCGACCTCATGAACGTTTCAATCCCAGGAGTATCCCGTGGCTAGCGTGTGCGACGTCTGTGGCAAGGGACCGGGCTTCGGCCACAACGTGTCCCACTCGCACCGGCGGACCAACCGCCGCTGGAACCCGAACATCCAGTCGGTGCGTACCCCGGCCGGTGGCGGCAACACCAAGAAGTTGCAGGTCTGCACCTCGTGCATCAAGGCCGGCAAGGTCACCCGCGCCTGACGCGGTAGCACCCACCTTCTCGTACGGCTCAGCCGGCGGACCCCTGCGGTCCGCCGGCTCTGTCGTGTCCGCGCCCGGCCGCTGACGACTACGCGACGCGGCCACCCACCCCGGCCGCCCGCCCGGTTACGGTCGCGCTGCGCCGGGCGTCCCGTCCGGTCGGGACGAAGGGGTGACGGGTGCAGCTTGACCTGAGCCGGGACGAGTTGGTCATGGTTGGCTCCGCGCTGGATCTGCTGCGCGGGCTCGGCGACGTGTTGCCCGCGGAAAGCGTGGTCGTGGTCGAGGAACCCGACCTCATCCGCCGCCACGACCTGGAGCGGCGCTGCGCCGCGCTGCCGATCGTGTCCCGGGTGGTGCCGGCCGGGTACCAGACCGGCCTGGACCCGGCGGCGCTGCTGGCCCGGGAACCGGGGCTGGCCGCCGCGCGGCTGGTGGTGCCCGGCCAGGAGTACGGCGTCCTCGCCGCGGCCCAGCTGGCCGGCGCGCTCGGCCTGCCCGGCGCCGGCGTGAAGGCCGCCGAGATCTTCACCGACAAGCACCGGATGCGGGTGCTCGCCGCGGCGGCCGGCCTGACCAACCCGGCGTTCGCGCTGGTCACCACGGCCGCCGAGGCGAGCGAGTTCGCCCGCCGGCAGGGCGGGCGCTGCGTGCTGAAGCCGACCCGCCGGGCCGGCAGCCTCGGCGTGCAGATCGTCGACGACCCGGCGCTGGTCGCCGCCGCCTGGGCCGCCAGCGCCGATCCGGAGACACCTCCCGACGCCATCGCCCACGACCTGCCCACCGCGGTCCTCGCCGAGCAGGTGCTGATCGGCACCGAGCACAGCGTGGAGCTGCTGATCGTCGAGGGCGAGGTGCGGTTCGGCAATGTCACCGACAAGCGGGTGCTTTCCGGTGGACGGCCGGTGGAGACCGGGCACACCGTGCCGTCCGCCCTGCCCGGGGACGCCCGACGGGAACTGCTCGACGTGGCCACCCGGCTGGCCGGCGCCGCCGACTTCGGCACCGGCGTGCTGCACAGCGAGTGGATCCGCACCGCCGACGGCCCCGCGCTGGTGGAGTGCGCGGCGCGGCTCCCCGGCGACCTGATCGCCGTACTGATCTCGGTCGCCTACGAGTGCGGGTTCGTCGGCGCGTACCTGCGCACGCTCCGGGGGGAACGCCCGGCGCTGCCGGCCGGGCCGAGCTGCGCGGCGGCGGTGGAGTTCCTGCTCGCTCCGCCCGGCACCGTCACCGCCGTGGACGGGGTGCGTGCGGCCAGCCGGGTGTCCGGCGTGCTGGACGTCACGGTGGGCGTGACGGTGGGCGACCGGGTGGCCGAGGTCACCTCGTCGGGACGGCGCAGCGGTCAGGTGCTGGCCTGGGGCGCCGACCCGGCGGAGGCGACCGGGGCGGTCGCCCGGGCCGCCGCCCAGATCCGCATCACCACCGGCTGAGAACGCCGGTCACCGGACGGCCGGCGGCTGCCGGGTCTCAGAGGGTACGGCCGAAGGAGACGCAGCCCTCCGCGTCCTTGTAGAAGCCGAAGTTCGGAATCTGCTCGTAGCCGGTGGAGGTGTACATGGCGATCGCCTCGGGCTGCTTGTCCCCGCACTCCAGGACCATCCGCTTGCGGCCCTGCTCGCGGGCCGAGCGCTCGACGGCCGCCAGCACCGTCCGGGCCACGCCCCGCCCCCGGGCCGCCGGGGCGGTGTACATCCGCTTCAGCTCCGCGGTGTCCACGCCGTGACTGCGCCAACCGCCACAGCCGACCGGCTTGCCGGCCAGGTAGGCGACGAGGAACGCCCCGTCCGGCGGCTCGAACTCGGCCGCGTCCACCGGGGTGTCGTCGCCGGTGCCGCCGTAGCGGGCACCGAGGTCGGCCAGCGCGTCGCGGATCAACTGCTGCGCCACCGGCGCGTCGAACCGCACCACCCGGATCTCGATCTCAGTCACACCATCCAGGGTACGGCCGACGCGAGGCCTCACCGGAAGTGGTCCCAGCCCCGCGGCCCCTCGTAGGACGCACCATCGACGGTGACCCCGGCACCGGCCGTGACCAGGCCGATCGGCCGCCAGTCCGCCGGCAACGCCACCGCCGGCGGGAAGGTCGCGGCCAACGCGTGGTCCTCGCCACCGGCCAGGAGCCAGGTGTACGGGTCGATGCCGAGCGCCTGTGCGGCGTCGGCCATCTGCCGGGGCACCTCGAACGCGTCCCGGCGCACGTCGATCGCCACCCCGCTGGCCGTCGCCACGTGCCCGAGGTCGGCGAGCAGTCCGTCCGACACGTCGATCATCGACGTCGCGCCGAGCCGGGCGGCCTGCGGTCCGGCCTGGTACGGCACCTGCGGCCGCCGGTACGCCTCGACCAGCAGCCGCGGTGTGCGAAAGCCGCGGGTGAGCACGGTCAGGCCGGCTGCCGCGTACCCGGTGCGGCCGGCCAGGGCCAGCACGTCGCCGGGGCGGGCGCCGGAGCGCACCACGGGCGGACGGCCGCCGAGGTCGCCCAGCGCGGTGACCGCGACGGTCAGGGTGGGGCTGGACGACATGTCCCCGCCGACCACGCTCGCGCCGACCGTGGCCGCCTCCTCGGCCAGCCCGTCGGCCAGCTCCTCGGCCCAGCTGGTCTCCAGGTCCGCCGGCATGCAGAGGGCGACCAGCAGGGCGGTCGGGGTGGCGCCCATCGCCGCGATGTCGGCCAGGTTCGCCGCCGCGGCCCGGTGCCCGACGTCCCGGGCCGAGCACCAGTCCCGCCGGAAGTGCCGCCCGTCGACCAGCACGTCGGTGGAGGCGGCGACCCGGGCGTCCGGGGCGGCCACCACCGCCGCGTCGTCCCCTGGGCCGAGCAGGGTGGTAGATCCGACCGGCAGGCGGGCCGTGATCCGCCCGATCAACCCGAACTCGCCGATACCGCCCACGCTGGCGACACCGCCGGCGTTCCGTCCGTTCTGCCCGGCACCGCCGCGCTCGCTCACTGCTGCTCCTTGACCACCGATAGGGATCAGACCTGGTCCGTAAGGTAGTTTCACCCTTCGGGCCGCCCCTGGGCGGCGACGGACGGAGGTCGAGTCGTGGTACAGGCGTACATCCTCATCCAGACCGAGGTCGGCCGCGCACGTGACGTGGCCGGTCTCATCGCGGACCTTGCCGGCGTGGTACGCGTCGACGCCGTCACCGGGCCGTACGACGTGGTCGTCCTCACCGAGGCGAACACCGTCGACGAGCTCGGCAAACTCATCGTCAGCAAGGTGCAGATGGTGCCTGGCATCACGCGCACCCTCACGTGTTCGGTGGTGCGGCTGTAAGTGGACGAGATGGCTACCTCCTCCGCCGCTGACAACGACGACCGGCCCGCCGAGACGCGCGACGGCACGCCCGAGCCGGCTGACCGTATCCGCGAGCCGGCCGACCCGGCCGCCGACGCGCCGGCCGGCCGGGACCGGACCATCCGCGGCGCGGCCCTGCTGGCCACGTTGATCGCGTTGCCGGTCACGCTGCTGGTGGCCGTGCTGGCCTTCAGCAAGCTCTCGCCGGCCGAGCCGGCCGCCGCGCCGAGCCCCACCGCCGCCCGGGTGCAGTCCACCGCTCCGGTCGAGATGGCCGCCCCGGCGCTGGCCGCCCGCCCGGCCACGGTCTGTCGCGCCCTGCTCTCCCAGCTGCCGTCGACCATCCGCGACCTGCCTCAGCGCCCGGTCACCGCCGGCCCGGAGCAGAACGCCGCGTACGGCGACCCCGCCCTCACCGTGGCCTGCGGCGGTGCCGAGCCGACCATCCCGGCCACCGACGAGGTCTGGACGGTCAACCGGGTCTGCTGGCATTCGGCCGAGCAGGACGACGCCACGGTGCTGACCACGGTCGATCGGGAGACGGCGGTGTCGGTGCGCATTCCGCGCTCCTACGAGCAGCCGTTGCAGTGGGTGGCGCCGATCTCCAACGCGGTCGTCGCCTCGGTGCTCACCGGCGGCGACGTTCCCGCCGGCTGCCGGGCCTGACCCGACCCGCGTTCCACCGGAACGTGGTGCCGCGGGCCGGCGCCCGGTGGCTCAGTGCAGGCCGACGCCGCGCCGCTGCGCGGTGCGGATCAGGCGGTTGACCAGCTTCGGATACTCCAGGCCGGAGGCCGCCCACATGCGGGGGAACATCGACGTCGGGGTGAACCCGGGCATGGTGTTGATCTCGTTGAGGTACACGTCCAGCTCCGGGGTGACGAAGAAGTCGGCCCGGGCCAGACCGGCGCAGTCCAGCGCGGTGAACGCGCGGACGGCGTACTCCTGCACCTGGCGGGTCACCTTCTCGGGCAGCCCGGCCGGAATGTCGTACTCGCAGGAGTCGTCGAGGTACTTCGCCTCGAAGTCGTAGAAGTCGTGGTCGGCGACGACGCGCACCTCGGCCAGCACGGACGCCTCGGGCGCGCCTCCGGCCTCGCCCTCCAGCACACCGCACTCGATCTCCCGGCCGATGACGGCGGCCTCGATGATGACCTTCGGGTCGAACTGCCGGGCGGTGGCGACCGCCGCGTCCAGCTGCGCCCAGTCGGTGACGCGGGTGATGCCGAACGACGAGCCGGCCCGGGACGGCTTGACGAAGACCGGCAGGCCGAGCCGCTCCTTGTCCTGCTCGGTGAGCGTCATCCCGTTGCGCAGCACCGCGTACGAGCCGACCGGGATGCCCTCGATCGCGCAGAGCTTCTTGGTGAACTCCTTGTCCATGGCGGCGGCGGAGGCGAACACGTTCGCCCCGACGTAGGGGATGCCGGCCATCTCCAACATGCCCTGGATGGTGCCGTCCTCGCCGTAGGTGCCGTGCAGCACCGGAAAGACCACGTCCACGTCGGCCAGCGCGCGGGGGCCCTCGGTCGGGTCGAGCACCATCAGCCCGTTGCCGGTCGGGTCGGCACGCAGCACGATGTCCGCGCCGGACTCCGCGGTGATCTCCGGGAGCTGGCGGGCGTTGATCGCGAGCTGCGCGGGGTCTCCGCTGGTCAGCACCCACTGGCCGGCCCGGGTGATGCCGACCGGCACCACCTCGTACTCGTCGGGGTCGAGGGCGCCGAACACGCTGCCGGCGCTGACGCAGGAGATGCCGTGCTCCGGGCTGCGGCCGCCGAAGACGATCGCCACGCGGGTCTTGCCTGGGGTGGTCACTCCGGTCACCTCTTCGTACGCGACTGCGGCTGGTCGTGCTCGCCGGTGGCGCTCACCCGGTTGACCTTACTGTGCGTGGCGGTGGGGCGAGGCGATACCCGGCGAGCCACAGCGCGACACGGCAATCGGTCAACAGAGGATATACGGTGCGTGACGGGAGGTTGGTCCTGCGTAGACGGGGGGTCAGCTCAGTCCCGGGCGTGCCGGCGACCGACCGCGATCACCTTCACCCGCTGGCGGCCGGCCCGCACCATGCCCAGGGCCATGAAAGCCCCGGCAATCCGGTCGGCGGCCTCCCGGCTGCTGGCGCCGACCACCTGCCGGCGTCGCTCGGGCGCGGTCCGTTCGTTGCGCTCGACGCCCTCGACGGGGCGCACGTCGGTGAGCACCACCAGGAAGCGGGTCATCGTCGGCCGTCCGGGTGTACGGCGGGGGGCTCCGGACCGGTGCGCACGTCGTCTCCTTCCGGCGGGCCGGGATGGCGGCGGCACGCGACGATCGGGTACGGGGGAGAAACCCGATCGCCGCGCGCCCCATCCCCTCCGGTCGCTCACCACCACCGTCGCCACGACAACCGGCAGTGAGGACGCGATGACAGATTGACACGTGTACAGCCGTGAATGCAACTCTCATCGACGTTCTCTCATGCAGACGTTCCCACAAATGTGTGCGACCATCGATGCATGGCCCCGAAGACCGCCCGTGCCCGCCGGCTCGGCATCGCCCTGCGCCACCATCGGGAAGCCGCCGGGCTGACGCTCGAGACCGCCGCGGATGAGATCAACAGCACCCGCAGCACCCTCTCGCGCTACGAGAACGCGCAGACACTGATCAGCCCGGCCACCGTGCGCGCCCTGCTCACGTCGTACGGGGTGGGCGCCGACGAGGTGGCCGCGGCGGTGCAGCTCGCCAAGGACGCCCGCAAGCCGGGCTGGTGGGTGTCGTACTCCTACCTGCTGGACCCGCGCACCATCGACTTCATCGCCCTGGAGGCCGAGGCCACCGCCATCGCCAACTTCGAGCCCTCGGTGGTGCCCGGCCTGCTGCAGACCGCCGACTACATCCGTGGCGTGATGCGCGGCGGCCCGCACACCCTCGGCGACGACCTGGTGGAGCAACGGGTCAAGGTCCGCCTCGACCGGCAGGAGCGGCTCACCGGCGACGACCCGCCCATCCTCGACGCGATCATCGACGAGGGCGCGCTGCTACGCCCGGTCGGCGACCGGTCCGTGATGGACGGGCAGCTGCGCCACCTGGTCAAGATGGCCGAGCTGCCGAACATCTCCGTCCAGGTGATCCCGCTCTCCGCCGGCTACCACCGGGGCACCCGGGGCTCGCTGCACATCCTGGAGTTCGCCGACCCGGAGGACCCGATCATCGCCTCGGTGGAGACCGTCGCCGGCCAGATGATCCTCGACCGCGCCGGCGAGACGCGTACCTGCACCAAGATCATGGAGCACCTGCGGAGCGTGGCGCTCAGCCCGGCCGACAGTCGCACGCAGCTCCTGTCACTCCTGAAGGGACGGTAGGACCGATGACACCGACGATCACAGCGGCGCTGGCCGCGGCGGCGTGGCGCAAGAGCAGCCGCAGCGGCGACCAGGGCGCCTGCGTGGAGGTGGCCGCGATCCCCCGACTGGTCGCCGTGCGCGACTCCAAGGACCCGGCCGGCCCGGCACTGCTGTTCCCGCCGGCCGCCTGGGCCGCCTTCGCCCAGGCCCCGCCGCGCCGCTGACCGGACGAGGCGGGCTCGACCCGCCTCGAGGGCCCGCCCCGGGTCCGTCGACTCAGGCGACCAGCGGGCCGGGCTCCGGCACGGCGCGCAGCGCCTCCAGGGCGGCGATGGCCACGCCCCGGGCGCCGGCCATGTCCCGCTCGGGCACCAGGGCGAAGGTGGCCACGGCCGCCTGCTCCTCGCGGAGCACGGTGTGCTCGCGCACCGTCGCCAGGAACCAGTCGCGGAACTCCGGCGCCGCCTCCACCACCCCGCCGCCGACGAAGTACGCGTGCGGGTCGGTGAAGTTGGCCGCCACGGTGAACAGCCGGCCCAGCGCCATCGCCTGCTGGGTGAAGAGGTCCCGGGCCAGCGCGTCCCCCCGCTCGCCGTAGCCGCGGACCAGCTTCGCCGCGCGGGCGACCGACTCGGCGGCGAGCGGGTGGTCGGGGTACCGGGTCAGCCAGTACGGCAGCAGGTTGCGCTCGATGCCGGTCAGCGAGGCCACGCTCTCGACGTCCCCGGTGAAGCCGCAGGCGCAGGTGGGCTCCGGCTGCTCCGGGCCGAGCAGCCCGGTGAGCGGGATGTGCACGTGACCCAGCTCGCCGGCCATCCCGGCCGCGCCGGCGATCACGCGCCCGCTCTCGACGACGCCACCGCCGAGGCCGGTGCCGACGATCGCGGAGACCGATGACCGGTTCATCGCCTCGGCGCCGAAGTACGCGTGGTGGGCGTAGAGCGCGGCCGCGTTGCCGTCGTTGTGGTAGACCACCGGCAGGCCCAGCCGTCGCTCCAGCGCGCCCCGCACGTCGAAGCCACGCCAGGCCGGCTGGGAGAAGTTGGTCGAGCCCCGCGACGAGATGACGCCGGTGGCGCTGGCCGGGCCCGGAGTGTCCAGCCCGACCGCCCGGACCAGTTCGCGGGGCACACCGGTCTGCGCCAGAGCGCCGTCCAGCGCCCGGGCCAACGCCTCGATCGCGGCGTCGGGACCGGCCCGCACCTCGCTGGGGATCTCCAGCAGACCGTCCACCAGGAACCGGCCGTCCACCGTCAGCACGGTGGCGTTGTTGCTGGTCCCGCCGTTGTCCAACCCGACGACCACCGGCACCCCTGCGCTGCCCACCGAAACCGCCTCCCGCCGTCATGATTGTGAGCCGAGGCTAGTGCCAAGACCCCTCCCCCGCCATGCCCGCCTTCCCCGGCCGGGCGGGCGTACCCCGGTGTCGATCCGGTCCTCGACCCGCCTCCGACCGGATCAGGCGGAGCGGCGGGTGGGGCGGCGGGCGATCACCGCCGTGCCGTCCAGGTCCTCGTCCCGCCGCACGGTCGGCACCAGCCCGAGGGCGTCGAACGCCCCGCAGAGCGCGTCCGCCTGCACGACGCTGACCTCCACCACCAGGTGCCCACCGGGCGCCAGCCACCGGGCCGCGCCGGCAGCGACCCGGCGCAGCACCGCGAGGCCGTCCGGTCCGCCGTCGAGCGCCACCGGCGCCTCGTGCAGGCGCGCCTCGGCGGGCATCAGCGCCACCGCGTCGGTCGGCACGTACGGGGCGTTGGCGACCACCAGGTCCAGCCGACCCCGCCAGTGCTCCGGCAGCGGCGCGAACAGGTCGCCCTCGAACACCTCGGCGGTCAGCCCGGCGAGGTTGCGGCGGGCGCACGCCACGGCCGCCGGGTCGATGTCGGCGGCGGCCAGCCAACGCGGCACGAGCCGGTGCGCCAACGCGACGGTGGTGGCCCCGGAGCCGCAGCAGAGGTCGACCACGGCCGGCGCCGGGCCGGTCACCGCGGCCGCCGCCTCGACCAGCAGGGCGGTCCGGCCGCGCGGCACGAAGACTCCCGGGGCGACGGCGATCCGCAGGCCGCAGAACTCCGCCCAGCCGAGCAGGTGCTCCAGCGGTTCGCCGGCCACCCGGCGCTCGGTCAGGTCGGCCAACGCCGCCGGGGTGTCGGCCGCGGCCAGCAGCAGGTCGGCCTCGTCCTCGGCGTAGACGCAACCGGCGGTCCGCAGTCGACGCACGAGGGCCGGCCGGTCGGTGGGGAACGGTGGTGCCATGGGATACCTCCGGGAAACGCTCGCCGGCGCTCCCGTGGCCGCTAGTGCGGCCGGGACACGGGAGGAAGCGCCGGTCCGGTCGGCTGACGGATCGGACTCACCTCCTCCGGTCGGGTGCCCGCCGGTGCGGGCCGCCGACACGATAACTCAGGCCGATCCGGCGGCGTCCAGCGCGGCGGCGATGTCGGCCACCAGGTCGACCGTGTCCTCCACTCCGCAGGAGAGCCGGACGAAGCCGGGGGCGGTGTCGTCGCCCCACTGCGCCCGCCGGTCCGCGGTGGTGTGCAGGCCACCGAAGGAGGTGGCGGCCACCACCAGCCGGGCGGCCTCGACGAAACGGCTCACCCGGTCGGCGTCGCCCAGGTCGAACGAGAGCACCCCGGGCATCCGGCGCATCTGCGCCGAGGCCACCGGGTACGCGGGGTCGTCGGGGCGTCCCGGCCAGCGCAGGCCGGTCACGTCGGGCCGGCCTGCGAGCAGGTCGGCAACCGCGGCGGCGTTGGCGCTCTGTCGGGCCAGCCGCAGGTCGAGCGTGCCCAACGAGCGGTGCGCCAGCCAGGCGTCGAACGCGCCCGGCACCGAGCCGGTGGTGGTGCGCCAGCCCGTCACCGCCTCGATCAGCTCGGTCGACCGGCTGGCCACGTAGCCCAGCAGCAGGTCGGAGTGACCGGTGAGCGCCTTCGTGCCCGAGGCGACCACCAGGTCGGCGCCGAGGTCCAGCGGACGCTGGCCGAGCGGGGTCGCCGTGGTGTTGTCCACGGCGAGCAGCGCGCCGGCGGCGTGCGCCTGCTTTGCGAGGGCGGCCACGTCGACCACGTCCAGGCCCGGGTTGGCCGGGGTCTCCACCAGCACCAGCCGGACGCCCTCCAGCGACGGGTACGGCCCGACGGTCGGAACGAAGAGCACGCGGACGCCGATCGCCTCCAGCACGTCGGTGGCGAATGCGCGGACCGGGAAGTATCCGTCGGTGGGCAGCACCACGGTGTCCCCCGGGCGCAGCAGGGTGAGCAGCATCCCGGTGATGGCCGCCTGCCCGGTGGCGAAGACGCGGCAGTCGCCACCCTCCAGCTCCCCCACGGCCGCCTCCAGCAGCCGCCGCGTGGGATTGTCGGGGCGTCCGTAGCCGTTCGGCGAGCCGGCCGGGCCCTGCCACGGGTCGAGGTGGTACGGCGCGGCGAGGACCGGCCCGGGCAGGAAGGGGTCACCAGGCGCCGGCTCGGGCAGCCCGGCGTGCACACAGCGGGTGCCGTCACCCAGATCGCTCATCGGGTTCCTCACTCGTACGACTCGGGTTTGGCGGTCCGGCTCATCAGGGTGTCCACGGCGAGGCGGGGGTCCATCCCCTCGTGGCAGATCCGCTCGACCTGCTCGGTGATCGGCATCTCGACACCGTGCGCCCGCGCCAGGTCACGGATCGCCAGGCAGCTCTTCACACCCTCGGCGGTCTGCCGGGTGGCGGCCTGGGCCTGCTCCAGCGTCTCGCCCCGGCCCAGATGCTCGCCGAAGGTGCGGTTCCGGGCCAGCGGGGAGGAGCAGGAGGCGACCAGGTCGCCCATGCCCGCCAGGCCGGCGAACGTGATCGGATCCGCGCCGAGCGCCACACCCAGGCGGGCCGTCTCGGCCAGTCCGCGGGTCATCAGCATGGCCCGGGTGTTGTCGCCGAAGCCCATCGCGGTGGCGATGCCGTACGACAGGGCGATCACGTTCTTGACCGCCCCGCCCAGCTCGCAGCCGATCACGTCGTCGTTCGTGTACGGGCGCAGGTAGGGCGTCCGGATCGACGCCTGCACGAGCGCGGTGCGGTGGCTGTTCGTCCCGGCGACCACGGTGGCGGCCGGCTGCTCGGCGGCGATCTCCGGGGCCAGGTTCGGGCCGGAGACCACCACCACCCGGTCGGCGGCCACGCCGGCGGTCTCGACGATGACCTCGCTCATCCGCTTGGTGGTGCCGAGCTCGATGCCCTTCATCAGCGACACCAGGGTGGCGTCCGGGTGCAGGTGCCCGGTCCATTCGGCGAGGTTGCCGCGCAGGGTCTGCGACGGCACGGCCAGCACCACCAGTTCGGCGCCGGTGATCGCCTCGACGGCGTCGTGGGTGGCGGTGACCCGGCCCGGCAGCAGCAGGTCCGGCAGGTACTCCGGGTTGCGGCGCTCGGTGCGGATGCTCTCCGCCACCGGCGCGCGCCGGGCCCACACCGTCACGTCCCGCCCCGCGTCGGCGAGGATCTTGGCGAACGCGGTGCCCCAGGAGCCGGCGCCCAGGACCGCGACGTGCCCGGTCACGCCACACCACCCTGCTGCTGGCGCTCGGCGGACGGTCGGGCCGGCCGTTCCCACAGCGGTGGCGGGGTGCCACCACGAATCTCGGCGAGCATGTCGCGCAGCCGCAGCATGATGGCGTCCGTCATCTCCTCGAGGGTGGCCCGCGTCGGCGGGGCGCCCGCCCACCGGCTCAGATCGATCGGTTCGCCGGCGACCACGGTCACCGGGATCCGCGGGCGCAGGTTGAGCCGGGTGGTCCGCGGGTCGAAGATCCGCTCCGGCCCCCACATCACCAGCGGCACCACGGGCGCGCCGGTGGCCAGCGCCAGCCGGGCGGCGCCGGTCTTGGCCTTCATCGGCCACAGCTCCGGCTGCCGGGTGGTGGTGCCCTCCGGGTAGATCACCACCGCGCCGCCCTCGTCGAGCGCGGCGACCGAGGCGTCCAGCGAGCGGACCGCGTCCACGCTGCCCCGCTCGACCGGGATCTGCCGGCACCGGTGCAGGATCCAGCCGATCACCGGCACCCGGAACACGCTGGCCTTGCCCAGGTACTGCGGCCACCGGCCGGAGTCGTAGACGAAGTGCGCGGACACCAACGGGTCGGCGTGCGAGATGTGGTTGGCGACGATGATCATGCCGCCGTCCCGGCCGAGGTGCTCCATGCCGCGCCAGGTACGCCGGGTCCAGACGGTCATCACCGGCTTCACCAGCGCCACGGCGAACCGTTGCCAGAACCCCAGCCTCCGCCGTGCCACTGTGCCTCCTCGTCCCGCCCCGACCCCGCCGCGAACCCCGCTCGCGACGCCCGCAGCGGAAATCATGCCTGCTCGCCCCCGGTACGGCCAGCGAGGGTCCCGCCGTCCGGCTGGCAGGATTGCCGACGTGAGTCAGTCGGGGTGGGCCGTGGTGGTGCCGGTGAAGCGTCTGACCGCAGCCAAGAGCCGGTTGCGGGGCGCGCTGCCCGGCGTACCGCACGAGGAGCTGGCGCTGGCCCTGGCGGCTGACACACTCCGCGCGGTGCTGGCCTGCCCGGCGGTCGTCGAGGTTCTGGTGGTGACCGACGACGCCCGGGTGGCGGCGGCGGCGCGGACCGCCGGCGCACGGGTGCTGCCCGACGAGCCGGACGCCGGCCTGAACGCCGCGTTCCGGCACGGCGCGGCGGGCGTGCCCGCCGGGTGGGTGGCGGGGCTCACCGCCGACCTGCCGGCGCTGCGCCCGGCC
Organism: Micromonospora sp. BL4; assembly: GCF_003667505.1. Taxonomy (GTDB): domain Bacteria; phylum Actinomycetota; class Actinomycetes; order Mycobacteriales; family Micromonosporaceae; genus Micromonospora. The sequence goes on from NZ_RCVJ01000173.1 coordinate 17,253, forward strand.
GAGCTGGCCGGCGCGCTGCTCGCGGCGCGGACCGGCCGGGCGAGGGTCCGCCGGTTCGTGCCGGACGCTCCGGGCGACGGCACCGTGCTGCTCACGGCGCCGCCCGGCATCCCTCTGGACCCCCGGTTCGGAACGGACTCGGCGGCGGCGCACACGGCGAGCGGGGCGCTGCCCCTGAGCGGGGACTGGCCCAGCCTGCGCCGGGACGTGGACACCGCCGCGGACCTGGCCGCCGCCGCCCGGCTCGGGCTGGGGCCGCGCACCGCCACGCTCCTCGCCGCCGCCGCCGACCGTCCGGCCCGCTCCGCGGGCTGACCCACCGGTGTACGGTGCCAGCATGCAAGGCACGGTGGCCAGCTACGACGCGGCGACGCGCAGCGGCGTCCTGCTGCTCGACGACGGCACCGAGTTGCGCTTTCCCGCCCGGGCCTTCGACGCCTCCGGGCTGCGGCTGCTCCGGCTCGGCCAGCGGGTCCGCATCGACACCGATCCCGACGGCGAGGTCGTCCGGGTGACATTGCCGACGATGAGCTGACCCGTCGAGGCCAAGTTCATTTTGCGTTAACCCGAATCGGGTGATTATGAGCGGGTGAGCACCCCTCGCGAGCACCCGGCCAGCCC
>NZ_RCVJ01000186.1 GCF_003667505.1 Micromonospora sp. BL4
CCCCCACCGTCCCCTGAAACCCACACCCACCGGGTTGATCATGAAGTTGTCGCCCTCCGGACCGTCGTGTCGCCACAACAACTTCATGATCAACGCGGTGGTGTGGGGTGGGCCACAGTGAGCAGTGGGGACGAGGTTGGTTACTGACGAGTAGCATCCGGGGGAACGTGCCCGTGTCGGCGACCCTTGTCCGGTCCGGCGTGCCGCTCCGCACGAAGACCGGATCATGGTCGAATAGGAGGCTCAAGTGCCCCGTGAAGTTCGGGATGTCGTGTTCGTCGACGGCGTCCGTACCCCGTTCGGCAAGGCGGGTGGCATGTACGCCAACACCCGCGCCGACGACCTGGTGATCCGTTGCATCCGTGAACTGCTGCGCCGCAACCCGCAGCTGCCGCCGGAGCGGGTCGAGGAGGTCGCCATCGCGGCCACCACCCAGATCGGCGACCAGGGCCTCACCATCGGGCGGACCGCCGCCCTGCTGGCCGGTCTGCCCAAGACCGTTCCCGGCTTCGCCATCGACCGCATGTGCGCCGGCGCGATGACCGCGGTGACGACCGTCGCCGGTGGCATCGCCATGGGCGCGTACGACATCGCCATCGCGGGCGGCGTCGAGCACATGGGCCGCCACCCGATGGGTGAGGGCGTCGACCCCAACCCCCGCATCATCGCGGAGAAGCTGGTCGACCCGTCCGCGCTGGTCATGGGCGCCACCGCGGAGAACCTGCACGACCTGGTCCCGCACATCACCAAGGCGCGCACCGACGCGTTCGCGCTCGCCTCGCAGCAGAAGACCGCCAAGGCGTACGCGAACGGCAAGCTCCAGGACGACCTGGTGCCGGTCGCCATCCGCGACGCCGAGGGCGGCTGGGGCCTGGCCACCGTGGACGAGGCGCCGCGCGACACCTCGCTCGAAAAGCTCGGCACGCTGAAGACCCCGTTCCGCCCGCACGGCAAGGTCACCGCGGGCAACGCGGCCGGCCTGAACGACGGCGCCACCGCGAGCCTGCTCGCCGACGAGGCCACCGCCCGCGAGCTGGGGCTGCCGGTCGCCATGCGGCTCGTGTCGTTCGGATTCGTGGGCGTCGAGCCGGAGGTGATGGGCGTCGGCCCGATCCCGTCGACGGAGAAGGCGCTGCGCATCGCCGGGCTCAGCATCGACGACATCGGCCTGTTCGAGCTGAACGAGGCCTTCGCCGTGCAGGTGCTCGCCTTCCTCGACCACTTCGGCATCGCCGACGACGACCCGCGGGTCAACCCGTGGGGCGGCGCGATCGCCATCGGCCACCCGCTGGCCTCCTCCGGCGTGCGTCTGATGACCCAGCTGGCCCGCCAGTTCGCCGAGCACCCCGAGGTCCGCTACGGCCTCACCGCCATGTGCATCGGCATCGGCATGGGCGGCACGGTCATCTGGGAGAACCCGCACTGGACGGAGGGCAACAAGTGAAGGCACCGAATGAGGTCGTCACCAAGGCGCTGCTGCGCCAGGTGAACGTACCGGGGCTGGACCGACCCGCCGCCCTGATCACGCTGGACAACGGCTTCGACCACACCAAGCCGAACACCTTCGGCCCGGCCGGGCTGACCAGCCTGGACGAGGCCATCAGCGCCGCGCTCGCCGCCGACCCGGCGTTCATCGCGGTAACCGGCAAGCCGTACATCTTCTGCGTGGGCGCGGACATCGTCGGCCTGCCGCAGCTCGCCGACCGCGCGCAGGCGCTGGAGATCGGCCGGCTCGGCCACCGGGTCTTCGCCCGGCTCAAGGACAGCACCGTGCCCACGTTCGCGTTCGTCAACGGCGCGGCGATGGGTGGCGGCCTGGAGTTGGCGCTGCACTGCCACTACCGGACGCTCTCCGGCGGTGCCGCGGCCCTCGCGCTGCCCGAGGTCTCCCTCGGTCTGGTCCCCGGGTGGGGCGGCACCCAACTGCTGCCGAACCTGATCGGCATCCCCGCCGCCACCCAGGTGATCATCCAGAACCCGCTGATGCAGAACAAGATGCTCAAGCCGAAGCAGGCCGCCGAGCTGGGCATCGCGGACGTGCTGCTGGAGCCGGCCGACTTCCTGGAGCGGTCCCTGGAGTGGGCCGCCGGCGTGGTGCGGGGCCAGGTCACCGTGACCCGACCCGAGGTCGACAAGGACATGTGGGCGGGCGTGCTCTACTTCGCCCGGGAGACGCTGAACCAGCGGCTGCACGGCGCTGTTCCGGCCGCGTACAAGGCCCTGGATCTGCTGGAGACGGCGAAGGACGCCGACTTCGCCGCCGGCACCGCCGCCGAGGACGAGGCCCTCGCCGACCTGGTCTTCTCCGAGGAGCTGCGCAGCGGCCTGTACGCCTTCGACCTGGTGCAGCGGCGGGCCAAGCGGCCGGCCGGCGCACCGGACAAGGGCCTGGCCCGGCCGGTCACCAAGGTCGGCATCGTCGGCGCCGGCCTGATGGCCAGCCAGCTGGCGCTGCTGTTCGCCCGCCGCCTCCAGGTGCCGGTCGTGATGACCGACCTGGACCAGTCCCGGGTGGACAAGGGCGTCGGCTACGTGCACACCCAGATCGAGAAGGCCGTCACCAAGGGCCGGATGGACAAGGGCACCGCCGCCAAGCTGTACGGCCTGGTCAGCGGCACGGTCGACAAGAGCGCCTTCGCCGACGCCGACTTCGTCATCGAGGCGGTCTTCGAGGACCTGGGCGTCAAGAAGCAGGTCTGGGCCGAACTGGAGAAGATCGTCTCCCCGGAGGCGGTGCTCGCCACCAACACCAGCTCGCTCTCCATCACCGAGATGGCCGCGGAGCTGGAGCACCCGGAGCGGGTGGTCGGCTTCCACTTCTTCAACCCGGTGGCGGTGCTGCCGTTGCTGGAGATCGTCCGGGGTGCGCGCACCGACGACGCCACCCTCGCGACCGCGTTCGCGGTCAGCAAGCAGCTCAAGAAGTCGAGCGTGCTGGTCAAGGACGCGCCGGCGTTCGTGGTGAACCGGCTGCTCACCCGCTTCCTGGGCACCGTCTTCGCCGCCGTCGACGCCGGCACTCCGCTGGACGTGGCGAACAGCGCGCTGGACCCGCTGGGCCTGCCGATGCGCCCGCTGGCCCTGCTCCAGCTGGTCGGGCCGGCCGTCGCGTACCACGTGGGCGGCACCCTGCACGCGGCGTACCCGGACCGGTTCGGCGTCAGCGAGAACCTCAAGCGGATCGCCGACTCGGGCCGGCCCATCGTGGTCGACGACCAGATCAACGCGGACGTCGCCGAGCTGCTCGTGGTCGGCGACCAGCCGCTGACCGCCGAGCAGGTACGGCAGAACGCGCTCGACGCGCTCGCACAGGAGATCCGGCTGATGCTGGACGAGGGTGTGGTCGCCGAGGCGCAGGACATCGACCTGTGCATGATCCTCGGCGCCGGCTGGCCGTTCCACCTGGGCGGCGTGACGCCGTACCTGGACCGGACCGGCACCAGCGAGCGGGTCACCGGCCAGCGGTTCCTGCCGCGCGGGGCGGCGAGCCTGCCCGCCTGACCGGAAGCAGCACCACCGTCGCGGTGGTCGGCCGTCCCTCCCGGCGGACCGGCCACCGCGACCGCTTTCCGGCGACAGCGCGTCCGCTTGGCCGCGAAGGTCGAGCAGCACTTCCGAGCCGTACCGACCGGGGCCCCGGCCGCCCGAGGGTGGCCGGGGCCCCGTGCCGTACGTCGGCGATCAGGCCGGTTCGCGGTCCTGCGCGGCGGCCCGCGCCGCCGCTGCCGCGGCCCGCTCGGCAGCGCTGCCGAGCACGCAGAACTCGTTGCCCTCCGGGTCGGCGAGCACCACCCAGCCGCCACCGGTCGGCCCGATCTGGTCGGCGACGTGCACCGCCCCGATGCCGAGCAACCGCTCGACCTCCTCGGCCCGGGTCCGGTCGGCCGGCTGAAGGTCCAGGTGCAGCCGGTTCTTCACCGCCTTGCCCTCGGGCACGGCGATGAACAGCACCTCCGGGCCGCCCGGGGGCAGGAGCATCGCCTCCGGGTCGCCGGGGAAGTCGTCGGGCTGCCGCGGGCAGTCGAAGACCTGCGACCAGAAGCCGGCCAACGCGTACGTGTCGTGACAGTCGATGCTGATGTTGTGGATCTTCGAACTCACGGTTGATCCTCCACAGTGGTGGTGGGGACACGCTCCCCGGCACCGCGTACCACGCAGAACTCGTTCCCCTCCGGGTCGGCGACCACCGCCCAGCCCGTACCGTCGGCGTTCCGTCGGTCCGCGACCATGGTGGCTCCGAGGCCGAGCACCCGCTCGATCTCCTCGTCCCGGGTCCGGTCGACGGGCTCCAGGCAGATGTGCAGCCGGTTCTTGGTGACCTTGTCCTCCGGCACCGCCTGGAAGAACAGGTTCGGCGTCGCCTCGTCCGGTGGCAGCAGCGCCGCCTCCGGATCGCCCGGAACGTCCTCGGGGTGCCGGGCGTACCCGAGCACCGAGGACCAGAAGCCGGCCAGGGCGTACGTGTCGTGACAGTCGAAACTGATGTTGCGGATCCGTGGATACACGGGTGTTCCCTCCGTGCTGGATGGGGACGCTCCGCCTCCGGGGGTCAGCCGAGAGAAACCCGGGGCGCGGAGTCGGTGATGGTGGACATCGAACGCACCCCCTTTCGATCTCGAGCTGACGGCGCGATCCTGCCATCGGGCTGCGGCCGCGCGCAACCCGTTCAGCCGGCGGTGGGCACCGGACCGGTCACCGCCGGGGCGTCCGCCGACGGCAGGGTGACCGTCACCTCCAGGCCCCCGCCGGGCTGCGCGATCACCCGCACCGTGCCGCCGTGCGCGTCGCAGACCGCCCGGACGATGGACAGCCCCAGGCCGGATCCGCGGGCGCCGGTGCGCTCCCGGCCGCCGCGCCGGAACGGCTCGAACAGCCCCGGCACGTCGGCCTGGTCCACCTCGAAACCGGTGTTGCCGACCACCAGCCACGATCGGTCGCCGTCGGTGCCGGTACGCACCCAGAGCCGGCCGTGCAGGTGGTTGTAGCGGACCGCGTTCTCGATCAGGTTGCCGGCCAGCCGGTCGAGCAGCCCCGGGTCGCCGACCACCGGCGCGGACTCCAGCGAGGTCTGCACCCGCAGGCCGATCCGGTCCACCTCGCGGCGCATCGCCGACAGCGCGTTGGCCGTGCCGGTGGCCAGGTCGCACTCGGTGCGCCGGCCGAGCCGCCGCCCGGCCTGCGCCTCGCTGCGGGCCAGCACCAGCAGCGCGTCCACCAGACCGTTGGCGCGCTCCGAGGCGTCCCGGACCACCGTCGCCATCCGGCGGTACTCGGCGGCGTCCGCGTCGTCGTCGCTGAGCGTCACGTCAATCTCGGTCCGCATCACCGCGAGCGGGGTACGCAGCTCGTGCGACGCGTTGGCCACGAACCGTTTCTGGGCTTCGAACGCGGACGCGATCCGGTCCAGCATGGCGTCGAACGTCTTCGCCAGCTCGGCCACCTCGTCGTCGGCGCCCGAGTAACCGATCCGCTGGTCCAGGGTCGCCTCGCCGAGCCGCTGCGCGGTCGCGGTGACCTGGTGCAGCGGACGCAGGGCCCGCCCCGCCACCGCGTACGCGCCGGCCACCCCGACCACGCTGATCGCCAGCAGCGCGACCAGCCCCTTGGCCAACAACTCCCCGGAGGCGGCGTCGACCAACTGACGCTGCCACTGCGCGGCGTCAAGCACCCGGCCGTCGGACAGCACCACGGTCGTGCCCGGAAGCAGCTCGTCGGTGGGTCGCAACGCGTCCCGAACCAGCAGCCAGGCCAGCAGCACCAGGATCGCTCCGGCGCCGATCAGCAGCACGCCGTTCAGCACGGTCAGCCGCAACCGCAGGGTGGGTCGCAATCCTCCCCGGCCGGCCATCACGACACCTCGGCCGTGCGGTAACCCGCGCCGACGACCGTCTCGATCAGCGGTGGGTCGCCGAGCTTCCTGCGCAGCGTCATCACGGTGACCCGGACGATGGTGGTGAACGGGTCCGTGTTGGCGTCCCAGACCCGTTCCAGCAACTCCTCGCTGGAGACCACCGCGCCGCGCGCCTTGAGCAGCTCGCTGAGCACCCCGAACTCCTTGTTGGTCAGGTCGACCGGCTCGCCGGCCCGGGTGGCGACCCGACGGGCCGGGTCGAGCACCAGGTCGGCCAGCTCCAGCACCGGGGGCGCGGCCGGGGTGGCCCGCCGGCCCAGCGCCTGCACCCGGGCGACCAGCTCGTCGAAGGCGAACGGTTTGGGCAGGTAGTCGTCGGCGCCGAGCTGCAACCCCTCCACCCGGTCGGCCACCGTGCCGCTCGCGGTCAGCATCAGCACCCGGGTGAGCGCACCGGAGGCGGCGAGGTCGGCGCAGATCTGGTCGCCGTGCACGCCGGGCAGGTCGCGGTCCAGCACGACCACGTCGTACCGGGTGACGAACGCCGCCTCGTGGCCGGCGTCACCGTCGTAGGCCACGTCGACCGCCATCCCCCGCTTGCGCAACCCGCGCGCGATCGCGTCGGCGAGGTTGCGCTCGTCCTCCACCACCAGTACCCGCATCCCGGCCTCCTCGCTGCTGACCACCGACAACCTAGTGCCGGCCGGCAACCATCGTCCCTCGCGGCCCGCGCCGGTCGACGTTGCGGACCAGCGCGGCGTACGCGATGCTTCCGGCACCCAGCGACGGACGGACCTGTCATGACCATCGCGGCACCACCCACCCGGCGGGACATCGCCTACCGGGGCTTCCACCACCCGGCGGACTCGACGGCCGGCACCATCGACGGCCTGCGCGTCACCGATCGGGGGCTGGCCCTGGGCGACGCCGGCCGGCGGGGCAGGTGGACGTCACCGCCGGTGCCGGTCGGCTTCGGAGTCGCCGAGGTGGTCCCGTCGTGGACCGCCGACACCCCCGACGGCTGCTGGATCGAGGTCGAGCTGCGCGGCTGGCACGGAGACGCGCCCAGCACCGGCTGGTACCTGCTGGCCCGCTGGGCGGCCGACGACCGCGCGCTGCGGCGCACCTCGGTGCCCGGACAGCGCGACGGCGACGCCCGGGTGGACACCGACACGCTGATCGTCGCCGGGGCGACGGTCACCGGCTGGCAGGCCCGGGTGACCCTGTGCCGGCCGCCGGGCAGCCCGACCGGCCCGGTGCTGCGCAGCGTCGGCGCGGTCGCCACCGGCCACACGCCGGCCGACCCGACCGACGATCCGGGGTACGGCGCAGGCCCGGCCGCCGCCCGCGGGCGGGTGCTGGACGTGCCCCGCTACTCACAGCGGCTGCACGCCGGCGAGCACCCGCAGTGGGGTGGCGGGGGCGAGTCGTGGTGCAGCCCCACCTGCACCTCCATGGTGCTCGCCTACTGGGGCGCCGAGCCGGCGCCGGAGCGCTACGCCTGGGTGGAGCCGCCCGGCCCGCGCCCGGTGGTGGTGCACGCCGCCCGGCACTGCTACGACCACGGGTACGCCGGGGCCGGCAACTGGCCGTTCAACACCGCGTACGCCGGACTGCACGGGGTGGAGGCGTTCGTCACCCGGCTGCGGTCGCTGGCCGAGGCGGAGGCGTTCCTCGCCGCCGGCATCCCGTTGATCGTCTCCGCGGCGTTCCGGGCCGGCGAGGTGCCGGGGCTGGCGTACGACACGAAGGGGCACCTGATGGTGCTGGTCGGCTTCACCGCTGACGGCGACCCGGTGCTCAACGACCCGTACGCGCCGGACGACGACGCGGTACGCCGTACCGTGCCCCGGCAGCCGTTCGAGGTGGCCTGGCAGCGGGGCAGCGGTGGGGTGGCGTACGTGCTGCGGCCGGCGTCGGTGCCGCTGCCCCCGCCGCCCGCCCAGCCCAACTGGTGATTCAGTCCGGTAACTGCCACAGCCCGTACGAGCCGTCGAGCCGCCGGCACAGCAGCCGGTCGACACTCGCCTGACACAGGCCGGACGCGTCGGGCAGGACATCCAGCACGCGCGCCGTGCCGGCATGGACATCCAGCTCGGCGACGAGCAACCCGCCGTCAGGATGCCGGCGTAGCCCGATCATCGGAGCCCCGGGATCGGACCCGGCCAGCTCCCAGCGGTCCAGGTCGGCCAGCACGCGACCGGTCCACGGGTCGAGCACCACGAGCTGCTCCGAGCCGGGGCCGGCGCTGCTCAACATGGTGGCGACCAGCTCACCGGCGTGCGGCCAGACCCAGCCCCACCGGTCGCTGCTCCAGACCTGCTGACCGGTCGTGCGGTCGACCGCCCGGATGCCGCGGGACTGCGTCTGCAGGCAGATGACGGGGCCACAGTCGACCGGGTACAGCGCCTCGTCGGCAGGCGTACGCCAGCGCTGTTCGAGTCGGTCCAGCCCGTACGCGGTGACCATGGACGGCGCCCCGCCGACGGTGAGCACCAGGTCGTCGATGAGCTGCACGGTCGTGTACGCCCCGCCGGTCGGGCGCCCGTCGGTGCGGGCCAGCACGGCGCCGGTCGTCGCGTCGCGGACCTCGATCGGCCCGTTCGCACGACTGAACACCACCCGGTCCACCCCGTGTCCGCTGTCCCGGTAGTTGACCTCACCCCGGGTGCCGGTCAACTGCCAGCGGACGGTGCCGCAGCACGGGTCGACCGCGCGCATGCTCACCGGCTCGTCCTCGCCGCCGGAGTACAGCAGCAGGTTTCCGTCGGCCAACTCGCTGGCGCGGCCGGGCTGCTGCCACCGGTACGCCCCGGTCGCCCGGTCCAGCGCCACGGTGAGCGTGCCCCGGCCCTCGGAGTCCATTTCGTACCCGGTGACCAGCAGCATCCCGGCCAGCGGTGTGACCCCCCAGTACCGGCCCTGCGCGGGCAACGGCGCCTGCCAGACCGGCTCGCCGCCGGGCAGCCGAAACGCGGCCAGTCGCCGCTGCGGCGTCTGGGGGGTGATCGGGTCGATGACCAGGAACAGGTCACCTGCGACCATCACATCGGCCCCGAGCCGGGCCGGCAGCGTCACCACGGCCCGCCGGGTGGGCGGCCCGGCGGCGGCGAGCGTGACCAGTGCGAGCAGCAGGACCAGCGCGCAGCGCAGCGGTCGACCGTTCGCGCGGGATGGGCGGGGCAGCCTCGCGGGCTCCGGCTCGTGCCGCAGCTCGCCGAGGTCGATGACCGGGCCGGTCACGGTCGCAACCGCCACAGCGCGGTCGAACCGTCGAGGCGGCGGCAGAGCAGGACCGGTGGGGCTGCCTGACAGCTGCCGGCCACGCCCGGCAGCACGTCCAGGGTCCGCGGCCGACCGGCGGCCAGGTCCAGCTCGGCGACGAGCATCCGGCCGTCGGCACCGGGCCGCATCCCGATCAGCGGATCGTCGCGCCGTGGCACCGGCGCCAGGTCCCACTGGCCAAGATCACTCCACAGCTTCCCGGTCGCCGCGTCCCGCACCGCGTACCGCTGGCCCGGCCCGAGCACCAGCAGCCGGTCGTGCCGAATGTCCATCAGCGTGTGGTCCGGATCCGACCAGCGCAGCACGCCGGTGGCCCGGTCGAGGACCTGGAACCCACCATTCTGATTGATCAGGCAGAGCAGGCCGGCGCAGTCGGTCGCGTAGGCCAGCAGCGGCACCTCCGCCGTCCACCGTGGATCCAGTCCCGGCAGGCCGTAGGCGACCACCCGGGTGCTGTCGGGCGAGACGACCAGCAGCACGTCGCCCACGACCTGCACCTGCTGGAACGCCGACCGGTTGCCGGGCAACGTGTCGACACTGCGCATCAGCCGGCCGGTGCCGGCGTCGTGCACCCGCACCTCGCCGGTCGGCTGGACGAACACGAACTGGTCGACCCCGTTCGCGCCCCGGCGGTAGTCGGGCGATCCGGACGACGAAACGGGCACCGACCAGCTCACCCGACCGGTGTCGGATGCCACCCGGCGCACCGAGCCCGCGCCTTCCGTGAAGCCGCTCGTCAGCAACAGCCCGCCGTCGGTCGTCCACTCGACGAGGCCCGGAATCTGCCAGCGCTGCTTCCCGGTGGCGGCGTCGAGGGCGGTCGTCTGGAGGACTCCGCCCGCGGCGCTGACACCGATCAGCAGCACCAGCCCCCGTTCGGCCCGTACGCCGAGGTAGTCGGCCATGCCGGCCAGCGGTACCTGCCATCGGCGCCGCGCGCCACGGTCCGTCGGCGACGGCTGGGCGTACGCGGTCAGGTACCGGTCGCCGGTGGGTGTCGCGGGGTCGACGACGAAGACACCGTCCTCGACGAGGTACAGATGGGCGTTCGACAGGGCCGGCACCACGCTCACCGTGCGCTGCGGCACCGGTGTCGCACCGGCCAGCACGACGAGGGCCAGCAACAGCACCGCCGTGCAGCGCAGCGGACGGCCGGCAACGCGCGGCCGACGGGCCGGTGGCACCGACGGCGAACCGTCCCGGACCTCACCCAGCTCGATGATCGACGACACCGACCGTCCTTCCGTCCCCGCGTCCGGCTGACCGGCGGGCCGCGCGCCACAAACCGACCGTTGGGCGTACCGGCCCGGCAAAAGCGACGCATCCACGCCTGTACGATGGCGCGTCGTGGCCGTGCCGGTGATAGACCCTTCGCTGAATTCCAGGACCGACGCCGACCCGGCCGAGGTCGAGCCGACACGACGGCCTCGGCGCCGCCCGGCCCGCGCCGACCTGTTGGCCCTCGGAGCCTATGTGCTGCTGGGCGTGTTCGTCTGCCTCAACTACTGGGGGGACGTGCAGGCTCGGGTGTCCTCGCACCTCCCCACCGACCACAGTTGGTTCGAGTGGCTGTTCGCGCATGGCGCGTACTCGCTGCGGCACCTGGAGAACCCGCTGTTCACGGCGCGGCAGAACGCCCCGGACGGGGTGAACATGATGGCCAACACCTCGCTGCTCGGGGTGACCCTGCCGCTGGCCCCGCTGACCATGCTGCTCGGCCCGCAGGTGATGTACGCGCTCTACCTGGGCGGGGCGCTGGCGGCGACCGCCGGCACCGGGTACTGGGTGCTCTCCCGGCACCTGGTGCGTTCGCGGGCGGCTGCCTTCGTCGGTGGCGCCTTCCTCGGCTTCGCGCCGGGGATCATCCACCACGCCAACGGCCAGCCCAATTTCGTGTCCAACTTCCTGCTGCCACTGATCGTGCTGCGGGTGCTGCGGCTGGGCGAGCCGGGCCGGTGGCGGCGCAACGGGTTGGTTCTCGGGGTGCTGGTGGCGTACCAGATCTTCATCAACGAGGAGATGCTGCTGCTCACCGCGCTGGCCTGCCTGGTCGTCGTGCTGGCGTACGCCGTGCAGCGGCCGGCGGCGACGCGCGCCGCCGCGGGCACGTTCCTGGCCGGGCTGGGCGTCGCCGGCGGACTGGCGCTGCTGCTCGCCGCGTACCCGATCTGGTACCAGTTCAACGGCCCGCAGTCCTACCGAGGCCTGCAGGGCGGCGTCTTCCACAACTGGGGCGAGGACCTGGTCGCCTTCGTCACCTTTGCACGGGACACCTGGGCCGGTGACCCGGCGGTGGAGAAGACGATCGGGTTGACCGAGCAGAACACGTGGTTCGGCTGGCCGCTGGTGCTGCTGTCGGTGGTGGCGCTGGTGCTGCTCGTCCGCCGGTCGCTGGCCGCCCGGATCGTCGCGGTGCTGATCGTGGTCTTCTCCGTGGCCGCGATCGGCCCGGTGGTGCGGTTCAACGGCGTGGAGACCGCCGTGCGCGGCCCGTGGTCGTACGTGCCGGACGACCTGCCGCTGGTCGAGATGATGATGCCGACCCGGCTGACCCTGGTGGTGGCCGCCGCGGTGGGCGTGCTGCTCGCGCTGACCTGGGACGCGGCGTACCGCCAGGGCCGACCGGAGGCCGACCGGGCCCGGGTGCCGGCCCCGCGGGCCGGCGAGCCGGCCCCGACGACGCCCCGCGACGCGTCCGCACCGGCGGCGCCGCGCCGGCGGTGGTTGCGGCCGGTCGGGTACGCGTCGGTCGCCCTCGCCGTGCTGCCGCTCCTCCCCCGGCCGCTGCCGGCCCAGCCGATGGACCCGCCGCCGCACTTCATCACCGCCGGCGGCTGGCGGCCGTACGTGCCGGCGGGCCGGACGCTGGTGCCGGTGCCGATCCCGAGCAACGTGCACGGCCTGCCGACGCTGCGGTGGAGCGCGCTGACCGAACAGGAGTTCCCCATTCCGGGCGGCTACTTCATCGGCCCGAACGAGGTGGGCGAGGGAGTCTTCGGCGCGCCCAACCGGCCGACCAGCAGCCTCATCTACTCCACGATGGACGCTGGCGCGGTCCCCGCGCTCACCGACGCCGACCGCCGCCAGGCCGTCGAGGATCTGCGGTTCTGGCGTGCCTCGGTGGTGGTGCTCGGTGCGCATCCGCGCGAGGCGGTGCTGCGCGAGCTGGTCACCGCCCTGATCGGGCCGCCGCAGCGGGTCGACGACGTCTGGATCTGGGACGTCCGCACGCTGGTGGGTTAGTCAGCCGACGCGGTCCCGGACGTCCCAGACCCACCCGCCGTCGACGGGCCGGGCCGGGCCGAGCAGCTCCTCGACGGTCCGGCGGACCGGTTCGCCGTGCGCCAACCGGCCGAGCACCACGAGCGCGGCCCGCCAGTGCCGCAGATCCTCGACGGCCTGGCGGCGGTCGGCGTCGGTGAGCACCGGCACCGTGCCGGTCTCGGCCACCCGGCGCAGCAGCGCGGCGGTGGGCCGGTCCGGCGCGCCCCAGCGCGCCGCCGGGTCGTCCGGGCCGGTCGGGCCGATGAAGTACCCGCCGGGCGCGCGGAAGGCCAGCCCGGTGCGGGCGGACCAGAGCATCACCGGGCTCAGCGCGGCGCCGGTGACCGGTGGCACCGCGACCACGGTCCGGCCGGGTGGCACCAGCGGGCGCCACCCGCCCTCGGCGACGAACTCCGGCACCGGCGCGACCGGCACGGCCCGGATCGGCGTCGGGACCAGGGGCAGCAGGGCGGCGGCCACCGCGCCGGTCCACAGCAGCCGCACGGGCAGCCCCGGCGCGGTCCGCGGCCCACGTGCCGCCCGGACCCGGTCCAGGGAGAGCGCCATCAGGACGCCCAGCACCGGTACACAGACCAGCGCGAACCGCGCCGGGACCGCGAGGTCGAGCAACGGCAGCCGGGCGACCAGCCGGTACGGCCCGGGTATCCCGGTTGCCGTGCCGTCCACCCGCAGCTCGGTGCCGAGCGAGAGCAGGGCGAAGAGCAGCCCGCAGCCGGCCAGCGCTCGGACCAGCGGCCGTCGCCACAGCCAGATCACCACCACCACGGCGAGCACCAGCAGCCCGGGACCGAAGAACGAGTTCTCCTCGGTCGGATTCGGCGAGAGCAGTCCGGGCAGCCAGTCGTCGCCGAGAACGGTCTGCCGGGCCGACGCGGTGAACGACGCGGCGTCCAGTTGGAAGCCGTGCGTGGCGAAGGCCATTCCGGAGTAGTGCTGCGGGCCGTGGAACTGGAACCACACCGGGTACGCCAGCAGCACCGCCGCCACGACGGCAGCCACCCCGAGCCGGCCGAGCAGGGCCGGCGCGAGCTGCCGGGCCGCCACCCGGTCGGCGAGCGCGTAGCCCAGCGCGAAGACCCCGGCCGCGAGCGCCAGGAAGACCAGCACCTCCTCGCCGATGAAGACCTGCCAGACGAGCAGCAGCCCGAGGCCGACGCCGGGCCGCCACACCCCACCGGACGTCGCGGGTCGGAACACGAGGGCGAGGATCGCGGGCACCAGGAACTGGGCGGCCATGTGCAGGTGCGCGCCGGCCTGGGCGATCATGCCGGGGGCGAAGCCGCAGATCAGACCGCCGATCGCCGCCGCGGACCGGGCGGTGACCAGCCGGCGGCGCAACAGCGCGTACCAGGCGGTGGCGGTGCCGGCGAGGCAGCAGACGACCGCCACGCAGAACGCCGCCTGCGAGCCGAAGAGCAGGGTGACCGGGGCCAGCGGGACTCCCAGGCCGAGCACCGAGGTGTTCGCCATCAGGTTGACGCCGTCCGGCGCGTTCAACGTGGTGCTGTAGAGCGGGTTCTCCCCCTCCACCACGGCGCGGGCCGCGTGGGCCAGCATCCACTCGAACAGGACCTGGTCGCCCGCCTGATGGAAGAGCCGCCCGGCGTGCCGCCACTGCCCGCTGGTCAGCAGCACGGCCAGCGCGAGGTAACCGGCCACCACCAGTGCGTCCGGCAGCCAGGCGGGCCCGGATCGGCGTGCCGTCGCCGGAACCGCCGTCGCCGGGTCCGCGGTCGCCGAGGAGGCTGTCCCGGCGGTCATCAGACCGATCGGTCGGTCAGCGTCCGGACGTCCCACACCCAGACGTCCAGTTCCTGACGGCCGGGACCGACCAGCTCCTCGACGGTCCGCCGCAGCGGTTCGGCGTGCTGCTGACGGACCGGCAGCACCAGGATCGCCGCCCGCCAGTGCCGCAGCTCGTCCATGAAGCGGCGGCGCTGCCGGTCGTCCAGCTTGGGCGTCCGGCCGGTGGTCGCGACCTCCTCCAGCGCCTGACCCACCCCGCTCGGTCGGCCGCCGAACCGGCCCGGGTCGCCGGTGTTGCCGTTGCGGGGCGCGAGGAAGTAGCCACCGGGGATCTTGAAGTCGAGGTTGGTGGCCGCCGCCCAGCGCATGCCGTGCGTGTTGCCCATGCTGGGCACCGGGATCGGCACGAGCGTCTGGTCCGGGCCGACGTACGCCCGCCAGCGGTCGGCGGTGATGAACTCCGGCACCGGCGGCCGGGACACCATCCGCAGCGGCATCGGGGCGATCGGCAGCAGCGCGAACGCCAGGCCGGCGACGACGAGCTTGCGCACGGTACGCCGGTCGGCCGGGCGCAGCGCCCAGGCCCGTTCAACGGCGAGCGCGATCAGCAGGCCGATCACCACGCTGGTGATCAGACCGAACCGCGTCGGCACCACCGCGTCCAGCAGCGGCAGGTGGACCAGCCACTGCCAGGGCCCGGTGACCAGCTCCCGGTCCCACCAGGAGATCCGTTCGCCGAGGGAGAGCACGGCGAAGAACCCGCCGGTCGCCGCGAGCGCCCGGACGATCAGGTCCCGCCGCAGCCAGACCACGACGCCGACCGCGAGCAACGACAGGCTCCAGCCGAAGAAGGCGTTCTCCTCCGAGTAGTTCGGCGCCAGGTTGATGTTGGCCCGCTGGTTGCCGCCCAGGGTGGGCGAGCCGGGGGCGAAGAAGGCGGCGATGTCGTTGCCGTAGTCCTGCACCGCGTCGCTGAGCCCGTGGTACGCCATCGGCCCGGCGAACTGCACGTACAGCGGGTAGGCCAGCAGCGCCCCGGCCAGCAGCGCGCAGGCCGCCAGGCCGGCGGCCAGCGGTCGCCACGCCGCCCACCAGCGGGCGGGCTCCTGGGCGAGCACCGCGAGCAGGAAGACCCCGCAGGCCAGCGCGGTGAAGAGCAGGATCTCCTCGTTGATGAACGCCTGCGCGGTGACCAGCAACGCCAGCAGCGTCCCGTCGCGCAGCGGCCGGCGGGACCGGGTGAGCACGAGGACCCGCCAGACGATGAACGGCAGCAGGAACTGGCTGATGATGTTCGGGTGCCAACTGGCGTGCGAGAGCATCGCCGGGGAGAAACCGCAGAACCAGCCGCCGACGGCCGCGGCGAGCGGCGTACGCACCAGGTGCCGGGAGAGCACCGTGTACCAGGCCATGGCGGTGCCGGCGAGGCCCAGCGTCACCAGCACCACGAAGGACACCGCCGGCCCGAAGAGCAGGGTCACCGGCACCATGGGGATGCCCAGCGCCAGCACCGCGGTGTTGGCCATCAGGTTGACGCCGTCGGGGTAGTTGAACTGTTCGGTGTAGAACGGATACTCGCCGTGCAGCACGACGCGTACCGAGTGGGCGAGGAAGAACTGCACCTGGGCCGGGTCACCGGTGTAGAGCGAGGCCACCCGGCCGGCCGGGTCCAGCCAGATCCGGCTGGTCACCCAGAGCGCGGCGAGCAGGAACAGCCCGCCCACGGCCAGGTTCTGCCGCCGCCGGGTCCACCCGGTCCACCAGCGTCGCCCTGACCTGGCCGGCGTCTCCACTGCGGATTCCGCTTCCTCGTCCACCTCGGAACCGGCGGGAGCGGCCGTCGGCGCGACGGGCCCCGCGAGCGCGGACCCGGCGACGCCGGGAGCCCTGGCGGGCGCGACGGGAGCGGCGGTGCCGACGGGAGCACCGGCCGGATCGACCGGAATGGCCGCCGGAGTGCGCTGGCTCACTGTCTCGTCGGGGCCGGCCGTCGCCTCCCGGTGCGGCGCGGACAGGGCGCGGGACTCGGCAGGCGTCACAGTCGGCGGAGTCTACCCGAGCGACGAAAAGGCACTAAAGCCCCGGTGGCGTCCAATGTGGTGGGTAGACCGACGGCCACCCGAGCTGCCGCGTCGGACATCTCGTACTATGGCGCTTTCCCACAGCGACGACGAGGCGATCGGGGGCGGATCAGGTGACTCCGGACCGCCGGCACGGCAGGGCGCTCACCGTGCTGCTGACCGCCCTGCTGGCCGCCACGGCCTGCGGTCCGGTCGCCGAGCGCAAGCCACGGGACCTTCGGGTCGGGTACGACAGCCTGGATGGCTCGCTGACGGTGTGGCCACCCCGGGGCGACCTGTCCGGCGACGCCACCACGACCGCGGCGGTCACCGACGCGGTACGCGACTGGCGGTCACCGGTCGACGACCGGGCGCACCTGCCCTCGTCCGGCATCCTCTTCTCCGGCCGCGTCGACGGCGCCCCGACGGCGCTGGTCGCCGCGGACGTGCCCGGCGAGAGCTCCTCCTGGCTGCTGCAACTCACCCGCGACGGCGACCGGTACGCGGTCACCCGCGCCACCGAGTACACCGACCCCGGCTACCTGGTCTACTCCGACGTCCTGCCGGTGCAGACCGCCGGCGGCCGGCGCTACCTGGTCTCCGCCCGGGTGCAGCGGCTGCTCGGGCCGCAGGGCCGGGCGCTGACCGTCGCCGACGGCCTCAGCGCGCCGGTCGACGTGCCGTCCTGCGCGGCGGTCCCGGTGACGGCGACCCTGCGGGCCACCGAGTCGCTGCCCCGGGGTCGGGCCGCCGACCGGCTCCTCGACCTGGGCACCGGCACCACCGACCCGCGTTATCCACTCGTACGCGACGAGTCCGGCACGGGCCGGCGGGCGCTCACCGGCCTGGACACCTGCGTGCTGGCCGGCGAGCGGGGCCCCTTCGGCAGCATCCCGCGCCGGGTCGGCGACCGGGACGCGCCGCAGTCGGTGCCGACGTCCTGGCCGATGGCGAAGCTGACCGTCCGCTCGCTCGGCGAGGTCGCCCTCGGCGGCGGCGAGCCGGCCGAGTTGCAGCAGCTCAGCTGGGACACCGACGCGGGCACGATGACCGCGGTTGTCTACCGACCGGCGGACGGGAGCGCGCCGGTGGTCTCGCCGGCCGACCGGGCCACCCCGTTGCAGACGTACCAGCTGCCGGTGCCCGGCCAGCCCCTCGTGGTGCTCAGCTGGCGGGCCACCCGGGACAGCTCACTCTCCGTCCCACCGGGCACTCCGCTGCTGGTCGAGCGCCCCGGTCTGGTGGTCATCCCGGAACCATCCCGTTCCCAGACCTTCAGCCTCGCCAACACCGACAAGACCCACTACCGCTCAATCACCCCCGGCC
>NZ_RCVJ01000187.1 GCF_003667505.1 Micromonospora sp. BL4
GGTCGCGGTGTCGACCACGTGCACGCGACCGTCGACCGGGAAACCGAGCAGCGGAGGCACCGACTCCGGCCCGGCCACCCGGTCGTCGATCCGGGTTGCGGTGAGCCGGCGGGTGCCACGCAGACCCGGGTTGTCGGCGAGCAGCCCACTGCTCACCCCGGGCAGGAAGGCCGTCCACAGTGGTGCGGTGCCGCGCGGATCCCAGGCGCTCAGGGTGCAGTCGGTGGCATCCGTGCAGTGGGCGTCCAACAGCAGGTTGCGGTACGTCCAGACGGCCACCGCGTCGTCGTCGCGCCGCCGGGTCACTCCGGTGGCGGGGTCGAGCAGCTCGTACCCCTTGACCAGGAGCTTGCCGACGGCGACCACCGGGTCCCGGTCGCCGCCGGCGACCGCGGACCAGTCCGCCTTGCGCTCCCAGAGCTGCGTGCCGGTGGCGAGGCTGCGGGCCTCGACCCGAGTGCGTTGCTCGACCACCACCGTGTCCCCGGCGATGGTCACGCTGCGCGGGGTGCCGCCGACCCGCACCTGCCAGACCACGTCCGGCTCGGAGATGGGTTCACTGCGGTCCACCCAGTCCCACAGGCCCGGAAAGGGGTTCCACACGCCGGTGGCGGCGAGGGCGACGACCACGGCGAGGCCGAGCAGCAGCCCGCCGCGCACGCTCCCCTTCGCCACACCGCACACGGTAGCCACGATCACGGATCTTCCGTACGCCCGCGCCGCCGTGTCGCCGCGCTTTCTGGGGCCGGAGGTGTTAACAGGGGAGCCCATCCTCCACGGAGGCGTCAGGAAGTCGGCCTTCCTTCGGTCCGGACGGCGCTGCGTACCAGCGGAAGCGTGCGATAGGGAATCTGCTCGGCCAAGGCGATGATCGTCGACGCCCGCGTGATACCGGCGGAGGAGACGATCTGGTCGATGACCCGCTGGAGGTCCGTGTTGGAGCGGGCCACGATCCGGCAGAGCAGGTCGCTGGAGCCGGTGATGGTGTGCGCCTCCAGCACCTCGGGGATGGCGGCCAGGTGGGCGGTCACCGGATCGTGGCCGTGCCGCTGACTGATCTCCAGGGTGACGAAGCTGGTCACGCCGAACCCGATCGCGGCCGGTGCGATCTCCGGGCCGAATCCGCGGATGACACCCCGGTCGACCAGCTTGTCCAGCCGGGCCTGCACGGTGCCCCGGGCCACCCCGAGCCGCCGGGAGCACTCCAGCACGCCGATCCGCGGCTCCTCGGCGAGCAGTTCGATCAAGCGCACGTCGAGCGCGTCGAGCTGTACAGCCTGCTCACCCTTCATGGGTTCAGACCATACCGAATGTGCAACCTGACCAGCATTTACACCGACAGTTGCCCAGTCGGGGCCGACACAGCGATCCTCGCCACAGGAACCAACCACGGCGGCCCACGAGGCCGGCCGGTACGCGAGGGAGGCCACCATGACCCAGGCGATCGACCGACCCCAGTCGACCGAGGACGTCGACGTCGACCGGCTCGTCGGCGCCGTCGACCACGACATCAGCCACGACCCCTTCCCGGTGAAGGGTCTCGACCACGTGCACTTCCTGGTCGGCAACGCCAAGCAGGCCGCGCACTACTACTCCACCGCGTTCGGCATGACCTGCGTGGCGTACCGCGGCCCCGAGCAGGGCTACCGCGACCACGCCCAGTACGTGCTGACCAGCGGCTCGGCCCGGTTCGTGCTGACCGGCGCGGTGCGCCCGGACGCGGACGGCGCCGAGCACGTGGCCCGGCACAGCGACGGGGTGAGCGACATCGCCCTGGAGGTGCCGGACGTGGACAGCGCGTACGCGCACGCCATCGCCCAGGGCGCCACCAGCGTGGTGGAGCCGCACGAGGTGACCGACGAGCACGGCACGGTCCGGATGGCCGCCATCGCCGCGTACGGCGACACCCGGCACACCCTGGTCGACCGGTCCCGCTACACCGGCCCGTTCCTGCCCGGCTTCGTGGCCCGCGGCCCGATCGTGGACCGGCAGCCGATGATCGACGCCGGCATCCAGCCGAAGCGCTTCTTCCAGGCCGTCGACCACGTGGTCGGCAACGTGGAGCTGGGCCGGATGGACGAGTGGGTCGAGTTCTACAAGCGGGTGATGGGCTTCTCCAACATGGCGGAGTTCATCGGCGACGACATCGCCACCGACTACTCGGCGCTGATGAGCAAGGTCGTGGCGAACGGCACCCGCAAGGTGAAGTTCCCGCTCAACGAGCCGGCGGTCGCTCGCAAGAAGTCGCAGATCGACGAGTACCTGGAGTTCTACCAGGGCCCGGGCGCCCAGCACATCGCGGTCGCCACCAACGACATCCTGGCCAGCGTCGACGCGATGCGGGCCGCCGGGGTGGAGTTCCTGGACACCCCGGACTCGTACTACGAGGACCCGGAGCTGCGCGCCCGGATCGGCAACGTGCGGGTCCCGATCGAGGAGCTGAAGGCCCGGCGGATCCTGGTCGACCGGGACGAGGACGGCTACCTGCTCCAGATCTTCACGAAGCCGGTGCAGGACCGCCCGACCGTCTTCTTCGAGCTGATCGAGCGGCACGGCTCGCTCGGCTTCGGCAAGGGCAACTTCAAGGCGCTCTTCCAGGCCATCGAGCGGGAGCAGGAAGCCCGCGGCAACCTGTAACACTTGCGAGCGTGACGCAGCCTCCGTCGTACCCCACGCCGCCGGTCGGTGGGCCTCCGCCCGCCGCCGGCGGCGTCGCGCCGCCGCCCGGACCACACCCGCAGGGGTACGCGGTGCCGCCGCAGTACGCCCCACCAGGCTGGACGCCGCCGGGGTACGCCGGACCGCCTCGTCCGCTGCCCCCGACGCTGAGCCCGGGTGGTCAGCCGCTGGCCAGCTTCAGCGACCGGGTGCTGGCCTGGCTGATCGACACGGCGCTGGCGAGTGCCGTCTCGCTGGCGCTCTTCATGCCGGTCTTCCTCGTCCTCTGGGCGCGGATGCTCACCGAGATGACCCGGACCAACCCGGACGGGACCCTCGTCGAACCCGACCCGGGCGCCCTCTTCCTCTCCTTCTTCCTGCCGATCCTGCTGCTCCAGCTCGGGCTGCTAGTCCTCATGCTCGGCCTCTACTGGCTCTACCACGTGGAGTACCTCAAGCGCGGCGGTCAGACGCTCGGCAAGAAGGCGATGAAGCTGCGCGTGGTGCCGCTCGACCCGACTCGCACGCTGGACCGGCGGATGGCCGGCCGGCGGTGGCTGGTGCAGTACCTGGCGGCCTCGCTGGTCCCCGGGGTCAGCTACCTCGACGGGTTCTGGCAGCTCTGGGACAAGCCCTGGCAGCAGTGCCTCCACGACAAGTTCGCCGACACGGTCGTCGTTAAGGTGTCCTCGTGACCGAGCACAGCGAGCGAACCAGCAGGCCCGACAGCGTGGCACCGCGCGCCGGCGCGCCGCGGAGCGGAGCGGCGGCGTGAGCGTTCAGCCTGGCTGGTACGTCGACCCCGCCGACCCGGAGACCCGGCGCTACTGGGACGGCGAGGGCTGGCTCGGCGCGCCCATCCCCGTCGACGAGACTCCGCCGGACGGCCCACCACCGGTCGAGCCGCCGCCCGTCCCGGTCACCCCGGCCGCGCCCGCAACGCCGGCCGCCGTCGGCCCGGTGACCGCCGCGCCAGGCTGGCCGCCGCACCCCGGTCCGGGCGCCCAGCCGGGGCACGGCCCACAGCAGGGGTACGGCCCCCAACCTGGGCACGGCGCCCAACCTGGGCACGGCCCACAGCAGGGGCACGCCCCGGGCTGGGGACCGCAGGCGACACCCCCCGGCTGGGGACCGCAGGCGGGTCCGCCCGGCTGGGCACCGCAGGGCGCACCGCCCGGCTGGGCTCCGCAGGGTGTGCCGCCCGGCTGGCCAGGACGGCCGCCCGAGCCGCGCCCGCACGGCCTGGCGTTGGCGGGCTTCGGTCAGCGGTTCACCGCCCGACTGATCGACTTCGGCCTCGTCTTCGCGCTGAACGCTCTGGTCAACGGCTGGTTCGTCTGGCGGTGGATCCAGGAGTGGACGCCGTACTGGCGGGAGTTCTTCCAGCGGGCGGCGCGGGGCGACACCTCCGCCGAGGGGCTGCCGGTTCCCGGCGAGCAGGCTGGGCTTCTCCTGGTGGTGATCCTGGTGATCGCCACCGCGCTCTGGCTGGCGTACGAGGTGCCGGCCATGGCCGCCGGTGGGCAGACATTCGGCAAGCGGGTGATGCGGATCCGTGCCGTGCCGCTCGCCGCCGACCAGCCGCTGGGCTTCGGCAAGGCGCTGAGCCGGTGGACCACGCTGGGCATGCCCACGCTGCTCTGGTACTGCGCCGGCCTCGGCCTGGTGTTGCAACTGGTCGACGCCCTCTCCCCCCTCTTCGACCACCCGCTTCGTCAGGCGCTGCACGACAAGCGCGCCCAGACGGTGGTCGTCCAGGTCCCCCGCACCACCGCTTCCGCCACCCCGAACGACCGCGATCACCCCTCGGGAGAAACCCCATGACCGACTCCGGACGTCACCAGCCGGCGCTGCGGCTGACCCGCGCCGACCTCGACGCGCTGCCCAGCTACGTACCGGGACGCAGCCCCGCCGACCTGGCACGGGAGCTGGGTCTGCCAGAGGCGATCAAGCTGGCCAGCAACGAGGTGCCGTACGGGCCGCTGCCCGGCGTGGTGGAGGCGGTCACCGAGGCGCTGGCCGCCTCGCACCGCTACCCCGACATGGGCGTGGTCGCGCTGCGTGACGCGCTGGCCGAGCGGTACGGCGTGGACGCCGACCGGATCGCCACCGGCTGCGGGTCGGTGGCGCTCGCCGAGCACCTGGTACGAGCCACCTGCCTGCCGGGCGACGAGCTGCTCTACTCGTGGCGGTCGTTCGAGGCGTACCCGATCATCGCGGCGACCAGCGGCGCGACCAGCGTGCGGGTGCCCAACGACGCCGGGCACGGGCACGACCTGACGGCGATGGCCGCGGCGGTGACCGACCGGACCCGGATGATCCTGGTCTGCAACCCGAACAACCCCACCGGCACGGCGGTACGCCGGGCCGAGCTGGACCGGTTCCTCGACGCGGTGCCGGACGACGTGCTGGTGGTCATCGACGAGGCGTACCGGGAGTTCGTCACCGACCCGGAGGTGCCGGACGGCCTCGACTACCTGGACCGGCCGAACGTGGCGGTGCTGCGCACCCTGTCCAAGGCGTGGGGTCTGGCCGGGCTGCGGGTGGGCTGGCTGGTCGCCCAGCCGGTGGTGGCCGCGGCGATCCGCAAGGTGGTGACCCCGTTCTCCACCAGCACGGCCGCCCAGGCCGGGGCGCTGGCGGCGCTGGCCCAGGCCGCGGAGATGGAACGCCGTTGCGCTTTGGTCGTCGCCGAGCGGGACCGGGTCACCGAGGCGCTTCGGAAGTTCGTGCCGGACGTTCCGACCAGCCAGGCCAACTTCGTCTGGCTGCCGCTGGGCGACCGGGCGGTGGCGTTCGGCAAGGCGTGCGAGGCGCGCGGGGTGATCGTCCGGCCGTTCGCCGGGGACGGGGTGCGCGTCACGATCGGCACTCCGGCCGAGAACGACGCGTTCCTGGCCGCCGCGGAGGCGGCGCTGGTCTGACCGGTCCCGGCTCCGCGAGCGTGCCGGCGGGCTCCGGAACGGGTTCCGGCCGGGCGGTGGAGCTCGTCGGCGGCCGCGCGTCAGGCCGGTCGCCGACGGCGGACGACCAACCAGCCGAGGATCAGCAGGGTCGCGCCCAGCCCGGCGAGCAACGGGACCGACCCGTTGAAGCCGGTGACCGGCAACTGGCCACCGTGGCTGGGCGTCGGCGTGGGCGGGGTCGGTGTGGTGGTCGGGGAGGCCGGCACAACCTCGAAGGTGACCCCGGTGCCTCCCGGCGGCTCGGCCCGTACGGCTGCGGACGCGATGGTCGGCGCCGTCGTGGGTGCGGGCGGCATCGCCAGCCCGAGGCCTGCGGTGAATGCGAGCACACCGCCGGCGAACCAGCCTGCTGCCGTGTCGCCCATCATCGCCGCCCCTTTCAGCGCAACCTGAACCGTGAAAAATGTACCTTTTTCGGTCAGACGACGTGAATGGTTCTAGCGGTCGGGGCTCAATGCGCCCCGATCAGGTGGCGGCCAGGACCAGCGCCTCGGCGGTCAGGTAGTACCGCTGGTCGTCCCCATCCGGGTCGACCGGCACGCGGAGCCGTTCCACCGCGACGTACCCGTCCGACGCGGCCACCGCCCCGGGCGCCCAGCCGGTCCCGTCCCGGCCGACGTTGAGCGAGAAACGCGAGAGCTGCGTACCGGTCACCGGGTCGAGCGTCACCAGGTCGTTCGCGTCGGTCAACAGGTGCACCCGGCCCGGTTGAACGGCGAGCACCCGGGCCGGTCCCATCCCGCCGACCCGCCACAGCTCGGCACCGGACCGGGCCGACCGGCCGACGGCCACCCCGTCGAGCACGGTGATCGCCTGGTCGCCGGCCAGCGTGCTGCCGGACGCGTCCAGCGCGGGTGCGGCGGTCGGCTCGCCGGCACCCAGCAGCCAACCCCGGCCACCCGCGTCACCCGGCCCGGAGGTCCGCAGGCCCGGGCAGTCCGACCGGCCGGTACGGCAACCGAGCGGGGTCGCCACCAACTCGTCCGGGCCACTCGGCGGCCGCCAGCGTTCGCGCACCACGCCGGTCGCCGCGTCCCGGAACTCGACCGTGGCCGGCCCGGCGCAGTTGTCCACGCCGATCAGCTGCCCGCCGGAGGTGGTGCCGACGTCGCTGCGGCAGTCGCCGGGCAGGTCGACCCGCCACAACTCCCGGCCCCCGGCCAGCTCCACCCCGCGCGCCTGGGTGTCACCGGTGGCCACCAGCACCGTCCGGCCGTCCGTCAGGTCGGTGAGGTAGAGCCCAGACGGATCCCAGACGGTGGCCGCCCCGGTACGCCGGACCACCGTCCCATCCTCGGCGGGCACCGGGCCGTCGGCACGCCAGAGCACCCGCCCGGTCGACGCGTCGAGCGCGACCAGGCGCCCGTCCGACCACCGGCTGACCACGGTCCTGCCGCTCGCCACCACCCCGGTCAGCTCCGCCGGCCAGCGCCGGTACGACCAGTACGGGCTGGTGCGGTGCCGCCCGTCGACCGGCCGGTCGGCGTAGACCTGCCGGTGCGCGGCGTACACCCGCAGACGGGAGTCCACGATCAACGGGGCGACCGGCAGTCGACCGACCACGCCGACGGCCGGCTGCGCGGCGGCCGGGTAGTTACCCCGGGCCTCCGTGCTCACCTCGGCCGGCGCGAGCACCCGGTGGACGATGACCGCGACCGCCACGATGGCGAGCAGCGCCGCGACCGCCACCACGAGCCGTCGCCGGCCCCTCGGGAACCCCATGCCGCACCTCCGCCCGGCACCCTACCCAGCGGAACCGGCCGGACCCTGGTCAGGTCACGCCGTCGCGGGTGGGGACTTCGGTGGTCAGGCTGCCTCGACGGAGCCGGTCGCGCCGGCCGCGTGGGCCGCGAAGGTCAGGTCGGCGAGATCACGCCGGAGCGCCACCTCGACCGCCCGGGCGGCGAGCCCGCCGAGCAGCAGCGCCACCACCCGGCCGTACGGGGCGGTCGGCACCGCCTCCTGGGTGACGGTGACCGCCGTGCAGCCACGACGACGACGCCGGACCGGCCGCAGGCTCCAGGTGATCCGGTAGTCCACACCGGCGCCGGAGGAACAGAGCACCAGCCGATGGGGGGCGCGCGCCTCCACCACCAGGAACTCCTCGATCAGCGTGCCGCCGCCGGGCTGGGTGCGCGTCTCACGCCACGCGGTGCCGGGCCCGAACGGCCCCGGGGTGAGGAGCTCGACCGGGCCGGCGGCGCTGAGCCGGGCCGCACGGCCGGGCAGGTCGGTCAGTGGACGCCAGACATCGACGGCGTGCGCCTCGATGAACCCGGTAACCGCCACCGTCGACATGCCACCCTCCCGTGTCCTCGACGGTACGCGGGGTGAGGGCCGGACGGGGCCTCCGGGACGGAATTTCCACCGCCCGGAGACCACGTTGTCCGTTTCGCCCGGCCGCTCGGGTGCTGGTCAGCGACCGGTCCGGCGGTCAGCGATCGAAACGACCGGCCCGGATCGCGCCGATGAACGCCGTCCATCCCGGCGGGCTGACGGCCAGTGTGGGGCCGGCCTGGTCCTTGGAGTCGCGGACCGCGACCAGACCGAGGACGTCGACCAGGTTGTCCGCCACCTCCACGCAGAGCCCCTGGTCGTTGGAACGGCTGCTGGTACGCCATACCGCGCCCGCGAAATCGTGCATCGTCTTACCTCCGTGTGCGATGAGGTGCCCCACCGCTGGCAGCCGGGCGCGGCCCGGCCCGTGCCGCGAGGCGGGGCGATGGAATCCGCGACGATCAACGGGGGAACCCCGATCGGTGATCGCACAGCCGGTGCGATCACCAGTCCCATCGACGAGACGGTCCGCCGGACGGGCCCACCCGGGGCCCGGAACGACCGCCGGACCCGGTCCGGCGGTCGTTTCAGGGGCGACTCGGGTCAGCGGGCCGGACGGACCGTCCCGGTGACCTCGCCAAGGGCCACGGTGGTGCCGTCCGGGCCGGGCGCGGTGGCGGTGATGGTCACCGTGTCGCCGTCGGCGAGGAAGGTGCGGCTCTCGTCGCCGAGCTTCACCGGCTCCGCTCCGCCCCAGGTCAGCTCCAGGAACGAGCCGACCTGCGAACGGTCCGGGCCGGAGACGGTGCCCGAGGCGTACAGGTCGCCGGTGCGCAGGGACGCGCCGTTGACGGTGAGGTGCGCCAACTGCTGGGCCGGCGTCCAGTACATGGTCGCGAACGGCGGCTCGCTGACCCGTTCGCCGTTCCACTCGACGGCCAGCCGGAGGTCCAGCCCCAGATGCGGTACGTCCCGCAGGTAGTCGACGACCGGCGGGTCCTGATCCGGGGCCGGCACGAAGGCGTCGGCGAGCGCGTCGAGCGGCGTCACCCAGGCCGAGATCGAGGTGGCGAACGACTTGCCCAGGAACGGCCCGAGCGGCTGGTACTCCCACGCCTGGATGTCCCGCGCGGACCAGTCGTTGACCAGCACCACCCCGAACACGTGGTCGGCGAAGTCGTCGACGGACACCCGGGCGCCCAGCGGGCTGGGCACGCCGACCACGAAGCCGACCTCGGCCTCGATGTCGAGGCGTACGGACGGGCCGGTGACCGGGCCCTCGGCGGACGCGCGCTGGCCGGACGGGCGGACCACCGGCGTCCCGGAGACCACCACCGTGCCGGCCCGCCCGTGGTAGCCGATCGGCAGGTGCTTCCAGTTCGGCAGCAACGCCGGCTGGCCCGGTCGGAAGATCTGCCCGACGTTCGACGCGTGGTGCTCGGAGGAGTAGAAGTCGACGTAGTCGGCAACCTCGACCGGGAGCAGCAACTCCACCTCGTCCAGCGGCACCAGCAGGGGTTCCACCGCGGCCCGGTGCGCCGGGTCGGTCAGCAGCTCGACGATCCGCTGCCGCACCGCCGTCCACTGCGGACGGCCCAGGGCCATGAAGTCGTTGAGGGTGGGCCGGCACAGCGCGCCGGCGGCGAGCACCAGCTCGGCGGCCTCGGCGGCGGCCAGATCGAGCACCCACGACCCGATCCGCACGCCGATCCGCGGCCGACCCCCGTCCTGCCGGAACACCCCGTACGGCAGGTTCGTCACCCCGTACGGCGAACCGTCGGCGCCGGTCACCCAGGTCATGCGTCGTAGCCCCCGTTCACCAGCCCCAGCCGGATCAGATCGGTCAGTGGTTCCAGGATGCTGCACGAGCCGAAGCCGACCCAGAGCGGGCGGGGCGCGTCCAGCCGGCCGGTCGTACGCTCCAGCAGCGGACGCGGATCGGCGACGGTGAGCAGCTCGGCGACGGCGCCCACGCCGTCGCCCTCGGCGGCCGCCAACGCCGCGGCCAGCACATTGGCGTAGCCGTGGTGGGTGAACCCGGTCTCCGGGTCGAGGTGCCGGACCGCCTGGTGCAGCCCCGCGGTCAGCTTGAACGGCAGGTCGCGGTCCCGGCAGGCGCAGATCACCGCGGCCAGCTCGGCCGGGGTGGGGAAGAGCTCGCCGGCCAGCCCGCCGGTGCGGAACTTGGCCGCGACCGGCACCCCGGCGGCACGGGCGGCGGCGAGCGCGTCCAGCGCGCCCATCAGCCCGAAGGTCAGCGGCAGCTCGGCGTAGACGGCCTCGACGTCGGGCAGGGAGTCGTTCATCCGCAGCAGCTCGGCGATGCCGGGCAGCGGGTCCTCGCCCCGCCGGGCGACCGCCACCTCGACCTGCCGGGCGGTGACGCCGTCCGGCGCCAGGAACGACAGCGCGAAGGGCAGGCCCCCGATCCCGGTGTCACCGATCACGCCGACCACCAGGCCCTCGGCCGGGTCGACGAGACCACTCAGCTCGCCTGCGGCGACGGTCGAGGCGGGGACCAGCAGCGGGCCGACCAGGTCGGCGTACCAGGCGGTGCGGTGCCGGCGGTGGGCGGCCAGGGCGTCGGGCAGCGCGGCGCTGCCCGGGGGGAAGACGGCGGCGTCATCCACCAGGCCGTCGAGGAGTGCGGGCACCTGCGTTGACACGGAACAAGAATGTACGGGACGCTACAAGGAACGGACAACAGCGTCCGATTATCGGACGCCCCCGGCCGGTGAACGGGACATATCGGGAGGCGAGATGCCGTACTACCGCAGCGTCGGCGAGGTGCCGCGCAAGCGCCACACCCAGTTCCGTCAGCCCGACGGCAGCCTCTACGCCGAGGAACTGATGGGCCAGGAGGGCTTCTCCTCCGACTCGTCCCTGCTCTACCACCGGCACGCGCCGACCGCGATCCTGGCCGCCGACGAGTTCACCCCGCCCGCCTTCACCCGGGCGCCGAACCTGCCGCTCAAGCCCCGCCACCTGCGCACCCACAAGCTCGACGCCGGCGGCGCCGACCCGGTCCTCGGCCGGCAGTACCTGCTCGCCAACGACGACGTGCGCATCGGGTACGTGCTCGCCGACCGTCCCTCGCCACTGTTCCGCGACGCCACCGGCGACCACTGCCTCTACGTCGAGTCGGGGGCACTACGGGTCGAGTCCCCGTTCGGCGTGCTGGAGGCGGTGGCCGGCGACTACGTCATCATCCCCACCTCGACCATCCACCGGCTGGTGCCCGCCGGCGAGCAGCCCGTCCGACTGCTCACCGTCGAGGCGGCCGGGCACATCGGCCCGCCCAAGCGCTACCTGTCCGTACGCGGCCAGTTCCTGGAGCACTCGCCGTACTGCGAGCGCGACGTCCGCGGCCCGGACGCGCCGCTGCTCGTCGACGGCGAGGAGGCGGAGGTGCTGGTACGGCACCGGCGCGGCTGGACCCGCTACGTCTACGCCCACCACCCGTTCGACGTGGTCGGCTGGGACGGGCACCTCTACCCGTGGGCGTTCTCCATCCACGACTTCGAGCCGATCACCGGCCGGATCCACCAGCCCCCGCCGGTGCACCAGACCTTCCAGGGCCCCAACTTCGTCATCTGCTCGTTCGTGCCCCGCAAGGTCGACTACCACCCGGACTCGATCCCGGTGCCGTACAACCACCACAACGTCGACTCCGACGAGATGCTCTTCTACACCGGCGGCAACTACGAGGCCCGGCGTGGCTCCGGCATCGAGCAGGGCTCGATCTCGCTGCACCCGTCCGGCTTCACCCACGGCCCCCAGCCGGGTGCCGCCGAGCGCTCCATCGGCGCGGACTACTTCGACGAGCTGGCCGTCATGGTCGACACCTTCCGCCCGCTGGACCTCTGCGACGCGGCCCGCACCTGTGAGGACGACGGTTACGCCTGGACCTGGGCGCGTCGCGTCTAGTCGCGCGTCAGCGCACGGCGGTGCGGGTGAAGACGGCGAATTCGGCGACCGCGGTGGCGGCGATGGCCAGCACCAGCGGCCACGGCGAGCCGACCACCGCGTACACCAGGAGCAACACCGGCGCGGCGGCCACCGCGTAGATCGCCAGGGCCAGGCTCCGGTCCGAGCGCACCAGGTCGGGCAGGATGGTCCGGGTCAGCCCCGGCAACCGGGCCCCGAGCTGCCAGACGACGATCCCGCCGGTGAGCGCGGCGAGCACCGCCAGGAAGCGGGAGAACCCGTCGTTCGCCGAGGCGGCGAACGCCACCACCACCGCGGCCACCAGCGACCAGCCCGCGCCGTAGAGCACCAGACGGTGCAGGCCGTAGGCGATGGTCCGCCCGGAGTCCATCCGGCTCGGGCTGATCGTGGCCGCCTCAGCGAGGTGTTCCAGCGCCTCGGACCAGCGGCGCTGCTCCAGCCGGATGACACCCACGTCGTGCCGGACGTCGGCGAGGCGCGGGTCGAGTCGCAGCGCCTCGCGGTAGGCCCGCTCGGCCAGGTCGAACAGCTCCAGCCGGGCCGCGACCAGGCCGAGCACCAGGTGCGCCTGCGGCTCCTCCTGGGCCAACTCGACGCCGCGCCAGGCCGCGTTCAGGGCCGGTTGGCCGTTGCGCGAATCGGCCAGCAGCGCCGCCGCGCTGCGCTGCGCGTACGGGTCGGCCGGGCCGAGCGCGAGGAGCCGGTCGGCGGTGGCGGCAGACTCGGAGTAGCGCTCCAGGTCGGCCAGCGCCATGCCCCGGACGACCAGCGGCGGGAGTGCCTCCGGTGCGGCGGCCAACGCCGTGTCGGCTGCGGTGAGCGCCTCGACCGGCCGGCCGGCGGCCAGGTGCACCCGGGCCAGCATGGTGAGCGCTTCCAGGTCGTCGGGCTTCAGCGCGAGCCCGTAGGTCAGCTCCCCGGCCGCCTCGTCGTGACGACCGAGTTCGGCGAGAAGTTGGGCGCGCTCGAGGTAGCCGTCGGCGGCGGAACGGTCGGAGGCGGGGTCGCTGGACATCGCGGCGAGCCTAGGTGGCCGGCGCGTCGTACACCAGGGCCACCGCGATGCCGGCAAGCCCTTCCTCACGGCCGGTGAACCCGAGCCCGTCGGTGGTCGCGGCGGAGACGGTGACCGGAGCGCCGACGGCAGCGGAGAGCACCTGCTGCGCCTCCGCACGGCGCCGGCCGATCTTGGGTCGGTTACCGACGACCTGCACGGACACGTTTCCGATCTCCAGGCCGGCGGCCCGCACCCGGCGGGCCGTCTCGGTCAGCAGGGCCACCCCGGACGCGCCGGCCCACTCCGGCTGGCCCACCCCGAAGGCGGCGCCGAGATCACCGAGACCGGCGGCGGAGAGCAGCGCGTTGCAGGCGGCGTGCGCGGCCACGTCCGCATCCGAATGTCCGGCGAGGCCGTCCTGGTCGGGCCAGAGCAGGCCGGCCACCCAGCAGGGTCGGCCGGGCTCGAAGGCGTGCACGTCCGTGCCGACGGCCACCCGGGGAACGATCATGATCTGAGGGTACGCGTCAACCGGCGGCGGCCAGCAGATGCTCCGCCAACGCCAGGTCGAACGGGCGGGTGATCTTCAGCGCGTACTCCGAACCGGGTACGCAGCTCACCGCGATGCCCTGCTTCTCGACCAGCCCGGCGTCGTCGGTGAGCGAGTCGCCGGCCGCGGCGTGCGCGGCGGTGAGCACGGACCGGCGGAAGCCCTGCGGTGTCTGCACCGCGCGCAGGGCGGACCGGTCCACGGTGCCGAGCACCACTTCGCCGGCGCCGACCTCCTTGATCGTGTCGACGACCGGCAGCACCGGGATGACCGCGTCCCGCCCGTCGCGGACAGCCGCCGCGACGGACTCCACCAGCTCCGGCGGCGTCAGCGCACGGGCGGCGTCGTGCACCAGGATGATCGTCGGACCGGCGGGCACCGCGGCCAGCGCCGCCGCCACCGACGCCTGCCGCTCCGCGCCGCCCGGCACCACGGTCACCGGGGCGACCGGTGCGAGCAACTCGCCGACGGCCGTCACCTCGGCGGCCGGGGCGGCCACCACGATCGTGTGCACCGAGGGTGCGGCGGCCAGCCGGCGCACGGCGTGCACCAGCAGCGGCTCCCCGGCGAGCAGGCGCAGCGCCTTGGGTCGGCCCGGGCCGAGCCGTACGCCGGCACCCGCCGCAGGCACGAGGACCGCGACGTCACCGCGCGGATTCAGCTGCGCGGTCACGTCGCGGTCCTCGGTGGTTTCTTCGCTACGAATCGGGTACGACGATGCTGTGCGGACTAGGCCTCGGTGAGCACCTTGTCGAGCAGCGTCTCCGCCTCGTCCTTGGTGCTCTTCTCCGCCAGCGCGACCTCGCCGACGAGGATGTCGCGGGCCTTGGCGAGCATCCGCTTCTCGCCCGCGGAAAGGCCCCGCTCCCGCTCCCGACGCCACAGGTCACGCACGACCTCGGCGACCTTCAGCGGGTTACCGGAGGCCAGCTTTTCCAGGTTGGCCTTGTAACGCCGCGACCAGTTGGTCGGCTCCTCGGTGTGCGGAGCCCGGAGAACGTCGAAGACCTTGCCGAGGCCCTCTTCGCCGACCACCTCACGCACGCCCACGATCTCGGCGTTCTCGGCCGGCACCCGGACCGTCAGGTCACCCTGCGCGACCCTCAGGACGAGGTACTGCTTAGGCTCGCCCTTGATGACCCGAGTCTCGATTGCCTCGATGAGTGCGGCCCCGTGGTGGGGGTAAACAACGGTCTCGCCGACACTGAAAACCATAGGTTCGAAACCCCTTTCGCTGTGTCTAGGGTAACACGGTCAGGCACCGATGTCTCACCGATGTCCTGACCGTTGGCGCAGCTCAGGGGCCCTGTGAGAGGTCTTTCTTCAGCTTGACAGGCGGTCAAACCGATGGTTCGAACACGCTCCGTAACGCACAGATGACTTCCCGGTGCGGGTGAACAGAACGTCGAGATCAAGGGCTATGCGCTCACCTCATGGTATCCCGCCGGGCGGGACCTCGCCCAGGTGTAGCGGGAGGCGCCCCTCGTGCGGGACGCTGAAGGCAGCACCGCACTCCGCTCTCGAGACGCTGCCAGGGGGTCCGATGGGCAAGCCGGACGCGGACGGCCAGGGGCTGCCCGACCTGCCGCCTGAGTGGGGTCGTGTGGTCGTCCCCGACGACGCCTCCGCACTCGCCACCGAGGCCGCCCAGATCCGCCGCGAGCTGCGTCGGGTCCCCGGTCGACCGGCCGGCCACCGTGCCCTGGCCCTGCCGCTGCTGGTCCTGCTGGTGGCGGTGCTCACCACGCTGGCCGGCCTGCTCGCCGTCACCTGGCCGCGCGCCAACCGCGGTGCCGACCGCCCGACCCCGGCTCCCTACTCGCCACCCGCGACCCTCGCCGGGCGGGCGCTGCCCGCACTGGACCTGGTCGACGCCGGCCAGTCCCCGGTGCCGCTGCGCGGCCTGCTGCCGGCCATGATCATCCTCGTCGACGGCTGCCCGTGCCCGGACCGGGTGGCCGAGGCGGTGGCGGCGGCGCCCGCCGGAGTGGCCGTGGTCACCGTCACCGGAGGGCGGACGGTGAGCGCCCCGCCGTCGGCCGAGCGGAACGTCCGCGCGCTGGCCGACCCCGCCGGCGGGCTGCGCTCGTTCCTGGGCCAACCGGCCCGCACCGGCACCGCGACCGCACTGCTGGTCGACCGCGCCGGCGTGGTGACCCGGGTGCTGCCCGAGTTGGGGCCGGTCGACGCGTACC
The DNA here is from genome assembly GCF_003667505.1 of Micromonospora sp. BL4. Taxonomy (GTDB): domain Bacteria; phylum Actinomycetota; class Actinomycetes; order Mycobacteriales; family Micromonosporaceae; genus Micromonospora. Next base: position 15,592 of record NZ_RCVJ01000187.1, read on the forward strand.
GGCAGGACCTGAGCGCCCTGGCCGCCTGACCGGCCCGGCCGCCTGGCCGGGCAGCGCCGGACCGGCCCGGCCGCCTGGCCGGGCAGCGCCGGACCGGCCCGGCCGCCTAGCCGGGCAGTGCCGGACCGGCCCGGCCGCCTAGCCGGGCAGCGCGACGAGTTGCACCTCGACGTCGATGGGCTGGTCGCCCACGGCCGACAGCGACACCCGGAACGGCCCACCACCGGGCAGCACCTCGGCGGTGGTGATCGAGCCGTCGCAGTCGATGCGCGGCGGGCCGGCGATCTCGGCCCCGGTGCTCGTCACCGCCATCGTGCCGGGCCTGGTGCACCGATACTGGAGCAGGTAGCGGGAGCCGTCGTCGTTGGACTGCCGGATCACCCCCTGACCAGGGGCGAGTTCCCTCTGCTCCCGCCAGATCGTCTCGCTGAACCGGGGCAGCCCGCCCGCAGCGTCCCCCTGGTAGAAGAACTCGCCCGGAGGGCCTTCGATGTCGACGACCATGCCCGTCTCCGGGTCGACCCGCACCGCGGAACTCTCCCCCGCGCGGACGATCTCACCCGATCCGGTGTCCAGTTGCACGGTGCGCCGCACATCAGGGGTGCCGTCCGGCCCGCCGTCGTCGACCCGGGCCGTCGGGGTGGGGATCGGCTGGGCCGTCACGGCGGGGGCGGCAGCTCGCCACCACCAGCCGCCGACGGCCAGGGCGGCGAGGGCCACCCCGACCAGCGCAGCCGACCGCAGCCGGTCGTCCGGCGCAGCATCCATGCGACGAGCGTACCGGCCGGGTCGCGCGGCGATCAGCCCTGTCGATCGAGCAGCACGGCATACAGGGTGAGGCCGGGACCGAACGCCAGCATGACGATCCGCCGGGGCGCCTCCACCGCGCGACTCAGCCGGTCCAGGATCAGCAGCACCGTCGGCGAGGAGCAGTTGCCGTGCTCGTCGAGCGTCGCCCGGGACGCCGCGAGCGCCTGCGGAGGGAGAGCCAGCTCCCGCTCGACCACGTTGAGGATCCGCGGCCCGCCCGGGTGCACGGCCCAACCGTCCACCTCGGAGGCGGTGGTGCCGTGCCGGGCGAGCAGGTCGTCGACCAGCCCACGGACGTGCCTGGACAGCACCTGCGGGACCTTCGGCGACAACCCCATCCGGAAGCCGGCATCGGTGACGTCCCAGGTCATGTGATCGGCGGTGGAGGTGTCGGTGATCGAGGTGACCTCACGCATGGCGTACCCCGGGCCACCCGGCACCACCACGGCGGCGACCGCGGCATCCGAGAAGAGCGCGTGCGAGACGATCTGCTGGGTGTCCACCCGGGAGCTGGACGGCTGGATGTGCAGGCTGGTCAGCTCCGCGCAGAGCAGCAGCGCCGGGCGGCCCCGCGCGGTGACGAAGTCGCTCGCCGCGCCCAGCCCCGGCAGCGCCGCGTAACAGCCCATGTGGCCCACGAACATCCGCTGGGTGTCCGGCGCCATGCCGAGATCCCTGGCGAGCAGGATGTCGAGCCCCGGGGTGGCGTACCCGGTGCAGGAGCAGACGATGAACAGCCCGATGTCCCCGGCGCCCAGCCCGGCCGCGGTCAGCGCACGGCCGACCGCCTCCTTGCCCAGCGGCAGCGCCTCCACCTGGTAGCGGCGCATCCGGCGCTCGGTGGGCCACTCCGAGACGTCCTCCAGCAGCGGATTGACCGCGGCCTGCCGCCGCGTCACCCCGGAGTTCGCGAAGATCCGCTGGGCCAACGAGCGGGTGGTGCCGGAGAAGTGCCGGGAGAAGAAGCCCTCCCACAACTCGTCCTGCGAAGCCGACGGCGGCTGCGCCGTCCCGAGCCCCGCGATCACTGGTACGGCCACGATCCCCACCTCTCGTCCGACCCCGTCCTCCCCCGGTTCCTCCC
>NZ_RCVJ01000188.1 GCF_003667505.1 Micromonospora sp. BL4
ATCACCAACCGGTGGCGCGAGCACGGCTGAGCCGGCCCGCCGCCACCCACCGGCCCGGGCGCGCAGCCGGCCGGCTCAGCCGTGCTCGCGCCACCGGTTGGTGATCGGCAGCCGGCGGTCCCGCCCGAACGCCTTCATCGAGATCTTCGTGCCCGGCGCGGACTGCCGTCGCTTGTACTCGGCGGTATCCACCAGCCGCAGCACCTTGTCCACCACCGCCGGGTCGTGACCCGACTCGACCAGCCCGTCCCGGCCGAGGTCACCGTCGACGTAGCCGATCAGGATCGGGTCCAGCACGTCGTAGTCGGGCAGGGTGTCGCTGTCCAGCTGGCCCGGGCTCAGCTCGGCGCTGGGCGGCTTGCCGATCGAGTTCTCCGGGATCGGGGCGGTCTGGCCCCGGCGGATCGCGTCCGTGTTGCGCCACTTCGCCAGCCGCCAGACCAGGGTCTTCCAGACGTCCTTGATGGGGTTGAAGCCGCCCACCGAGTCGCCGTACAGGGTGGAGTAGCCGACCGCCAGCTCGCTCTTGTTGCCAGTGGTCAGCACCAGGTGGCCCTCCTGGTTCGACAGGGCCATCAGGGTCACGCCGCGTACCCGGGCCTGGAGGTTCTCCACCGCCACCCCGGACAGCGACAGGTTGGCCAGGAAGCCGTCCACCATCGGCTGGATCGGCTCCACGCGGTAATCCAGACCGGTGCGCTTGGCCAGGTCGGCGGCGTCCTCCCGGGAGTGCTCGGAGGAGTGCTGGCTGGGCAGCGACACCCCGACCACCCGGTCCGGGCCGAGCGCGTCGACGGCGAGCGCGGCCACCACCGCCGAGTCGATGCCGCCGGAGAGGCCGAGCACCACCGACGGGAACCGGTTCTTGTTGACGTAGTCGCGCAGGCCGAGCACGAGCGCCTGCCACACCTCGGCCTCGTCGGCCACCGGCTCGATCAGCCCGCCGACCGCGGCCGGGCCGGACGGCGTGGGCGGGATGGCGTCCACCGTGCTGTGCACCAGCCGCATGTCGTGCGCGACGGCCTCCGCGATCGGTGCGTCGGCGGCGGACGGCAGCTCGACGTCGTGCACGAGCAGGTGCTCGACGAACTGCGGGGCGCGGGTGAGCAGCTCACCGTCGGCGGCCACGATCATCGAGTCGCCCTCGAAGACCAGCTCGTCCTGGCCGCCGATCATGTTGACGTACGCGATGGCGGCGCCGGCCTCGGCGGCCCGGCGGCGGACCAGCGGCAGCCGGATGTCGTCCTTGTTCAGCTCGTACGGCGAGCCGTTGATGTTGACCACCAGGCCGACCCCGGCCTGCCGGGCGGCGGCGAACGGGCCACCGGACTGCCACAGGTCCTCGCAGATGGTCAGCGCGACGTCCACCCCGCCGATCCGTACGACGGTCAGCGTGTCACCGGAGACGAAGTAGCGGTCCTCGTCGAAGACGCCGTAGTTGGGCAGGTGGTGCTTGAAGTAGCGGACGGCGACCGCGCCCCGGTGCAGCAGGGCGGCGGCGTTGCGGGCGCCCCGGCCCGGCTCGGCGTCCCCGCTGACCTGCGGCGGCCCGTCGGCGTCCAGGTAGCCGACCACCACCGGCAGCTCGCCGAGGCCGTCCGCGGCGAGGTCGGCGGCGAGTCGCTCCAGGGCGGCCCGGGACGCGGCGACGAAGGAGCGCCGGAAGACCAGGTCCTCGACCGGGTACCCGGTCAGCATCATCTCCGGGAAGAGCACCAGCTGGGCGCCGGCGTCGGCGGCCTGGCGTGTCCAGCTGCGGACCAGGTCCGCGTTGCCGGCGAGGTCGCCGACGCTCGGGTTGACCTGGGACAGGGCGAGACGCAGGGTGGGCATGCCCACATCTTGCCCCAGCCGTTCGGGGCGGACACGGCGCCCGGCGGGAGACGCGGGCCACGCACCCGCCGCCCGCGCGCGGGCAGCGCGGCGGGCACGGCAGGACGGGGGCCGGGCGTTGGCGTAACGTCGGCGTAACCAGGCCCGTGGAGACTGGTCGGTCAGGCCCGGTCGACCCGGCCGGTGCTGGCAAACAGGTGTTGCGAGGGGTGGCAGTGGACCGTCAGCAGGAGTTCGTCCTCCGTACGCTGGAAGAGCGGGACATCCGGTTCGTCCGGCTGTGGTTCACGGACGTGCTGGGCACGCTCAAGAGCGTGTCGGTGGCACCCGCTGAGCTGGAGGCGGCCTTCGAGGAGGGCATCGGCTTCGACGGCTCGGCGATCGAGGGCTTCGCCCGGGTCTTCGAGTCCGACATGGTCGCCATGCCCGACCCGACCACCTTCCAGGTCTTCCCGTTCGAAGGCGGGGTCAGCGGCGAGAGCGCCCGGATGTTCTGCGACATCCTGCTGCCCGACGGTGGGCCCTCCTGGGCCGACCCGCGGCACGTGCTGCGCCGGGCGCTGTCCAAGGCCGCCGAGAAGGGCTTCACCTTCTACACCCACCCCGAGATCGAGTTCTTCCTGCTGGAGAACGGCCCCCAGGACGGCTCGGTGCCCGTTCCGGTGGACACCGGCGGCTACTTCGAGCACACCACCCACGCCGTCGCCCGCGACTTCCGCCGGCAGGGCGTGCTGGCGCTGGAGCGGATCGGCATCTCGGTGGAGTTCAGCCACCACGAGGTCGCCCCAGGCCAGCAGGAGATCGACCTGCGCTACGCCGACGCGCTCACCACCGCCGACAACATCATGACCTTCCGGCACGTGGTCAAGGAGGTGGCGCTCTCCACCGGCGTGCAGGCGAGCTTCATGCCGAAGCCGTTCACCGACCAGCCGGGCAGCGGCATGCACACCCACCTGTCGCTGTTCGAGGGCGAGCGCAACGCCTTCCACGACAACGGCGACCCGATGAAGCTCTCCAAGGTGGCGAAGTCGTTCATCGCCGGCCTGCTGGTGCACGCCCGCGAGTACACCGCGGTCACCAACCAGTGGGTCAACTCGTACAAGCGGCTCTTCCCGCAGCACCTGCCGGACCGGATCACCGAGAGTCCGGCGTACGTCTGCTGGGGGCACCTGAACCGGTCCGCGCTCGTGCGGGTGCCCGCGTACGGCAAGCCCAACTCGGCCCGGGTCGAGGTCCGCTCGCCGGACTCGGCGGCCAATCCGTACCTCGCCTTCGCGGTGCTGCTCGGCGCCGGCCTGAAGGGCATCGAGGAGGGGTACGAGCTGCCGCCGGGCGCCGAGGACGACGTCTGGTCGCTGACCAGCGCCGAGCGGCGCGCGATGGGGTACGAGGCGCTGCCGGAGAACCTGGCCGAGGCGATCGACGTGATGGCCGAGTCCGAGCTGGTCGCCGAGGTGCTCGGCGAGCACGTCTTCGACTTCTTCCTGCGCAACAAGCGGGCCGAGTGGGAGCAGTACCGTCGCGAGGTCACCCCGTACGAGCGGCAGCGCTACCTGGCGCTGTAGTTCCGGGGCTGACGCGGTTGCGTGCTGCCGCTATCGTCTCGATCACCGCGCCGGTACCCCCTCCGGGCGGAGAGTCGGGAGGCAGTCGGTGCTGGAGGATCTGCTCAGCGGTGCCTGGCAGAGCGTCGTGTTCGGTCTCGTCGGCGTGGGGCTGATGGCGGCCGGGTTCGGGCTGGTCGACCTGCTCACTCCCGGCCGCCTGCGGGACCTGATCTGGGTGGACCGCAACACCAACGCGGGGCTGCTGCTCGCCGCCAACCAGCTGGGCATCGCCGGGATCGTCTTCACGGCGATCCTCACCAGCTACAGCGACTTCGGCAAGGGGCTCGCCTCCACCGTGGTGTTCGGGCTGGTCGGGCTGGCCATCATGGCGCTGGCCTTCGTGGTGCTCGACCTGCTCACCCCCGGCAAGCTCGGTGAGGTCATCTGCTCGCCGGAGCCGCACCCGGCGGCCCGGGTCAGCGCCGCCACCCACTTCGGGGCGGCACTGATCGTCTGCGCCTGCATCGCCTGAGGCCGCAATCGCCTGAGGCCGCATCGCGAGACCGCATCGCGAGACCGCATCGCCTGAGCCCGCAATCGCCTGAGGTCGCGGCGCCGGGGCGCGCTCGTCGTCGTACCCCGGCCGTAGCGTGCCGGGCATGAACCGCACCGACCGCCTGTACGCCCTGGTCGAGGAGCTGCGGGCGATGTCGCCGCGGCCGCGCAGCGCCCGCTGGCTGGCCACCCGCTTCGAGGTGAGCAGCCGGACGATCGAGCGCGACATCGGTGCCCTCCAGGAGGCCGGCGTGCCGATCTGGGCGGAGCCGGGGCGCACCGGCGGTTACGTGCTGGACCGCGCCCGCACCCTGCCCCCGGTCAACCTCACCGCCGCCGAGGCGGTGGCGATGGCCGTCGCGCTGCACCGGCTCGCCGGCACGCCGTTCGCCGCGCCGGGCGCCACCGCGCTGCGCAAGCTGGTGGCGGTGCTGCCGGCCGCCGACGCGGCCGAGGCGCACCGGCTCGCCGGCCGGGTGCACCTGATCGGCGACGGGCCGGCCACACCCGTCCCGGCCATCGTCGCCGACGCGGTGGCCGCGCGACGGGTGCTGCGCATCCGGTACGCCGACCGCGGCGGCGCCGAGTCGGCACGGGACGTCGAGCCGCTCGGTTACCTCGGCAACGCCCGGCACTGGTACCTGCTCGCCTGGTGCCGGCTGCGCGACGAGCTGCGCTGCTTCCGCACGGACCGGATCCGGGGCGTGCGGGCACTGCACGAGGTGGTGGCGCGGGAGCTGCGCCCGGCGGATCTGGACATCCCGCACGAGCGGATCCGACGGCTCAGCCTGGTCTGAGACCGACGGCCCGGACCCCGTCGGGCATCGCCTCTGGCGGTACGGACCCCGTCAGGTGATGCGGAAACACCGACAGGACGCTGTCGCGGACGGCCCCGAGACTGCTCCTGACGACGGCCGAACGGCCGGCACGGAAACTGGAGGCAGCAGATGTCCACGACGCCCATCACCTGGTTCGAGATCGGCACCGATCGACCGGAGGAGGCGGAGCGCTTCTACGGCGAGCTGTTCGGTTGGACCTTCGAGGAGCAGGGCGCCGCCAACGGCGGGTCCTACCGCGTCACCGGCGCCGGAGGCGACGCCGGAATCGGCGGGGCGATCCGGGCGACCGACGGGACGTCGCCGAACTACGCGGTGTTCTACGCCGAGGTCGCCGACGTGTCCGAGACCTGCCGGCGGGCCGAGGCGGCCGGCGGCAAGGTGCTGGTGCCGGTCCGGACGACTCCGAGCGGGCTCAGCCTCGCCCACCTGCTCGACCCGGCCGGCAACCACCTCGGCGTGTTCACGCCCCCGCCCGCCGGCTGACGATCTGGACGGTGGCGGCCCCGCCCGGGCGGGCGGGGCCGCCGACGGTCACTTGCCGGCCGTACCGCCGGGCCCGCCGTGACCGCCCGGCCCACGGTGGCCGCCCGGGCCGGGGAAGACACCGGCCTCGACGGCCTTGGTGATCGCGTCGGCCTGCTCCTGGGTGAGCTTGCCGTCCTTGACCGCCTGGTCCAGCCGCTCCTTGAGCGCGGCCTGCCGGTCCTCGGTGGACGGCCGCTCCGGCCGGTCGGCGAGCCGCTGCTCGCGGACCTTCTCCAGCGCGGCGGTCACCTTGTCGGCGGAGACGCCCAGCTCCTTGGCGAGCGCCTCGGCGAACTCACCCTGCCGGTCGGCCTTCGTGCCCGGGCCGTCGGTGGTGCTGCTGGCGCTCGGCGTGGACGTGGCGTCCGCAGCGAACGCGATCGTCGGGGCCGCGATCCCCACGCCGAGGACGCCGGCGGTGGCCAGGCCGGCCAGCAGGTGCTTCTTACGGATGGTGCGGGACATGCTCTCCTCCAGATGCTCGGTGGTGCTGCGATGTCGTCACCGACGGTGACCAGTGCGGCTGGGTGGGAGCCGTGCCGAAGCTGTCCGCCAGCTGGCAATCCGGGGCGCGGAGTCGGACAAACCGGTTGCCTCGGTACGCCCGGTGGGTGAGGGTGGGTCCGTTCATCGACGGAAGGCAGCCTCTCGTGACGTCCACTCCGATCCGCGAACTTCCGATCACCGATCCGCAGGCCGGGCCGTACGGCATCACCACCGGCCCCGACGCGGCGCTCTGGCTGACCCTGGTCCACGCCGGCGCGATCGCCCGGGTGGACGGGGACGGTTCGGTGCGCCGCTGGCCGGCCGGCGATCCGGGCAGCCGGCCACTGATCGTCACGTCCGGCCCGGACGGCGCCCTCTGGTTCACCCGCTCCGGGGACGACCGGATCGGCCGGATCACCACCGACGGGCAGCAGAGCGCGTTCGCGGTGCCGCCCGGCACCGGCCCGTGCGGCATCGCCGCCGGCCCGGACGGCGCCCTCTGGTACGCCGGGATGAACTCCGACACCGTCGGACGGGTGAGCGCCGACGGAGTGGTCACCGAGGTGCGGTTGCCGGTCTCCGGGGCGTACGCCTCGATGGTGGCGGCCGGCCCGGACGACGCCGTCTGGTGCACCCTCAACCAGGCGAACGCGATCGCCCGGGTCGGCATGGACGGCGCCGTGCAGGTGCACCCGTTGCCCACCGAGGGCGCCGCGCCGGTCGGTATCGCCGCGGGTGTGGACGGGGCGCTCTGGTTCGTGGAGATCGCGGCCGGTCAGGTCGGGCGGATCACCCCCGACGGCCGGATCGAGGAGTACCCGCTGCCGGACCGGACGGCCCGGCCGCACGCCGTCGTCGCCGATCCGTCCGGTGGCGCCTGGTTCACCGAGTGGGCCGGAAACCGTATCGGCCACGTCGACCCGGCCGGCCGGGTCGACACCTACGAGCTGCCCACTCCGAACTCCGAGCCGCACGGCCTCACCGTCGGGTCCGACGGCAGCGTCTACGCGGCCCTGGAGACGGGCCACCTGGCCCGCCTCACCCCCTGACCCGCGGGAGCGGAGCGGGTCAGGCGACGGCGGGGGAGACGGTGAGGGTGGCCGTCCCGGTGTCGAGGATGGCCCGCGTGCCGACGGGGACGGTGAGCTGACCGGGGCCGTGGCCGATCGGCAGCCCGCCGAGCACCGGCACGCCGAGGGCACCGAGCCGTTCGCCGAGCACGTCGACGATCGTGGTGTCCCAGCCGTCGGCGCAGTCGGTGAACTGACCGACCGCCACCCCCGCCAACCCGTCCAGCGCGCCGGCCCGGCGCAGGTGGGTGAGCATCCGGTCGACCTTGTACGGGGGCTCCTGCACGTCCTCGATCAACAGCACCGCCCCGGTCAGGTCGGGCAGGTCCGGCGTGCCGATCGACGCGGCGATCATGCACAGGTTGCCGCCGAGCAGGGTGCCGGTGGCCCGACCCGGGACACGGACCGGATAGGTCTCCTCGCCGGCCACCGCGGTGACCGTCACCGGCTCGGTCGTCATCAGCGCGGCGTGCAGCGACTCGGCCGAGCGCAGCGGGGTGCGTTCATCCCGCCAGGCCGCCCCCGGGCCGTGCACACCGGCGAGCCGGGCGCCCCGCCAGAGCGCGAACTGCAACGCGGTGATGTCGGAGAAGCCGGCCACCACCTTCGGGTCGCGGCGGACCGCGTCCATGTCGATGGCGTCCACCACCCGCTGGGCCCCGTACCCGCCGCGGGTGCAGATCACCCCGCGCACCTGCGGGTCGGCGAACGCCGCGTTCAGGTCGGCGGCGCGCAGGTCGTCCGCGCCGGCCAGGTAGCCCTGCCGGGCGTACGCGTTCGGCGCCACCACCGGCCGCAGGCCCCAGCCGGTGAGCAGCTCCACCCCACGGGCCACCCGCTCCGGCAAGGTCGGCCCGGACGGCGACACCAGCAGCACCGTGTCACCCGGGCGCAGCGCGGGCGGACGGACGACGGTCGGGTCCTCGCTGATCACAACCGCAGAGCCTATCGACCCCGCTGTCCCGGGCGGCTGGCGCAGGCCGGCGACGGAGGGCGCGGGCCGTGGCGGGGCGTGGCCCTCCGCGGCGCACCGGCTAGCCTCGACGGGTGGCAACCGCGCTGGTGATCGAGAACGACCCGTCGGACGACCTGCGTCGACTGGGCGAGTGGCTGACCGAGGCCGGGCTGGAGCTGTGGGTGGTCCGCCCGCACGCCGGCGACGAGCTCCCCGCCGACCTGGAGGGGTACGCGGCGCTCGTGGTGCTCGGCGGCGAGCAGCAGGCGTACCCGCTGGCGGACGGCTCGCCCGGCGCCCCCTGGTTCCCGGCGGTGGAGGGGCTGTTGCGCAAGGCCGTCCGGTACCGGGTGCCCACCCTGGCCATCTGCCTGGGCGCGCAGCTGCTCGCCACCGCGCACGCCGGGCTGGTCGAGCGGAGCCCGTCCGGGCCGGAGATCGGCCCCGGCGTGGTCGGCCGGCGCGACGCCGCCGAGAGCGACCCGCTGTTCCGGTACGTGCCGCTGATCCCGGACGTGCTCCAGTGGCACTCCGACGAGATCACCGAGCTGCCCCGGGGCGCCACCCTGCTGGCCGCCTCCACCCGCTACCCGCACCAGGCGTTCCGGCTCGGTGACCGGGCCTGGGGGCTGCAGTTCCACATCGAGTGCGACACCGCGATGATCGCCGACTGGGCGGCCGACTCGACGCTCCTCGCCGAGCTGGGCTACGACCCGGAGCTGGTGGTCGCGGCCTGTGCCTCGGTCATGGTCGACGTCGAGGAGGTCTGGCAGCCGTTCGCCGCCCGGTTCGCCGCGCTGGCCCTCGGAGAGCTGGACGACAGCACGACGCGGCGGGGCCTGCCGCTGCTCGGGCACTGATGAGCAGGCCGACCAGGGCGCCGGGCCGGCTCGCCCGGTACGGCTTCGGCACCGCCGAGGGTGACGGCGGGGCGCGCGCCGCCGACCTGCTCGGCCCGGACGGGCTGGGGCTGTGGCGGCCGGCCGAGCAGGAGCCGGTCGACGAGTCGGCCGTGGAGCTGCTCGCCGCGCTGTCCCGGGCCGCCGACCCGGACCTGGCGCTGCGCCAGCTGCACCGCATCGTCGAGGCCGAACGCCGCGCGAACGGCGGGACGGCGTCCGGCGCGACCGGTCCCGGGTCGCCGCTGCTCGCGGAGCTGCACACCGATCCGGGGCTGCGACGGCGGTTGATCGCGGTCCTCGGCGCCTCGTCGGCGCTCGGCGACCACCTGGTGGCCCACCCCGAGCACTACGCGGCGCTGCGCACCGCCCCGGACGGGCTCGCGCCCACCGCCGAGGGTCGGCTGGAGCCGACCGGCGACGGCAACCCGGTGGCGGTGCTGCGGTCCGCGTACCGGCTGGCCCTGCTGCGGATCGCGGCGGCCGACCTGACCGGCGGGCGCGGCCTGGAGCAGACCATGGCCGCGCTGTCGGCGCTGGCGGACGCGACGCTGGCCGCGGCGTACGAGAGCGCGGTCGCGGAGCTGCCGGCGGGCACCGCGCGGCCCCGGCTGGCCGTGGTGGCGATGGGCAAGTGCGGCGGCGGCGAGCTGAACTACGTGTCCGACGTGGACGTCATCTTCGTGGCGGCCGACGACGCCGACCTCTCCGCCGCCACCCAGGTGGCGACCCGGCTGATCCACATCTGTGGGCTGGTCGCCTGGCCGGTGGACGCGGCGCTGCGTCCGGAGGGCAACCGGGGCCCGCTGGTGCGCACCCTCGCGAGCCACCTGGCCTACTACCGCCGGTGGGCGCGCACCTGGGAGTTCCAGGCGCTGCTCAAGGCCCGCCCGGCCGCCGGTGACCTGCCGCTGGCCCAGGAGTGGATCGACCAGCTCGCGCCGCTGGTGTGGCGGGCGGCCGAACGGCCCGAGGCGGTCGAGGACGTCCGCGCGATGCGGCGCCGGATCATCGACAACATCCCGCCGAAGGAGTTGGAGCGCGAGATCAAGCGCGGCTCCGGCGGGCTGCGCGACATCGAGTTCGCCGTCCAGCTGTTGCAGCTCGTGCACGGTCGCGGCGACGAGACGCTGCGCGTACCCGGCACCATCCCGGCGTTGCGGGCGCTCGTCGCCGGCGGCTACGTCGGTCGCGCCGACGGCGAGGCGCTGCTGCGCGGCTACCGGTTCCTGCGCAGCATCGAGCACCGGCTCCAGTTGCAGAGCCTGCGCCGCACCCACACCGTGCCCACCGAGCCGGCCGCGCTGCGCTGGCTCGCCGCCGCGCTGGACTACACGGCGACGCCGGGGCGCAGCGCCGTGGAGGCCTTCCGGGCCGAGTGGGTGACCCACGCCGCCGAGGTACGCCGACTGCACGCCAAGCTGCTGTACCGGCCGCTGCTGGAGTCGGTCGCCCGGGTGCCGGCCGACGGGCTGCGGCTCACCCCGGAGGCGGCCCGGCACCGGCTGGAGATCCTCGGCTTCGCCGACCCGGCCGGGGCGCTGCGGCACCTCCAGGCCCTCACCGGCGGGGTGAGCCGCACCGCGGCCATCCAACGGACCCTGCTGCCGGTGCTGCTCAGCGAGTTCGCCGACGCGCCGGAGCCGGACCGGGGGCTGCTCAACTACCGGCAGGTCTCCGACAAGCTCGGCAGCACCCCCTGGTACCTGCGGCTGCTGCGCGACGGTGGCCCGGTCGCCCGGCGGCTCGCCCGGGTCCTCGCCCTCTCCCGGTACGTCGCCGACCTGCTCGCCCGGGACCCGGAGGCGCTGCGGCTGCTGGCCGAGGAGAACGAGCTGGCGCCCCGCCCACGCGCAGTGCTCCGGGAGGGCTTTCTCGCGGCGGCGGCCCGGCACGGCGACCCGGTCGAGGCGACCCGGGCGGTACGCGCGCTGCGCCGCCGGGAGCTGGTCCGGGTGGCCTGCGCCGACGTGCTCTGCCGGGCCGGTTCGCTCGCACCCACACCCACGCGGACGGACGGCGGAAACCGGCAGGTCCCCGGGCTGGCCGACGTCACCGCGGTCGGCACGGCCCTCTCCGACGTCACCGACGCCACCCTGGCCGCCGCGCTACGAGCCGCCCAGGCCGGTCAGGCGGCACCGCCCGGGCTGCGGTTCGCGGTGATCGGCATGGGTCGGCTCGGCGGGTACGAGTCGAACTACCTCTCCGACGCCGACGTGCTCTTCGTCTACGACCCGCCCCCCGGGAGCGACGAGAGCGCCGCCAGCGCCGCCGCCCACGCGATCGCCGAGGAACTGCGCCGGCTGCTCGGAGTGCCCGCCCCCGACCCGCCGCTCGGCGTCGACGCCGACCTGCGCCCGGAGGGCCGGCAGGGCCCGTTGGTGCGCAGCCTCGCCGCGTACGCCCAGTACTACGCCCGCTGGTCGCGGGTGTGGGAGGCGCAGGCGTTGCTGCGCGCCCGGTTCGTCTGCGGTGACGCCGACCTGGGGGCCGAGTTCGAGGCGCTGATCGACCCGGTGCGCTACCCCGCCGACGGTCTCACCCGCGAGCAGGTCGTCGAAATTCGCCGGATCAAGGCGCGGGTGGAGACCGAGCGGCTGCCCCGCGGCGCCGACCCGGCCACCCACACCAAGCTGGGCCGCGGCGGGCTGGCCGACGTCGAGTGGGCGGTGCAGCTCGTCCAGCTCCGCCACGCCGGCGCGGTCCCGGAGCTGCGCGGCACGCGTACTCTCGACGCGCTCGCGGCCGCCGAGCGGGCCGGCCTGGTCGACCCGGCGGACGCCGCGGAGATGGCCGCCGGCTGGTCCCTGGCCGCGCAGGTGCGCAACGCGCTGATGCTGGTCCGGGGCCGGGCCGGTGACCAGCTGCCCCGGCACGGGGTGGAGCTGGCCGGGGTGGTCGCGCTGCTCGGCCGGGACGATCCGGGGGAGTTCCTCGACGAGTACCTGCGCACCGGCCGCCGCTCCCGCGCTGCCGCGGAACGGGTGCTCAATGCCTGACGCACTGACCCACCCGGCCGGTGCGCGGGCCGGCCAGCGGACCGAACGCGCCCGATCCCCGCACGCGGTCTGGGCGGCGGCCGCCGGGGTCGCGGTGCTGCTCGCGGCCGCGTTCCTGCTCGCGCCGAGGATGGGCACCGACCTGGCCGCCCAGGTGGCCCGCGCCGAGTTCGCCGACCGGTACGGGGCCGCGCCCCTCGATTTCGGTTGGTACGGCGGCGTCAACCAGTACGGCTACAGCCTGTTCACGGCCCGGTTGGGCGCACTGATCGGCGTACGTCCGCTGGGCGCCGTCGCCGCCGTGGTCGGTGCGGCCGCGCTGGGGTGGCTGTTCACCCGTAGCCGGGCTCGCCGGCCGCTGTTGGCCGGTGTCCTCGGTGCCGCGGTGCTGGTCGGCAACCTGGCCAGCGGCCGGATCACCTTCGCCGTTGGGCTGACGTTCGGGCTGCTGGCGCTCTGCGCGGTCAGCGCGGAACGCCCACCGCGTCCGGTACGGCTGGCGCTCGCCGCCGGATGCGCCGCGCTCGCGACCGCGGCGAGCCCGGTCGCGGGCCTGTTCACCGGGCTGGCCGGCGCGGCGTTGCTGCTGGCCGCCCTGCGCCACGGCGCCGGGCCGGGCCGTCGACTGCCGGGTGGTTGGCGAGTGGAGCGACCACTGGCGGAGGGCCTCGTGCTGGCCGTGGCGCCCGCGGTCACGCTCGCTCCGATCGCCGCGTTCTTCGGCAACGGAGGCACCCAGCCGTACTCGGCCGAGTCGATGCGGATCAACGTCGCGCTCGCGGTGCTGGTGGGCGTCGTGCTGCCCCGCCGTCGCCACGTGCTGCGCATCGGCGCGGTGCTCACGGTGCTGCTCCTGGTCGGTGCCTACTACGTGCCCAGCCCGATCGGTTCCAACGCGTTGCGCCTGTCGCTGCTCTTCGCCCTGCCCGTGCTGGCCGGGTACGCCCCGCTGCCCACGCCGTGGCTGGCCGGGCTGCTCGCCGCGACCGTGTGGTGGCAGTCCCCGGTGATGATGAGCGACGTCGTGCGGGCCGGCGCGCCGGAGAGCGACCCGGCGTTCCACCGGCCGCTCGTCGCCGAACTGGAGCGGCGGCAGCCGACCGGGCGGGTCGAGGTGGTGCCGCTGCGGGACCACTGGGAGTCCGCGTACCTGCCACCGACCGTGCCGCTCGCCCGTGGCTGGGAGCGCCAGGTCGACAGCGATCGCAACTCGGTGTTCTACGACGGCACCCTGACCGCGCAGACCTACGAGCAGTGGCTCCGTCACGAGGCGGTGACGTACGTGGCGCTCGCCCCGGACGCCCCCGCCGACCGGTGGGGCCGCGACGAGGCCGCGCTGATCCGCGGCGGCCTGCCGTACCTGCGGGAGGTCTGGCGTGATCCGACCTGGCAGATGTACGCCGTGGTCGATCCGACTCCGCTGGTCGGGGCCCCGGGCAACCTCGCCGCCGCCGACCGGGGCTCGGTCCGGCTGACCGCCCCGCCGGGCGACGTGCCGGTTCGGGTGCGCTGGTCGCGCTGGCTGTCGTTGACCGGCCCGGACGGCTGTCTGCGACCCGGCGCGGACGGGTGGACCGAGGTGCGCGTCCGTGCCGCAGGTGACTACTCGATCTCCAGCAGCCTCGCGCCGGCGCGCCACTGCTGACGGTGCCTGCCGTCGGCTCCCCGTCGACGGGCTGGCAGCATGTCGGGGTGCCTTCCCACCTCGCGCGCTGGACCGGCCTGGCCGGCTCGATGCTGCTCGCGCTGTCCGCGTTCCTCGGCGGCGCGTTCCCCGGCGGCCCCCTGCGCAGCACCCCGGTCAGCATCTGGCAGGGTCCGAACGGCCCGCTGGTCCTCACCGCGTGGGCGGTCGGCACCGGTCTGATGGCGTACGCCTGGTGGGCTCTGCGCGACGGGGGCCCGTCGACGCGGTGGGCGCTGGTCACCGTGGGGCTCTGGCTGCTGCCGTTGCTCATCGCGCCGCCCTTCGGCAGCCGGGACGTGTACGCGTACACCTGCCAGGGCGCCAGCTTCGCCGGCGGCATCAGCCCGTACGAGCAGGGCGTCTCCGCGCTGCCCTGCCCCTGGCTCGACACGGTGTCCGTCATCTGGCGGGACACCCCGGCGCCGTACGGGCCGCTGTTCGTGCTGATCGCCGGCGCCGTGGTCAAACTCACCGGTTCGCTGACCGCCAGCATCGTGCTGTTCCGGGCGCTGTCGCTGGCCGGGGTGGTGCTGTGCGCGTGGGCGCTGCCGGCGCTGGCACGGCGGACCGGTGTGCCGGCCAAGCGGGCGGTGTGGCTGGCCCTGGGCTCCCCGCTGGTCGCCGCGCACCTGATCGGTGGTCCACACAACGACGTGCTGATGCTCGCCGCGCTGGTCGGTGGGCTGGCCGTGGTGGCGTCCCGACCCGGCCGGCGTGGGCTGCTGCTGGTTGGCGGGGTGCTGCTCGGTGTCGCCGTGGCGATCAAGGTCACCGCTGTGGTGGTGGTGCCGTTCGCCGCGCTGGCCGCCACCGCCGGGCCGTTCCGGATCCGGACCCTGATCCGCGACGGCGGCTGGGTGGTCGGCGGCGCGGTCGCCGCCGTCGTGGGCGTGACCGCCGCCGGTGGGCTGGACTTCGGCTGGATCGGCGGGCTGTCCCAGGGCGGCGCCGCCGTCGCGTGGACATCCCCGCCGACCGCTGTCGGACAGACGATCAGTGACGTCGCGCGGCTGTTCGGCGGGCACGTCGACGCGCTGCCGGTGACGCGCGGGATCGCCGTCGTGCTCCTGGCCGTACTCCTCGTCTGGCTCTGGTGGCGGGCTCGCACCCGCGACCCGCTGTTCTATGCCGGCCTCGCGCTCGCCCTCACGGTCGCGCTCTCGCCCGTGGTGCATCCCTGGTACTGGACCTGGCCGTTGTTCGTGCTGGCGGCCACCGCCCGGCGGACCCGGTGGTTCATCGTGGTCGCCCTGGTCGCGGTGTTCCTGGTGCTGCCCGACGGCACCGGGCTGCCCCGGTACACCAAGACGGTCGGGGCGGCGCTGATGACGCTGTTGGTGATCGTGCTGGTCATCCGGTTGGTACGGTCGGCTCGGGCGGCCCGTCAGCCGGTCGCCGCCGACTGAGGAAAGGTGCGCCGGTGACCGATCCCGGCGCCGCCACCGCCGCACCTGAGTTCGCCGCTGACGGTTCGCTGACGGCGCGCGCGGTCCGGTACGGCGGCCTGGCCGGCGCGGTGCTGCTCGCCGTCGCCGGGTACCTCGGCGGGGCGCTGCCCGACGCCCCGCTGGGCGCGACGCCGGTGTCGATCTGGCGCTCCCCGGGCGGTCCGGCGACGCTCACCTGCTGGCTGGTCGGCACCGCACTGCTGGTCGGGGCATGGTGGTCGCTGCGCGAGGGAGCGCCGTCGACCCGGTGGGCGTACGTCACCGCCGGCCTGTGGGCGCTGCCGCTGCTGCTCGCGCCGCCGTCGGGCAGCCGGGACGTGTACTCGTACGCCTGCCAGGGCTGGACGTACGCGCACGGCGTCGACCCGTACTCGGTGGGCGTGGCGGCGGCGGGCTGCCCGTGGCTGGACACGGTGGCGCCGATCTGGCGGGACACGCCGGCCCCGTACGGTCCGGTCTTCGTGCTGCTCGCGGCGCTCGCGGTCGAACTCGGTGGCGGGCTCACCGGCACGGTCGTGTGGCTGCGGATGATCGCCGTGGCGGGGCTGCTGCTGGCGGCGCTCTGCCTGCCCGGGCTGGCCCGTGCGGCCGGGGTGCCGGCCCGACGGGCCGCCTGGCTGGCGCTTGCCGGCCCGCTGGTCGGGGTGCACCTGGTGGCCGGGGCGCACAACGACGCGGTCATGCTGGGTCTGCTGCTGGGCGGGCTGCTGGTGGTGCTCCGGCGGCCGGGCCGGCCAGCGGCGCTGCTGTTCGCCGGGGCGCTGCTCGGCCTGGCGGTCACGGTGAAGGCCAGCGCCGTGGTGGTGCTGCCGTTCGCCGCGCTGGCCGCGATGCACGGCCGGTACACCGTGCGGGTGCTGCTGCGCGACGGCGGGTGGCTGGCCGGTGGGCTGCTGGCCGCGTTGCTGGTCACCTCGGCGCTGTCCGGTCTCGGGTTCGGCTGGGTGGGTGGGCTGACCCACAGCGGTGACTCCGAGCAGTGGACGTCGCCGCCCACCGCGGTCGGCCTGGTCGTGGACTACGCCGGCGCGCTGATCGGCCGTTCCCCGCAGGCGGTGCCGGTGGTCCGGGCCGTCGCGCTGCTGGTGCTCGCCGGGGTGCTGGTGGTGCTCTGGTGGCGGGCCTGGCGGGCGCTTCGTGCGTTGAACGACGTCCGGCAGCGGGTGACCCGGATCGAGGCGATGCGGCCCCGGGTGGCGCTGCGCGGCGCGGCCCTGGCGCTGGTCGCCACCGTCGTCCTGTCCCCGGTCTTCCACCCCTGGTACGCCACCTGGCCGCTGGCGCTGCTCGCCCTCACCGCCATCCGGGCGACGTGGTTCGCGCTGCCGGCCGCGCTCGCGGCCTTTCTGGCCCTGCCCGACGGCACCAACCTGGCCCGCTTCACGAAGGCCCCCGGCGCCGTGGCGATGACCGTCCTTCTCCTGGCCGTCCTCCTGCGCGGGTACCGAGCGTCGCGCGCCTCCGCGTCCAAGCTCCGTGAACATGATGCCGGTGGGTGACGGCACAACTCCCGGCCGGCGTGAGTTGGGCAGTCAAGATCGCGCTCGAACCGGGATGTAGTGGCATCGCGAGCCGGTGAGACCACTACATCCTGGATCGAGCACGATCTTGGCGTGGGGCGTGGGAGACGGGCCGGGGCCGGCTCCGCGACAGCGGAGCCGGCCCCGGCCGGTGATCGGGTGACTCTTCAGCAGTCGGAGACTGCTCAGCAGTCGTAGTACATGGCGAATTCGTGCGGGGTCGGGCGCAGACGCACCGGGTCGACCTCGTTGGCCCGCTTCCAGTCGACCCAGGTGGAGATCAGGTCGGGCGTGAAGACGCCACCGTCGAGCAGGTAGTCGTGGTCGGCCTCGAGCGAGTCGAGCACCGCCGACAGCGAGCCCGGCACCTGCTTGACGTCGCCCCACTCCTCCGGCGGGAGGTCGTAGAGGTCCTTGTCGATCGGCGTCGGTGGTTCGATCTTGCTTTTGATGCCGTCCAGGCCGGCCATCATCATCGCCGAGAAAGCCAGGTAGACGTTGGCTGACGGGTCCGGCACGCGGAACTCGACGCGCTTGGCCTTGGGGTTCGCGCCGGTCACCGGGATGCGGGTGCAGGCCGAGCGGTTGCGCTGGGAGTAGACCAGGTTGACCGGCGCCTCGAAGCCCGGCACCAGGCGACGGTACGAGTTGATGGTCGGGTTGGTGAAGGCCAGCAGCGACGGCGCGTGGTGCAGCAGACCACCGATGTACCAGCGGGCCGTGTCGGACAGGCCGGCGTAGCCGGTCTCGTCGTAGAACAGGGGTTCGCCGTTGAGCCAGAGGCTCTGGTGGGTGTGCATGCCCGAGCCGTTGTCGCCGAACAGGGGCTTGGGCATGAAGGTGGCGGTTTTGCCGTTGGCCCAGGCTTCGTTCTTGACGATGTACTTGAACAGTTGGAGTTGGTCGGCGGCGTGCAGCAGGGTGGAGAACCGGTAGTTGATCTCGGATTGGC
>NZ_RCVJ01000191.1 GCF_003667505.1 Micromonospora sp. BL4
CAGCCGGCCGGGCGGCCCGCGCTTCGGTCCGGGCGCGGCGGCGAGCGGCTGGCGGGCCGCCGGCCGGCTGGTCGCCCGGGCGGCAGCGGCGGTACGCACGGCCGGACCGACCGTGGTCCTGCCGCTGGCCGCCGTGGTGGCGGTGCTCGGCGCGGACCTGTCCGGGCTGAGCAAGGCGGAGGTGGAGCGGATCTGGCTACCGTTCATCGTCTGGCTGCTGGTCGCCACCGCCTGGCTACCCGCCGGCTCGCGACGCTGGTGGCTGGCCGGTCAGGCGGCCACCGCGCTGGCGGTGAACCACCTGGTCTGGACCGTGTCGTAGCCGCCGGCGCGGCGCCGACCTCCCGCCTGGGATCGGCGACCCGTGCGGCGCACCCCGGGCGGGCCATCGGCCTTGCCGTCCGTTGTGGCTCGATCGGGGTGCGCGGGGTGGGGTGAGGCCCGCCGTGCCCAGCTCCGGGCGGTCAGGCTTGATCCCTGCGCCGGGCACGGCGGGCCCCACCCCATCGGTGGTCGCCGTCCGTCGTGATCCCTGCGCGGGGTCCGGCGTGCCCTGAGCCCCGGCGGGTTGTTCGGTTTGGTTCCGATCGCTGCGCGGGTCCGGCAAGCGTCGCTCGGGGGGCGGTGGCTGTGGTGAGCGGTATACCTGTGAGTCATAAATATGCCTCTGAGGTATCGCGCTCGTTGACCACCTCGCCGGGATCGCCTGGCGAGTGTCTCTTCAGGTGATCGACTCGATATCGGGGATGTCGCGGTATCCGGGGCTTCCGAATGCCCCGATATCGGCGATACCGAGTCGATCAACCGGCAAGTCTCCGTGGACGGGCCGACCACCGCAGGAGGCCGCCCTGGGCGAGCGGTCAGCGCGCCAGCGCGGCCGGTTCCCGCAGCGGGTCGGTGGCGAAGCCGGCCACCCCCTCGGCGAAGCCGACCCGGGCGGTGTAGCCGAGCAGGTCGGCGGCCCGGCGCGGGTCGGCCACCACGTGCCGCACGTCGGCCACGCGGGCTCCACCGACCACCTGCGGTGGCGGTCCGCCCATCGCCTCGGCCAGGGTGACCGCCAACTCCCCCACGGTGTGCGGCTCGCCCGAGCAGACGTTCACCGGCACCAGCGTGGCCGGCGGCGCGGTGCTGGTCAGGGCCAGCAGGTTGGCGCGCGCCACGTCGGTGACATGCACGAAGTCGCGCCGCTGCCGGCCGTCCTCCAGGACGCGGGGGGCCTCGCCGGCGGCCAGCGCGGACCGGAAGATCGACGCGACCCCGGCGTACGGGGTGTCGCGGGGCATCCGGGGACCGTAGACGTTGTGGTAGCGCAACGCCCAGACCGCGCCGCCGGTCTGCCGGGCCCACGCCGCGGCCAGGTGCTCCTGGGCGAGTTTGCTGGCCGCGTACGTGCTGCGCGGCTCCAGCGGGGCGTCCTCGGGCACCAGCAACGGGTCGAGCCCCAGGCCGCAGCGGGGGCAGGTCGGGTCGTACCGGCCGGCCGCCACGTCCTCGGCCCGCCGGGGCGCCGGACGCACCGTGCCGTGGCCCGGGCAGGCGTAGCGACCCTCCCCGTAGACCACCATCGAACTGGCCAGCACCAGCCGGCCGATCCCGGCCCGGTGCAGCGCCGCCAGCAGCACCGCCGTGCCGTAGTCGTTGTGCGTGACGTAGTCGGGGGCGTCGGACGGGTCCAGGCCGTGCCCGACCATCGCCGCCTGGTGGCAGACCGCGTCCACCCCGGCCAACAGCCGGTCCAGCAGCGAGCCGTCACGAACGTCGCCGCGCACCACGTCGTGCCGACGCGACCAGGTGGGCAACTCCCCGCCGTGCGCCTGCGGCAGCAGCGCGTCCAACGCCACCACCTCGTGACCCTGCTCGATGAGCAGGTCGACGACCTGCGACCCGATGAACCCGGCCGCGCCGGTGACCAGTACCCGCATACCCGGTCACGCTAGGGCGGGAACGGCGGCCGGTGGGTCGGTTCGGTCGACCCGTAAGGAGTTCGCAACAGCCCGGCCGACGGGGACGCCCCGGTAAGCGTTCGGTAATGCGGCAAACCCGGCCGGGGCGTACCGGCGCGGTCTAGCCTGCCCGCAGTGCACCCCGCCGAGGAAGGAGCAGCGGTGGCGACCAGCAGGCCCGGCCCGGACGCCGGCGGGATCGACGCGCCCACGTCGGACGCCGACGGCTACGGCACGCCCCGCCGGTTCTGGCGCGCCCTGGACCGGCACCGGCCGCCCGGTGTGGACGCGGCCGACCGGAGCTGGCGCAGTCCGCTGCGCGGCCCCTGGCTCACCGCCGTGTACGGGACGGCGCTGCTGGTCACGCTGCCCCTGGTGATCGTCACCGGGCTGCTCGACTACGCCGCCTACGGGCCCCGGTTCGACCAGGCGTTCCCGAGCGACGTGGGCTGGCTGCGGCTGCCCACGTTCGACTGGCCGACCCGGCCGTCCTGGCTGTTCCGGGTCACCCAGGGGCTGCACGTGACGCTCGGGATCGTGCTCATCCCGGTGGTGCTGGGCAAGCTCTGGTCGGTGATCCCGAAGCTGTTCAACTGGCCACCGGCCCGCTCGCTCGCCCAGGTGCTGGAACGGCTCACCCTGCTGCTCCTGGTCGGCGGGATCCTGTTCCAGATCGCCACCGGCCTGCTCAACATCCAGTACGCCTACCTGTTCGGCTTCGACTTCTACACCGCCCACTACTTCGGCGCCTGGATCTTCACCGGCGCGTTCGTGGCGCACGTCGTGGTCAAGCTGCCCCGGCTGATCACCGCGCTGCGGTCCCGTCCGCTCGGCGCGGAGCTGCGTACCCCCCGCGCCGCGACCCGGCCCGAGCCGCCCGACCCGGACGACCTGGTCGCCGCGCGACCCGGGCCGGCGACGGTCAGCCGGCGCGGCGCGGTCGGCCTGGTCGGCGGCGGCGCGCTGCTGCTGGCGGCGCTGACCGTGGGGCAGAGCCTGGACGGCCCGCTGCGCCGCACCGCGCTGCTCCTGCCCCGGGGCCGCCAGCCCGGTCCGGGGCCGAACGGCTTCCCGGTCAACCGCACGATCGCCGCCGCCGGCGTACGCCCCGAGCAGACCGGCCCCGACTGGCGACTGATCCTGCGCGGCGGCGACCGGACGGTGACCCTGGACCGGCCCGGGCTGCTGGCCATGGCGCAGCACACCGCCGCGCTCCCCATCTCCTGCGTGGAGGGCTGGTCGACCCGGCAGACCTGGACCGGCGTACGGCTGCGGGACCTCGCCGCCCTGGCCGGGGTCGCCGACCCGGCCGCCGCACGGGTGTCGTCGTTGGAGCGGGCCGGGCTGTTCCGGACGGCGATGCTCGCGCCCAACCAGGTCCTCGACCCGGACTCGCTGCTCGCGCTGCGGGTCAACGGCGTCGACCTCTCCCCCGACCACGGCTACCCGGCCCGGGTCATCGTGCCGGCCCTGCCCGGGGTGCACTGCACGAAGTGGGTCGCCGAGATCGACTTCCAGGGCCGCGCCGATGGGTGACCCGACGTCCCGGCTCCGCGCCGGCTATGGCGCCGGCTCTCGGCATCTGATCGTCGTGACGGCCGCCATCGTGCTCGCCGGTTGGGTGGCGCTGCGGCTGGCCGGTGAGGCGACCGCCGGTCGGATGCTGCTCTGGTTCCTCGGCGCGGTCATCGCCCACGACCTGGTGCTCTTTCCGCTGTACGCGACCGCCGACCGCGTGCTGCGGGCGCTGGTGCGGCACCGGGCGGGCAACCGGGTCGCCCTGCTGAACCACCTGCGGGTGCCGGCGCTCGCCAGCGCCCTGCTCCTCCTGGTCTTCGCCCCCGGCATCCTGCGGTTGGGTGAGACCACCCACCTCGCCGCCACCGGCCAGGATCAGCACCCCTACCTGGCCCGCTGGCTCCAACTCACCGCCGCCCTGTTCGTCCTCAGCGCCCTCACGTACGCGCTGCGCGCCCTCGCCCGCCGGCGTCAGTCGTCCGGAAAGCGGTCGGAGAGGGCGTAGCGGAGCAGGACCACGTCGCCGATCTGGCGGGCCTCGGCCAGCCGCGCCCGACGGCCGGGGTGCCAGGGGAAACGGCCCTCGCCGACGAACCGGGGCGCCCGGCCGTCGCCGACGAAGAACGGGGCGACCACCAGGTGCAGCTCGTCGGCGAGACCGGCGGTGAGGAACTGGGCGTGCACCGTTCCACCCCCCTCCACCATCAACCGCCGCACACCCCGGGCGGCCAGGTCGGCCAGCAGCCATTCGGGGTCGACCAGTTCGCCCGCGTCCACCACGGTGGCCAGCCGGCCGAGGCGTTCCCGGGTCTTCTCCAGCGCGTCGGTGGCGCAGTAGACGAGCCGGGCCGCGTCGCCGGCCGTGAAGAACCGAGCCGTCGGGTCGAGGTCCCCCCGGCCGGTCAGGGTGACCTTGATGGGTGAGGCGGGCCGCCCGCAGGCCACCCGCTCGGCCCGTCGCGGGGCCGAGCGCACGAGCAGCCGGGGATCGTCGCGGCGGACCGTACCGGCACCGACCAGGATCGCGTCGCAGCTGGCCCGGACCGCGTCGACCCGGTCCAGGTCGTCCGCGTTGGACAGCAGCAGCCGCTGGTCGGAGGCGTCGTCGATGTACCCGTCGATGGAGGTGGCGCAGCTCAGCAGCACGTACGGCCGCGCCGGCGCCGGCCGGCAGCTCACGGGGTCACGGGCCGATCGGGGGTACGACCAGCCGACGCCACCTCCGCGGACTCCGCCTCGGTCTCCGCGGCCTTGGCCGCCTTCGCCGCGAGGTAGTCGGCGTTGGCCGGGGAGAGGTAGATGCCGGTGGGCACCCGCTCGGCGACCGCCACACCGAAACGGGTTAACTGGTCGGCCTTGTCCGGGTTGTTGCTGAGCAGCCGGATCCGGGGCACGCCGAGGGTGGCGAGCATCTGCGCGGCGGCACTGTAGTCCCGCTCGTCCTCGCCCCTGCCGAGCGCCACGTTGGCCTGGTACGTGTCCAGCCCGGCGTCCTGAAGGGCGTACGCGTCGAGCTTGGCGTACAGGCCAATGCCCCGACCCTCCTGGCGCAGGTAGAGCAGGAAACCGCCGGTCTCGGCGATCCGCTGCACGGCTTCGCGCAACTGTGGACCGCAGTCGCAGCGCTGGCTGCCGAACACGTCACCGGTCAGGCACTCGCTGTGCGGGCGGACCAGTGGCGGCTCACCGTCGGCGGCGAGCCGGTCCAGGGCGCCGGCCCAGTCGCCGAGGCCGAGGGCGAGGTGTTCCCGGCCGTCCACCAGGCCCTTGAACGTGAACACCCGGGCGGTCGTGGCGTAGCCGTCGGGGAAGGTCAGCGGTACCGTGACCTGCGTACGGACCGTGGCGACCGGCAATGCTTCGGGCATGGGACTCCTTTGTCCGGGGCCACCACCGTGCGGTGACGCGTACCGTCTCACAACCGGTTCAACAGCCGCTAGCGGAGGCGGCTTCCCGACCGGCGGCCGGAGTCCGAGCGCGCCGGGCGAGCAGCACGGCGGCACCCGGCAGGCTGGCCACCAGCACCAGTCCACCGTAGACGGTGGCAGTGGCGATCCCCTCGGCCGCGGTGAGGCCGGCCGCCCCGAACACCCAGGCGGCCACTCCCTCGCGCGGCCCGAACCCGGCGATGTTCAGCGGCAGGCCCATGGCCAGCAGCGCGAGCAGGGTCAACGGGAGCAGCCGGGACAGTGGGGCGTCGGAGCCGGCGGTACGCGCCGCCACCAGGAAGGTGGCCAGGTGACCGGCGACCATCACGGTGGAGGCGACCAGCACCCCGAACCAGGTCCGCCGGGCCAGCAGCCCGGCCCGGACGTCCGCCACGGCGGTGCGCAGTCCTCGCGCCCAGCGCGACCGGCCGGCCCGCGGCAGGACCCGCGCCAGCAGCACGGCCGCCAGCCCGGCGGCGACCAGCAACGCGACGGCGACCGGCAGGTACGGCCGCACCGGCGACGGGAAGGCGGCCAGCACCACCAGCGCGACGGCCACCAGAACCACCTGACCGGCGGCACGTTCCCAGACCACCGCGCGGATGCCCCGGCTGACGTCACCGGCGTCCCGGCCGTGCCGTACCGCCCGGTGCACGTCGCCGAGCACACCGCCGGGCAGGGTGGCGTTGAGGAACACCGCGCGGTAGCAGTGCGCGACCGCGGTCGTCAGCGGCAGCCGTACGCCCAGGCCGCCGGCGACCAGGCTCCACCGCCAGGCCGCGCAGACCGTGGTGAGCACACCGATGAGCAGCGCCGCGGTCAGCGCCGGTGCGTCGATCAGCCGCACCCCGGCCAGGAACGGGCCGGTGCCCACCTGCCACAGCAGGACGGCGAGCAGGCCCACCCCGCCGACGACTCGTGCCCAGCCCCAGAACATCCGCGCCGGTCCTCCCTGAAGATCGTTCACTTGCCCTAGTGCACGTACCAGGGGCGCCAGCGGTTCATCCGCCGGCCAGGAGGTCCCGGTGGTCGACCTGCACCGTGAGCCGGCCGGCCGCCGCGTCGGCCAGCCGGCGCTCGGCGTACGCCCGGGCCGGGCCGGCCAACTCCGGACGCTGCGCGCAGGCCGCGCCCAGCCAGCCCCGGAACCACTCGGCGGCCAGGTCCGCCTGGTCCGGGCCGAGTCGCCACGGGCTGGGCCGCTCCCGGACCGGGACACCCCGGCGGGCGAACGCGGCGGCGGTGGCCGCGACGGCGTCCGGGCCGAGCAGCCGCCGGCCGCCGACGGTACGCCGCTGGTGGTCGTTGAACGCGGCCTCGACCGCAGGATCCAGCGGGTCGGGCGGGGTGAGCTGGACCCGCCCGGTGACCGAGATCGCGAACAGGGTGGGACGGCCGGCGTCGACGCAGGCGGCGACCACCCGCTCGACCTCCTCGACGGTCAGCATGTCCAGCAGCGCGGACGCGGTGACCAGGGCGCCGTCGGCCAGGTCCGCGCCGGTCAGCCGGGTGAGGTCCCCGCACCGGGTGCTGACCGTGACGGGCGCGCCGTCGGCGGCGGTGACCCCGGCCATGCCCTCGGCGGCCCTGGCCAGCAGGTCGGCGTCCCGGTCGTGCAGCACCCAGTGCTGCGGGCCGGGCAGCCGGGCAGCCAGCCAGCGGCTCATCGAGCCGGTGCCGCTGCCCAGGTCGTGGATCCGGATCGGGGTGTCGCCTGCCAGCGCGGGGCGGACCACGTCGACCAGGTCCTCGGCGCGGGCCGCCGCGTCGGCGGGCTCGCGCAGCCGCAGCCAGTCGGCGAACGGCAGGGTCTCCTCGACGGTCATGCCGCCACCTCCTTGAGCACGGCGGCCAGCAGCGCGGTCGTCACCGGCCAGTCGGTCAGGGTGTCCCGCCGGGCCAGGGCGGCACGGCGCAGCCGGGCGCGCAGGGCGTCGTCGCCCAGCCAACGGGCCAGCGCGTCGGCCAGCGCGGCCGGTTCGTCCGGCGGGACCAGCAGCCCGGGGCGGTCACCGCCGGGGGCCCGGCCGAGCGCCTCCGGCAGCCCACCCACGTCGGTCGCCAGCACCGGCAGCCCCCGGGCCAGAGCTTCGGTGACGACCATCCCGTACGTCTCGCCCCGCGAGGGCAACACCAGCAGGTCGGCGGCGGCGTACGCGGCGTCCAGCGCGGCGCCGGTCAGCGGGCCGGCCAGTCGGACCCGGTCGGCGACACCCGCGCCGGCGAGGCGCTCCCGCAGCCGGTGCACGAGGTCCGGCTCCCGGGCCAGCGTGCCGGCGCAGACCAGCGTCCACGGCAGCCCCGCGAGCGTGGACAGGGCCTCCACCAGCACGTCGTGTCCCTTGTGACGGGTGACGGCCGCCACGCAGAGCAGCCGGTCGCCGGCGACCGAGCCGGGCGCCGGCGGGGCGGGCGTCACCCCCGGCGGCGCGGCCCGGACCCGGTCGGCGGGCAGCGGATGGCGGGCCAGCAGTCGCCGGCGCGTCCACTCGCTGGTGGTGACGACGGCCCGTGCGGTGGCCAGGGCGCGGGCCTCGGCCTCGTCGTCCAGCGGCAGGTGGACCAGGACGACCAGGCGCAGCCGCTGGGCGTGCGGGGCGAGCAGGTCCGGAACGGTCGAGGCGATCAGGCCGTCGAGCAGCACCACGGCGTCGTCCGGCGTCGCGGCCAGCAGGCGGGCCAGCTCCGCCCGGTCGGCCGGGTCGGGGTGCGGCCAGGCGCCGGGCACCGCATGTTCACGCACCGACCAGCCCCGCTCGCCGAGCCCTCGGCAGATCCGCCGGTCGTAGGTGTTGCCGCCGCTGGGCGTGGCCGGGTCGTCGATGTCGCCAGGCAGCACGACATGCACCACGTTGCCGGGCGAAGCGGGCCGGTCGACCGGTGTCGCCCGGCCCGCCCCGATCACAGTTGCCGCTCGTAGCTGGCCCAGGCGATGTGCGACTCGTGCAGGGTGACGGTGATGCCGGACAGCTCACGCGCCCCGGCGCCCAGCTCACCGGCGTGCGCCCGCTCGGCCAGCCGGTCGGCGACGGTGCGGGCCAGCACCTCGGTGGTGGTGTTCACCCCGGCGAACGCGGCCTCGTCGTCGAGGTTGCGGTAGGTCAGCTCGCCGAGCACTGCCCGCAGCTGCTCGGTGGCCAGACCGATGTCGACCACGATGCCGTCGGCGTCCAGGTCCGGCCGGCGGAACGTCGCGTCCACCACGAAGGTCGCGCCGTGCAGGCGCTGGGCCGGGCCGAACACCTCGCCCCGGAAACTGTGGGCGATCATCATGTGATCCCGAACGGTCACGCTGAACACGGTCACTCCCCGTCGTCGTAGGTGATGAGGTGGCAGAGCGCGGCAAGGTCACCCGCGCTGAGTCGAGCGAGGACGTCGGGCAGCTCCTCGAACCGGGACGCGCCGGTGATCAACGCGTCGAAGGCCGGATCGTCGAGCAGGTCCAGGGCGAGCGCCAGCCGGTCGGTGTAGCTGCGCCGCCCCCGCCGTGCGGGCGCGACCATGCCGACCTGGCTGCTGCGCACGGTCAGGCGTCCGGAGTGGAACGCCCCGCCGAGCGACACCTGCACCGGGCGGTCGCCGTACCAGCTCAGCTCAATCACCGTGCCCTCCGGCGCGAGCAGGTCCAGCGACTGTTGCAGACCGGCGGCGGTGGCGCTGGCGTGCACGACCAGGTCCCGATCGCCGGACGCGTCGGCCGGCTGGGCGAACCCGACGCCGAGCGCGCCCGCGATCCCCGCGCGGCGGGCGTCGATGTCGACCAGCTCGACCTGCACGCCGGGAAAGCGGGCGAGCAGGGCCGCGACGCAGCAGCCCACCATGCCCGCACCGACCACGCTGACCCGGTCGCCGACCAGCGGCGCGGCGTCCCACAGGGCGTTCACCGCGGTCTCCACCGTGCCGGCGAGCACCGCGCGGGCGGGCGGCACGTCGTCCGGCACCGGCACCACGGCGGTGGCCGGCACGACGTACGCGCTCTGGTGCGGGTGCAGGCAGAAGACCGTGCGTCCGAGCAGCTCCGGTGGGCCCTCTTCGACCACGCCGACGCTGAGGTACCCGTACTTCACCGGGCCCGGGAAGTCGCCCTCCTGGAAGGGCGCACGCATCGCGGCGTGCTGGTCGGCGGGCACCCGGCCGGCGAAGACCAGCGTCTCGGTGCCCCGGCTGACCCCGGAGTAGCGTGCCCGGACCAGCACCTCGTCGGGGCCCGGAACGGGCAACGGCACCGGCCGGATCTCCGCCGCGCCGGGCTCGCGCACCCAGCAGGCGTACGCCTCGCGGATCACCGTCGCGCACCTCACCTTTGCTCCCGGCCGAACCGAACGGCCACCTTTTCCGTGTTCCCTGTCGGGGTCGTCGATCATAAACACGGAGGTACGGTGCCCACGGTTCGAAGTGGTCCGATGATCGGGCTGAGCGCGCAACTGGTCGTGCTGGCGGCGCTGACCGCCACGGTGGGGCTGGGCGGCGCAGGCTGGCTGGTCGGGACCGGCTACGCGATGGTCACCTGCGTCGCGTTGAGTCGGGGCCTGCACCGGGCCGGTGCGTCCCGCCTCGGCCCGGCCGACCGGGTGACGCTGACCCGGGCCGTCCTGGTCGGCGCGGTCACCGCGCTGGTGGTCGACTCGTTCGGCCGGCCCGCGCCGGTGGGGTTGCTGGTCACCGTGAGCGCGGTGGCGTTGCTGCTGGACGCGGTGGACGGGCAGGTGGCGCGGCGCACCGGCACGGTGAGCGCGCTCGGCGCCCGCTTCGACATGGAGGTCGACGCGTTCCTGATCCTGGTGCTCAGCGTGCACGTCGCGCCGACCGCCGGCGGGTGGGTGCTGGCCATCGGCGGAATGCGGTACGCGTTCGTCGCGGCGAGCGCGGTGCTGCCCTGGCTGAGCGGATCGCTGCCGCCGCGCTTCTGGCGCAAGGTGGTGGCCGCCGCGCAGGGGGTGGTGCTGGCGGTGGCCGCGGCGGGGGTGCTGCCCGAGCCGTGGACCACTCTGGTGCTGGTGGTGGCGTTGGCTCTGCTGGTTGAGTCGTTCGGCCGGGACGTGGCGTGGTTGTGGCGGCGCCGGCCGGCGTCCCGACGGGCCCTCGCGACGCCGGCTGCCGCTCCGGCGCCGACCTCGCCGCCTGTCCTGCCGGCACGGACCGTGCCGAAGGTGCCCGCTCCGGTGGCCGAACCGCTGGCTCTGCCGACCCGACTGCCGGTGGTCGTGCCGTCGACCGTGGCACTGCCTCCCCTGCTGCCGGTGCCCGCTCCCACGCCGGCGATGGCGACCCGCTCGGGCGGTACGGTCCACTCCGACTGGAGGCTGTGATGACCCTTCCCGCCCGGGTGCGCCGGCTGGCCGGCCGGTTCCGTTCGCGCTCCGCCGGCGCGGGCGAGGTGTCGGCGCGTACTCCCGGGGTGTCGGCCGCGGCCGGGCGCGGCCCGGCGCGGCGGGTGGCGGGCGGGGTGGGCAGCGCGCTGGCGGTGTTCCTGGTGTTCGCCGTGCTGGTCGGCCCGGACCGGCTGGGCCTGCTCACGCCGGGCGCCTTTTTGCGCATTCCGCTGGAGGGGCTGCTCGTCGCAGCGCTGCTGCTGGCTCTGCCGGCGCGGCCCCGGCGGCTGGTGGTGGCCGTGGTCGGGCCGCTGCTCGGCCTGCTCGCCATCGTGAAGCTCGCCGACCTGGGCTTCCGGACGGCTCTCGACCGGCCGTTCGACCTGG
Source organism: Micromonospora sp. BL4 (assembly GCF_003667505.1). Classification (GTDB taxonomy): domain Bacteria; phylum Actinomycetota; class Actinomycetes; order Mycobacteriales; family Micromonosporaceae; genus Micromonospora. The sequence continues at coordinate 11,092 of NZ_RCVJ01000191.1, forward strand.
TGCTGGACTGGCTGCTGCTGGACGACGCGTTCGGTTTCGTCCGTGACTCGGCCGGCCGGGCCGGCGCGGTCGGCGCGGTGATCGGCGTCCTGCTGCTGGTCGGCGCGCTGCTGCTGGTGCTGACGCTGGCGCTGCGTCGGTTGGCGTCGCTGCTGGTCTGGCATGAACGGGTGGCGACCCGGGCGGTGGCGTCACTGACCGTCGCGTGGGTGGCCTGCGCCGTCGTCGGCGTGCGGATCGTACCGGGCGTGCCGGTGGCCGACGCCGGGACGACCGCGCTGGTCGGAGCGCACGCGACCCAGGTGGACGCGCGGCTGCACGACCGGGAGAGGTTCGGCGCCCAGATCGCCGCCGACCCGTTCGACGACACTCCGGGGGATCAACTGTTGACCGGGCTGCGCGGCAAGGACGTCATCCTCGCGTTCGTGGAGAGCTACGGCCGCGACGCGGTGGAGGACCCGGAGCTGGCGCCGCAGGTCAACGCGGTGCTGGACGCCGGCACGGAGCAGCTGCGCGCGGCCGGGTACCACGCCCGCAGTGGCTTCCTCACCTCCCCCACCTTCGGCGGCGGCAGCTGGCTGGCGCACGACACGCTGCTGTCCGGCCTGTGGACGGACAACGAGCAGCGGCACCGCAGCCTGCTGGCCAGCGACCGGCTCACTCTCAACGGCGCCTTCCGCCGGGCCGGCTGGGAGACCGTCGGTGTGCTCCCGGCGGCCACCCAGCCGTGGCCGGAGCAGGGATTCTTCGACTACGACCGCTACTACGACGCGGAGGCGCTCGGCTATCGGGGCCCGAAGTTCGGCTACGCGCCGATGCCCGACCAGTACACGTTGTCGTTCTTCCAGCGGCAGGTTCGCGCCGGCGCGGACCGACCGGTGATGGCCGAGATCCCGCTGATTTCCAGTCACTCCCCCTGGACGGCGGTGCCGCGAATGATCGGGTGGGACGAGGTGGGTGACGGCTCGATCTACCACGGCTCCGCCGTGGGCGAGGACAGCGGCGAGGCCGACGACCGGAACGCCGGCCAGATCCGCGGCGGGTACCGGCAGGCCACCGCGTACTCGCTGGAGACGTTGATCTCCTACGTGCAGACGTACGGGGACGACGACCTGGTCCTGGTCTTCCTCGGCGACCACCAGCCGTCGCCGGTGGTCACCGGCGAGGGCGCGAGCCGGGACGTGCCGATCACCATCGTCGCCCGCGACCCGGCCGTGCTCGACCGGGCGGCGGGCTGGGGGTGGCAGGACGGCCTGCGGCCTGGTCCGGAGGCTCCGGTCTGGCCGATGGACACCTTCCGGGACCGGTTCCTGACCACGTTCGGGCCGTCGACACCGCCGATCGCCGCGCCCCGCTGAACCAGAGCCAGTGGGGCCGGGCCACCTACAGCCCTGGATCTGGACCTGTTCGGGGCTGCCGACGCCGCTGTGGCTATCCTCGTTCGCGGCGACGACCGGTGTGGTCTCGTAGGCTCCGACGGTGGAAAGCAGTCAAGGGCGGCTCATGGCCCATATGTTGGATGCGGCGGAGAACGCCTCGCCGGTCGAGGCGGTCGAGGCGGTCACCCGGGAACTCGGTGCGGCGCTGGGCGCACGTAGCGTCGCGTTCCTGATCGCGGACCTCAGCGGCCGGGCGCTGGTCCGGTTGGCCCACGTCCCACTCGACGGCGGCGGTCAGGGCCGCCGGGACGGTGCTGAGGTCGCCACGGTGCTGCCGTTCGACGGCGGCCCCGCCGAGCAGGCGCTACGCACCCAGACGGTGCAGGTTGTCGCGCAGCCGGACAGGTGGACGGTGTTGGCGCCGGTGACCGACCGTGGTGAGGCGATCGGCCTGCTCGAGATGGTCCTGCCGGACGAACCCGCTCCGCGGGCACTGGAGGAGATCGCCCGCGCGGCGCACGTGTTGGCGTTCGTGGTGATTGCCAACCGGCGGTACACCGACCTTTTCGAGTGGGGGCAACGGACGACCCCGTTCACCCTGTCCGGGGAGATCCAGCGCCGCCTGCTGCCCGGCTCGTTCACGTGTGAGGGTAGTGCCTTCACCCTGTCCGGCTGGCTCGAACCCGCCGCCAGCATCGGCGGGGACACCTTCGACTACAGCGTCGGCCGGGACGTGCTGCACTTCAGCGTCACCGACGCGATGGGCCACGGGGTGGCCAGCGCGCTGACGGCCACGCTGGGCGTGGGCAGCCTGCGCAACAGCCGCCGCCGCGCGGCCGGTCTGGTGGAGCAGGCCGAGGCCGCGAATGCCGATGTCGCCGAAAACGCCGCCGTGCCCGGCAGTTACATCACGGCGGTCCTCGGCCGTCTCGACCTGCGCACCGGGGTGTGCGCACTGCTCAACGCCGGGCACGTGCCGCCGCTGCTGGTGCGCGACGGGGACACCCGGACGCTGCCGCTGCCGGCCAACTTCCCCCTGGGCATGTTCGCCGAGACCGGTTACCGCGCCGGCGAGATCACGCTGCGACCGGGCGACCGTCTGGTGGTGGTCACCGATGGCATGCGGGAGCGCAACGCCGCCAGCCTGGACCTACCGACCATGTTGCGGTCGATCGCCGGTCTGCACCCGCGGGAGGCGGCCCGGGCCTTGGCCGATGCCGTGCTCGAGGTCAGCGGACCGACTCTGGCCGATGACGCCACCCTGTTCATCCTCGACTGGCACGGCGGGCACAGCGAGGACCGGCGGACCAGCGCTGGCGCCGACCAGGCGCGTGCCAGCACCGCGCTGTCCGACTGACTACCGGCCGGTCGCGTCGTCCTTGGACAGCACGTCGGCCTCAGCCGCCTGCACGCTGTCATGGACATGGATGACTCGATCCACCGACGTGACCGTCAGGACGCTGCGCACAGCGGGCTGCACCCCGGCGAGGCACATCCGGCCGCCCAGCTCACGCAACGCCTTGAACGACACCACCAGTGCGCCCAGCGCGCTGGAGTCCATGAACCCCACCCCGGCGAGATCCACCACTATCCGACGGTCACCAGCGTCGATCAGCCGTTGCAGACCCTCGCGCAGCTGCGGGGCCGTCGCCATGTCCAGCTCGCCGTGCACCTCGATCACGGTGCAACCCCGGCCCGGCCGAACCGACAACAGCAGATCCACAACAACCCCTCTCACGCCGATGATCCCCGCTTACCCTATTCTGCCGTCGGGCGAACCGCCGCCGGCCGCCGTACGTCGAGCCGACACCGCGACCGTTTCACCGCAGGCAACGCCGGGTAGTGCTGGTCGCAACCGATGCATCCCGCTTAGCGCAGCAATGTACGAGACAGGAGTCCGGCGTGGTCACGCACGGGCTGAGGAGGAACTGCGCAATGCGCGTGACCATGACGCTGTCACTCCCGCGACAACCGTCCTCGGTGACCCGCGCCCGCCATGTACTCACCACCCTGCTGAGCCTCACCGACGCCGCCGAGGACTCCCGCGGCCACCTCGCCGTGCTGATCACCGAGGCCTGCGCCAACGCGGTGATGCACGCCGATCGCGACAGCAGCGTCGACATCGCCATCATCATCGACGACGACGTCTGCCTGCTCGAGGTCGGCAACCGCGGCAGTGCCCCCAACGGCGCCGGACTCAACGCTGAGCTCCCCGCCCCGCTCACCGTCGGCGGCCGCGGACTGCCCTTGATCGCCGCACTCGCCGACGAGGCCGCCTTCGTCGCCGGGCCACCGGACCACGTGCTGCTCCGCATCACCAAACACCTCACCGAGGTACGAACGTCACCGGTCCGATGACCGGAAACGCCAACCGCCTCCCCGCCGTCCAGAGATGACGACTAGCCCTTGTCGGGCGCGGCGGGGCGGGCGCGGACGTGCAGCCGCTCCCCCTGCGGCCCGTAGAGGTTGAGGACCTCGGTGGTGCCGGGGCCCGGGTTGAACACCCGGTGCGGGACGCGCGTGTCGAACTCGGCCACCTCGCCCGGGGTCAGCGTCAGGTCGTGCTCGCCGAGCAGCAGGCGTAGCCGGCCGGAGAGCACGTAAATCCACTCGTACCCCTCGTGGGTCTGCTGGGTGTGCTCCCCGGTGGGGGTGTTGGGCGGGAGGATCTGCTTGAACGCCTGCACGCCGCCCGGTCGGCGGGTCAGCGGCAGGAACGTCACGCCGTGCTGGACGATCGGCTTGGGGTGCACTCGCGGGTCGCCGGTGGCCGGGGCGTCCACCAGCTCGTCCAGTGGCACCTGGTAGGCCCGGGCGAGCGGGAGCAGCAGCTCCAGGGTGGGGCGGCGGCTGCCGGATTCCAGCCGGGACAGGGTGCTCACCGAGATGCCGGTCAGGTCGGAGAGGTGGGCCAGCGTGGTCCCGCGCTGGTGACGCAGGGCGCGCAGCCGTGGGCCGACGGCGGCCAACGCCGTGCTGTCGTCGTTTGCCATAACGGCAAGGATAGTTGCCACCTGGCCGGCGGCGACGGATGGTGGGCTCAGCCGACAACCAAGGGGAGATTCCGGTGGACGAGACATACGACGTGGTGGTGGTGGGCGGTGGCGCGGCGGGGCTCAGCGGAGCCCTGGCGCTGAGCCGGGCCCGACGGTCGGTCCTGGTGATCGACTCCGGCGAGCCGCGCAACGCTCCGGCCGACCACGTGCACAACTACCTGGCGCGGGAGGGGACGCCGCCGGCCGAGCTGGTCGCGGCCGGGCGTGCCGAGGTGGCCGGGTACGGCGGGACGTTCCTGGACGGGCGGGTCGAGGCGGCGACCCGGGACGACGACGGGTTCCGCCTGAGCCTCGACGACGGGCGTACGGTGCGGGCCCGCCGGCTGCTGGTGACCACCGGGCTCACCGACGAGCTGCCCGACGTGCCCGGGGTGGCGCAACGGTGGGGCCGCGACGTGCTGCACTGCCCGTACTGCCACGGGTGGGAGGTCCAGGACCGGCGGATCGGGATCCTGGCCACCGGTCCGCTGGCCGTGCACCAGGCCGAGATGTGGCGGCAGTGGAGTTCGGACGTGCTGCTCCTGCTGCACGACGCGCCCGCACCGGACGGGGAGACGGCCGAGCGGCTCGCCGCGCGCGGCATCGCCGTGGTGCCCGGCCCGGTGGCCGAGCTGGAGGTCACCGGAGACGCGCTGACCGGCGTACGGCTCGCGTCCGGCCGGGTGGTGGCACTCGACGCGGTGGTGGTCGCGGCACGGCCGGTCCCCCGCGCCGGAATGCTCGTCGGGTTGGGCCTGGCTCCGGAGGAGGTGACGATGGGCGAGCACGTCATCGGCACCCAGATCCCGGCCGACGCCACCGGGGCGACGACCGTTCCGGGTGTGTGGGTGGCCGGAAACGTGGCCGACGTCCGCGGCCAGGTGATCGCGGCCGCCGCTGCCGGACTCACCGCCGGGGCGGCGATCAACGCCGACCTGATCGCCGAGGAGACCCGCGAGGCGGTGGCCGCGTACCGGCAGGTGCTCGCCACGGCGTTCGAGGAGCCGGCGTGGGAGGAGCGCTACCGGTCCCGGCCGGCGGTGTGGAGCGGCCAGCCGAACCCGCAGCTCGTCACCGAGGCCGCCGATCTGACCCCGGGGCGGGCGCTGGACGTGGGCAGCGGCGAGGGCGCCGACGCGGTGTGGCTGGCCGAACGCGGCTGGCGGGTGACGGCGGTGGACATCTCCACCACGGCGCTGAGCCGGGCCGCGGAGCACGCCGAGGCCGCCGGCGTCGGCGAGCGCGTCGAGTTCACGCATGCCGACCTGCGCGACAAGCCGCCCGCCGAGAAGGCGTACGACCTGGTGTCCGCGCAGTTCATGCACCTGCCACCGGCGCAGCGGCGGGAGCTGTTCGCCCGGCTGGCCGCCGCGGTGGCGCCGGGCGGCACCCTGCTGATCGTCGGGCACCACCCGTCGGACCTGTGGACGTCGGCGCACCGGCTGCACCTGCCGGACATGATGTACACCGCCGAGGACGTAGCCGCCTCACTGGACCCAGCCCACTGGGAAGTGCTAACGGCCGAAGCCCGCCCCCGCCCAGCCACCGACCCCGAAAACCGCAACATCACCGTGCACGACGCGGTCCTGGTAGCCCGCCGCCGCTAAC
>NZ_RCVJ01000030.1 GCF_003667505.1 Micromonospora sp. BL4
TTCCGACCCCTCGTCCTCGCCGCGGTCGCTCTCCTGGCCACCACCGCGGCGCTCGTCCTCCCGGCGCACCCCGACCGGGCCGAGGCCGCCATCGGCCCGATCACCTGGCAGGACGAGTTCAACGCCCCGGCCGGCGCAGCGGTCGACCAGAGCAAATGGCGCTTCGACATCGGCGGTGGCGGCTGGGGCAACAACGAGCGGCAGTACTACACCAACAGCACCAGCAACGCCGTCCACGACGGACAGGGCAACCTGGTCATCACTGCCCGCCGGGACAACCCCGCCAACTACCAGTGCCACTACGGGCGCTGCGAGTACACCTCGGCGCGGCTGCTGACCGCGTCCACCTTCACCCAGACGTACGGCCGGTTCGAGGCCCGTATCAAGATCCCGCGTGGCCAGGGCATCTGGCCGGCGTTCTGGATGCTCGGCACCGGCGGCGGGTGGCCCGACGCCGGCGAGATCGACATCATGGAGAACATCGGCCGGGAGCCCAACACCGTGTACGGCACCGTGCACGGGCCGGGCTACTCCGGCGGCGGCGGCATCACGGGCAGCCGCACCCTCGGCGGGCCACTCGCCGACGGTTTCCACACCTACCGGGTGGACTGGGAGCCGAACGTGATCACCTGGTACCTGGACGGGGTGCAGTACCACCGGGTCGACCCGGCACGGCTGAACGGTAACCGGTGGGTGTTCGACCACCCGTTCTTCATGATCCTCAACGTGGCGGTCGGCGGCAACTGGCCCGGCTACCCGGACGGCTCCACGCAGTTCCCGCAGCAGATGCTCGTCGACTACGTCCGGGTGTCCGGCTACACGCCCGGCGGTGGCGGCCCGGCCCCGGGCACCAGCCGGATCCGGGGCGCGCAGAGCGGGCGCTGCATCGACATCCCCAGCGCGAACCCGGTCGAGGGCGCCAAGCTGCAGATCTGGGACTGCAACACCACGGCGGCGCAGGCCTGGACCTTCGCCTCCGACGGGACCGTCCGGGCGATGGGCAAGTGCATGGACCCCGCCTGGGCCGGCACCGCCAACGGCACCGAGGTCAACCTGGTCTCCTGCAACGGCAATCCCGCACAGCGCTTCACCCTCAACGCCGCCGGCGATCTGGTCAACCTGAGCTCCAACCGGTGCGTGGACGTCCGGGACGCCAACCCCGCCAACGGCGGCAAGCTGCACCTGTGGGACTGCATCGGCGCGGCCAACCAGAAGTGGTCCCGCGTCTGAGGGCGCCATCAGCCAGCCAGTGGGCCGCCCGAGAAACTCTCGGGCGGCCCGCCGCGTGCTCCACGGATTCGACCGATGACGCTAGAGCTGCCGCGCTGCCCGCTATGTTCGGATTCGACCAATAAGTCCGGCAGCACCGGGAGTGAACTCATGTCGCACCACCTCGACACCCCTCTCGCCGCCCAGAGCGGTCAACTCTTCATCAACGACCTGTTCGTCTTCAACGGTGAGCGCGCCACCGTCTTCGTCATGGACGTCAACAGCTCGGTGACGAAGGCCGACATCAAGCGTGGCTTCCACGCAGAGGCACGCTACGAATTCAAGATCCACTTCAACGGCGGGGAGTTCGAGGAGTTGACCTACCGGGTCGCCTTCGGCGAACCGGACGGCACCGGAAAGCAGACGCTGATGGTGTACGAGCTCACCGGAGCGGATGCCCGCGACGACGCCGCGATGGGCACTCCCGTCGTCGAGGGTCGGACCGGTGAGGTGTCGAGCGGCGGGAACGTCCGGATCTGGGCCGGGCGGATCACCGACCCGTTCTACATCGACCTCGATCAGCTCGCGACCGTCAACGCCGCGTTCAAGAACGGCGCGAAGCTGGACCGCTCGGCGTGGAAGGCCGACGCGGCCAAGAACACCTTCGCCGGCACCACCGTCGAGTCGATCGTCCTCGAGGTCTCCCAGGACGAGCCGCTGCTGCGCGACGGCACGCAGATCGGAGTCTGGTGCACCACCAAGCTGGCGACCGACGCCGGCGGGTGGCGGCCGATCAACCGTGGCGGCCACCCGATGATGTGGCCGATCTTCTGGCCCACCGACACCGACTTCTCCAACCCGGCCAACGCCCGACACCCCAGCAACGACCTCAAGGAGGACGGCGACGAGATCGCGTCCGCGGTCGCGCGGGTGGTCGCGGCGAACGGGACCGCGCCGGATCCCCAGGCGTACGGCTGGAGCGTGGCAAGGCAGCTGTATCCCGACGTGCTGTCGTACCAGGTGGGGACGGCGGCCAACTACGGCTTCGCGGCCCGCAACGGCCGCACGCTGGCCGACAACGCGCCCGAGGCGATGTTCTCCCTGGTGCTGAACACCGGCGTGACCTCCGGCCTCACCCCGGAGGTGACCAAGGCCGCGCGCGCCGACGCCTTCCCGTACGTGGTGCCGGCCTGACCAACCCCCTACACCCGCCTGACCTGGCGTTTCGTAGACGTGAACGGCCGATCAACGATCGCCCGATTCGTCCGAAACCGCACATTTTGCGCCGTTAGGCTCCTGACGCTACTGATGGGCGATTTCACGACGAAGGAGACTTGATGCGCAGGAAACTTCTCGCCGGACTGGCCGGTGTCGCCGCCGTGGTGGCACTCGCGGGGCCGGCCGCGGCCGAGGACACGATCGTGACCCTCACCGTCGACGCGGCCGGTGGCCTCTCGATCACCGTGCCCGCGACGGCGAACATCGGCCACGGCGTCGAGGGCTCGACCGTTTCCGGTCAGCTCGGCCCGGTCACCGTGCTGGACCAGCGCGGGTCCCTCACCCCGAACTGGACCGCCACCGTCATCTCCACCGACTTCGTCACCGGCGGCGGCAGCTCCGGGGAGACGATCCCCAACATCAACGTCCTCTACTGGTCGGGTTCCGCGACGGCGACCGCCGGTGGCGGCACCTTCACGCCGGGCCAGCAGACTGCGGCGCAACAGCAGATCATCAACGTTCCCCGCACGGCGTTCAGCCACACGGGTGGCACCGGCAACAACTTCGCGACCTGGAATCCCACGCTGGTGGTGAACATCCCGGACGGAACCGTCGGGGGTACCTACACCGGGACGGTGACACATTCGGTGTTCTGAGCCGCTCGGCCGGCTGGTGCTGCTGGCCTCGATCGCTCTCGTGGCGCTCGGGGTACCGGCGGCGCCAGCCGTCGCCGTGCGGGAGCAGCGACACGAACCCGCCGGGGATCCCGCCGCGATCAGCATCCGGATGCTGGACATCCCCGCCAGCCGGGCCGAGGATCCCCGAGCCCGGGTCTACATAGTGGATCACCTCCGGCCCGGTACGACGATCAACCGCCGGGTCGAGGTGCACAACACCTCCGGGGACGAGCAGAAGGTCGAGCTCTACGCCGGGGCGGCGTCGGTCGAGAACAACGCCTTCACCGTTCCCGACGGTCGGGCCGGCAACGAGCTCAGCAAATGGATACGGCTGAGAACGACGAAGGTCGAGCTGGCTCCGGGCGAGCGGAAGCCGGTCGGCGTCGACATCGCCGTCCCGAGAAGCGCCTCGAAGGGCGAGCGGTACGGTGCGATCTGGGCGCAGGTCACCAGCGCGACGAAGGGGACCGGCAACGTCACCCAGGTCCACCGGGTGGGCGTCCGGGTCTATCTCGACATCGGTCCGGGCGGTGAGCCGCCGACGGACTTCCGCATCGAGGGGCTGGCCGCGCAGCCCGGAACGGGCGAGTTCCCGGTCGTCACCGCGAAGGTCACCAACACCGGCGAACGGGCGCTGGACATGACCGGCCACCTGTCGCTGAGCAAGGAGGCGGTCCGGGCCGGGCCGTTCAAGGTCACCAACGGCGTGACGATCCTGCCGGGCCAGAGCGGGCAGGTCCGCATCGAGATGAACCAGGCCCTGCCCGCAGGTGTCTGGGACGCGCGGGTTCTCCTCGCCAGCGGCACAGTGCAACGCACGGCGGACGGGCGGATCACCCTGCCCGTCGCGGCGCCGATGGTGGTCAAGGCGTCGACGGGGCCGGGCTGGCTGGTCTACTCGCTCGGCGCCGCGACGGCGTTGCTGGTGCTGGTCGCGCTGGCCGTCTGGTATTTCACCCGCCGCCAACGGGCCGGCATCGCGCGCGGTCGCCGGCTGGCCTGACTCTCGATTCACCCTGGGCTGCCCGGCCGTTCCTCCCGGAACGGCCGGGCAGTGTGGTCCGCCGGCACGTCCGGACCGGACGCCACCGCTTCGTGCCGTCGGAGGCGCCCATCGCGGAGATGTGCAGCGGCGATCGCCGGCTAGATCACCGAGTGCGTCACGGTCGCCGTGTACTCGCCGACCACCAGCCCCGGCGGAAGCGTCACCGACAGGGTGGGGCTCCAGGTGGCCGAGTTGGCCCCGCTGGGGCCGGACCAGCCCGCCGCCGTACGCGGGGCGTCCAACACGGCGCCGGGCTGCGGCAGGAAGGTGCCGACACCGCTGGTGGCGACGGCTGGCCCGGAGGCGTACCTGATGCTGTCGGTCGGGATGATCCCACCGCCCGCGCCGGTGCCGGTCGTCAACGCCGTCGTTGAGACGACACTGACCCAGCCGGCGGAGTCCGGGCCCCGGTCGTCGACCACGGTCACCGGGCCGAGCTGACCCGAGACGGCTGGCGTGTCCGAGGTGACCACGCCCAGCGAGGCGACGGCCGGCACGCTGATGGACAAGCCGCCCGCCGGGTCGACGACCATTTCGACCGGTCGGGTCGCGCTCTGGTTGAACGAGTCGCTCACCTGGACCGTGAACGACGAACTGCCCGCCGTGGTGGGGACGCCCGAGAGCAGTCCGGTGACCGGGTCGAGGGTCAGCCCGGCCGGCAGGCTTCCGGCGCTGACCGACCAGGTGAACGGGGCCGTGCCACCGTTCACGCCGAGCTGGTCGCGGTAGGGGACGCCGACCCGGCCGGCCGGCGGTGGCGAGAAGTTCAGCGTTGGTGGGGCGTTGACCGTCACCGCCGTGGAGGGCGCCGACTGGGCGCCGGTGCCGCCCGCGTTGGCGGCGGCCACCCGGAAGGTGTACGTGGAGCCCGCTGTCAGGCCGCTGACGACCTGGGTCGTGACGGCGCCGGGATAGGTCCGAGGCGCCTGCGCGACACCGCCGAGGTACGGCGTCACGGTGTAACCGGTGATCGCCGAGCCCCCGTCGGCCGGGGTCGTCCAACTCACCGTGGCCGCGTTGGTTCCCGGGGTGGCCGAGGTGATCGTCGGGGCCCCCGGCAGGGTGTACGGGACCACGGCCGCCGAGGCCGGGCTGGCCGCACCGGCGCCGTACGCGTTCACCGCCGTGACCCGGAACGCGTACGAGGCGCCCACGGTGAGCCCGGTCAGCGTCCGGCTGGTGGTGGAGGCGTCGAACGAGAGCGTCGGCTGGGTCACCCCGTCCCGGATCGGCGTGACGAGGTACCCGGTGATCGGGCTGCCGTTGCTCGTCGGCGCGGTCCAGCTCACGACGGCGCTGGTGATGCCCGGGACCGCGGTGGGCGCGGCCGGGGCGCCGGGTGCGGCGGCGTAGACATAGTTGGCCGACCCGGCGGAGCCTCGGGTGACGACGGTGACGTCCACCGCCGCCGGGGCCGACCGGGCGGGCATCGTGGAGATGCCCAGCGTGCCGTCGGTGTTGGCGGTGAAGCAGCCGGCGGCCGGGCCGGACCTGCACGGCAACAGCAGCACCGCCGTGCCGGCCCGCTGCTCGGCGGCCGTACCGATGGTGATGGCGGTGGCGCCGGTGAGGTTGCTGCCGCCGACGGTGACCGGGACCCCGCCGGCGATCGAGCTCTGGGCCGGCGTGACGGTGACGCCGCTGGGAGCGGTGGCCGGCGCGAGCGGCGTGGTGGACGTGGAGTAGCCCGGGTTCGCGTCGATCGAGGACGAGGTCGCTACCGTCGCCGTCTGGATCAGTGTCGGCGTCACACCGGTTCCGGTCACGGTCGCCGTGACCGTGACCGGTGGCAGGGAGCTACCCCCGGAAAAGGGCCCGTTGCTGTTCGTGCAGCTGATGGTCTGGCCCGCCGGTGGACCGCAGATCCAGCCGGAGCCGACCGCGCCCCGCGGCACGACGCCGGCCGGCACGGTCTGGGTGATCGAGATCGGGGAGTTCTCGGTGGCGCCGGGATCGACCCCGGCGGTGATCGAATAGGTGACCGGGTCACCGGGCTGCGGAGTGGCGCCGACCGAGCTGGTCTGGGACACGTTGAGATCGGGCACCGGATTGAAGGTGACCGCGCGGACGTTGTCGATCTCATGGAAGTCGGTCACCGAGCCGGTGGAGCCCACCCAGCCGAAGGCGAGCTGTCGGGGGAAGCCGGCGGCGGTCAACCAGGACGGTGATGGATACAGGCTCGGCGGCACGACCGGAAGCGCGCCCGCCAGGATGCGCGCTTCCCCGCCCACCGGCGTGAACCGGACCCGGTACTGCCCGGCGGGCGTGGTGAGGCCGGTGTCGGTGGTGAACGGGGAGGACGTGGTGTTGACGACCACCTCGACCGGCACCACCGACGCGGCCCGGGTGGCGGCCCGCAGCGGCAGGCCGGGCGTCGAGGTGCTCCCCGCGGTGCTGTTGACCGCGCAGTAGCCGACCCCGTTGCGGCCCGGACCACGGATCACGACCTGGCCGGGAACCCGCCCGTTGGTGGTCGAGATGTAGGGCGGGTTCGTGCAGCCGGTGCCCTGGTAGAGGCTGTTGCTGAAGTTGCCGAAGACGTCCAGCCCGATGCCCAGGTAGCCGTTGGACAGACCCACTGAGCCGCCGTTGAACGCCGCCGAATAGCCCAGCGATCCTCCCGGCTGGCCAATGATGGACGGGGACAGCGGGTTGGCCGGATCAACCGCGGCGAGCGCGAACGCGATGCCGTCCGCGCCCGGGTTGGTGCCGCCGTACTGGTAGGTGTTGAAGCTGACGTGCAGGCCCTGCGACGTCGGCACGCTGACCGCGCCGAACACCCCGCCCTCCCGCGTCGCGGTGGCGGGAGTGAGGCGCAGTTTGCCCGTGCCCTGTGGATCGGTGGACGTGGTGCAGCTCAGGAGCGGGCCGGTGGTCGGATTGCCCGCCGCGCTCAGGCAGGCTGCGTTGCTGGTGATCGAGGGTGGCACGCCCGGCACCGCCACCGCGCCGATGCCGTTCGCGGTGTTGTTGCGGAACGTCTGGTCGAACAGCACCGAACCGGCCGCCGAAGCCGGCCGTGGCGCGACCGCCAGGGCTCCGACGGTGACGGCGGCCACCAGCGCGGCGGCGCTCGTTCGACGCCGGCCCGGGAACGACATGCGTACTCCCAGCTTTCACTTCCATCTCAATCTGGACTATAGCCATGTTTGAGGCATCAAGGTCGCGTGCTGGGATAAAGACCATGAAAGCGGACCGACCTCGCCGGTCACGCCGGGGAGGTCGGTCCGCAGGGGGCTGGAGGCGCTGTCAGCCCTCGATGTCTCGCGGGTCGCGGCTGCGCGGGTACGTGTTCTTCTCCCCGATCGTGCCGTCCTGCTTCTTGATCACGTGCTCGACGCCACGGTCGGCTGCCATCTCGCGACCCTGGGCCTGCGCGTCGGCCTTGGAGTCATGCGTGGTGCTGGCCCGCTCGTTGCCCTCGGGCCGGTTCTTCCACTGCCCGTCCTCGTGGTACGTGTCGACGTCACCCTTGGTCATCGCCGGCTCCTCCCTGCGTCTGAACTGTCACCTCATCAGTTGCCCGGAGCCGTTCTGGGCAAACGTGGGTCGCAGGGTCCTCAACAGACGATGACGCTGCCCGTCACGTGGACTGGCAGTTGCTGCTCGTCCGCTTGATGATCTGTTCGCGCTCGTCGGTGGTGATACCCGACGGCTCCCCGTCGAAGTGCGTCTCCACCTTGTCCCAGCCGCGGCGCTGCTCGTAGTGCAGGTGGGGGGCGCCGGAGTTGCCGGTGCTGCCGAGCTTTCCGATCTGGTCGCCCTGGGCGACCCGCTGGCCCTCCCGGACCAGCGGCGGCTCCAGCAGGTGCAGATACTGGGTCTCCCACTTGCCGCCGTGGTCGATCTTCACCCAGTAGCCGCCACCGCGACCACGCGGGCCCTCCGGATTCTCCGGGTTACGCCCGCCCACCGACCCGTTGACGCCCGCCACCGTGACCGTGCCGGCGTACGACGCGAGCACCGGTCGCCCCCACGCCTCACCTTCGGTCGGAAACAGGTCGACGTCGAAGTCGTCGTGGCCGGGATAGGTGCTGAGCTGCCAGGTCTCGCCGCACGCGACGGGAAGTTGAAAGAGCGGACGCGGGCCGGGCGACCGCAGCATCGGTACGACGACCAGGGCGGTGCCGATGAGGGCCACGACCGCGACGACCGCGAGGAGAACCCGGACGGTGCGAGTGCGGACGCGGCGGTGGCTGCGGACTCTGGTGGGGTGGCCGGTCGTCACCGCACCGAGCATGGCAGACCCCGGCAACGCGGCGACTCCGGGTCACGCTCGCCGCCCGAGGTGACATTGCAGTCGTATCGCCAAACGGGTACGGTGGGATGCAATGCAGTTGCATTGAATACCAGAGAGGTCCCCTCATGCACGTGATCCCGCTGTCCGAGGCAACCCCCGACCTGGTCGACCTGGTGGGCGGCAAGGCGGCCGGGCTGGGCGAGCTGATCCGGCTGGGCGAACGGGTCCCCGAGGGGTTCTGCGTCACGGCCGAGGCTCACCGGGTCGGTGTCATCCCGCAGGCGGAGATCGTCGCCGCGTACGAGCGGCTCGGCGCGGGCCCCGTGGCGGTGCGCTCCAGCGCCACGGCGGAGGACCTGCCGGACGCGAGTTTCGCCGGGCAGCAGGACACCGTCCTGAACGTCACGGGCGCCACCGAGCTGATCGCCGCGATCGAAAAGTGCTGGGACTCCCTGCACACCGCCCGCGCGACCGCTTACCGCGAGGCCCGTGCCATCGATCACGAGGCGGTGCGGACGGCCGTCGTCGTGCAACGCATGATCACCCCTGCGGTCGCGGGAGTGCTGTTCACCGCGAACCCCCTGACCGGCCGCCGCGACGAGATGGCGGTCGACGCGGCGCCGGGGCTCGGCACCACCGTGGTGGACGGCGCCACGACCGTGGACCACTACGTCCTCGACGGCGTCGCCCGGGACGACGCGGGATGCCTGACGGCGGCGCACCTGGCGGAGCTGCGGACCACCGGTGCGCGGCTACAGGATCACTTCGGCCGCCCACAGGACGTGGAATGGGCGATCGACGGGGACGGCCTGCTGTGGTTGTTGCAGTCGCGGCCGATCACCAGCCTCTTCCCCCTCCCTCCCGGGACCGGCAAGCCCCTCCCCCGCGTCTACCTGGAGTTCGGTCACGTTCAGGGCATGCTGCAACCGGTCACGCCGATGGGCATGGCCACACTGCGGACCCAGATCGCCGCGATGCTCGCCTCGCTCGGCGTCCGCGTCGAGATCGTCGACATCGGCGGCCGCCTCTACGGTGACCTGACCGAGCTGGCCCGGAGCCGGTCGTCCCGCAAGCGCCTGGTCAAGCTCATGGCGGTCGACTTCGGCCCCCGGGCGCAGGCGGTGATGGAGCACGTCCTGACGGATCCGCGGTTCGCACCGACCACGGGCAGCACCCGACGCGGCGCGACGGGCGGAGCCGCGTCCCTGCGTACGGCCGGCCGCGCGGTGGTGGGGATCCTGCGCGCGCTGGCCCGTCCCGACGCGGCGCGGATCCGGATGTTCGAGGCGATCGAGCAGATGAGACAACGGTCGGCCGCTCCCGGCGACCTGCGAACCGCCGCCGACCGCCTGCGCTTCCTGCGGGCCGAGGACACCGAGGACAGCGCCGACGCCATCATGTGGCCCATCGTGGCGGGGATGCTCGCCGCCGCGTTGCCGGCTGCGCTGCTCAAGGGTGTCGCGAGCGCGGACGAGATCCACCGTGTGCTGGGCGGGATGCCGCACAACGTGACGATCGAGATGGATCTGGCACTCTGGCGGCTCGCCCGGGGCGCGGACGAGCACCGCCGACTCCTGCTCGACACCCCACCGGACGAACTGGCCGCGCGCCACCTGCGCGGCGAGCTGCCCGACATCGGGATGGCCGCGTTCCTGGACGCCTACGGTCATCGCGGCGTCGCCGAGGTCGACCTCGGCGTACCGCGCTGGGCGGAGGATCCGGCGCCGGTCTTCGCGGCGATCGCCAACTACCTGCGGGTCACCGACCTCGAGCAGGGGCCCGACCGGCGGTTCGAACGGGCCGCCGCGGCAGCCGAGACCGCGCTCAAGGACCTGGTCGTACGGGCCCGCCGTCGCCGGCCGGTACGCGGCACGATCGCCGGGTTCCTGCTCCGCCGCGCGCGGTCGTTGGCCGGCCTGCGGGAGGCCGGCAAGTTCGCCGGGCTGTACCCGCTGCGGGAGACGCGCCGGCAACTGCTGCTCATCGGCGCCGACCTGACCGGCGCCGGACTGCTGGAGCAGCCCGACGACATCATGTTCCTCACCCTGGACGAGGTGGAGGCCGCCGTGCACCAGGGCACCGACCACCGGGTCACGGTCGGTGCCCGCAGGGCGGTGCACCGCCGGGAGCTGCGCCGCAGGTCGGTACCGGTGGCGTTGCTGTCCGACGGCACCGACGTGGAGACCGTCCTGCCGGCGGCCCCCGCCCCCGACGGCACCCTCGCCGGTGTGGGCGCGTCGGCGGGCCGGGTGACCGGCCCCGCCCGGGTCGTGCACGACCCCGGCACCGCCCACGTCGAGCCCGGCGAGGTTTTGGTCGCCGCGACCACCGACCCCGGCTGGACGCCGTTGTTCCTCACCGCCTCGGCGCTGGTCACCGAGACCGGCGCGATCATGGCGCACGGCCCCACCGTGGCCCGGGAGTACGGCATCCCCGCCGTCATCTGCGTGCCCGACGCCACCCGGACCATCTCCACCGGTCAGCTCGTCACCGTCGACGGCGGCGCCGGAACCGTCACCGTCCACCGACCGCCGGCTCACGACCACGAGGACGAGGAATGACCGACACGAAGGTCCCGACGAGGGCGAAGGTGACTCCGCTGCTCCGCCGTGCGGCCGCCATGGAGGGAGCCATGTGGCGCAGCCTGTACGTGTGGGCACGGCGCAAGCCCCTGCCGCTGGCACCGGGCGACGACCCGTTCGGCTACCTCGGCGTGGTCAAGCCGATCCTCGGCATCTTCATCGCCCTGTCCGTCGTGGAGATTCCGATCTTCGACCTCATCGTCACCCACGTGGTGCCGTGGCGGCCGGCCCGCTGGATCGTGCTCGGCCTCGGCATCTGGGGTCTGCTCTGGATGGCCGGCCTCTACGCGAGCATGCAGATCCACCCGCACATCGTCGGTGACAAGGGCCTGCGGGTACGGCTGAGTTCGGGCATCGACATCTGGATCCCGTGGACGGACATCGAGGCCCTGCGCAAGCGTTACCGCTCGCTGCCCTCGAGCAAATCGGTGCAGGTCGAGCAGGAGGGCGAACGCCGCGTCCTGAACATCTCGGTCGGCAGTCAGACCAGCGTCGACGTCGTGCTGCGCCGGCCGACGACCTTCGACCTGCCCAAGGGCCGGTCCGAGCCGATGGACGAGCTGCGGCTCTACGCAGACGATCCCGACGGCCTCCTGCGCAGCGCTCGCGGCACCCCCGCGACCGGAACCGTCCGCCGGTAGCTGCCGCGCGCTGGCGGAGTGTCCGGGCCAACCACTCTGAGATGATCGAGGTCATGCCCAAGAAGGTCGATCACCAGGAGCGACGCACCCTCATCGCTGACGCGCTGATGCGGGTCGCCGCGGATCAGGGCCTGGAGGCCGTCAGCCTCCGTCACGTGGCTGCCGAGGCCGGCGTGTCCGCCGGCATGGTCCAGCACTACTTCCGCACCAAGGACGAGATGATGGCGTTCGCGCTGAGCGTGGTCCGCGAACGCGGCCAGATCCGGGTCACCGGGGCGATGGAGCGACTGGGCCCGGACCCCTCCCCCCGGCTGCTGCTGCGCACGATGATCGCCGCCCTGCTGCCACTCGACGAGCGGACCCGCGACGACGGCCGGGTGGCGCTGGCGTTCCTCGCGTACACCGCCGTGCGGCCCGCGGCCGCGCCCAGCCTGCGCGAGGACACCGCGCAGCTGACCGGGTTCATCGCCAGCCTCCTGCCCCCTCGGAACGCCGACGCCGCCGCGGCCGGCCTGCTGGCGCTCATGGAAGGGCTGGGCGTCTATCTGCTGGGTGGGCAGTACACCGCGGAGCAGGCCATGGCGGCGCTGGATGCCCACCTCGACCTGCTCTTCGGCGTCGACGCTGCCTGAGCAGCGGCCGACGGGAGCCGAACGCGCTCAGCAGCGGGGCACGTTCGGGATGTACCCGTCGTAGCCGGTCAGCACGTACGCGTCGGAGACGTAGCGGTTGGTGCCGATCCGGTTCCAGACGGCGGTCGTGCCGTACGGGCCGGTGACCGTGGTCCCGACGGCCTGGCAGTAGATGGCGACGGTGGCGCCGTCGGCGACCGAGCCGACGACCGGATAGCCGGCGCCCGGGCCGGAGCGCACGTTGAGGTTGGCCGACTCGGTGTTCACCGTGCCGGACCCGATGCCGGTGATTCCGTTCACCAGTTGCAGGTAGTAGGTCCAGTTCCAGTTCGGGCCGGGGTCCGTGTGCGTCGCGCCGGGCACCTCGACGTGCCCGATGATGTGCGCCCGGTCCCTCGGGATGCCGTACTTCGTCGTGAGGGTGCGGGTGAGCGCCGCCGACGAGCGGTACATCGCGTCGGTGAACCAGGCCGGGTTGTCGACGTACCCCTCGTGCTCGATGCCGATCGACTGGGTGTTGTAGGTCCAGTTGCCGGCGTGGTGGGCGATGTCCTTCTCCCGGACCGACTGGGTGACGGCCCCGTCGGAGGACCGGAAGGTGTAGTGCGCGCTGACCTTGGCCGCCGGGTTCTGGAACCAGCTGATGGAGCCGGCGTAGGAGCCCTGCGTCATGTGGATGACCACGCGGGTGACCGGGTGGCTGCCCGGGCGGCTGGCCACCGTGTAGTTGCTCGTGCTGGCCGGCGCCCACGCGGCCGGCCCGTAGTCGGTGCTGAGGGTGCCGATTCCGCCGAGCACCGCGGCCCGCTCCAGGACGCCCCGCCGGGGCGCGACCGGCCGACCCGCCACCGCCTCGCCGCGCGCCGAGGTGAATCCGGCGCGCAGCAGGTCGTAGACGTTGTCCGCGTGCAGCCGCGCGATCGACGGGTCGCTGGCGCCGCCGTACCGGGCGATCGGCGCGTACCAGGCGTTCACGTCGTCGCGGGTCGCGGCGGTGAGGCCGGCCTGATCGGCGTACGCGCGCAGCACGGCGGCCGCCCCGAGAACGTTCGCGGCGGGTTCGGTCCGCAACGCGGCCTGGCTCAGCCGGGTGAGCGCCACCGCCTCGTCCAGGGTGCGCACCTGCGGGTTGCTCGCCAGGTGCATGAGCCCGTACCCGCCGGCGGCGCTCGCCGTACCGGCGTGCATGTCCAGCCGCGACTCGGCGTACCCCAGCGCCAGCAGCAGGTCGCGCGGGACGTCGTACCGGGCGGCAGCGGTGTCGAACGCGGCGTTCAGCGGGCCGGACGACACCGGCGCCCCGGCCGGGTCGGCAGCCGCCGGTGACACGGCCACGACGGAGCCGGCCAGGGCGGTGGTCAGGGTGAGCAGGCCGCCGAGCAGGAGCCGACCCCGGCGGAAGGTGCGTACGGCCATTGCCACTCCTTGCGATGGATGGGGTCGGTCTGCCGGTGAGCCGCCGGCCTCGGCGGTCCGGCTAATCAGCACCAGCCGTTGACCGGACCGTTCACACCGGTCCAGAGGTAGGCGTCGGACACCCAACTGCCGTCGCTCAACCGGTCCCAGAGCGCGGTGGTGCCGTACCGCCCGGTGTGGGAGGTGCCGTTGGCGGAGCAGGAGACGGAGACGGTGGCGCCGTCGGCCAGCGAGCCGAGCGCTCCGTAGCCCGTGCCGGGCCCGGCGCGACGGGTCAGCGCCCCGCCGCCGTTCGCGTCGACCACCGCCTGGGTGAGGCCGAGCGCGCCGTAGTTGTACAGACCCGCTCCCGCACCGGCCCAGGCCGAACCGTGCCGTGCCCCGCCCTGGTACGCGGCGGCGCCGTTGGCCAACACCCACTTGCCGATGTCGTGGTCGGCGATCGGCACGTACGCGCTGTTCTGCCGCAGCCCGAAGTGGACGTGCCGACCGTAGGCGGCGCCGCCGCAGGTGACGTCGGTGCCGGTGTTGCCCAGGAAGGCGCCCTGACCGACGCTGGCGCCGTTGACGGAGATGCTGTTCCAGAGGTGGTAGTAGTCGGTCGAGTAGCCCCGGTCGTGAATGACCCGGATCCACCCCTGACACATCGTGTACGCCGCGCCGGCCCGGGCCGCTCGGACCACCTGGTCGCCGCCGGCCAGGTCGACCGAGCTGTACGGCGACTCGTTCCCGCCCCAGCCGTGCGGGCCGCTGGTGAGCGTCCACGTCTGGCCCACCGCGAACGGCAGGGCCATGCCGGTCCGGTAGTCCCCGCCCGCGTACATCGGGGTCGGGGTGGTGGTGAGAACGGTCCTCTCCCGACCGTTCACCAGGGGTGATTCGGCGGACAGGTCGCCGAAGGCCGCCTCACCGTCGAAGGCGACCCGCCACCCGGACGGGTCCTGCCGGGCGATGAAGACCGACCCGGTCGGGTGGGCGTCCTCCTGGCGAGGCGCGAGGGCGACGGCGGTGCCGAACGCCCACCGGCCGCTGGTGCGGCTGACGGTGATGCGGGTGTCCCGCGCGGCCACGGCCGTGTGCGGGTCGGCCGAGCCGAGCAGTTTGGCGGTCACCGCGGCGGTGAGGGCGGGGGTGTCGGCCGTAGCGGCGGCGGCGCTGGGCGCCGCCCCGATGAGGCTGGTGACCGTCAGCAGGGCCGTGGCCGCGCCGGCGGACCATCGTCGAGCGTGTCTCATGGTGACCTCGCTTCCGGGATGTGGGGTCAGGCCGGGACCACGGAAAGCCGGGGGCCGGCGGCGGGCGGCGTGCCGGCCAGGCTGAGCAGGGTGTGTCCGGTGGCGTTGTCGACCACGGCGACCCGCACCGCGTCGGGTTCCCGGTCGGTCAGTGGCACGGCGAACACCGCCGTCACCAGGCGGCCCTGGTATCGGGCGGCATGCCCGACGAAGCGCCAGTCGCCGTCGTCCCAGTGCTCGCGTACGTCGGAGCGGAGCAGCGGCGCCACCCGCCGGTAGGCGTCGCTGAGCTGCAGTTGCTGCACGGTGGCGAGCAGCGGCACGCCGGAGCCACCACGCAGCGGATGGGTCAGCCGGGCCCGCAGCCGGCGCAGCGGCAGCAGCCAGACGTGGTCCAGCTCCGGCGAGAGCGCCACCACGGCGGCAAGTTCGACGAGCAGCACGCCGACACCGGCCGGCGGCCGCCCGGCCAACGCGGTCGACCAGCCCTCGGTGGCCAGCAGAGCCAACCCGCCCGCCACCGCCAGCAGTCCGGCCCGTGCCAGGCTGCGCCCGGAGACCGGGGTGGGCCGGGCACTCAGGCAGCCGCAGGAGGAGGTCGGGGCGGCGCGGCGGGCGTACGCGAGGTAGCCGAGGAAGGCGACGGCCAGCACGGTCGCGGCCAGCGCCTCGGCGCGCAGGACGGGTGGCAGCAGGAGCAGCCCGCCGAGGGTCACTTCCATGCCGCCCAGCAGCCGGTACGCGGGCAGCGCCCGGTCCTGCCCGACCAGCCGGGCGAGCGCGGACCGGTTGGCGGCCGCTGCGGCGTGCGTGCTGACGAGCTTGACGCGGGCGGACCAGATCAGTACCGCGCCCACGACCAGTGGCTGGAGCGTCGCGATCAGGTCGATCATGATTCTCCCCTCGAATGTCTCCGGCGGGCGGCACGCCGATGCGCGGAGGCGCGCCGCCCGGGGGTCCGGTCAGGCGGCGGCGTAGACGGTGGCGATGTCGACCTCGTTGGTGTCCGGGTGCCAGGCGCCGAGCACCTGGACGTGCCGACCGACCCGCAGCAGCGACAGGTCGCTGACCGCCGGGGTGCCGTTGTAGACCGCGGCGGACCGGTCGGGCACGACGTGCGCGACGATCCGTCGACCCTGGTGGTCGAGGTGCAACACGTTGCGGCCGACCGCGGCGATGTGCCCGTGCAGGTTGACGATGTTGAGCCAGACGGAGTCGGCGGCGAGTGTGCCGTCGGGCAGGCGGACACCGCGGGCGTAGAGCCCGTCGCCGATGGCCACCTTGTCGAACGTGGTGGGGTG
Source organism: Micromonospora sp. BL4 (assembly GCF_003667505.1). Classification (GTDB taxonomy): domain Bacteria; phylum Actinomycetota; class Actinomycetes; order Mycobacteriales; family Micromonosporaceae; genus Micromonospora. Next base: position 16,197 of record NZ_RCVJ01000030.1, read on the forward strand.
CAGCTTCCAGATGCTCGTGCCGTCGGTGATCCGGATCGAGTGCAGCACGGTGTCCGAGCCGGTGACCAGCAGCATGCTGCCGGAGATCTTGCTGATCCGACCCTCGGCGAAGTTCGGGTCGGGCGCGCCCGAGTCGATGGTCGCGGGTTCGGCGGCGAAGGCCGCCTCGGGGGCCAGCGAGCCGAGGCCGGTGGCCCCGACCACGCCGCCGAGCGCCGCGGTGGCGAGCAGCCGCCGGCGGTCCAGGGTCTGGTTCATGGTGGCGCCCTTTCGTTCAGACCGTGTCGACCGAGCAGGGCCGGAGCCCCGCGGAGAGACTGGCGATCGCGCTGTACGCGGCCGGGGTGAGATCGATGATCCGGTTGCTGCCGCAGGCGGAGCCGCAGCAGGTGCGCTCGCCGCAGAACAGGTCGGTCTGCGGCCCGCAGTCGGCGATCGTGGTGCCGACCCGGGCGCCGTTGCAGAGGTTGGTGGTGTAGTGCCGGAAGCCGCAGCCGCGCCGGGCCATCCCGGTCACCCCGCACCGGTCCGGGCGGGTGATGGCCAGACACGCGTCCGAGGTGTTCGGCCAGGCGTGCTGGTAGTTGCCCGAGCTGCAGGTGCCGCAGGCGCCGCCGCCGGCCGTGCCGCAGGGACCCCAGGCGCTGCCGCAGCAGAACCAGGACACCTCGCCTCGCAGAGCTGCCATGGGTGCCTCCTCTCTGGCATGAGGATTAACAGAGACGGATATCAATATTGATGACGATTGTTGTGTAGCAAACTGTCGAAGTCAACGGACTGATCGAAGGTTTTCTACGTACTGTTTGCCGCGTCCGGCGTCGGCACCCCTGGTGAACGGGCGAGGATGGGCCGATGAGCCGCGTTCTTCGGTCCTGGCCGGTGCTGGTGGAGGAGGCGCACCGGGCAACCCCCTTCGAGATCTTCTTCGGGACGGCCCTCTATCTCGTCGGCCGGTTCCTGTTCCTGCGGCTGACCGTCCGCACCTCGCCGGGTCAGCTCGTCGGGATCGGTGTGACGCTGCTGCTGGTGCCCGTCGCCGGGTTCGTGCCCGCACAGGTGGCCATGGGCCTGCTCGCCGCCTTCCTCGCCACCCTGGCCCTGTACGAGAGGCTGACCCTGACCGCGCTGGTCGACTAGCAACGTCGCGTCACCGACCACTGCGGATCGACGAGGATTGTGCCGGGCCCGTCCCGCGTGACAGTGTGCGGAGACTCGGGGCCGGAGGGGGCGGTTGCACATGCTGACGATCGATGAGGTGACCGTCGGGTACGGCGACGCGCCACCCGTCCTCCGGGACGTGACGGTGACGGTCCGCCCGGGTCGGGTGCTGGCGTTGACCGGGTCGTCGGGCGCGGGCAAGACCACCCTGCTCAACGCCATGGCGGGGCTGCTGCGGCCGCGCGACGGCGCGGTGACCGTCGAGGGACATCGGCTGCGCGACCGTGATCACGCGGTGGACCACCGGATCGTTCTCATCCCGCAGGACAACGGGCTGGCCCCGATCCTGACCGCCGCGGAGAACGTGCAGGTGGCCCTCGTCGCCGGCGGCGTGGCACCACCCGAGGCGCGCCGGCAGACCGCCGCGACGCTCGCTCAGCTCGGTCTCGCCGGCCAGGCCGACCAACTGGTCGAGGAGCTGTCCGGAGGCCAGCAGCAGCGTACGGCCATCGCCCGCGGCCTGGCGCTGCGCGGCGGCGTGCTGCTGGCCGACGAGGTGACCAGCGAACTGGACGCGGGCAACCGGCAACGGGTGCTGGATCTGCTGCACGACGAGGCCCGGCGGGGCGCGGCCGTCGTGTTCGCCACCCACGACGCCGAGGTGGCCGCCTCCTGTGCGGCGGAGCTGCACCTGGTCGACGGGCGGGCGGAGATCGTGCGCGGTTGAGACCCGGCCGGTAGGTAACCGGTCCGCATCGATCCGCACACGCGGGGCGGTGGGCGCGTTGGCTGCTCGATAGCGTGACCGTCAATGCTGGCCATCATCGGGGGAGCGCTCGCCGCCCGCCGGGCACAAGCCCTGGCGGTGCTCCTGCTCGCGGTGCTCGCCAGTGCCGCCGCCGCGGCCGCCCCCAGCTACGTGGCCGCGGCCGGGCGGGCCCTCGCCAGCGACGAGTTCTCCACCGCCGACCCGGACGAGCTACGGCTGCGGCTCGTCGACCCCACGGAATACCCGGGAATGCCGGGCAACCCGGCCAGAGGCGTGTTCGGCGTTCAGGTCGAGCGACTCGCGCCGGCCGGGTTCGCTGTCGTCCTCGGCGCGCAGAGCGGCGGCGTCGCCACCGGCCCGGCCGGGCGCATCACCTCCAACCTGATCTTCCGAACTGGCGTGTGCGAACGGGTCGCCGTTGTCGGCGCCTGCCCCCGGTCCACCGCCAAGGACCAGCTTCCCGAGGTGCTGGTCAGCACGAACACCGCTGCGCATCTGGGCGTGGCCGCCGGCGGCGAGTTCACCTTCGGCAAGGTGCCGGTGCGGGTGGCCGGCGTCTACCGCCCGCTGGACGCGACCGACCCGTTCTGGCTCGGCGGCGAATACCTTCGGCCACCCGCACCGGGCTCGGCGTCCGCGTCGGCCGTGGGCAGCGCAGCGGACGCCATCTTCACCGCCGAGTCCGCACCCCTGGCCGACGAACAAGCCATCCTGTATCGATCGACGGCCGACCTGTTCGTTACCGAACAGATGTTGTCCACCCGGTCGGCGCAGGACCTGCGGGCCACCGTCGCGGCGGTGACGCGCGACGGGAGCCGCGAGGGTTTCGGTGCCGGCACCGCACTGCCGCGCCTGCTCGATCGCATCACCCTGCAGCGTGAGCAGCTGGCCGCGGGGGTGACGCTGGGTGCCGGGCTGCTCGTCCTGCTCTGCTGGCTGGTGCTGTTCGTGGCGGTCAGCTCGGCGGCCGACGAGCGCCGACCGGAACAGGGCCTGCTTCTCCTGCGCGGGGTGCAGCGCCGACGGCTCTGGGCACTGGCGATCGGCGAGCACGCCGTGCCCGTGCTGGTTGCAATTCCCCTGGGCTGCCTGGGCGGCCTCGCCGCCGCCGACCTGCTCGCCGCGCAGACCCTGCCCGCCCGTGCCGATGTCATGGTGGACGCGACCGTGATCGGCTACGCCGCCGTCGGCGCCGCCGGCGCGCTCACCGCGGTGCTGCTGGCCCAGGTGCGGGCCCTGTCCGCACCGGTCGTCGACCTGCTGCGCCGGGTGCCGGCACGGATGCGGGGATGGCGGGCGACCGTCGGCGACATCGTCGCGGTGTCCATCGCGGTGGCCGCCGTGGTGCAGTTGCGCTCCGGCGGGTCGCCCTCGGGGTTGGCCCTGCTGGCACCGCTGGCCGGCGCGCTCGCCGCGGGCGTCCTGCTGGCGCGGGTCGCCATGATCGCCGGAGCGGCGGTGGGGGCGCGGCTGCTCGCCCGGGGCCGGACGACCATCGGCCTCGCCCTGGTCCAGGTGGCCCGCCAGCCACGCTTCCGGCCACTGATCGCGCTGCTCACCGTGGTTGTGGCGATGCTCGCCTTCACCGCCGCGACGAGCGAGGTCGCGTCGGCCGCCTACGCGGATCGGGCCACCGTCGAGGTCGGGGCACCCCGCGTGGTCGGCGTCGACGCGATGTCGCACCGGCACCTGCTGGAGTCCGTCCGGGCCGCCGACCCCGAGGGTCGCTTCGCGATGGCCGCGACGGTGAAGGATGTGGCCACCGGAGCCGGCACATCGGTGCTCGCCGTGGACTCCGACCGCCTGGCGATGGTGGCCGCGCCACACCCGTCGTACGGCGTGGCCCTGGCGGACGTCGCGCGAGAGCTCCGCCCGGATCCGCCGGGAGCACCGATCCTGCTGCGGGGGCGTCAGCTCACCGTGGCCCTGTCCGCGAGCTACGACGAGGAGGCCTTCGGCGGCAACCGTGTCCGCCTCTTCGTCTCGGTCGCCAGCAGGGCCGGCACCCGCCGGATCACCGCCCACAAGGACATCAAACCCGACCTGCGGGAATACCGCGTGGAGGTGCCCGAGTGCGCGCAGGAATGCCGGTTGGTCAACCTCGAGATCGTCGCTCCGGTCACCCCCGGCCCGTTGACGGTTCGCTTCGAGGAGTTGCGCACCGGTGACAGCGACGCCGAGCGGCTGACCGGTGCGGAGTTGACCGATGTTCGGCGGTGGCGGCAGTCAGACCCGATGGACACGGTGCTCACCACCACGAGTGGCCCGGATGCCGCTCTGGTTTTCGACGTGGCGGAGGGCCGACGGTCCCGGTCGCTGGGCATCGCCGTCGTCGATGCGCCGTTCCCGTTACCCGGTTGGTCGACTCGGTCCAAGGCGACGCCCGTGCACGGGATTCATCCGTACGAGGGGATCGACGGCTCGGTGACCCAGGCGTTGATCGAGGGCCTGGCGGACGGGCTGCCCCGACTCGGGCCATCCGGCATGATCGTCGACCTGGAGTACGCCGACCGGCTCGCCGTCGCCGGCCAGACCGGTGTCAAGGAGGTCTGGATGACGCCGACCGCGCCGCCGGACATCCTCGATCGGCTGCGGGCCCAGGGCCTGGTCGTCAAGTACGACCGGACGATCACCGGCGTGAGCCAGGACTTCGACCGGCAGGGTGCGGCGCTGGCGTTGCGATTCAACCTGTTCGCCGCGCTGGCCGGGGTCCTCATCGGAGCGGCCGGCCTGATCGCGGCGGCGGCGGCCGATCAACGCAACCGGGTCGCGATGCTGGTGGCGCTCCGACGGCAGGGGCTGCGCGCACGAGCCGTCCGCGGCGGCTACGGGTGGCCGGTCGCGGTCGCCACCGTGTCGGCCGGTCTGGCGACCCTGGTGATCTGGCTCCTCACCCGCGGTGGGCAACGCCTGTTCAGTGACGGCCGGTCGCCGGTCCCGTTGCCCGACTGGCCGGACGTCGGCCGACTGCTGTTGTTCGCGGCGCCCACGGTCGCGCTCTTCGCCGTCACCGCGGCGGTGCTCGGCCGGTTCGTCGCCGCCTCGGTTCGTCGCCGGACCGGCCGATGACCGCCGCACCGCCCGCGGAGGGCGTACCGGTCACCTGCCACCGGCTGATCCACATCTACTCGACCGGGACCGGGGACGTGGTCGCGCTCTCCGGGGTGGACCTGCAGATCGCCGCCGGCGAGATGCTCGCGCTGGTCGGGCCGTCCGGCTCCGGCAAGTCCACCCTGGTCTCCATCCTCGGCGGGCTCATGCGGCCCAGCGCCGGCCGGGTGTACGTGGGCGAGCACGACCTGTCCCGGCTCTCCCCCGCCGAGCTGGCCGCCCTGCGCGGGCCCACGGTCGGCACGGTGCTCCAGGGCGCCGAGCGCAACCTGCTGCCGTACGTGTCGCTGTCGCGCAACATCTGGTTGGCCCAGCGGCCGGCGGCGCGGCTCGCCGGGCGTCGGCTGGATCCCCCGGAGGCGATCCTGGAACTGGTCGGTCTCGCCGGCGCCGGCGCGCGCCGCTCCGGCGACCTGACCCCGGGGGAGCGTCAGCGGGCCGCGCTGGCGCAGGGGCTCGCCGCCGGGCCCGGCCTGCTCCTGGTCGATGAGCCGACCAGTCAGCTCGACGGCGCCGGGCGCGACGAGGTGCTCTCCGCGCTGGCCACCATCAACTCCGAACGGGGGACGACGGTGGTCGTGGTGACCCACGACGGTGACGTCGGCGCCCAGTTGGGCCGAGCCGTCACCATCCGGGACGGTCGGGTGGGCGCCGAGGGCCGCAACGGCCGGGACTTCGCCGTGGTGGCCGGGGACGGCACGATCCAGCTGCCCCCGGAGACGTTCGCGGCCTTCCCCGCCGGGACGCTCTTCGAGGTCGACCACACCGACGAGTCGATCACCCTGCACGCCACGGTGCACCCGTCGACGCCCCGCAACGACGAGGTGGCGAGGGGCAGCGGCCTCACGTGAGCGGGGACGGGGATTCGGCGCCGGGCAGCACCAGTTTCGGCGTACCGGACCCGTCGGCCGGGACGGTCCAGACATCGGGCCGGCCGTCGCTCTGGCGCAGCGTGTAGGCCAGCGTGCCGGCGTCCAGCCAGGCCGCCTGGTCGTCGACGCTGGCCGTCTCCGCCGTCGCGGTCACCCGCATGGTCGCCAGGTCGAGGACCGACAGCCGCCAGCCCTTCGCCGGGTCGGCGTCGATGGCCTGCTTGAAGGCGATCCGCGTGCCGTCCGGCGACAGCGACGGACATTCGACGTTCTCCTTCACCGTCTCCACCCGGCGGGCGGCGACGTCACCCCGCACGAGGTACCGCTTTCCGCCCGTGGACATGGTCGCGTAGAAGACGTTGTCGTCGGCGGTGAAGGTGACGCCCCAGTAGTTGATGTCGGGGTTGCGGTGGGGGCGGCCGTCCCGGGTGACGGCGAACTCCTCGAGTGACAGCACGGCCGCGCCGGTGGTGGTGTCGAGGATTCCGGTGCGCGTGGAGAACCCGCTGGTGGTGTAGGAGTCGCCGCCGACGAACGTGGTCCAGGAGACCATCCGGCCGGAGGACGAGACCCGCGCCCGGTTGGGCAGGCCCGGCACGGGCAGAGACCGCGTCGGTCGCAGCGCGGCGTCGAGGACGACGACCTGGTACGTCCAGGGTGTCTCCGGCTTCAGGCAGACGCCGGTGCCGGCCGCCGCGTACACCCGAAGGCATTCCAGGCCGGACACGGTACGCGGCCCGGCGGGGTCGGCCGCGGCGACGGACGAGACGTGCCGGTCGGTGATCGCCAGCAGGCGCGGCCCGGGCGTCAGGGTGACCGCCTGGTCCGTGCCGGCGGCGGGCGACGGGGTGCGGTCCCGTTGCGCGGCCGTGGCGGTGTAGGCGGCCGCCACGCTGCCCAGCAGCACCGCCGAGACGGCCACCACGGCGAGCTTCGTTCGGGTAGACATCGCGGTCATCGGGGCACCTTCCGGGTGAACAGGCGGGACGGGGAGGCCAGCAGGAGCACCGTGGCGACGAGAACGACGGCGACGGCGAGCGCCGCGAGCCGGATCGCGGCCTCCGGTCCCCACGCCTGCCAGGTGAGACCGAACAGGACCGAGGAGACGAGGTACGCCAGCGCCTGACCGGTCTGCACGAGCGCGATCCCGGTGGTCCGCAGCCGCGGTGGGAGCACCGGCCCGGCGAGCGCGATGAGCACGCCGTCGGTGGCCGCGTAGAACGTGCCGTACAGCGCCAGCGTCAGCGCGAGCACCGGCCAGCCGTGGACCGGGCCGGCGAGCAGCAGATACGTCGCGCCGAGGGCCGCGTAGCCACCCACCACCACCGGCAGCCGGCCGATCCGGTCGGCGAGCACACCGAGGGGAGCGGCGAGGACCAGGTAGGCCAGGCTGGTGCCCACCGCGAGCAGCGGAAACCACCGCAGGCCGAGGTCCTCGCAGCGCTGGAGCAGCAGGTAGACGAAGCCGTCGCCGATCGTGGCCAGCCCGAGCAGCGCCGCCGCGAGCAGCAGGCGGCGGGCGGGGCGGCTGCGCAGCAGGCCGAGCGCCTCGCGTACGGAGACCTTCGGGTCGTCCGGGCCGGCCGTCGCCGCGCCGGGCGGGCGTTCCCGGACGAAGAGCACGAGCACGACGACCGCCAGCGCGGCGACGCAGAAGCTGGTGACGAAGACCGCGTCGTACGACTGCCCGACGGCCAGCAGGACCGCGAACGCGGCCAGTGGCCCGAGGAACGCGCCGACGCTGTCCATCGCCCGGTGCACACCGAACGCACGACCCAGCGCCTCGGGTGGCGTGGAGAGCGTGATCAGCGCGTCGCGCGGTGCGCTGCGCAGGCCCTTGCCGAGCCGGTCGACGGCGATGACGGCGCCGATGGCCGGCACCGACCGGCCGGCGAGCAGCAGGCCGAGCTTGGCGACCGCCGAGAGCGCGTAGCCGACGCCGGCCACCAGCTTGCGCCGGCGGAACCGATCGGCGGCGAAGCCACCGACGACCCGCAGGAGGGCGCTCGCGCCGGTGTGGACGCCGTCGAGCACGCCGAAGGCCAGTGGGCTGAGTTGCAGACCCAGCACCAGGTAGAGCGGCAGGACGGCGGTCACCATCTCGGCGGAGACATCGGTGATCAAGCTGACCGTGCCCAGTGCGACGACGTTGCCGCTGACCAGGGCCAGCCCGCGGCGGGGCCGGCCGGAGTCGGGCGGGTCGGCGTCCGGCCGGGAGACGGTCGACAGGTACACGAGCATCTCCTCGAATCGGTGGGCTGACGGTCAGCCATCCTGCGGAACGAATCGGACCGGAGACAAGGGACCGACGGTGGCGAACAGACACGCGGCGGGTGAACTCGGGAAGAACATCGAAAAGTTTCGCTGCACGAGCGTACTGTTCATCTGGCCGTAGTCCGCCGGTTCGGCGACCTTCCTACGTTCCTTGCGCCTGACACACGCAGAGAAGGGGTCCTGGATGGACATTCGATTGCCTCGCCCGTCGGTGACGCTGGGGGCGGTCGCGGTGCTCGTCGCCGCCACCGCCGCCGTCGTCGTGACCGGCGCAGGAGCGGCCTCGGCGGCGACCGTGACCTTCACGCCGGTCGCCGACACCTACGTCCAGAGCGACACGGCGTCCACCAACTACGGCACGTCCACGCAGATCATCGTCGACAACTCCTCTGTCCGGCGGTCGTTCCTGCGCTTCACCGTGAGCGGCGTCAGCGGCACGGTGACCACGGCCAAGCTGCGGCTGCGCACCATCAGCGGCAACAGTGGCAGCGACTCCGGTGGCACGTTCCGGAAGATGTCGAACACGAGCTGGTCGGAGACCGGCACCACGTGGAGCAACCAGCCGGCCGTCGACGGCGCCACGCTCGGCTCGATCGGGGCGGTCGCCGGCAACACCTGGTACGAACTGGACGTCCGGGCCGCGGTCACCGGCAACGGCACGTACAGCTTCGGGGTGACCTCCGCCAGTGGCGACGGCGCCTACTACGACTCGCGGGAGAGCGGAGCCGACGCCCCGCAGCTGGTGATCACGACCGGGACCACGCCGCCGCCCTCCGGCGACCCGGTGCTGGTGGGCGCCGGTGACATCGCCAACTCCGGCTCCGGCGACACCGCCACGGCGGCGCTGCTCGACGGCATCCCCGGCACGGTCTTCACCACCGGCGACAACGTCTACAGCAACGGCACCGCGGCCGAGTTCAGCAGCTACTACGCCCCCACCTGGGGCCGGCACAAGGCGCGTACCCGCCCGTCGCCGGGAAACCACGACTACAACACCTCGGGCGCCACCCCCTACTACAACTACTTCGGTACGCAGGCCGGCCCGAGCGGCCGCGGCTACTACTCCTACGACCTCGGCAACTGGCACGTCGTGTCGCTGAACTCGAACATCAGCATGTCGGCCGGCTCCGCCCAGGAGCAGTGGCTGCGCTCCGACCTTGCCGCCAGCAGCAAGCCGTGCACGCTGGCCTACTGGCACCACCCGCTGTTCACGTCGAGCTCCAACCACGCCCCGTCGACGTCGACGCGTCCGCTGTACCAGGCGCTCTACGACTACAACGCGGACGTGGTCGTCTGGGGGCACAACCACGTGTACGAGCGGTTCGGCCCGATGAACCCGACCGGTGGCTACGACGCCAGCCGGGGCATGCGCAGCTTCGTCGCCGGGATGGGCGGTGCGGACCACTACGGCTTCGGCACCATCCAGCCCAACAGCGAGGCTCGCAACAGCTCGGCGTTCGGGGTCCTGAAGTTCACCCTGCACGCCGGCAGCTACGACTGGCAGTTCGTGCCAGTCGCCGGGCAGACCTACAACGACAGCGGCACCGGCAACTGCCACTGATCCGTCGATCCCGCTGCGCTGTTCGCGGCGCAGCGGGATCGCCGTCCCCCGGGCCCCCGGAGGACGTGGCGTCAGCGGGTGCCGGCGGCGCGTCGCTTGTTGTAGACGTCGAAGGCCACGGCGACGAGCAGGACGAGCCCCTTCACCACCGACTGGGTCGACTGGTCGACACCCATCAGCTGCATGCCGTTGCTCATCACCGCCATGATCAGACCACCGACCATCGCGCCCACCACGGTGCCGACGCCGCCGGTGACCGCCGCGCCGCCGATGAAGGCGGCGGCGATCGCGTCCAGCTCGAACATGTTGCCGGCGGCGGGCTGGGCGCCGTTGGACCGCGACGAGTAGATGACGCCGGCGACCGCCGCCAGGAAGCCCATGTTGACGAACATCCAGAAGTTGACGGTGCGGACCTTCACCCCGGACAGCGCCGCGGCCGAGAGGTTGCCGCCGATCGCGTAGACCTGACGGCCGAAGACGGTACGGCGGGTCAGCAGCCCGTAGACCAGGACGAGGACCGCCAGGACGATCAGCACGATCGGAAGGCCACGGGCGTGCGCCAACTGCCAGGCGAAGTACATGATGACCGCGCCGACCGCGACCACCCGGGCGACGAACAGCGGGAACGACTCCACCGGTTGCTGGTAGCGGATGCGCGCGACGCGGGTGCGGAAACCGCTCACCGCGTACCCGGCCACGGCGACGGCGCCGATCAGCAGCGTGAAGGCGTCGAAGCCCTGCCCGCCGAGCAGTCCGTTGAGGAACCCCGCCGCGACGCGCTGATACTCGGCCGGGAACGGCGACAGCGAGATGTTGTCGAGCACCCGCAGGGTGAGACCACGGAACAGCAGCATTCCGGCCAGGGTCACGATGAAGGCCGGAATGCCGGCGTACGCCACCCAGAAGCCGTGCCAGGCGCCGACCGCGACGCCGACGACGAGCGCGGCCAGGACGCCGACCCACCACGGGTAGCCCTGCTGGATCACCAGGACCGCGGAGACGGCTCCGGTCAGCGCGACCACGGACCCCACCGACAGGTCGATGTGCCCGCCGATGATGAGGATGACCATCCCGATCGCGAGCACCAGGATGTACGAGTACTGCAGGACGATGTTGGTGATGTTTCCGGGGCTCAGCGACACCCCGTCGGTCAGGATCGCGAAGAGCGCGACGATGACGACCAGGGCGACGTAGATCCCGCTCTGCCGCAGGTTGTTCAGCACCAGGGCCCGCAGGTCGCTCGTCCCGGTGTGCAGGGCGGCGGCCGGGGCGCTGTCCGGGGGCGTCGGGCGCTCCGTCGACGGGGTCTTGATGCTGGTCATCCGACGAGCTCCTTGTCCTTGGTCATCAGCTCCATGAGGCTCTCCTGGGTCGCCTCGCCGACCGGCTTCTCACCGGTGATCCGGCCGACGGCGAGGGTGTAGATGCGGTCACACATCCCGAGCAGCTCCGGCAGCTCGGAGGAGATGATGATCACCGCCTTGCCCTCGCCCACGAGCCGGTTGATGATCGTGTAAATCTCGTACTTGGCCCCGACGTCGATACCGCGCGTCGGTTCGTCCAGGATCAGCACGTCGGGGTCGGTGAAGAGCCACTTCGACAGGACGACCTTCTGCTGGTTGCCGCCGGAGAGCTTGCCGACCACCGCCATGACGCTGGGCGCCTTGATGTTCATCTCCCGCCGGCTCGCCTCGGCGACCTTGATCTCCTCGTTGCCGTTCACCCAGCCCAGCCGGGCCAGTCGGGCCAACGCGGCGGCGGAGACGTTGCGGCGGACGTCGTCGATGAGGTTCAGGCCGAACCGCTTGCGGTCCTCGGTGACGTAGGCGATGCCGTTGTCGATCGCCTCCGCGACGGTACGGGCCTTCACCTCCCGCCCGTGCACGAACAGCCGGCCGCTGATGTCCCGGCCGTACGACCGGCCGAACACGCTCATCGCCAGCTCGGTGCGTCCGGCGCCCATCAGCCCCGCGATGCCGACGACCTCACCGGCCCGCACGGACAGGCCGACGCCCTCGACGACCAGCCGGTCCTGGGTCGGGTGCCGCACCGACCAGTCCTCGATCCGGAGCACCTCATCACCCGGGGACGACACCCGGTCGGGGTAGAAGCTGTCCAGGTCGCGCCCGACCATGCCCCGGATGATCCGCTGCTGGCTCACGTCCTCGGCCCGCATGTCGAGGGTCTCCACGGCGCGCCCGTCCCGGATGACCGTGGTCGAGTCGGCGATCGCGGTGATCTCGTTGAGCTTGTGGGAGATCATGATGCAGGTGATCCCCTGCTCCTTGAGCTGGCGCAACAGGTCGAGCAGGTGCGCCGAGTCGACATCGTTGAGGGCGGCGGTCGGCTCGTCCAGGATGAGCAGGCGCACCTTCTTCGACAGCGCCTTCGCGATCTCCACGAGCTGTTGCTTGCCCACGCCGAGCTGGATGACGGGGGTGACCGGGTTCTCGTGCAACCCGACGGACGCCAGCAGTTCCGCCGCGTCGGCGTTTGCCCGGTTCCAGTCGATGAGCCCGCTGCGACCCCGCCGTTCGTTGCCGAGGAAGATATTCTCGGCGATCGACAGGTACGGCACCAGGGCCAGCTCCTGGTGGATGATGACGATGCCGTTGGCCTCGCTGTCGCGGATGCCACGGAACTGCATCGGCTTGCCGTCGAACAGGATCGCGCCGTCGTACGAGCCGGCCGGGTGGACGCCGGACAGCACCTTCATCAGGGTGGACTTGCCGGCGCCGTTCTCGCCGCAGATGGCGTGGATCTCCCCCCGGCGTACCGAGAGGGTGACGTCCTCCAGCGCGGTCACCCCGGGGAAGGTCTTCGTGATGCGGCGCATCTCGAGGATGGTGTCGTCCATGGTCACTGTCCTCTGTCAGGTTGGACGCGGTACGCCACGGCGTCGGGCCCGGCGGTGACCGCCGAGCCCGACGACGGCTTACTTCTTGGCTTGACCGGCGGCGACCTCTTCCGCCGTCCAGTAGCCGGAGTCGATCAGCGTAGCCTTGATGTCGTCCTTGTAGACGGTCGCGATCGGCAGCAGGTACGCCGGGACGACCTTGACGCCGTTGTTGTACGTCTGCGTGTCGTTGGCCTGCGGCTGCTTCTTCTGCAGGAACGCCTCGGCGGCGTTCACGGCCTGCTCGGCGAGCAGACGGGTGTCCTTGAAGACGGTGGAGCTCTGCACGCCGTCGTTGATCAGCTTGATCGAGGCGATCTCGGCGTCCTGGCCGGTCACCACGGGGATCTTCTTGGCCGCGGTGCCGTAACCGGCGTTCTGCAGAGCGGTGATGATGCCGCGCGAGATGCCGTCGTACGGCGACAGGACCCCGTCGACCTTGGCGCCGTCGTTGTAGCTGGAGGTGAGCAGGTCCTCCATCCGCTTCTGCGCGGTCTCCTGCTGCCACCGCAGGATGGCCACCTGCTCGATGGTGGTCTGGCGCGACTTCACCCGCAGCGTGCCGGCGTCGACGAACGGCTTGAGCGTGTCCATCGCCCCGCCGAAGAAGTACTGGGTGTTGTTGTCGTCGAGAGAGCCGGCGAACAGTTCGACGTTGAACGGGCCCTTCGCGGTGCCCTTCGAGCCGTCCTTGTTCTGCAGGCCGAGGCCGACCAGCAGCGCGGTGGCCTGGGCGACGCCGACCTTGTAGTTGTCGAAGCTGACGTAGAAGTCGACGTTCTTGCTGCCGCGGATCAGCCGGTCGTACGCGATCACCGGGATCTTCGCGTCGGCGGCGGCCTGCAACTGGCCGCTGAGGGCCGTGCCGTCGATCGCCGCGAGGACCAGGACGTCCGCGCCCTGGGTGATCATCTGATCGACCTGCTGCGACTGGGTGGGGATGTCGTCGCCCGCGTACTGGAGGTCGACCTTGTAACCCTTGGCCTCCAGCTTCTGCTTCACCGCGTTGCCGTCGGCGATCCAGCGCTCGGAGGTCTGCGTCGGCATCGAGACGCCGATGGTCAGGTCCCCGGGCTTCTCCCCGCTGGTGTCACCGCCGCTGCCAGCACCCTCGCCACTGCACGCCGCCAGGCTCAGCGCCAGCACCGCGCCGCCGAGAGCAACCAGGAACTTCCTGCCCACGGGCCTCTCCTCTCTGGACTCCCCCGCCGACCGCCGGGGCCACCTGTCATCTTCCCGGGAAGTGTTAGCGCTCACATATCGCACGTCAACACTTAATCGGAAATACCGGTGTCACGGTCTCGTAACGGGGACGGCCCGCAACTCGCCGGCGCGGCCTGCAACTGCCGGGACAGCCTGCGACCGCCGGGGCGACCTGCGACGGGGCCTCCGCTGAGCTGTCCCGAATGGACGGTGCGACTGCCCGGGGCGCCCTGCGACTGCCGGGGTGACCTACGTCGGTCGGCGCGGCCCTCGACTGGCCGGCCCGGCCCTCGACTGGCCGGCGCGGCCCTCGACTGGCCGGCGCGGCCCTCGACTGGCCGGCGCGGCCCTCGACTGGCCGGCCCGGACGGCGACTGGCCGGCACGACCGGCGCGACGTGCCGCTGCGCGACCTGCCAATTGGCCGGCGACCGGCGCGACATGCCACTGGCCGCTGGCCGGCGCGACCTGCCACTGGCGCAACCTGTCGCTGGCCGGCGCGACCTGCCACTGGCGGCGCGGACTTGGCGACCGTCCCGACAGCGGCCCTGCTGGTCTGCGCCGGATAGCGGGCCGCTTGATCGACTCGTCTTCACTGAACTCGGGGCATCCCTGACGCCCGGACACCGCGACATCAAGGAAACCGAGTCGATCAAGCGGCACGGAGCCGCCGGGACGGACCGACGGCACCCGACGGCGGACTAGTCCGAGCGCGACCCCGACCCCAGCGGGGTCCGACCCGAACGCGGCCCAACCCGAACGCGGCCCGACCCGAACGCGGCCCAACCCGAACGCGGCCCAACCCGAACGCGGCCCAACCCGAACGCGGCCCGACCCAGGCACCTCCCCGCCCCACATCTGGGAAAGCTCTACAGGAGACAGGTGTGAGGTCGGCCGACCGGCGACCAGGCAGCCACCGGCCGGTCGGCCACCCCCTGGGGACGTCCGCCCGAAGCCCCGCCGGTGATCGACTCGTCATCACTGATACCGGGGCATCCCCGACGCCCGGACACCCCGACATCAAGGAAAACGGGACGATCAAGCGGCAGGGAGCCGCACTCGACCGGCCTGAATCGGAGGTGGCATGTGTTTGGGCGCCGGTCAGCGGTCGCGCGGCGCGGCGACGCTGTCGCGGGCGACCAGGGTCGGGGCGATGGTCTGCCGCAGCGCCCCGCCGGTGCCCGATTCGACCTGGGCCAGCAGCAGCTGGATACTCGCCCGCGCCACCGCGTCGAAGTCCGGCCGGACGGTGGTCAGCGGCGGAATGAAGTACGCCGCCTCCGGCACGTCGTCGAAGCCGACCACGCTGATCTCGTCCGGCACCCGTCGACCGAACTCGTGCAACGCCCGCAGCACACCGAGCGCGAGATGGTCGTTGGCGGTGAAGATCGCGGTGACCTCGGGCATCCGCGCCAGCAGCTGCCCGGACCGGTAGCCCGAGGCCGCGGACCAGTCCCCCTGCATCAACGGTGGCGGGTCCGCCCCCGCGGCCAGCAGCGCGTCCCGCCAGCCTTCGATCCGCCCGACGCTGTCGAACCAGTCGGACGGCCCGGACACGTGCCAGACCGTGCGGTGCCCGGCGTCCAGCAGGTGCTGGGTCGCCGCCCGGGCACCGGCCACCTGGTCGACCGTCACCAACGGCACCGGGCGGCGGGGGTCACCGTCGACGGTGACCAGCGGGACGTCCTTCGGTAGGCGTTCCAGCGCCTCACCGGCCGATTCCACCGGCGCGATGACGACGATGCCGGCGACCCGGTGCGACAGGTGCCGCTCGACCGCGGCGGAGATGGAACGGTAGTCCAGGTCCCGTACGCTGCCCACACTCACCGCGAAACCCTCCTCCGCGGCGGTCTGCTCCAAGGCGGCCAGCAACGACGCCGGCCCGTACAGGGTCGTGTTCTGTGCCACCACGCCGATCACCTGCGACCGGCCGGTCACCAGCGCACGTGCCGCGCCGTTGGGCCGATAGCCCAGCTCCGCGATCGCCGCCCGCACCCGCAACCGGGTCTGCTCACGGACGTTGGGGTGCCCGTTGAGCACCCGCGACACCGTCTGGTGGGAGACACCGGCCAGACGGGCGACGTCCGTCATCGCCGGACCGTGCACGGCCATGTCACTTCCCCCGTCTGCGGACCCGAAGCCGCGGCCCGCTGACGCCGACCGGAGCGGTCGACCGATCCCTGCGCTCAGCCGTCGCGCCGGTGTCAAACCCCGGTTGACCAGCGCTGGATGGCCGACAGTCTACGCCAACGAACGCCCTGACCAGGCGTGCGGCCGGCCGGGGGCGCCGCCCCGGGCGACGCGGGCGTCTCCTGCCGGGGCAGGGCATTGGGCCGCCCGCGCCGCCTGTCTCGGTCACTGCTTCACCGCCTCGTGATCATGCTAGAAGCCGCGGGCCAGCCGGTAGTAGGCCTGGTTCCAGCGGATCTCGTCAGCGAAGCGGCGGGGCTCGGTGTCGGCGTCGATGACGACCAGTTCGGTACGGCTCATCTCCGCCAGGTCGTGCAACTCCTCCACGCCCACCGCCTGGGACAGCACGGTGTGGTGCGGTGCGCCGGCGGTGATCCACGCCTCCGCCGATCCGGGCAGGTCGGGTCGTGGCCGCCAGACCGCGCGGGCCACCGGCAGCCGGCGCAGCGGCTGGGGCGGCGCGACCACGTCGATCTCGTTGGCCACGAGCCGGAAGCGCTCCCCCATGTCGGCCAGGCCGAGCACCACGGCCGGCCCGGGCGCGGCGTCGAAGACGAGCCGGACCGGATCCTCCCGCCCGCCGATGCTCAACGGATGGATCTCCACGTTCGGCACGTCGGACGCGATGGTCGGGCAGACCTCCAGCATGTGGGCGCCCAGCACCAGCTCCTCGCCGGGGGTCAGGTCGTAGGTGTAGTCCTCCATGAACGACGTCCCGCCGTCCACGCCCACCGACATCGCCTTGAGGGTGTGCACCAGCACGGAGGTCTTCCAGTCGCCCTCACCGCCGAAGCCGTAGCCGTCGGCCATCAGCCGCTGCACGGCGATGCCGGGCAGCTGACGCAGACCACCGAGGTCCTCGAAGTTCGTCGTGAACGCCCGGAACCCGCCCTCGTCCAGGAAGGCGCGCATGCCCAGCTCCAGCCGGGCCGCGTACCGCAGGGAGTCGTGCTGCGCACCCCCGGCGACCAGACCCGGAACGACTCGGTAGGTGTCCTCGTACTCCTTGACGAGGTCGTCCACCTGCGCGTCGGTGACCTCGCCGACCACCTCGACCAGGTCGTTGACGCCGTAGGTGTTGACCGACACCCCGAAGCGCAGCTCCGCCTCGACCTTGTCGCCCTCGGTCACGGCGACGTCGCGCATGTTGTCGCCGAAGCGGGCCAGGCGCAGCGATCGCATCGCCGACCAGCCGAGCGCCGCGCGGGCCCACGCCCCGACCCGGGCGGTGACCCGCGGGTCGCTGACGTGCCCGGCGACGGTCTTGCGCGCGACACCGAGACGGGTCTGGATGTACCCGAACTCACGGTCGCCGTGGGCGGCCTGGTTCAGGTTCATGAAGTCCATGTCGATCTCGTCCCACGGCAGCACGACGTTGGCCTGGGTGTGCAGGTGCAGCAGCGGCGTCTGCAGCGCGTCCAGGCCGGCGATCCACATCTTCGCCGGGGAGAAGGTGTGCATCCACGCGATCACCCCGATCGCGCCCTGCGCGGCCGCGTCACGGCAGACCCGCTGAATGTCACCGCTGTTGGTCAGGACCGGCTTCCAGACCACCCGGGCGGGAATCTGCGGCGAGTCGTCGAGCGCGGCCGCGATCACGCGGGACTGCTCGGCCACCTGCCGGAAAGTCTCCTCGCCGTACATGCCCTGGCTGCCGGTGAGGAACCAGATCTCGGGTGCGGTGTGTGGTGCCATGGAGTTGCCTTCCGCGAGAGGGGCGATCACTTGTAACGGATTCCGATGAGCCGCTGAAGGAGGATGAACGCGAAGAGCAGGCCGCCGATCACGATCTTGGTCCACCAGGAGTTGAGGCTTCCGTCGAAGGTGATGAGGGTCTGGATCACACCCAGGACCAGGACGCCGAGCACCGTGCCGAAGACGTAACCCGAGCCGCCGGTGAGCACGGTCCCACCGATGACGACGGCGGCGATGACGTCCAACTCCATGCCGACGGCGATCAACGGCGCGCCGGAGAGGGTGTAGAAGGACAGCAGGATGCCGCCGATCGCGGAGCACAGGCCGCTGATCGTGTAGACGGCGATCCGGGTACGCCCCAACGGCAGGCCCATCAGCAGCGCCGACTGCGGGTTGCCGCCGATGGCGTACACGTTGCGCCCCAGCCGGGTGTAGGCCAGCGTGTACGCGGCGACGGCGACCACGACGAAGGCGACCAGCACGCTGATCGACACGAAGTTGCCCCGGGGGTCACCGATCCGCTCCTGGGACATCCTGGTCCAGAACCCGTCGGTGATCGGGATGGACGAGCCGGAGATGAACGTGCACATTCCCCGGGCGAAGAACATCCCGGCGAGCGTGACGATGAACGGCTGGATCTCGAAGAAGTGGATGGCGCAGCCCATCAGCAGGCCGAGCGTCGGGCCGATGAGCAGGGCGATGACGAGCACGAGCGCCGCCGGCAGCCCCTGCTGGAGCAGCGAGGCCGACACCATCGCCGTCATGGCGACGACGGACCCGACCGACAGGTCGATGCCGCCGGTGAGGATCACGAAGGTCATGCCCACCGCGACGACGAGCAGGAAGCCGTTGTCGATGAAGACGTTGAAGATGACCTGCACGTTGGAGAACGCCTGGTATTGGGACACCCCGATGCCGTACATCACCAGGAGCAGGACGAGCGTCGCCAGGACCGGTATCTGCCGCCTCGGCAGCCGGAACCGGGCACGGCCGGCGGTGAGCGATCCAGTGGTCATGCCGGCACCTGCTCCTTCGGCTTGTCGGCGATCGCGCTCGACGGCGGAACACTCCCCCTGCGGCGGGTGAACCGCGCCCGGAAGGCCGGCGCCTGGATGAGGCAGACCGCGATCACGACGACTGCTTTGAACAGCAGCGAGGTCTGCGGGGAGATGTTCATGGCGTACACGGTGGTGGTCAGGGTCTGGATGATCAGCGCGCCGAGGATGGTGCCGCTGAGGAAGAACCGGCCGCCGGCGAGGGACGTGCCGCCGATGACGACCGCGAGGATGGCGTCGAGTTCCACCCACAGGCCGACGGCGTTGCCGTCGGCGCTGGAGACGTTGGCCGTCATCATGAAACCGGCGACGGCCGCGCAGACGGCGCTGAGCACGTACGCGAGGAAGATGACCCGGCCGGACCGGATGCCGGCGAGCCGGCTCGCCACGGCGTTCCCGCCCACCGACTCCACGATCATGCCGAGCGCGGTGCGGCGGGTGAACGCGGCGACGAGCAGGGCCGCGGCGAGGGCGATGAAGATGGCCAACGGCAGGGTCAGCAGGTGGCCCAGCCCGATCGCCCGGAACGGCTCGGAGTTGATGGTGATGATCTGGCCCTGGGTGATCAGCTGGGCGAGACCCCGGCCGGCCACCATCAGGATCAGCGTGGCGATGATCGGTTGGATGCCGATCACGGCGACCAGCACCCCGTTCCAGGCGCCGAGCACGAGCGCGACCCCCAACGCCATCGCGAGGGCGGTCAACACCACGGCAAGGCTGTTCTGATCGGGCTGCTTGCTGATGTACATGCAGGCGATCGCCCCGCTGATCGCGCAGAGCGACCCGACCGACAGGTCGATGCCGCCGGTGGAGATGACCAGGGTCATGCCCAGCGCGACGAGGATCAGGGGCGCGCTCAGCCGCAGGATGTCGATCGGCGTGCCGTACAGGTGCCCGTCCTTGAGCTCGATCGACAGGAACCCGGGCCGGTAGATCGTGTTCGCGACGAGCATGACGACCAGCACGGCGGCGGGCCAGAACAGCCGGTGACCGGTCATCGTCCGGTAGCGGCTCATGGTGTCGTTCATCGGTCTGCCTCCTCCCGGTGGGATCCACTGGCGATCGTCTGCATGACGCGGTCCGCGTCGAGGCCGTCGTCGTTGGCGAGCTGGGCGACCATCTGCCGGTCCCGCATCACGGCCACCTTGTGGCTGAGGCGCAGCACCTCCTCCAGCTCGGCGGAGATGAACAGGACCGCCATGCCGCCGTCGGACAACTGCGTCACGAGCTTCTGGATCTCGGTCTTCGCGCCGATGTCGATGCCCCGGGTCGGTTCGTCGAGGATCAGCAGCCGTGGCTCGGTGATCAGCCAACGGGCCAGGAGCACCTTCTGCTGGTTTCCGCCGGAGAGGTTGCGGACCGGCACCTCCGGGTCGGACGGCCGGATGTTCAGCGCCTTGATGTACTTGTCGACCAGCTCGTCCTGCCGGCGACGTGGGATGGGCCGCAGCCAGCCGCGGGCGGCCTGCATGGCGAGGATCATGTTCTCGCGGACCGACAGGTCGGCGACGATGCCCTCCGCGCGGCGGTTCTCCGAACAGAAGCCGACGCCGTGGCCGATGGCCTGGGCGGGGGTACGCAGGCTGCTCGGCGTGCCGTCGACCGCGACCTGACCGCCGTCCGTCCGGTCGGCGCCGAACAACAACCGCGCCACCTCGGTACGCCCCGAGCCCAGCAGGCCGGCCAGGCCCACCACCTCGCCGGCGTGGATGGTGAGGCTGAACGGCTCGACCGAGCCCGCCCGGCCGAAGTCCGACACCGCCACCAGGGGGGTGCCCTCCTCCAGTACGGCCAGGTTCCGTCGGGAGCGCTCCTCGATGCCCTCCAGGACGTCGAGCTCCTTGCCGATCATCTTCTCGACGAGGCTGAGCTGGGGTAGCTCGGCGGTCGCGTACTCGCCGACGAGCCCGCCGTTGCGCAGCACGGTGATGCGATCGGCGATCTCGTAGACCTGGTCGAGGAAGTGGGTCACGAACAGGATCGCGATGCCCTCGTCGCGCAGTTGCCGCATGATGCGGAACAGCTGCGCGACCTCGACGGCGTCGAGGCTGGACGTCGGCTCGTCCAGGATCAGCACCCGCGCCTGGATGTCGATCGCGCGGGCGATGGCGACCATCTGCTGGATCGCCAGGGAGTACGAGCCGAGCGGCGCGCTGACGTCGAGGTCGAGGTCGAGGCGGGCCAACAGCGTACGGGCGCGGCGGCGGACCTCACCCCAGCGGACGGCGCC
This sequence comes from Micromonospora sp. BL4, assembly GCF_003667505.1. GTDB lineage: Bacteria > Actinomycetota > Actinomycetes > Mycobacteriales > Micromonosporaceae > Micromonospora. The sequence continues at coordinate 37,210 of NZ_RCVJ01000030.1, forward strand.
GAGGCGCCGGGGCTCGCGTCCGATGAAGATGTTCTCCGCGACCGAGAGGTTGGTGCAGAGGTTCACCTCCTGAAAGACGGTGCTCACCCCGGCGGCCGTCGCCTGCATCGGCCCGGTGAAGGACACCGGCTGGCCATCGAGGGTGATCGCGCCCTCGTCGGTGTCGTAGACGCCGGTCAGCACCTTGATGAGGGTCGACTTGCCGGCGCCGTTCTCGCCCATCAGGGCGTGCACCTCGCCGGGGAAGAGCCGGAAGTTGACATCGTGGAGTGCACGCACCCCGAGGAAGGATTTGCTGATCCCGGTCATCGTCACGACCGGACGGTTGTCCGTCATCCGATCAGGCCTGTTCTAGAGGTGGTGGGCACAGGGGCCGCCGCGCGAGCGCGGCGACCCCCGGGCGTCGATCAGTACTTGCGGTTGGGCAGAGCCTCCTTGGCCTGCTCCTGGGTGAAGGTGGTCTCCTCGGTCTCGATCCGAGCAGGCACCTCCTCGCCGGCGTGCACCTTCTTGGCCAGGTCCATCAGCTGCGGGCCGAGCAGCGGGCTGCACTCCGCGATGAAGTTGAACTTCCCGTCGGCGAGAGCCTGCATTCCGTCCTTGACGGCGTCGACCGTGATGATGGTGATGTCCTTGCCGGGCACCTTGCCGGCGGCGGTGATCGCCTCGAGCGCGCCCAGGCCCATGTCGTCGTTGTGCGCGAACAGCACGTCGATCTTCGGGTTGGCCTTGAGGAACTGCTCCATGACCTGCTTGCCGCCCGCCCGGGTGAAGTCACCCGGCTGAGAGGCGATGATCTTCAGGTTCGGGTTGGCGGCGATCGCCTCGCCGAAGCCCTTCTTGCGGTCGTTCGCGGGCGCCGCACCGGTGTTGCCCTGCAACTCCACGATGTTCACCGGCCCGGACGCGGTCTTCTTCTGCTCGATCAGCCACTCACCGGCGAGCCGGCCCTCCTTGACGAAGTCCGAGCCGAGGAAGGTCTTGTAGAGGGACTTGTCGGCCGAGTCGACCGAGCGGTCGGTCAGGATCACCGGGATGCCGGCGTCCTTGGCCTCCTTGAGCACGGTGTCCCACCCGGACTCCACGACCGGCGAGAAGGCGATCACGTCGACCTTCTGCTGGATGTAGTTGCGGATGGCCTTGATCTGGTTCTCCTGCTTCTGCTGCGCGTCGTCGAACTTCAGCTCGATGCCCGCGGCGGCGGCGGCCTCCTTGATCGAGGTCGTGTTCGCGGTACGCCAACCGCTCTCCGCGCCGACCTGCGAGAAGCCCAGCGTGATCTTGCCGTCGTCCGTGGACCCACCGCCGGTGTCGCTGTTGCCGCAGGCCGCCATGCTGCCGACGAGCAGCACGCTGGCGAGGACCGCGGCGGCGCGCCACGGAGCGGAGTTCGGTCGCATCTTCCTCATCGGTTCTCCTTGGCTCGGGGGTGCAGGGTGCCGCGACGACCGCCGACGTGGGGGCGGGCGGCGTACGCGGGTGGTGCGTGCGGTGCCATCGGTGATGCGGCCCGGCGGGCCGCGCCGGGGTCGCCGGTCAGGAACTCGCCGGTGCGGTCGGTTGTTGGCCGTAGGCGTTCTGGTAGCGGTGGTAGAGCGCGTCGATGTCCGCCTGCGCGATCGGCACCGGCTGCCCGAGTGCGCGCGTGAGGTGCGCGGTGCGGGCGACGTCCTCGCACATGACCGCCGCCTTGACCGCGGCGCGGGCGTCGCGGCCGATGGTGAAGACGCCGTGGTTACGCATGAGCACCGCGGGTGAGCGGTGCCCGGCGAGCGTGGTGACGATGCCCTTGCCGATGTCGTCCCCGCCGATCAGCGCGAACGGGCCCAACGGGATCTCCCCGCCGAACTCGTCGGCCTGTGCGGTGAGGTGGCAGGGAATCGCCTCGCCGCGGGCGGCCCAGGCGGTGGCGTACGAGCTGTGCGTGTGCACCACCCCGCCGACCTCCGGCATGGCGCGGTAGACGTAGGCGTGTGCGGCGGTGTCGCTGGACGGGGCGAGGTCCCCCTCGACGAGGACGCCATCGAGGTCGCAGACGACCATGGTGTCGGCCGTGAGGTCGTCGTAGCCGATGCCGCTCGGCTTGATGACCATGAGGTCCCGGCCGGGAACCCGCGCCGAGACGTTGCCGGACGTCCAGGCCACCAGGCGGTAGCGGGTCAGTTCGGCGTGCAGGCGGGCGACCGTCTCGCGCAGTTCGCTGATCTGTCGGGTCACGTCGGCGCTCATGCGACCACCTCCAGGGTGCTCTCGTGCGGGGCTGCGCCGGCCTCGACCGCGGCGTTGCGGATCGCCCGCAGGCGCAGCATGACGTCGTTGCCGCCACGACCGAAGTGGTCGTGCAGCGTCCGGTACTCGGCGTAGAGGGCGTCGTACGCGCGCGCCCGGCCCGGGTCCGGTCGGTAGACGGCCTCGTGCACCCGACCCATCGCCTGCGACGCCTCGTGGACCGACGGGTACTCGCCGGCGGCGACGGCGGCGTGGATCGCCGATCCGAGCGCCGGCCCCTGCGCGGAGACGATGATGTTCAGCGGCCGGTTGGTCACGTCGGCGTAGATCTGCATCAGCAGCTCGTTGGAGGTGAGACCGCCGGCGATCACCAGGTCGTTCACCGCCACCCCGGACTCGACGAACGCCTCGATGATCATCCGCGTGCCGTACGCCGTGGACTCCAGCAGCGCCCGGTAGACGTCCTGCGGCCGGGTGGCCAGGGTCATCCCGACGATCATTCCGCTGAGGTCGTGGTTGACCAGCAGGGACCGGTTGCCGTTCCACCAGTCCAGCGCGACCAGGCCGTGCGCGCCGACCGGCTGGCTGGCGGCCAGCTCGGTGAGGCGTTCGTGCGAGGCGAACCCGGCCGGGGCGGCGTGTTCGACGAACCATCCGAAGATGTCGCCGACTCCGCTCTGCCCGGCCTCGTAGCCCCACGCGCCGGCGCTGATGCCGCCGTCGACGACGCCGCACATCCCGGCCACCTCGGCGAGGTGCGGGCTGTTGACGACGTGACAGGTGGAGGTACCCATGATCGCCACGAGTCGACCGGGCTCGACGGCCTGCGCGGAGGCCGCGGTGACGTGCGCGTCCACGTTGCCGGCGGCCACCGCGATCCCCTCGGGCAGGCCGGTCCATGCCGCGGCGCGGGCGGTGAGCGCGCCGGCCCGGGCGCCGAGCGGCAGCAGCGGACCGTCCAGCTTGGCGACGAAGTCGCCGAAGTCCGGGTTGAGCGCGGTCAGGAAGCTCTGCGACGGGTGCCGGCCATCCTGCAGGATGCCCTTGTAGCCGGCCGTGCAGACGTTGCGGGTCTCGGTGCCGCTGAGCTGCCAGACGATCCAGTCCGCGGCTTCGATGAAACGCTCGGCGCGGTGGTAGACCTCGGGGTCCTCCTCCAGGATCTGGAGGCCCTTGGCGAACTGCCACTCGGCGGAGATCTTGCCGCCGTACCGGCCGATCCACGGCTCCGCCCGATCGTGAGCCAGGGCGTTGATCCGGTCGGCGTGCGGCTGGGCGGCGTGGTGCTTCCACAGCTTGACCCAGGAGTGCGGACGGTCGCGCAGATCCGGCGCCTCGCAGAGCGGCGTGCCGTCGGCGAACGTCGGCAGCACCGTGCAGGCGGTGAAGTCGATGCCGATGCCGACGATCGCGGCGGGATCCACTCCCGCGGCGGACACGGCCGCCGGAACGGCGTACCGCAGCACGTCGCGGTAGTCCTCCGGGTTCTGCAGGGCCCAGTCCGGCGGAAGCGGCCGACCTCCGGGAAGAGCGGCGCTGATGACTCCGTCGCCGTACTCGTGCACCGCGGTCCCCAGCTCGGCGCCGTCACCGACCCGGACCACCAGGGCTCGCCCGGACAGCGTGCCGAAGTCGACACCGACGACGTAGCGTTCGCCAGCTCCGTCCACAGGAATCATGTCCACCTCCACCATCGACGGGCTCAGTGTTAACGCTCACATCCACCCTCGTCAAGACACCTACCGGCAACAGCTCCGTAACGTCGACCGTGGTGGAACGCCGAAGGCCCGGCCTGGCGGCCGGGCCTTCGGGTCGTCGCGGTCGTGGACCGCGCGGCGTTGCGATCAGCGGGCGGGGTTGCGGTTGTACAGGGCCCTGGCCCAGAAGAAGCAGAGCACGGTGATGACGGCGCACCAGACGACCGCGAGGACCGCGTTGCTCCCGATGCCGGTGCCGAGCAACAGGCCCCGCAGGGTCTCCATGACGGGGGTGAAGGGCTGGTAGTCGGCGAACCACCGCACCGCGGTCGGCATCGAGTCGGTGGGGACGAACCCGCTGCCGAGGAACGGCAGCAGCACCAGCGGCATGGGCAGGTTGCTCGCCGTCTCGACACTCTCGCTGACCAGTCCGAGAGCGACGGACAGCCAGGTGAGCGCAAGAGTGATCATGGCGAGGACGCCGATCGCGGCGAGCCACTCGACCGGATTCGCGGTCGGCCGGAAGCCGACCAGCAGTGCCACACCGGTCACGACCGCGAGACTGAGCAGCGTCTGGAGCAGGCTGCCCAGCACGTGGCCGGTGAGGACCGACGGTCGGAAGATCGCCATGGTGCGGAACCGGGCGATGATGCCCTCGGTCATGTCCATGGCGACCGAGATGGCGGTGCCCTGCGCCCCGCTGGCCACGGTGATGAGCAGGATCCCGGGGGTGACGTAGTTGGCGTACTGGGCCCGGTCGCCGGTCGGCCCGAGGCCGGCGCCGAGCGTGCCACCGAACACGTAGACGAAGAGCAGCAGGAGGATGACCGGCATGCCGATGAGCAGGAGGGTCATCGACGGATAGCGCCGCATGTGCAGGAGGTTGCGCCGCAGCATCGTGCTCGAGTCGCGGGCAGCGAGGGTGAGAGTGCTCATCGCGCCATGGCCCTTTCGTTGTCGGGTCGGCCGGTCAGGGTGAGGAAGACGTCGTCCAGGTCGGGACCGTGCACGGTGAGACCGGCCACGTTCACCGCGGCGCGGTCGAGCTGGTCGAGCAGGGCTCGCAGCGATCCGACCCCACCGTCGCTCGCGACCTGGAGGGTCAGCGCCGCGTCGTCCCTGGTGGCCGCCGGGAGCAGGCCGCTCGCCGCGTCGAGCCCCGCCGGCTCGGCGAACTGCAACACCACGTGACCACCGGGGATGAGCCGCTTCAGCTCGTGCGGGCTGCCCTCGGCGATCAGGCGGCCGTGGTCGAGGAAGGCGATCCGGCTGGCGAGTTGATCGGCCTCCTCCAGGTACTGGGTGGTCAGCAGGATGGTGACGCCGTCGGCGACGAGGTCACGGATGATCTGCCACATCGCGCGGCGGCTGCGCGGGTCGAGGCCGGTCGTCGGCTCGTCGAGGAAGATGACGCGTGGATCGCCGACCAGGGTCATCGCGAGATCGAGCCGCCGGCGCATCCCGCCGGAGTACGTCGCCGCCGGCTTGTCCGCCGCCCCCGTCAGGTCGAACTGCTCCAGCAGCTCGACGACGCGTCGGCGGCCCGCCACGCTGCCGAGGTGGCGCAGGTCGGCCATCAGGCTCAGGTTCTCCCGACCGGTGAGCAGGTTGTCGACGGCGGAGAACTGGCCGGTGACGCCGATCAGTCCGCGTACCGCGTCGGGATCGCGGGTCAGGTCGTGACCGCCGACGCGGGCGTCGCCGCCGTCGGCACTGATCAGGGTGGACAGGATCTGGACGATGGTGGTCTTGCCGGCGCCGTTGGGGCCGAGCAACGCGAAGATCGTTCCTTCGGCGATCTCCAGGTCGATGCCGTTGAGCACGACCTTGTCGCCGTAGGACTTGCGCAGGCCGGTCGCGACTATCGCGGGTCGGGAAGGGCTGGACATGGTCTCCTCGATTCGTGGACGGGGGTGTCGACGCGCGGCCGTCAGGCGCGGCGGATCATGATGTCGCCGTAGGAGGTGCTGGCCCGGACCTCGACCGTGTCGTCGGTCTGCGCCGGGCTGTCGGTCGCGTCGAGCGCGTTGTGCACCCGACCGTGGCGGGAGCTGACGTCGAGCCAGGCGGCGGTCCCCCGGCGGACGCCGACCTCGATGGCCCCGTAGGAGGTCTCCAGCTCGATCGACCCCCGCACGACCTCGCCCAGCCGGACGTTGCCGTAGGCCGTGCGTGCCGCCACCGAGGCCATCGGCTCCTCGACGGTGATGTCGCCGTACGCGGTGTTGACCCGGACGTCGCCGTTGCTCTGGCCGATCCAGCAGTCGCCGGAGGAGTTCTTGATCTCGGCGGTGCCGTCGACCGCGCCGATGCGTACCTTGCCGGAGGACGCCTTCACCCGGGCTGATCCGGTCACGTGCTCCACGGCGACCTCGCCGTGGCTGGTGTCGATGTCCAGCGGACCGGTCCGGTCGAGCCGGATCGCGCCACCGGTCTTGAGGTGGCACTCGCCGAGCCGCCCCTCGCAGCGGAACGCCGCCCAGGACGCCCTGGCGTTCACCCGCGACCCACTCGGCACCTCGATCAGGAGGTCCACCGAGGGGCCGGCGCCGGGACCGAAGCGGCGCCAACTCTTCGGCGCTCTGATCACCAGTTGGCCGGCGGCGTACTCGACGGTGGTCTGCTCGGCGGCGCTCGCGTCGGCCTTGCTCGACGGGTCACGCGGCCGCACCTGGACGACCGTGTCGGTGCGGTCGGTAGCGGCGATCCACGCGTCCCCGACGGGCAGCTCGATCTGGACGGAGATGGGCTCTGGCGTATCGAAAACAGGCATGGTGGTCTCCCGGAATGTGGGCAGCGGGCGAGGGACGGGAAGAAGAAGGGGTACGGGGGTCAGCGCGCCCAGCCGGTGAAGTGCTGGCCGGAGCGCGGCTCCACCCGACGTGTCGGGCGACGGTCCGGGTCGCCGGCCCCGATGGCGCCGGCGACGGCGCGCACGAGCCAGGCGTTGACCGACAGCCCGGCCCGGCCGGCGGCGTCCTCGACGCTGGCCTTCAGGTGGTCGGGGAGTCGGAGGTTAATCCTCGACGTGCCGCCGTCGTCGCCGCCGGGTGCGAGCACCGGCGCCGGCAGCACCGACGGGCCCGCGTCTTCGCCCGCCCCACCGGCCGGTGGGCTCGCCGGCGTCACCACGAAGTCGGGCTCACGCCCGCGCAGCCGGACGTGCACCGACCCGGGGGCGAGTTCCCGGGTGATCTCGTCGGCCGCGTCGGACAGCGCTTCGAGCAGCGTGAGTCGGGTCGCCGCCTCCAGTTGGGTGGAGAGCCGCTCGGCCAGCGCCCGGCCCTCCGCGTCGACGCCCTCCGCGGCGACGGCGAACTCGTTACGCAGGTTCTCGACGTACGGCTTCAGATCCATGACGCCATCATGGCACCACTTTGGCTCACAGTGCAATACCGCTGGCTCACCTTGATGCCATCACTGGAAAATCGGGTGCCATCCGAATGGACCGTCCCTGCTCACCCACCGGACCGGGCGGGCGGCCTCAGCTCACCGAAGGCGCGTCGGACCACCCGGTTCGCCACCTCCTGGGTCAGCCCGGTGGCCACCAACAGGTCGCTGACGGTCGTGCGGACCTGCGCGACGACGACCGCGCCCGAGAAGCCCACCCCCTCCCGGTAGGCGTCGCCGGCCGCGCAGACCGCCCGTAGCGCCTGCTCCCGCGCCCGCCTGGGTTCGTCGCCGGCGGCGAACTGCCGCTTCATCAGCCGTACCGCCTCGGCAAGGTCGGTGACCGCCCTCGGCATCGGCTCCGGTATCGGCTCGCCGTCCTCGATCAGGCTCACCGACCTGCGGATCAACGTCCCGCTGTTGCGCATCGCGCGGTCGATCGGCTCCGCCGCCTGCGCGTACCGGCCCACCGGTCCGCGGCGTTGGTGCCAGTGCACCGGCGACAGCGTGCTGGCCTCCCGCGCGCCCTGGGTCGCCTCGATGAGCGCCTTCAGCTCGTCCTTGTTCTGCCGCAGCTCGCCCATGGCGGTACGTGCCGGAGCGGCATCGTGGCGGGCCAACGCGCCGGCCGTGGCATCGAGCTGGGTACTCAGGAGATCCAGCGCCGGCCGTGCGGCCCGGTTGAGCACCCGCAGCGGGTTCAGCGGCAGCAGTACGGCGGTGACCAGGAGCGCCACCGCTCCCCCGACGAGGGCGTCCACGAAGCGGGGGATCTCCAGGTCACGCACGGACGGGCTGAGCGTGGCGATGAGCACCGCTGTCGCCCCGGCCTGGATGACCACCGCCGCGCTCCCGGCGAGAAACAACGCGACGACGATCGCCAGCACGACGATCAGGGCCAGTTGCCACCAGCCGGTGCCAATCACCACGAGCACCAGGTCACCGATCAGCACCCCGACCGTGACGCCCAGGACCAGCTCCACGGTGCGGCGCAGGCGTTGGCCGACCGACGCGGCGAGGGTCGACACCGCCGAGATCGGCGCGAACACCGGCTGCGAGATGTGCAGCACCTCCTGCACCACGAACCAGGACAGCGCCGCGGCCAGGCCCGCCTGCACGGCGAGCCCGCTGAGGGCGCGTGCCCGAAGCAGCCGGTCCCGCAGAGCGGCCACCGTACGGCCGCCGAGCCGGGCGGCGGTCGCCGCCAGGCCGGAATGGTCGGTGGCGTCGGCGCGGGGCGGGGTGCTCCCGTCACCGCCGTGCCGATCGGCGTCGACCATGGGGGCACCTACCCCGCCATGACCGGATCAATCCTGGCCGCCGTCGCGGCAGCGCCCGGGGGCGGTCAGCCACGGTTGGAGCCCTCGCGGTGGGGTAGACGCCGGTCTGTCACGGGGATGGCCGCCCTGCGCGGGATCGCGTGGCCAGGGCTGCCGGGCGGGTCGGGGGGCGATGTCGGATGGATCAGCGGGGTTGAGCCGGCCGGAGATGACCGGCGGCGTCGTGGAGCTGCGGGTGCACGGGGTGTCCGGCGCGAGTGCCGCCCACGTGTTGGACCTGCGGCAGACAGCGCAGGTGGCCGGCGACCGCAATGGGGGCTTCTACCGGCCCCGCCCGCTCTGCGAGGACACCGCCGGCGTGCGAGGAGTCACGCTGGAGGCGTACCGCTGGGGTGACCTGCCCTCCGGGACCGTGGCCCGCACGCTGGCGCTGGTGTTCCTGCTGCCCTTCATGCTGGCCAACCTGGCCATCTGGATGCGGCCGGCCGACCCTGGCTCCGCGCCGCTGGTCAAGTCCCTGTGCCGGGTGCTGGCGCTCACGGTGACCGCGCTCTACGTGCTCGCGATCGCCAGTGTCGCCCTGGACCTGATCGCCTGGAAGTGCCCGACCTCGCCCCGCTGCCTGGCCGGGCGCAGCTGGCTGTCCTGGTTGGGAGGGCAACCGGTCGGGCTTCGGCTGGCGCTGCTCGCGGTGCTCCCGGTCACCGCCATCGGCCTGATCTGGCGGATCAGCAACCGCCCGGGAAGGACGTTCGACGCCTTTCACGCACCCGAGAAGGCGGTCTCCGATCGTCCGCTCGGCACGGTCGGTCAGTGGGACGCCGAACCGCTGGTGGGTCGGCTGCGCTCCATCCACGTGGCGACGGCGTTCGCCACCCTCGACCTCGTTCTGCTCCTCGCCCGAACCGGAGCCGGCGCCTCGGTCGTCACGGTCGCGCTGGTCATCGTCACCGGGGCGGTCCTGGTCGCCTGCGTGGCGCTGCTCTGCACGCCCTCGATCATCGACCGGGGCGCCGCCGACCGGCGGCTCGACGGGGTCACCCGCGCGCTGCGGACGATCGCCATCATTCTGACCGTCGTGGTCGTGACCCACGTGCTGGCCAGCCCCGCTCGGTGGCACGAACAGGGCACGTTACCGGGCTACGACGCGACCCTGACCTGGCTCTTCGTCACCCAGACGACGCTGCTGGCCATCCTGGGAGTGGTGCTGCTCTGGCGCCGGGACCGGCGGGCGGGCGTCACCCCGCTGTTCGGGCTGGGCGCGCTGGTGATCATGGCCGTCGCGGTCAGCCTGGGGGTGGCGTACTCCGCCGAGCTGGTGCACCGGACGGCGGACTTTCTGGATCGCGACCTGCCGACCGGGGAGGGCATCGCGAACATCTCACCCCCGGCGTACACCTGGGCGATCTACGGATTCGTCCGCGCGGTGCTGATCACGCTGATCGTCGCGCTCCTGATCATCCTGTTCTCCCGTCGCGGCCGGTACCGCGCCGCCGCGGCGATCGTCGCGCTCGACTACCCCGACCCACCCCCGGAGACCGAACCTCGGCTACGGCAGGTGCGGCAGGCGATAGCCCGGGCCCGGTTCACCGAGAAACTGGTGCCGCTGGCCGTGGTCTACAGCTGCCTCGCCGGACTCGGCACGGCCACCACCGCCTTCGGCCTGCTGGAGCTGTTCCCGAGCGACCTCATCAATCGGAACACCCGGGTGCCGGCCGACGTGGTCACTTTCGGCATCGCGTTCGGCAGCTGGGTCATCGCGGCGATCATCCTCAGTCTGATCATCGCCGGGGTCTTCGCCTACCGGAGCATCCCGTTCCGGCGCCACGTCGGCGTCCTCTGGGACCTCGGCACCTTCTGGCCCCGGGCCGCCCACCCGTTCGCGCCACCCTGCTACGCCGAACGGGCCGTGCCGGAACTGGCCCGACGGATCACGTACCTGGTCACACAGGGCAACGCGGTGCTGCTCACCGGGCACAGCCACGGCTCGGTCCTGCTCGCCGCGACGGTGCTTCAGCTGCCACCGGAGGTCGGCAGCCGGGTCGCCCTGCTCACCCACGGGTCGCCGCTGCGCCGGCTCTACGGTCGGATCTTCCCCGCCTACGTCGACGACGCGGCGCTGCGCGAGATCGGGGGCCGGATCGGCTGGCGGTGGGTGAACCTGTGGCGCGACACCGACGGCCTCGGCGGCTGGATCTTCTCCGCCCACCGGCCCGGGGAACGCGCCACCGTCGACGGCCCACCGGCCTCCGTGGACCGCCGACTGAGAGATCCCAGCGATGTGGTGACGCCGCCCGGCGACAGCGTCCCCCCACCGATCCAGGGGCACGGCCCGGACGAGTCCGACGAGTCGTTCGCCGCCGCGGCGCGTGAGCTGGTGCAGCGCCTCGTCGGGCCGGCGGATCCGCCCGGCACCGCGACGTAGTGGAGTCCCGCTAGGCCGCCCGCGCGCGCCAGTCGTCCAGGCGCGTGTCGGCGACGCGGGCGCCGTCGACGGGGACGAGGGAGCGCTCGCCAAGCGTGGCGCCGAAGTACCGGGCGGCGGGGTCGGTCACCACCGAACGGGAGTCGGACCGCGACGCGAGAAGGGATCGGCCCAGCTCGTCGAGGCGGAACTGCTCCGGTCCGGCGATCTCGACCGTGCCGTTCATGGGTGCGCCGACCGCGACCTCGGCCACCGCGGACGCGACGTCCTCGGCCGCCATCGGCTGGATGAGCACGGGCGCGAGGCGTACGGTGTCGCCGTCCGTGGCGGCGTCGATGATGCCCTGGACGAACTCGAAGAACTGCGTGGCGTGCACCAGCGAGTAGGGCAGCCCGGACGCGGCGATGAGCTTCTCCTGGGCGACCTTGGCCCGCATGTAGCCGCTGTCCGGGAGCCGGTCCGAGCCCACGATGGAGAGGGCCACGTAGTGCCCCACCCCGGCTTTCCCCGCGGCGGCGAGGAGCGTCCGGGTGGACGTCTGGAAGAACTCCAGCACGGCGGCGTCCTCGAACGAGGGGGAGTTCGACACGTCGACGAGGACGTCGGCGCCGCCGAGCACCTCATCCACGCCTTCGCCGGTCAGCGTGTTCACGCCGGTCTTCGGGGACGCCGGGACGGCCTCATGACCCTGCGCGCCGAGTTTGCCCACGAGCTTGGAGCCGATGAGACCGCTGCCGCCGATAACGACGATCTTCATGAAACAGCCTTCCTGCTGTCCGCTGACGGATCACCCCCGGTTCGGACGGGGCCACGACGACACCAGGCTACGTACCTGCGGATACCCCGCGTGGAGACATCACGGGTCATGATTGCGTGCGTATTGCAGGATGGGGGACCGCGATCGCATCGCATCTGGAGGTCCACGTGGCTGCGGTATCCCACCCGGTGTTCGCCCGCGTCTACGAGCGGCTCAGCGTGGCGATGGACCGCGCCGGCACCGCGGCGTACCGGCGGAGCCTGGTCGCCGGGCTGTCCGGCCGGGTGATCGAGATCGGCGCGGGCAACGGCCGCATGTTCCCCCACTACCCACCCGCGGTCACCGAGGTCCTCGCGGTCGAGCCGGAACGACGTCTGCGTGCCGCGGCCGTCCGGGCCGCGCAGAGCGCACCGGTACCCGTGACGGTCGTCGACGGCCTGGCCGAGGCACTACCGGCCGGCGACGGCGAGTTCGACGCCGCCGTGGTCGCGTTGGTGTTGTGCACCGTTCCCGATCAGGCGGTCGCGCTCGCCGAGATCGACCGGGTGCTGCGCCCCGGCGGTCAACTGCGGTTCTTCGAGCACGTCGCCGTCGAGGGCTCCGGCGGGCTGCGCCGGGCCCAACGGCTGCTCGACGCGACGCTGTGGCCGAAGCTGTTCGCCGGCTGCCACACCGGCCGCGACACCACCGCCGCCATCAGTGCGGCCGGGTTCGTCATCGAGGAGCTGCACCGGTTCCGGTTCCCCGCCAACAGCAACAGCCCGTCCTCGCCCTGCGTCGTCGGACGCGCCACCAGGCCGGCGCCGACCAGCTGGCGCTGAGAGCCGCCCGCGCGACGAAAGTCGGTTGCCGCGCGCGGCGGGCTCGGAAAGAGTGGCGTCCATGACGTACTGACGGACAACACCTCCTGCCCCGGCCACCGGTGACACCACCCCGGTGCCGTGCTGCCGTCCGTCCGTACGTTTCCTCAGAGGTGAGCGTCTCTTGTCTGCGCACCACTCCCGTCGGGAGTCTCTGCCCCCGTCCACTCCGGCGACCGTCCCGGTGTTCGCCTCCCCCGTCAGCCGGATCGAGGCCGCTGTCCGCACGCGGCAGCTGGCCACGCTCGACGGCATGATCCATGGTGCCGCGATGCCCGACCTGCGACCGGAACGGACAGCACCCGTTCGCGCCGCCACGACGTCGACCGTGCCGTACCCGTTCCCGGTGGGGTGCGGCAGGGCGGTGTTCCCCATCCGGCTCAAGCGCGTCGTACCCGAGCGCCTGGCCGTGCGGTTCCCGGACCTCGACCGTGCGCTGGAGCGGGCGGGAGGGCGACGACCGGGCCTGGGCCCTCGCGCGGGGCGCCATTCCGGCCGGCCTCGGGACGGACGGCCGGGGCAACCACTTCGTCGAACGTACGCGCGTCGACACCGCTTTCGACCGCAGTCACGCGGCATGTCCCGGGCTCGGCGCCGGTGACGCCGCCCGCTGCCGTGCCGCCGTCCTTCCCCGCGTTTCCGCGAGAAGTGAGCATCCTTGTCTGAGCACCACTCCCCTCGGGAGTCCCTGCCCCCGTCCACCCCGGCGATCGTCTCGGTGTTCGCCTCCCCCGCGAGCTGGATCGAGTCCGATGCCCTCGACCAGTGTCAGCAGGTGGCGGCCCTCGACGGCATGATCCACGTTGCCGCCATGCCGGACCTGCACCCCGGCAAGGGCGCACCCATTGGCGCCGCCATGGCTTCGACCGTGTTGTACCCGTTCCTGGTGGGCTCCGACATCGGGTGCGGCATCGCCGTGTTCCCCATCCGGCTCAAGCGCGTCGTACCCGAGCGGCTCGCCGCGCGGTTCCCCGACCTCGACCGTGCGCTGGACCCCGACCGGGACGCCGACGACCCGGCCTGGGCCGTCGTACGGGGTGACATCCCGGCCGGCCACTCGGAGGGCCTCGGGACGGTCGGCCGGGGCAACCACTTCGTCGAACTCGCCCGCGTCGACACCGTCTTCGACCCCGGTCACGCGACCCGTCTCGGGCTCTCCGCCGGTGACCTCGTGCTCATCGTGCACACCGGCTCGCGTGGCCTGGGCGAACGGATCCTGCGGGCGCACACCGAGGTCCACGGGGCCGGCCCGGCCCCCGATCCGGCCGCCTACCTGGTCGAGCATGACGACGCGGTGCGCTGGGGATCGCTCAACCGGCGGTTGCTCGCCGCCCGGGTCGCGTACGCCCTGGGGGCCGAGCCCACCGAGCCGATCGTCGACCAGTGCCACAACCTCGTCGAGGTCCGTGACGGGGTCTACCTGCACCGCAAGGGGGCGGCTCCCGGCGACGGCCGGGACGTGCTCATCGCCGGCACGCGGGGCACCTCGTCCTACCTCGTGGCCGCCCACGCCGGGCCGGACGCCAACCACTCCGTGGCGCACGGCGCGGGCCGCAAGATGTCCCGCGCCGACGCCCTGCGCCGGGGCCGGGCCAAGCACACCGTCGACGAGCTGCGCCGCACTCCGGTGGGATCGCTGGTCGTGTGCGGCGATCGGCAACTGCTCTTCGAGGAGGCGCCCACGGCGTACAAGCGCATCGAGCAGGTGATCGCCGACCTCGTCGACCACCACCTGGCCACGCCGGTGGCCACCACCACTCCCCTGGTCACGTACAAGACGGCCGATCTGGGGTCCACGCAGCGGCCGGACCGCCGGGACCAGCGCCGCAAGCGAGGTCGGGTGTGAGCGTCGAGCTGTTGTTGTCAGCCGGGCGTGGCCCCCGGGAATGCGCCTGGGCGCTGGCCCACCTGCTGCGCCGCCTGGAGGGCGAGGCCATCCGGCGGGGTCTGACGGTTCAGCGGGTCCGGGCCGTACCCGGGGACCGGCCAGGCACCTACCGCTCGGTCCTGATCCAGATCTCCGGCGCCGCCGCCGAGGCGTTCGCCGCCTCGTGGACCGGGACCCTGTGCTGGCAGGCGCCCAGCCCCTACCGGACGAGCGCCGGCCGAAAGAACTGGTACGTCATCGCCCAGCCACCCCGGCCCGACACCGCGCCCACGCCGTTCGCGGAGTCGGATGTCGACATCGTCGGCTGCCGTACCGGCGGCCCCGGCGGCCAGCACCGGAACAAGGCCAGCACGGCGGTACGGGCGACGCACCGCCCCTCGGGCATCGTGGTGGTGGTGGACGAGGAGCGGCAGTTCAGCCTCAACCGCAGCCTCGCCCTGCGGCTGCTGCGCGAGCGCATCGAGCGCGGCGACGAGGCGGCCCGGCGCGCCGTCACCACCGCCCGTTGGCGCGTCCACGACGAGCTGGTACGCGGCAACCCCACCCGCGTCGAACGGCCGGAGCCGGCGGGGCACGACGCGCCACGGCGACCCTCGTAGGGTGGTGGCATGGCTGAGCGATCTCTGACCTTGATGGCGGTGCACGCGCACCCCGACGACGAGGCGACGAGCACCGGTGGTGTCCTTGCCCGCTACGCGGCGGAGGGGATCACGACGGTGCTCGTGACCTGCACCGACGGGCGGTGTGGCGACGGCCCCGGCGGGGTCAAGCCCGGCGACCCGGCACACGACCCGGCTGCGGTCGTGGCGCTGCGCCAGGCCGAGTTGGAGGCCAGCTGCGCGGCGTTGAAGGTCACCCACCTGGAGACGCTCGGCTACGCCGATTCCGGGATGATGGGCTGGGCGACGAACGACCTGCCCGGGGCGTTCTGGACCACGCCGGTAGACGAGGCCGCGGACCGGCTGGCGGAGCTGATCCGCCAGTACCGGCCGGACGTGGTCGTCACCTACGACGAGAACGGCTTCTACGGCCACCCGGACCACATCCAGGCCCACCGCATCACCATGGCCGCTGTCGAGAAGACGGACATCCCCGCGAAGGTGTACTGGACCACGGTGCCTCGTACGGCTTTCGCCGAGTTCGGCCGGGTCATGCGGGAGCTCGGCGTCGAGTGGGAAGAGCCGGACGCGTCGTCGGGCGAACCGGAGCCGCAGCTCGGCCTGCCCGACGATGAGATCACCACCTGGGTGGACACGAGCACCTACGGCGAGCAGAAGTTCGACGCGTTGGCCGCGCATGCCAGCCAGACCGAGAACATCTTCTTCCTGCAACTGGGCAGGGAGCGGTTCACCGAGCTGATGGGCATGGAGACCTACGTCCGGGTCCGCGACACCACCGGCGCGCCGCTGCCCGAGGACGACCTCTTCGCCGGCCTGCGCTGAGGCGTCGCCCGGACGCGGCGCGACCCGCCCGGGGACCTTTCACCGCCGTGCCCACCGCGGCGTACGTCGCGGTGGCCGAGGCCCTGGCCATCCGGTCGACCCGCGGTGATCCGGCGGGCCGGTAGGGCGACACGTGTGGCCAGCAAACGGTTGTTCGGGCAACACATCTGGCGATCAACACACCGCTGCTAGAGTGGGCACATGTCCGACATCGACCCGTGCGATCTGCCCGCCGACCGCCAGCGCGGCTCGAACTTCGGGTGGTCGCTCGGCATGGTGCTGCGTCGCTGGCACGAGTACGTCGAGGAGGCACTGAAGGGCCTGCCCCACGGCAGCCGTGGCTACCACATCCTGGCCGTGGTCGTTCATGAAGACGTGCCGACACAGGCTGCCCTGGCGTCCCGGCTCGTGATCGACCGCAGTGTCCTGACGTACGTGATCGACGACCTGGAGAACGCCGGCCTCATCGAGCGACAGCTGGACCCGCGCGACCGGCGTGCCCGGCGGATCGTGGCCACCGAGCGCGGGCGGCAGGCGCTCGCCGACGCCGAGAAGCGGGTCGCGCACGCCGAGGACCACGTGCTGGCCGGGCTGTCCGAGGAGCAGCGTGCCACCTTCCGCGACTCCGCCAACCGCGCCGCCGAGGCGATCCACGCCGCCGCACCCGGCACGGACCCCTGCGCCGCGGTGACCAGCGTCATCGGCCCGACGGAGCAGGTGCCGGGCTGACCCGGCCCGACCGATCTCAAGCAGCATCGTCGAACTCCTCTCCGGCCTGCCGGGCGGGCGCCGGTGGAATCGGGAAGTTGCGGTTGAAGACGTTGTCCGGGTCGTACGTGGCCTTGACGGCGCGCAGCCGGCCGAGGGTGGGCTCGGGAAAGGCGTCCAGGAGCCGCTCCGGGCTGGTGTCGGACTCGAAGCTGAGGTACATGCCGTCGAGGTGCTCGTACAGGTCGGCCCAGAGCCTGTCGAGTCGGGGCCTGCGCTCCGGGACGGTGGCGGCGAGCACGGAGAAGTTCTGCTCCCGGTGGGGGTAGGCGGTGGCCTCGCGGGCGATGTCGTTGACCGCACCCCCGACAGAACGGACCTGCATGACCATCACGTCGCCGGAGCGGATCATCGTCGCCATGGCCTCCGCGGCCTGCGGTGTGAGGTGGTGCAGCAGCCCGCTGCGCGTGTCCGAGAGTCCCTGGCCCCGGTGCTGGTTGCCGGGCGGTGCGACGAGCGCCGGGTACGGCGCGAGCTGGGCCTGCTGGTCGAGGACCGGCCCGATCTCCAGGAACGGACTCAGGGCGGACTGCGCGGCCTCGATGTCGTCTCCGGCGTAGACCAGGGTGACCTGGGCCATCGGCGGGTTGCCACGCCGTCCGGGGAACAGGGACAGGAAGCTGGTCAACTCGCGCGGCGCGTCCTCGACGAGCCGGCCCCAACGACCGAGCAGGCCGGCGGCGTCGCTCGCGTCGATGACGAGCTGGCCGAACACGACGTTGTCGACCTCGTACGCCTCCAGTTCGAGGGCCGTGACGACGCCGAAGTTGCCGCCGGCGCCGCGGATCGCCCAGAACAGGTCGGGATGGTGGTCTGCGTCCACCCGGAGCAGGCTGCCGTCCGCGGTGACGATCTCCGCGGCGACGATGTGGTCGATGGTCAGGCCGTACTTGCGCACCAGGTATCCGACACCGGCGGTGGTGGCGAGACCACCCACGCCCACGTCGCCGTAGTCGCCCGAGCTCATCGCCAGCCCGTACGGGGCGAGCGCCCGGGCGACGTGTCCCCAGCGGGCTCCCGGCTCCAGGCGGATCCGGCGGGTGGCCCGGTCGAGCACCTCGACCTTGTCCATCGTGGACATGTCGATGACGATCCCGCCGTCGTTCGTCGACCGGCCGCTGATGCCGTGCCCACCGCTGCGCACGGAGAGCGGAAGCTGCTGCGTGCGCGCGTAGGCCACGGCGTCGATCACCTCGGCGGCGTCCCGGGGTCGGATCACCAGGGCCGGTGAGCCCTGCCAGCTGTAGCTGTGGCGCACCCGCTCGTACTCCGGGTCGCCGGGCTCGACGGACCTGGCGGCCAACGACGCGGGCAGTGCGTCGTAGTCGACGCCGGGCTGGCGCCGCGCCAGGGCGACGCTCGACCGGGCCCGGCTGGTCGAACTCCCGCCTCCCGTGCGCTCCCTGGCCACGGCCTCCCGCAGCGCGGGGGCGATCTCCTGCCCGAACGCCTCGATGAGGCGTGGGTCGTCACGGCCGATCAGGAAGGTGCTGAACCCCTCTTCCAGGACCAGCGGGAGGAGCTGCTCGACCCACTGCTGGGCGGGTCCCTGCAGGAAGCCCCGGCTGCGCGACGAGACGTCGACCGTGAACACGTTGAGCAGCCGGCGGATCTGTCGCGGGTCGCGTCCGGCCGCCGACGCCGCCTCGTCGATGAGCCGGTTGGCGGTGGCCCGGTCCGGCGACCGGAGGTACTCCTGCGTCGGCAGCCAACCGTCGGCCTTCTGGCCGGTCAACTCCAGCATCCGGGGCTGGTAGGCGCCGAGCCAGATGTTGATGTCGTGCTCCGGTGCCGGGCCGCGCTGCATGCCCGGAATCGGGTAGTACTTTCCCTCGTGCCGCAGCGGCCCGGCGGCGCCGTCGTCCCAGACGCCGCGCAGGACGTCGATCGCCTCGCGCAGCGCCGCGACGCCCTGACCCGCGGTCAACCGACGTGCGCCCATTCCCTCGACTCCGTCCCAGAAGGCGCCGGCGCCGAGGCCGAGCTCGAACCGGCCGTGCGAGAGCCGGTCCAGGCTCGCCGCGGCCCGGGCCAGGACGGCCGGTGGGCGCAGCGGCAGGTTCAGAACGTTCGCGGAGACCCGTAGCCGCTCGGTACGGGCGGCGACCCAGCTCAGCAGAGTCCAGGTGTCGAGGAATTCGGCGTTGTAGGGATGGTCCTGGAAGGTGGCGAGGTCCAGTCCGGCCGCCTCGGTCAGCTCAGCCAACGCCACGACCCGGTCCGGGTCGTGCACGGTCGGCGTGAGGAACGTCCCGAACAGAAGATCGTGTCCGTAATCGGGCATTGCCGTACCACCAATCTGACTCGCTTCTCGGAAACCTGTTGATCCACAACTCATTTGCCCGGCAGCTCATTCCGTGTCGGCATCAAATGTGTTGGGGGCAACATGAGTTGCCAGACAAACGGTTGGCGCGAGTGGCCGGAGCGAGCGGCGACCTCTCCACAGCCGTGGAACGATCAACCCATGGCCACTACCGACATCCCGGCGGCGATCCGCGCCTTCGTCGACGCGACGAACCAGGGCGACCCGGAGGCCTTCGCCGCCTCGTTCACCGACGACGCGTACCTCAACGACTGGGGCCGCGAGTACCGGAGCCGGGACGGCGTGCGCGACTGGGACCGCACCGACAACATCGGCAAGCAGTCCCACTTCGAGATCGTCGGGATCGAGCAGGGCCCCGACCCCGACAGCTACGTCGCCACCCTCACGGTGACCGGCAACGGCCACAACGGCACCGGCCCGATGACCTTCCACCTGCGCGACGGTCTGATCGCGAGCCTGCGGATCAGCTGACGCGAAGGCCGTCCGTCGCTGACAGTCGATCGACGCGCTGCTATTTGTTAAGAGAGTTTCCTGATGCTCGCGGCACCCTCGGGTCGATCGCGCCGCACGGGGGGCCAACCGTCCCGCCGGCGGACCGCCGCCCTTCCCCCGAGGAGCAGCATGCTTCGCAAGAGGACCGCCGCCCACGTCGTGGGCGCGCTGCTGATCGGCACCGCCGCGCTCGGCTACGGCCTGCCGTCGGCCAGCGCGGCGGCCGCAGGCCCGATCACCGGCCTCGGCGGCAGATGCGTCGACGTTGCCGGGGCCAACCCGGCCAACGGCACCCCGGTCCAGCTCTACGACTGCAACGGCAGCGCGGCCCAGACGTGGACGGTCGGCAACGCCGACAGCTCGGTCCGGGCACTCGGCAAGTGCCTGGACGTGGCCGCCGCGTCGACCGCCAACGGCGCCAAGGTGCAGCTGTACGACTGCAACAACACCGCCGCTCAGAAGTGGACGGCCAGCAACGGCGCCCTGGTCAACACGGGCTCGGGCAAGTGCCTCGACGTCACCGACCGGAGCACGGCGAACGGTGCCCGGTTGCAGATCTGGAGCTGCTCCGGCGGCACCAACCAGCGGTGGACCCTGCCCGGCGGCGGCACCCCGCCCCCCACCACCCCGGCCGGGCGCAACCTCGACGACCCGGCGAAGAAGGACGTCGCCATGCAGCTCGTCTCGGCGGCGGAGAACTCCTCGCTCGACTGGCGCGCGCAGTTCTCCTACATCGAGGACATCGGCGACGGGCGGGGCTACACCGCCGGCATCATCGGCTTCTGCTCCGGCACCGGCGACATGCTCGAACTGGTCGAGGCGTACACCCGCACCAAGCCGGGCAACGTGCTGGCGTCGTACCTGCCGGCGCTGCGCGCCGTAAACGGCACCCCCTCGCATGCCGGCCTCGACCCCAACTACCCCCGCGACTGGCAGACCGCGGCCACCGACCCGGTGTTCCGGGCCGCGCAGGAGGCCGAGCGGGACCGGGTGTACTTCAACCCTTCGGTACGCGACGGCAAGACCGACCAGGTCCGGGCGCTCGGCCAGTTCGCGTACTACGACGCGGCGGTGATGCACGGGTACGAGGGCATGCGGGCGATCCGCAACCGCGCCCTGGCCCGCGCGAAGCCCCCGGCGCAGGGCGGCGACGAGCGCGCCTGGCTCCACGCCTTCCTCGACGAGCGGGTCATCGAGATGAGGAAGGAGGCGGCCCACTCGGACACGTCCCGCGTCGACACGGCCCAGCGGGTGTTCCTCAACAACGGCAACTTCGACCTGAACACGCCACTGGTGTTCGCCGTCTACGGGCAGCAGTTCCGCATCGGCTAGCGCCCTTGCCTTGACGTCGGCGACAAGGTTTAGCGTGGTCGTGACGGGCGGGCACAGGGGGTCGGATGCTGATCGGTGAGCTGGCGGAGAGGGCCGGGACGAGCACCCGCGCCCTGCGCTACTACGAGGCGCACGGGCTGGTACGCCCGGAGCGCTCCGCCAACGGCTACCGCGTCTACGACGAGGCGGAGCTCCGGGTCGTACGGGAGATCCGGGCCCTGCTCGACGTCGGCTTCGGCCTCGACGACGTTCGTCCGTTCGTCGCCTGCCTCCGGGCCGGCAACACGTCCGGCGACGTCTGCCCGGACTCGGTCACCGTGCTGCGGCGCAAGCTCGCCGAGGTGGACGCCTATCTCGACCGGCTCGGCGCGGTACGCCAGCAGCTCCACACCCAGCTCACCCACGCCATCGCGCACCGGGAGGAACCATGCCCCAGGAAACGGCAGTCGGCTCGCTAGTCACCGTCACCGACGACACGTTCGCCGAGCTGGTGCTCGCCAGCGACCGGCCGGTGGTGGTCGACTTCTGGGCCGACTGGTGCCCGCCCTGCAAGGCGATCGAGAAGAGCCTGGTCGAGCTGGCCGGGGAGTTCGGCGACCGGATGGTCGTGGCGAAGCTCAACTCGGACGAGAACCCGGAGGCCACCCGGCGCTACGCCGTCATGTCCCTGCCGACGCTGCTGGTCTTCCGTCAGGGCGAGGTCGTCGGCTCGACCGTGGGGTCCAGGCCGAAGACCCACCTCCGGCAGATCCTGACCACACAGGCCGACCTGTAGCGGTCAGCGGCGGCTGAGCTCCGCCTCAAGTCGCTGGATGAGCGTCTTGCGGGCCTTGCCGCCGCGCTCGTTCCGCAGGGCGGACCGGAGCTGTCGCGTGTCGAGGCCACGGACCAGTTTGGCCGCCTCGGCGACGGACATCTCCGACATCCGTCCGGCCGTCGTGGCGTCCCGGCGGGCTCGGCTGGCCGGTCTCGTGTTGGCCACGAACTGCTTGCCGGTCCGCGACGCCTTCCGCTTCTTGGTGTCGGTGGCGCGCTTCTCGTCCTCCGACAGCTCCTCCCAGGCCTTCTTCGGCAGGTAGCGACTGGTGGTGTCGCCGTGCCGGGCCCGGGTGTCGCCCTCTCTGGTCTGCCAGTCCTCCGCGCCCCACCGTTGCAGGGACTTCTGCCGCTCGTCCTTGGGACCCAGGAATCCGCCGCCCCGTCTCTTGTACTCCTGGGTGACCAGTTGCGACTTCCGCGCCGACCACTGCCCCGGCCTGCCGCCCTTGTCGGAAGCCTTGATCTCTTCCTTGATCTGCTCTCTGAGTTCGGGCTTCGTGTACCGCGCCATGAACGGCAGCTACCCGGGACCGCACGGCCTATGCCTCCCGCGCGGCGGCTTGACCTCAACCTCACGCGAGGTTCTAGCCTGCTTCGCGGAGGTACGGCATGAGCATGGAAGTTACCGCGTGGACGTCCCTGCACCACGCGATGAACGCGCAGGACGAACGACCACTGTCCCGGGCGACCCTGAAGCGCATCGCGCGGTTCGCACGACCACACCGGCCCCTGATCATCAAGTTCCTGTTGTTGAGCGTGGTGACGGCGGTCCTCACGGTCGCGGCGCCGGTGCTCGCCGGTCGGGTCGTGGACGCGATCGTCGACGGCGCCGACAGCGGCGTCGTGATCCGGTTGGCGGTGCTGATCGCCGTGATCGCCCTGGCCGAAGCCGGTCTGGGGCTGTTGACGCGGTTCCTGTCCGCCAGCATCGGCGAGGGACTGATCGTCCAGCTGCGGACCGCCGTCTTCGACCACGTCCAGCGCATGCCCGTGGCGTTCTTCACCCGGACCCGCACCGGTGCGTTGGTGAGCCGCTTGAACAACGATGTGATCGGCGCGCAGCGGGCCTTCAGCGACACCCTGTCGGGTGTGGTCGGCAACGCGGTCACACTGGCCCTGACGCTGGCGGTGATGCTCAGCTTCTCGTGGCAGATCACGCTGCTGGCGCTCGTACTGCTGCCCATCTTCGTGCTTCCGGCCCGGCGGATGGGTTCGCGGCTGGCCCGGTTGCAGCGCGAGGCGGCCGAACACAACGCGGCCATGAGCACCCGGATGACCGAGCGTTTCTCGGCACCCGGCGCGACACTGGTCAAGCTCTACGGACGTCCGGCCGAGGAGTCGGCCGAGTTCGCGGCGCGGGCGCGCCGTGTACGCGACATCGGCATTCGCACCGCCATGCTCCAGTGGGTCTTCATCACCGCGCTCACCGTCGTCGGCTCGCTGGCGCTGGCCCTGGTCTACGGGCTGGGCGGTCTCTACGCCCTGCGGGGCAGCCTCGACGCCGGCACCGTGGTCGCGCTCGCGCTGCTGCTGTCGCGCCTCTACGCGCCGTTGACGTCGCTGGCCAGCGCCCGGGTCGAGGTGATGAGCGCGCTGGTGAGCTTCGAGCGGGTGTTCGAGATCCTCGACCTCAAGCCGCTGATCCTCGACAGGTCCGATGCCCGGCCGCTCCCGGACGGACCGGTCGCGGTGGAGTTCGACGCCGTACGGTTCGGCTACCCGTCGGCCGACAAGGTGTCGCTCGCGTCCCTTGAGGATGTGGCGAAGCTCGATACGCGCGGCGGCGAGGAGGTGCTGCACGGCGTGTCGTTCCGCGCCGAAGCGGGGCAGATGGTCGCCCTCGTCGGTTCGTCCGGGGCGGGCAAGTCGACGATCGCCCAACTCCTGCCGCGCCTGTACGACGTCGAGGGTGGCGCGGTGAAGCTCGCCGACGTCGACGTACGCGACCTGTCGGCCGAGTCGATCCGAGCGGCGCTCGGCGTGGTGACCCAGGACGGGCACCTGTTCCACGAGAGCATCCGCGCCAACCTGGTGTTCGCCCGGCCGGATGCGACCGAGGACGAGATGTGGGACGTGCTGCGACGGGCTCGGCTCGACACCCTGATCCGCTCACTTCCGGACGGGCTCGACACCGTCGTCGGTGAACGGGGGTACCGCCTGTCGGGCGGGGAACGGCAACGCCTCACCATCGCGCGACTGCTGCTGGCCCGTCCCCGTGTGGTCATCCTGGACGAGGCCACGGCGCACCTGGACTCCACGTCGGAAGCCGCCGTGCAGGACGCCCTCGCCGAGGCCCTGACCGGCCGGACCAGCGTGGTCATCGCGCACCGGCTGTCCACCATCCGTGCGGCCGACCAGATCCTCGTCGTCGAGGACGGACGCATCGTCGAACGCGGGCGACACAGCGAGCTGCTCGCCGCGGGTGGCCGGTACCAGGATCTGTACCGCACCCAGTTCGACCAGGACGGGCCGCCGGTCCAGGAGGAGCGCGTCGCGGCCGTCTGAGCGGTGCGCTCGTACCGCCGCCCGCCACGGTGAGCCCGTGGTGGGCGGCGGCAACCCGGCGTCAGTCGTCGTCGCCGGACTTGTCGTCGTCGTCATCGTCCTGGTCGTCGTCGTCATCGTCATCGTCCTGGTCGTCGCCGTCGTCGTCGGCCGGCTCCTGCTCGGCCTTGAGCACCGTGCCGTTGTCCCGGTCGACGTCCACCTCGTGCTCGGTGTCGCCCGCGACGATCTCGACGCTCCAGACCGGTCGGCCGTGCTCCTGCTCGGCCTCCACCTCGGTGATCTGACCGCCGCCGGCCCTGGCGAGCGCGATCTCGCCGGCACGCTGCTGGTCCACGGCGCCGCTGGGGCTGCCGCTCGACGGCGTGCCGCTGGAGGGCGTACCGCTCGACGGTGCGCCGCTCGATGGCGTACCGCTGATCACCGGCGCGGGGCTGGTACCCCGGGTGGCGCTGTCGTCCGGTGCGTCGGTGGCCGTCGGGTCGACGGTCGCGGCGGCGAGTGCCGTGCCGGTGGCCCGCGGGTCGCCGGCGGCGCTGACGCCGACGGCGACGCCGGCCACGGCCAGCACCGCCGCTCCGCCGACCGATGCCAGGAGCAGAGAGCTGCGCTTCATCGTGATGTCCACCTTTCCTCGGTTGTCGACTTCGAGGATCGGCTGGATCGGGATAGCGCCGCGCTGTCCGGACGCTAAGGCCGGGTTAAGCCGTCTCCGGCGGACCTGGACGCGCCGTCCGCCGC
The DNA here is from genome assembly GCF_003667505.1 of Micromonospora sp. BL4. GTDB lineage: Bacteria > Actinomycetota > Actinomycetes > Mycobacteriales > Micromonosporaceae > Micromonospora. The sequence goes on from NZ_RCVJ01000030.1 coordinate 62,158, forward strand.
GGGTCGCCCCGCCGTCGACGGCCCGAGCCGGAGCAGCACCTGCGCCCCGCCTGCCGGACCGGTACGCAGTTCCAGCCGGCCGCCGCCGGCCTGTGCGGCGCGTCGGGCGATGTCCAGGCCGAGGCCGGTCGACCCGGCCGGGCTGGCACCTCGCCGGACCGCCCCGGCCGGCATCCCCGGGCCCTCGTCGGTGACGGTGAGCAGCACCTCGCCCTCGTCCCGGGCCAGCCGGACGGCGAAGGGCGTGCCGTCGGGGGTGTGCGCGAAGACGTTGCCCAGCAGGGCGTCCACGGCCGCCGTCAGGTCGTCGGCGGGCACACCGACGGGAAGCGGGCCGGGCGCCAGGTCCAGGGTGACGGTCCGGCCGGTGTCCTCGGCCAGCACCGACCAGAACGCGACCCGGTCGCCGACGATCGTCGCGGCGTCCGAGCCGACCGTTTCCGTGGCCGGTGACCGGCGCCAGCGGGCCTGCCGGATCAGCCCGGTGACCGCCCGTTCCAGCCCGTCAGCGGCGGCCGTGATCCGGGCAGCGTCGTCCGGGTCGCGCAGCGACTCCGCCTCCAGCCGCAGCGCCGTCAACGGCGTACGCAGCCGGTGCGAGAGGTCGGCGACCTGCTCCCGCTCCTGGAGCAGGAGCACCTGGATCCGGCCGGCCAGGTGGTTGAGCGCTCCCGCCACCTCACGTAGCTCCGCCGGGCCGGCCGGCACGACCCGGGCGTCCAGCTCGGCGTTCGCCAGCCGGTGCGAGACGGCGGACAGGTCGCTGATCGGCCGGACCAGGGTGCGTGCCAGCCGGTCGGCGACCACCAGCCCGATCACCACCAGGACCACTCCGAGCAGGGCCAGCACCAGCCACGCCCGGGTCACCCCGGCGGTCAGCTCGTGCCGCGGCACGACGGTCCGGATGACCGCGGTGCCGTCCGCCCGGCCCTGCACCGCGATCACCACCTCGCGCCCGGCCGCCGACTCCCCGGTGAGGCTCTGCCCGCGCGCCGCCAGGGCCACCGCGGGCGTACGGGGAGTCTGGGCGCCGAGCACCGTGCCGTCCGGCAGGAAGACACTCACCGGCCGTCCGGCCTCCGCGGCGAGTTGCTCGACGGTGAGCCGGATGGTGGCCGCGTCGGCGGTGCCGACCACCGGCACCAGACTCTGCGCGTCGGCGGTGGCCCGGACGGTGGCCCGGTCCTCGGCGACCGTGCGGACCAGCAGCGCCAGCGGCACCAGGAACGCGATGAGGGTGAGCACGCTGACCGCGGCGACCAGCAGCGCGAGTCGTGCCCTCACGGCTGCACCGCCGGCGCTTCGAGACGCACCCCGACACCACGCACGGTGTGCAGGTAGCGAGGCTGCTGGGCGGACTCCCCCAACTTGCGACGCAACCAGGACAGGTGCACGTCGACGGTCTTGTCGGCGCCGCCGTACGGGATCTGCCAGACCTCGGTGAGCAGCTCACGTTTCGTGACCACCTGACCGGGTCGACCGGCGAGGTGATGCAGCAGGTCGAACTCGCGGGGCGTCAGCTCGACCGCCACCCCGTCCAGGGTGACCTGCCGGGCCCGGGGATCGACGCGTAGCCCACCGACGACCAGCGCGGAATCCTGCACGTCGGCACCGGCGGGACCTCGCCGCAGCACCGCCCGGGCGCGGGCGTCGAGCTGCGCCGCGGTGAACGGCTTGATCACGTAGTCGTCGGCGCCCGCGTCGAGCACCCGTACGATCTCGGCCTCGTCGTCGCGGGCGGTGGCCACGATGACCGGCACCGTGCTGACCGCCCGCAGCATCCGCAGCAGCTCGCGGCCGTCCAGGTCGGGCAGGCCCAGGTCGAGCACGACGAGGTCGGGCCGGTCCTCCAGCGCGTCGCGGAGCCCGGCCATCGCGGTCGAGGCCGCGGCCACCGCGTGGCCGCGTTCCCGCAGGGCACGGATCAGCGGGGTACGGATGGTCAGGTCGTCCTCGATGAGCAGCAGGCGGGCCACAGCTGGCAGGCTAACCGCTGCCGCTGCCAGCGAGGCGGACGTTAACCATGCCTTAGCGTCCCGATGTGCCGACGACAAGGACGGATCGGGGATAGTCAGAGGATGGGCCGTCGTTCGATCCTCGTCGCCGCCGGATGGGTGGCCACCGCCGCCGTGGCAACCCTGATCGGGTTGGGCGCGATCCGGCTGGTGGGCGAGAGCCTCACCGGCACACCGGGCGGGGTGCGCAGCGCGGCCGAGATCGAACGGGCGCTCGCCTCGCCGGAGCCGGTGCCCACCGGCACGACGGGCGCGGGCTCGGTCGGGCCGGGCACGACGAGCCCCGCGCCAGGCGCCAGCTCCGGGGTCCGCCGGGGGTTCGCCACCGACGGCGGCACGGCGGTGGCCGAGTGCGGTGCCGACGGCGTACGCCTGGTCTCCTGGGCGCCCGCGCAGGGCTACCGGGTCCGGGACGTGGACCGGGGTCCGGACGACGACGTCGAGGTCACGTTCCAGGGATCGGCCCGGGAGTACGAGTTGAAGGTGCGCTGCATCGGCTCGGAGCCGGTGGCCGTCGACGACGACTAGGGCGTTGGGCGTTCGCGGTCCGCGGCCCTGCCGATGGCGACCATGCGCAGGGTCTCCTCTCGACGGCGCACGAGCAGCGCTCCGGCCAGGAACGTCACCGGTGGGACGAGGACCAGCCGTGGCCGGCACGGAGGTCCGTGCCGGCCACGTCCCGGTGGTGGTTCAGCTGGTGTACGCCTCCACCTCCCAGAGCGAGTGGCCGTATCCGGTGCCCCGGGCCGTCCCGTAGATCCGCAGGTAGCGGCCGTTGGCGCCGAGCGCGGTGTGCTCGTCCACGCCGCCGTCGGCCCCGGTCACCGTCTTCACGGTGGTCCAGGTGGTGCCGTCGTTCGAGGTCTGGATCTGGTACGCGCTGCTGTACGCCGCCTCCCAGTTCAGCTTCACCCGACCGATCGCCGTCGGGCTGCCGAGGTCGACCCGGATCCACTGCGGGTCGGAAAACGCGCTCGACCAGCGGGTGGTGAGGCTGCCGTCCACCGCCCGGGCGCCGGCCACGTCGGCCCCCTCGTTGCTCGACGTCGTCGCCGGCTTGTTCAACAGCAGGTTGCCGCCGGTCGGGTTCCCGGTGCTGCCGTACACCTCGAACTCGAACAGCGAGTAGCCCCAGGCGGTGCCCCGGGTGGTGCCGGTGAGCCGGACGTACCGGCCGGAGCCGGTGAGCCCGGTCAGGTCGTCCACTCCACCGTCGCCGCCGCTCACCGTCCGAATCGTGGTGAAGTTGACCCCGTCCGGCGAGGTCTGGATCTGGTATCCGCTGCCGTACGCCGCCTCCCAGGTCAGCTTGACCCGGTTGATGCTGTGGCTCGCGCCCAGGTCCACGTCGATCCACTGCGGGTCGCTGAACGAGCTGCCCCAGCGGGTGCCGAGCGCACCGTCGAACGCGTTGGCCGCGACGAAGGCGCCCTCGAAGCTGGACGCGCGCGCCGGCTTGCCCCGGGCCAGGTTGGCGCCCGGCTCCGGGTCCGGGTCGGGCCCGGGACCGCCGGGGCTGGTGGAGAGGGTGAACTCGTCGATGTCGTACATCCCGCCGCCGCCCTTGAACACCAGGAACAGGGTGCGCGTGCCGGTCGGGGCGGTGACTCCGCCGGTGAATGCGGCGAACGTGCCGTGCCCGCCGGTGGGTGTCACCGTGGTCGAGCCGACCAGCGGCCCGGTGGGCGAGTCGACCCGCAGCTCCAGCGTGCCGCCGGCACCGGCGGGGGCTCCGGCGCGGACGCTGAACGACTGGACGCCGGTCAGGTTGTAGGGGCGGAACGAGATCCAGTCGTTGTTGTCGACGTAGCCGACCGCCGCGCCGCCGTGCCCGGCCGCCCCGGAGACGATCTGCACGCCGGACGAGTCACCGAAGTGCTCGGCCTGGCGTACCCGTGGTTGCAGGACCGCCTGGGTGTGCGTGGTCAGCGGTGGCTGGCCACCCCCACCCAGGTCGGTGTACTCGGCGTCGATGATGCCGAAGATGTTCGCCGCGGTGTCGTGCTCGCCGTCGGCCGAGGTCTGGATGACCCCGGTGCAGCCCTGCACGCTGCCGAGCTGGTGGCCGTGCGCGTCGTGCCCGAGGACGTAGTTCACCTTCACCCGGGCACAGTTGACCGCGCCGTCCTGGGCGTCGCTGACGGTGACGGAGAACGGCACCGCGTCCCCGAAATTGAAGGTCTGCCCGTTCAACGGGGTGTTCACGGTGACCACCGGGGCGCTGTTGCCGACCGTGACGACCACGCTCGCGGTGGCCGTCTTGCCGGTGGTGTCCCGGACCGTCAACGTCGGGCTGCGGGTCCCGTTGGTGGTGTACGTGAAGCTCGGGTTCGCCGCGGTCGAGTCGGTGGTGCCGTTGTTGTCGAAGTCCCACGCGTAGGTGAACGGGTCACCGTCCGGGTCGAGCGTGCCGGCCGACGAGAACGCCACGGTCAGTGGCGCCGTGCCGCTGGTCGGGGTGGCCGAGACCATCGCGACGGGCGCTCTGCCCTCGCGGGCGTACTCGATGCGGTACAGCGCCGAGTTGGCATCGCCGTTGAACCAGCCGGTGCCGTAGTCGAGCACGTAGAGCGCGCCGTCCGGGCCGAACTCCATGTCCATGACCTGCGTGCCCGTCCACGGGAACGGATTGATCTTCAGCGGTTGGCCGGCCGGGTCGAGCTTGATGTTCTTGATCCAGCGGCGTCCGAACTCACCGGCGAAGTAGGTCCCGTCGTAGTACGCCGGGAACGCTACCGGGGAGGTGTTGTTCGGGTCGTACCGGTAGACCGGGCCACCCATCGGGGACAGGCCGCCGCCGGTGAACTCCGGCGGCGAGCCGGAACCGCCGTACGGCAGCCACGCCGGAACGGCCGGCGGCAGCTGGGTGATGCCGGTGTTGTTGGGCGAGTTGTTCACCGGCCCGCCCGCACAGTTGAACTTCGGCCCGGACGGGCCGGACGGGAAGGTGTAGTCGTTGTACGCGTCGTTGCGCGCGGTGCAGTACGGCCAGCCGTAGAAGCCGGGCCGGTCGATCCGGGCGAACTCGACGTTGCCCGCCGGCCCGCGGTTCGGGTCGGCGGTGCCGGCGTCGGGACCGTAGTCGCCGAGGTAGACGATGCCGGTGGCCTTGTCCACGCTCATCCGGAACGGGTTGCGGAAGCCCATCGCGTAGATCTCCGGGCGGGTCCGCGCGGTGCCCGGGGCGAACATGTTGCCGGCCGGGACGGTGTACCCGCCGGCCGCGCTCGGCTTGATCCGGAGCACCTTGCCGCGCAGGTCGTTGCTGTTCGCCGAGGTGCGCTGCGCGTCGAAGGCCGGGTTCCGCCCGGCCCGCTCGTCGATCGGGCTGAACCCGGCCGAGTCGAACGGGTTGGTGTCGTCGCCGGTGGACAGGTACAGGTTGCCGGCCGCGTCGAAGTCCATGTCACCGCCGACGTGGCAGCACATGCCCCGGCTCGTCGGCACGTTCAGGATCAGCGTCTCGCTGGCCAGGTTGACGGTGTTGTCCGCGTTCACCGTGAACCGGGCCAGTCGGTTGACGCCGTCCCAGCGGGCGAAGTCGGCCGGGGTGCCGGTGGCCGGTGCCCCGCCTCCGGGAGTGTCCAGTGGTGGCGCGTAGTACGCGTACACCCAGCGGTTGGTGGCGAAGTTCGGGTCGGCCTTGATGCCCTGCAGGCCTTCCTCGTCCCCGGTGTAGACCGGCAGCGTGCCGGCGACCTTGGTGTTGCCGGCCGCGTCGGTGTGCCGGATCACGCCGTTGCGCGAGGTGTGCAGCACGCCCCGGTCGGGCAGGACGGTGAGGCTCATCGGCTCGCCGGTCTCGGCCGCGCCCTTGGCCAGCTCCACCTGCTGGAAGTTGCTGGTGACCGTGGGGCCGCAGTCCGCGTCGACCGCGCCGGCCACGGTCATGATGCCGCCGAGCAGGTGCTGGCGGAAGTTCGCGTCGGTGTACGAGGCGTCGGTGTGGCCGAGGCCGGTGTACCAGGACCGGCCGCCGGAGTAGTTCTGGCACCAGGAGATCGGGTGGTCGTACCCCATGCTCCCGCCGGTGTAGGTGCTCTCGTCCAGGGTGGCCAGCACGTGCACGTTGCCCCGCGGGTTGGCGCGGTAGTTGTACCACTCGTCCAGCCGACTCCACCGCTGCGGCAGCGTCGCGGTGGACGGGTGCACCTGGTCGGCGACCTTGATGGTGGCGGTCTGGTCGGCCGGGTGCGAGGCGAAGTACGCCCCGACGAGCCCGCCGTACCAGGGCCACTCGTACTCGGTGTCGGAGGCGGCGTGCACGCCCACGTATCCGCCACCGCCCTGGATGTAGCGCTCGAACGCGGCCTGCTGGGCGGCGTTGAGCACGTCGCCGGTGGTGGACAGCCAGATCACCGCGGCGAACCGGTCCAGGTTGGCGTCGGTGAACTGGGCCGCGTCCTCGGTGGTCTCGACGGTGAACCCGTTGGCGGCACCGAGCTGCTGGATGGCGGTGACGCCCGGGGTGATGGAGCCGTGCCGGAATCCGGCGGTCTTGGTGAACACCAGCACGGTGAACGGTGCGGCGCTGGCCACGGGTGGCACGGCGACAATGCCGCCCACGACGAGGATCGCGCTCAGCACGGCGCCGAGCCACGATCTCAGGGATCTGCGCACGGTAGGTCCTTTCGCGGTGCGGGGGACGGCGTGCGCCGATCACGCCTGGTGGTGGGCAGGGTGGTGTCGAGCCTGGTGGCGGTCGCCCGGCAGGCCGTTCGCCGCTGACAGTGCGACACATGTGAATGCATCGTTGCCGCTGGATCACGGGCGCGTCAAGCACTCTCCCACCATTCGTGAGAGCGCTATCTGCGCTGGTCAGGCGCGACTCCAGCAGGCGAGATCAGATTACGGTTTTCGGGCCTGCGATTCGCCCGGGCACGCGCCGCGACGCGTAGCCTGGGCTCATGGGGACGCTGCGCTTCGCGAGGGATTCCGGTGGCTGACGCGGACGATGTTCGCCGTCTGGCGCTGGCCCTGCCGCAGGTGGTGGAGATCGACAGTGCGGGCTTCGACTTCCGGGTGGGTGGCAAGGGGTTCGTCTGGTCCTATCCGGAGCGCAGGCCGGGCAAACCACGCCTGATCCGGACCGATGTCGCGGTGCTGTTCGTCGGCGACCACGCCGAGAAGGAGGCTCTGCTGCTCGGGGAGCCCGATCTCTTCTTCACCACGCCCAGCTACGACGGTCTGCCACTGGTGATGCTCCGCCTGGCGGAGGTGGGAGTCGACCGCCTGCGAGAGCTCGTCACCGACGCGTGGCGGATGCGCGCGCCGCAGGCGCTCCTCGACGACCTCGACGACGGCAGCCTTCGTCTGGGCTGACCCCTGCGGGCCGGGGTGGCGGGCTCAGTCGCGACGGCTGCCGCGGTCCTCGAACTCGTACGTGGTGGTCAGGGCCTCCGGCAGGTCGGGGACCAGGGCGTTGGTGCCGTCCACGACCTGGACGTAGCGCCTGCCCTGAAAGATCGAATAACTGCCGTCCGGGACCTGCTCGATCGTGAAGAGCTGCGTCCGCGCGCCCGGGTCACACACCCGCCCGCGGACGCTGCCCGGTGCGGCGTCGTGCACGACGGTCATGCACACCTGGCTGGCGCCGCGCGCCGAGGCCAGCATGATCCGGAACTCGTCCCCCTCGGGGCGCAGGACCCACAGGGCGCGGTCGTCGATGCCCTGCTCGGTGGTGGCCCGCACCCGGTCGTCGTCCCGGCCGACCGCCAGCGCGGCCCGACCGATGCCGGGCACCACGATCAGGACCTGCCGCCGGCCACCGAGGATGTCCTGCGGTCCGGCCGAGGCCGTCGCGGATGGGACGACCGACGGCGGGACCGAGCCCGCAGGGCCGGCGGCCCGGTCCGGCGCCTGGTCTCGTGCCGGCAGCAGCGCGACGCCAGCGGTCACGACCAGCAGCGCCAGCCCCGCCCCGTAGACGGCGGTTCGGCGCCGCCGGCGGCGCTCGCCACGGCGGCGCAACGTGCCCGCCGCGGGCAGCGTCGTGACTCGGCGGACCGCGTCGGCGATCGCCGTCAGGTCCTGGTGCGGATCAGTCATGGGAGGTTTCCTCCTGCCGCGCCTCGTCCAGCATTCCGGCCATGGCTCTCCGGCCGCGGGCGAGGTACGTCTTCACGGTCCCGACGGGCGCCTGCATCTCGGCTGCCACCTCGGCGACGCTGAGATCGTTCAGGTGGTGCAGCACGACGGCGCGGCGCTGGTTGGCGCTTAGCCGTTGCAGCGCCTGGAGCAGGGCGACATGGTCCTCGTTGAGTCCGGGCACGCTCTGGTCGACGGCGGCCCGACGGTGCGCGCGGATCCGGTTGAACGTCTTGCGCCAGCTACTCACCGCGGCTCGGGAGGCGACCCGGCGGACCCACGCCTCGGGGCTGTCCGCCTCGCGTACCGTCGGCCAACGCTGCCAGGCCCGGGTGAAGGCCTCGGCGACGGCGTCCTCCGCCTCGCTACGGTTACCGGTGAGGGCATAGACGTGACCCACGATCCGGCCGGCGCAGGCCGCGTAGAGGGCGTCGAACTCCTCGGCGTCACGCATCTGACCTGCGCTTTCCGAGGTCTCGTCCCGTGGTCACCGGCGCATGTAACCGGGAGGGAGACCGGGTCGCGCCCGCGCGGTGTGCGATTGTGGCGACCGTCACACACCAAATGATCAACCCGCCGACCGTGCCAGACGTCATCGTGCCGCCCCGGGAGAGGCCCGTGGCGGAGAGGACGATGTGCGACGACGGCAACGACGCGCCCTGACAGCCGGGGTGCTCGCGACAGCGCTGGCGGCGGCGGGCCTCACGGCCGCTCCAGCGGACGCGCAGGAGAAGCCGGCGGCGGCGGTCTCCGGACCGCGCGGCACCTTCACGTTGATCACCGGGGACCGGGTGTCGCTGGACGCGGGCGGCCAACTGCGGATCGAGCGGGGACCGGGACGGGCCGGCATGCGGTTCGTGAGCAGCCGGGAGGCCGGCCACCAGTACGTCATCCCGGTCGACGCGATGCCGATGCTGCGCGACGGGCGGCTCGACCGGAGGCTGTTCGACCTCACCGCGCTCGGCGAGTTCGGCTACGACGACCGGACGGCGGAGTTGCCGCTGCTGGTGGCGTACCCGGAGAACATGGCGGCGCAGGCGCGGTCCGCCGCAGCCGGAGCCGCGCGGGTACGGGCCGACCTGCCCGCCGCGCACGCGCTGGCCGTGCGGGCGGGCCTGGACGACCGGGCCGAGCTGTGGTCGTCACTCACCCGCGGCACGTCGTCGGCCCGCGCGCTCGCCGCCGGGATCACCCAGATCTGGCTGGACGGCAAGCGCCGCGTCTCCCTCGATCGCAGCGTGCCGCAGATCGGCGCGCCGACGGCCTGGCAGGCGGGCTTCGACGGTGACGGCGTGACCGTCGGGGTGCTGGACACCGGCATCGACGCCAGCCACCCCGACTTCGCCGGGCAGATCGCCGCGATCCACGACTTCACCGGCGGGAACGACCCCGGCGACACGGTCGGCCACGGCACCCACGTGGCGTCGACCATCGTGGGCAGCGGCGCCGCCTCCGGCGGCCGGTACCGCGGCGTGGCACCGGGCGCGAAGCTGGTCGTCGGCAAGGTCTGCGCCACCACGGAGTGCCAGGACTCGGACATCATCGCCGGGATGCAGTGGGCCGCGCCGCAGGCCCGGGTGATCAACCTGAGCCTCGGCGACACGGACACGCCGGCTCTCGACCCGCTGGAGACCGCGGTCCAGGACCTCAGCCACCGGTACGGCACCCTCTTCGTGGTGGCCGCCGGCAACGAGGGCAAGCCGAAGTCGGTCATGACGCCGGCCTCCGCTGACGACGCCCTCGCCGTCGCCGCGGTCGACGCCGACGACCAACGGGCCTACTTCTCCAGCCGCGGTCCCCGCGTCGGCGACAACCACATCAAGCCCGAGATCAGCGCGCCCGGCGTCGACATCGTGGCGGCCGCCCCCGGTGGCGGGTACGCCCCCATGTCGGGCACGTCGATGGCGACCCCGCACGTGGCGGGCTCGGCCGCCATCCTGGCCGGGCAACACCCGGACTGGTCCGGTTCTCAGCTCAAGGCTGCCCTGATGGGCTCGGTCAAGCCGTCCGTCGACGACAGCTTCTACGAGCAGGGCGCGGGCCGGGTGGACATCGGGCGTGCCGTCGCCCAGCCGGTCGCCGCCGAGACCGCCGCGATCGACTTCCCGGTCCAGCGCTGGCCCCACGCCGACGACACCCCGTTCTCCCAGGTTGTCGGATACCGCAACGCGGGCACGGCTCCGGTCACCCTGTCGTTGACCGTCGGCCCGGCCCCCGCCGGCATGATCACTGTCAGCCCGGCCACCCTGGTCGTGCCGGCCGGCGGCCACGCCGAGGCGACGATCACCGTGGACACCCGGGTGGACGCCCCCGACGGCGTGTACCAGGGCGCGCTGACCGCGACCGGCGCCGGCGACCTGCGGGTACGGACGCCGTTCGCGCTCAACCGGGAGATCGAGAGCTACGACGTCCGGCTCGACCACACCGGACGCGACGGCAGACCGGCCAGGGAGTACGAGACCGTGGCGGCGAACCTGACCACCGGCGAGTTCACCACCCTCGGCGGGCAACCCGGCGGCGGCACGATGCGGCTGCCCAAGGGCCGCTACGCGCTCTACAGCACGATCCACGACGGCAGCGCGTCGAGCCTGCTCGTGCAGCCGGTCCTGGACGTACGCGGCCCGGTCACCGAGGCGCTCGACGCCCGCACCGCCCGACCGGTCTCGCTGACCGTGCCCCAGCGGGACGCCGCAGCGCTCGCGATCAACGTCAGCGCGAACTGGAACGACAACTTCCGCTACCCGGGGGTCCAGCTCAGCGGGGTGTCGTTCGCGGACGTCTTCTTCGGCCGGATCGGGCCCGCCGTCACGGCCCCCGAGTTCGCGGCGACACTGGGCGTCGGGCTCGCCCGTCCTGGCCCGGACGGGACGTTCCGGAACAGCCCCTACACGTACGACCTCGCGTACGTGCGCCAGGGCGACATGTTCACGGGCCTGACCAGCAAGCTCTCCCCGAAGAACCTGGCCACCGTCAAGACCACCTACCGGAGCCAGTCCAGCGCCGCGACCGCCACCCGCTTCCACCGTGCGGCCTCCCCCGGCGGCCCGGGCCCGATCGGTTCGAGCACCTCGTTCGACCTGCCGTTCCACGCCACCGAGTACCACAACACCGACGGCGGCCTCGTCTGGACGTCCACGTTCGTCGAGGGCGACAACGTCACCACCCAGGAGTCCACCTTCCGGGCGGGTCGGACCTACCACCAGACCTGGAACGCGGCGCCGTTCGGGCCCACGGTGACCCAGCCCCCGGCCTGGTCGCCGCTCGGTTACGCGGGCCGCGACGGGGACACCATCTCGGTCGCGTCGCCGCCCCTCTTCGGCGACGCCTCCGGCCGCCCCGCCAGCCGTGACGACCTCCAGCTCCATTACCGCTTGTCGCGGAACGGCAAGGAGATCGCCACCGCCGACGGCTCGTACGCGGACTTCCCGGTGCCCGCCGGCAAGGCCACCTACCGCCTGGAGGCGACCGTCACCCGCGGCGCTCCGGACACCCTGTCGACGTCGGTCTCGGTGGCCTGGACGTTCACCTCGGCGCACACGTCGAAACCGGAGCCGCTGCCCTTGACGACGGCCCGGCCGACGCCCGCGTTGGACGACACCAACACGGCCCGGGCGGGCCGGGCGATGGCCATCCCCGTGGCGCTGGACCGGCACCCGGGTTCGGCGGCCGCGCCGAACCGGACGCTCGCCGTCTCCGCGTCGTTCGACGACGGCAGGACGTGGGTCGCCCTGCCGGTCCACCGTGGCGTCGCGCTGATCACCCATCCGCGGCGGCCCGGCTTCGTGTCGCTGCGCATGACAGCTACCGACACCGCCGGCAACACGGTGACGCAGACGATCCAGCGGGCCTACCGGATCGCCTGACGCACGGCCGGTCCGGGGTGGACGGCGGCGGGTCGCCGTCCACCCCGGGCCGGACCACGAGGGCAACCACAGCCGCCCCCGGGTCACGCCGGCCGCCCGCCGAACGCCCACCTGCGCACCTCGATGTCCGCGTAGCGGTCCGGGCGCGCGCCGTGCCCGGGTCCGGCGCCTGGACCAGCGCGGCCGTGCCCAGCCAGGTCGCGCCGTCGTCGCAGCCGGTTCCGGTGCGGCCACGACCGCCACGGCCGGTGACTACCGCTGTCGGAGCAGCCCAGCGATGAGCAGCTCGACCAGGCGCCGGGCGTCGTAGTTGGGGTCGCTGTCGGCGCCGATACAGAGATTGCCGACGCCGCGCATCAGTTCGTACGCGTGCGTACCGGGGCGTATCTCGCCGGCCTCCGCGGCGGCGTCGAGCAGTTGGGTGCACACGGGCACGAGGCGGTCGAGGAAGTAGGCGTGCAGCGTGTCGAAGCCGGCGTTGTCGGGTTGCAGCGCGCCGGCGAGCCCGCGCTTGGTGACCAGGAAGTCGACGAAGAGGTCGATCCATCGCCCGAGGGCGGCGTGCGGGGTGGCGCTGCTCGCGAGCAGGGCCGGACCGGCCTCGGCACAGGCCTCGACCTGATGCCGGTAGACGGCGATGATCAGATCTGCGCGCGTCGGGAAGTGTCGGTAGATCGTGCCCGTCCCGACGCCGGCCCTGGCCGCGATGTCGCGTACCGGCGCTTCGACACCGGATGTCACGAAGACCGCGGCGGCCGCGTCGAGCAGGGTCTTCTCGTTGCGTACGGCATCGGCCCGCTTGCGCTGGGACGCGCCCGCACTCCTGTCAGCCTGGGTCGCCACGCTGTTCCTTCCGTCACCGACCTTGCTAAACGGAACACTGTTCCGTATCGTTTAACGGAGCAAGGTTCCGTTTCCTCATGATGCCAGAGCAGGGACGGACGACCAAGCCAGCGTCACCACCCCAACGTCACCGAGCAGTGAAGGAACACGTCATGCAGTACCGCACCTTGGGCCGCACCGGTGTCCAGGTCAGCTCTCTCGCGCTGGGCGCGATGAACTTCGGCAGGATCGGCCAGACGACCCAGGAGGAGGCCACCGCCATCGTCGACGCCGCTCTCGAAGCCGGGATCAACCTCGTCGACACCGCCGACATGTACGGCCAGGGCGAGTCGGAGCAGATGGTCGGCAGGGCCATCGCCGGCCGCCGCGACGACATCGTGCTGGCCACGAAGGCGGGCATGCCCATGGGCGACGAGCGCAACCAGCAGGGCGGCTCGCGCCGCTGGCTGGTCACCGAGTTGGACAACAGCCTGCGCCGTCTGGGCGTCGACCACGTCGATCTCTACCAGGTCCACCGGTGGGACCCGCGGACCAGCGACGAGGAGACGCTCTCAGCCTTGACCGACCTCCAGCGTGCCGGGAAGATCCGCTACTTCGGCTCCTCGACCTTCCCCGCGTACCGCATCGTGCAGGCCGAGTGGGCCGCCCGGGAGAACCACCTGAGCCGGTACGTCACCGAACAGCCCGGCTACTCGATCCTGCAGCGCGGAATCGAGACCCACGTCCTGCCCGTGACCGAGCAGTACGGACTCGGCGTGCTGGCGTGGAGCCCGCTCGCCTCGGGCTGGCTGTCGGGCGCGATCCGCGAGGGTCAGGAGATCGCCACCAACCGCTCCGCGTTCATGCCGCAGCGCTTCGACACCACCATCCCCACCAACCGCGCCAAGCTCGACGCCGTCGAGCAGTTGGCGAAGGTCGCCGACGCGGCCGGTCTGACGATGATCCAGCTCGCGCTCGGGTTCGTCACCGCACACCCCGCCGTCACCAGCGCGATCATCGGCCCCCGCACCATGGACCACCTGCACTCGCAGCTCGCCGCCGCGGACACCGTGCTCACCGCTGACGTGCTCGACGCGATCGACGCGATCGTCCCGCCCGGCGTCGACCTTGCCCCACAGGAGAAGTTCGACACCCCGCCCGCCCTGCTCGACCCGTCACTGCGGCGCCGCTGATCGCTCCCGCGCCGGTCGGCCGGGCACGATCGCGCCGGCCGGAGCCGCCACCGCGTGGTCGGGCGACCGTCAGGCCTGCCGGCGGACGAACGGCGCGGTCTGGTCGGCGACGTCTCCGTACTCCGCCGGCAGCTGGGTGACCACCTGTTCGTAACCGGAGGGATCGAGGGCGTCCCGGAGGACGTCGAAGACCGCCGTCACGCCGTCCTTCGCCGCGTCCGCGTCGAGGTCCGCCCGGCCGCTGACCCGGTCGACGAAGACGTCGAGGCCGAACCGTTCCGCGGTCTCGCTGCCGCCGAAGGCGTACGCCCGCAGCCCCGCGGGAAGCTGGCCGGCCAGGTCGCGCGCCTCCCCGCCGTCGATCCGTTCGGCCAGGGTGGTCAGCGTGGCCTGCGTGACGGCGGTCGCCTGCTCCGACGACATCCCGGATCGCGTCGCCACCAGGGTGAGGAACTCGTTGTCGTTCACCGTCCGACCTTCCTCTCGCCGTTGAAGCGGTCGAGTTCCCAGGCGCCGTGCCGACAAACGAGGTCACGCGCCGGGCTCATGGTGGCGGCGGTTTGCCGCGGATGCGCTCGGGAAGCCAGCGATCAGACAGGTGCGGAGCGCACCTGTGCCGTGGTTGAGGGGAGAGCGACATGGCGGACCGCGACAAGCTCCACGACATGCGCCAACAGGCCCACAATGCGGGCATCGAGGGCAACTCGAAGATGACCGAGGACCAGCTCCGGCAGGCGCTGCGCAAGGTCGGCAAGGGCACCGAGCCGCAGATGGCCAAGCGGCAAGCCAAGGGCTGACCTCTCGCGGTCGGCGCCAGCACCGAGCCTGCGGTGCTGGCGCCACCGCCGCGGACCGGCTCCCGGCCGTAGCACTCCTGGCCCCAGCGGGGGATTCCGTGGCGACACTCAGCAGAGCCTGGGCGAGCTCTTTGAGGTCGGCGCCCGTGCGGTGGTCGACGAGGAGGAACAGAACATGACCAGGATCGGCATCATCATCGGCAGCACCCGGCCGGGACGGAACGGCGCGGCCGTGGGCAAGTGGGTGTACGACATCGCCAAGCAGCGCACGAATGTCGAGTTCGAGCTCGTGGACCTGCTCGACTACAAGCTGCCGCACCTGGACGAGGTGTACCCGCCGTCGATGGGCCAGTACCAGCAACCGCACACGCTGGAGTGGGCCAGGAAGATCGCGTCGTTCGACGGATTCGTCATGGTGACGCCGGAGTACAACCACTCGACGTCCGGCGCGCTGAAGAACGCGATCGACTTCCTCTACAGCGAGTGGAACAACAAGGCCGTCGGGTTCGTGAGCTACGGCTCGGTCGGCGGCGCACGGGCCGTCGAGCACCTACGGCTGATCTCCGCCGAGCTGCAGTTGGCCGACGTGCGGTCCCAGGTGGCGCTGTCGCTCTTCACCGACTTCGAGAACTACAGCGTCTTCAAGCCCAACGACTTCCAGCGCGACGCGCTGAACCTGACCCTCGATCAGGTCGTGGCCTGGAGTCAGGCCCTCGCGCCCCTGCGAGCGAGTTGACGCCCCAGGTGCTCGCGGCACTGCTCCTGGCCGCGAATCTTCGCCTCCCTCATTCCTCGTCGTGCGGGTCGAGACGCGCGCGAAGCGCTCCCGCGATCTCGCCCGCCGCGACGAGCTGATCCGGTGTGAGGGCGTCGACGAAGAGTTCGCGGATGGCGCGCAGGTGCGGAACGGTGGACCCCTGGAACGCCTCGGCTCCGACCGGCGTGAGCAGCACCTCCGCCCCTCGGGGAACGGTGGGGCACTCCTGACGGCGGATGAGGCCACGCCGCTCCATCCGCCCGAGGTGGTGGGAGAGGCGGCTCCGTTCCCAACCGATGTGTGTCGCGAGTTCGGACGAGCGCATCTGCCGGTCCTGCGCCTCGCTGAGCGCGAGCAGGACGGCGTAGTCCCCCGGCGAGAGCGAGGACTCGACCTGGAGGCGGGATGCGAGCTGGGAGCGGAGTGCCGCCGTCGTCTCGATGAAGTCCCGCCAGATCCGTAGCTCCTCCGCGGTCGGCAGTTGGCGTCCTCTCCGCCGCTCGGGTGTGGCCCTTGTCATCTACGTCTCCTTGGTTGACGTGTCAATTGGCAGGTTAGCATCATTGACGCGTCAACCTCTCAGACCTCTTCCGGAGGTCAACGGGTGGGACGGTCCGAGGAGGAGACATGACGGCCGAAGGCTTCCAACTGGGGCTCAACTCGTTCGGGGAGGTCGCCACCGATGGCGGCCGCGTCCTGAGCGACGCCGAGACCGTGCGACTGCTCGTCGACGAGGCGCGGCTCGCGGAGTCGGTCGGCCTCGACGTGTTCAGCCTGGGTGAGCACTACCGCGAGGGCCACAACGACTCGGCCACGCCGGTGCTGCTCGCGGCGATCGCGACGGCGACGCAGCGGATCCGCCTCGGCACCTCGGTCACGGTGCTCAGCACGAACGATCCGGTACGGCTCTACCACGAGTTCGCCACCCTCGACGCGGTGTCCAACGGCAGGGCCCAGATCGTTCTCGGCCGGGCGTCGGCCACCGAGTCGTTCCCACTGTTCGGCTACGACCTGGCCGACTACGAGCGGTTGTTCGAGGAGAAGCTCGACCTCTTCGTACGGCTCCAGCGGGACGAACCGGTCACCTGGTCCGGAACCGTGCGCAGCCCCCTGACCGCGCAGCGGCTGCACCCGCGGATGCGGACAGGCGGCATCCCGACGTGGATCGGCGTCGGCGGGAGCCCGAACTCGGTGGTCCGCGCCGCCCACTACGGGCTTCCGCTCATGATGGCGATCATCGGCGGGCGCCCGCAGCGCTTCGCCGGCAACGTCGATCTCTATCTCCGGGCGCTCGAACAGGCCGGGCATACTGTCCAGCCGATCGGGCAACACTCGCTCGGCCTCGTCGCGGACACCGACGAGGAGGCGGTGGAGACGTGGTGGCGGTACTGGCAGCCGGTCGTGGCGGCGCTCGCCGAGGAGCGCGGCTTCTACAAGCCGGACCGCGCGCGCTACGAGGCCGAGATCGACCACGGCGCGCTGTTCGTCGGGTCACCGGAGACGGTCGCGCGGAAGATCGCCACAATGGCCCGCGATCTGCGACTGAGCCGCTTCGACCTCAAATACGACATCATGCACCTGCCTCGCGAGGCACGCGCGCGGACCATCGAGCTGCTGGGCAGCGAGGTCGCGCCGCGGGTCCGGGAGCTGCTGGCGAAGGAGCCCACCAATGTCTGACCTCGAGTTCGGCCTCGACACCTTCGGCGACGTACCGGAGGACGACTCGGGTAAGCCGATCTCCTACGCTGCCGCCATCCGGCAGGTCGTCGACGAGGCGGTGCTCGCCGACCAACTGGGCGTCGACGTCATCGCCCTCGGCGAGCACCACCGGCCCGAATATTCGGTGTCGACGCCGGAGACCGTGCTGGCCGGTATCGCCACCCGCACGTCGCGGATCCGGCTCGCCTCCGGGGTGACCGTGCTGAGTTCGGACGACCCGGTCCGGGTGTTCCAGCGCTTCGCGACGGTCGACGCGCTGTCGCACGGCCGGGCCGAGGTCATCCTCGGTCGCGGCTCGTTCACCGAGTCGTTCCCCCTGTTCGGCTACGACCTGCGCGACTACGACGTGCTGTTCGAGGAAAAGATCGAACTGTTCGTGAAGCTGCTGGACGAGCAGCCGGTCACCTGGAGCGGCACCAAACGGGCTCCGCTGGAGAACGCGGACGTCTTTCCGAAGACGGAGTCGGGTCACCTCACCACCTGGGTGGGCGTCGGCGGCTCGCCGCAGTCGGTCGTGCGTACCGCCCGGTACGGCCTCCCGCTCATGCTCGCCATCATCGGTGGGGCTCCCGAGCGCTTCGCGCCCTACATCGACCTCTACCGGCGGGCAGCCGAGCAGCTCGGCACGACCGCGCACCCGGTCGGGATGCACTCCCCCGGCTTCATCGCCGACACCGACGAGGAGGCGAAGGAGCTGTTCTGGCCGCACTACCGGGTCATGCGGGACCGGATCGGGCGGCTGCGGGGCTGGCCGCCGATCCGTCGCCAGGAGTTCGACGCCGAGGTGGAGCACGGTTCCCTCTACATCGGCTCACCGGAGACCGTGGCCCGCCGCATCGCCGGGGCGATCCGCAGCGTCGGCGTCGGCCGCTTCGACCTCATCTACACGGCGGGAGCCCAGCCGGTCAGTGCCCGGATGCGTGCCGTCGAGTTGTACGGCACCAAGGTGATCCCCCTGGTCCGTGACATCCTGGCCAGCTGACCCACCCCTCGAACACCGCCTCGGCACCCCGGAAGGAAGACATGAACGGCAACGGCCGGAACAGGCCACAGACCCTCGCTGTCCTCGGCGCCGGCAAGGTGGGCACCGTGCTCGCTCGACTCGCCGTCGCCGCCGGCTACCGGGTGCTCGTCGCCGGCTCCGGTGACCCGGCGAAGATCGCCCTCACCGTCGAGGTGCTCACGCCCGGGGCGGTCGCCACCAGCGCGGCCGACGCCGCGGCCAGCGCCGATGTCGTCATCCTCGCCCTTCCATTGGGCAAGTACCGCAACGTTCCCGCCGAGACGCTGCGCGGCAAGCTCGTCGTCGACGCGATGAACTACTGGTGGGAGGTCGACGGCATCCGCGACGACCTCACCAACCCGCGCACCTCGTCCAGCGAGACCGTCCAGGCGTTCCTGTCCGACGCCCGGGTCGTCAAGGCGTTCAACCACATGGGGTATCACGATCTGGAGGATGAGGCGCGGCCGGCCGGAGCGGCCGGCCGCAAGGCCATCGCGATCGCCGGCGACGACGCCGCCGACCTCGCGCTGGTCGCGTCCCTCGTCGACGCGCTCGGCTTCGATCCGGTCGTCGCCGGTCCCCTCGCCGAGGGCGTACGGCTCGAACCGGGCAGCGAGTTGTTCGGCGCCAACGTGAGCGCTGACGAGGTGCGGGTCATGCTCGACCGCTTTCCCGAATCGGAGCGTGGGCGGACCATCGCCTCGGCGCGATCCTCGACGTCGCAGGAGACGACGTAGTCCGTCAGCAGCCGGCGCGTACGGCCTCGCGCGCCGCACGGGCGAGCTGCTCGTCGTGCGGCCGGCCAAGCTCACGGGCGAGCCCGATGGTGCGGTCGAGCAGCGCGAGCGCCTCGTCACAGCGACCCGCCACGCGGGACGTCTCGGCGTGGGTGTGCAGGAAGTCGATCTCCATCTGCACCTCCGCCAGCGGTTCCAGCAACTCGAAGGCACGCCGGTGGTGTTCGAGAGCCTCCTCGGGTGAACCCATGATTCGCAGCGCGACGCCGAGATAGTTGTGGCACCACGCCTGGTTGTGTTGCAGGTTGTTCTGCTCGGACAGCCGCAACGCGTCGTGCAGCGTCCGCAGTGACTCCGCCGGGTCGTGCGCAGCCAGTGCGACGCCGAGGGTGACCAGCCCGGTGATCCGGGCGGGCCCGTCGGCCAGGGCGATCGAGGCCCGGGCGAGTTCGACGGCTTCGCTGTGCCGCCCGAGGCGTAGGGTCACCCATCCGTCGAAGGCCAGCGCCTGGGCCTGCCCCGCGCGCCGCCCGATCCTCTCGAACAGCTCGCGTGCCCGCCGGAAGCGCGCCTGTGCCGCTTCGAGGTCGCCGAGATCCCGGCGGACGAGGCCGATGCGCAGCGCCAGACCGGCCGCCAGGTCGTCGTCGTCCGGCCCGGACCGCTCGGCCAACTCGTAGGCGGACAGCGCCTCGGTGAGGCGTCCCGCGGCGGCACGGGTGTAGCCCAGGTCCGCGAGCAGCGCGGCCCGCTCCTGGTCGCGGCCGAGACGTGCCGCGGCGGCCGCGCCGGCTTCGAGCAGTCGTGCCTGGTCGTCGGTGCCGCGGTGCCGGAAGAACCAGACCCGCATGGCCTGCGGCAGGTCGGCCACCACCTCGTCCATGCCGAGCCGCACGGCGGCGTCGAAAGCGGCGATCAGGTTGACGTACTCAAGATCGAACCAGGCCATGGCCGCCGCCGGATCGCCCGGTGACGGTTCCTTGCGGTACGGCGAGGGCAGCGTCCGGTCGTGGGCGACCGCCTGCGCCAGATAGTGCGTCAGGACGCGGCGCAGGGCGGCTTCAGCCTGCGGCTCCTCGTCGGCGGCGAGGTCCGCCGCGTACTGCCGGATCAGGTCGTGCATCCGGTACCGCCCGGGCGACAGCTCCTGGATCAGGTGGGCGTCGACCAGCTCCTCCAGCACCGCGCCGAGCCGGGCGGGCGGCAGGTCGGCGAGCGCGCCCGCCACCGCCGCGTCGAAGTCGGCGCCCGGCAGCACGCCCAGTAGCCGGAACATGCGGCGCTGCACGGCGTCGAGCTGCCGCAGCGACATGCCGAACACGGAGTCGAAGCGGTTGGCGGTGTCGCGCAGCCGCTCGGCCAGCACCGCCACCGTCCAGCCCGGGCGGTGGCGAAGCCGTGCGCCGGCCATCCGGAGCGCCAACGGAAGCCCGCCGCACTGCCGCAGCACCTGACCGACCGCTTCCTCCTCGGTGAGCGCGACCCCGGCCGCCCGGCCGAACAGGCTCGCCGCGTCACGGTCGGCCAGTGGCTCCAGGGACACCGGCGGCACACCGTCCAGGCTGACCAGCCGGTGGCGGCTGGTGATCAGGACCGTCGACTTTCCCGCGCCGGGCAGCAGTGGGCGCACCTGCTCCGCGTCGAGCGCGTTGTCGAGCACGACGAGCACCCGACGGCGGGACAGCTCCGACCGCCAGAGCGCCGCGCGTTCGGCGGCGCTGGCCGGCGGCTGCGGGACATCCAACGCGGCCAGCAGCCGGCCCAGCGCCGCCTGCGGCTCCAGCGGCTCCTGGCCCGGGGTGAAGCCGTGCAGGTCGAGGTAGAGCCCGCCGTCCGGGTACGACGGGGCTAGCCGATGGGCCACGTGCACGGCCAGGCTGGTTTTGCCGACGCCCGGCATGCCGTCGACCGCGACCGCTCCGGCCGTCCGCAGCAACTCTTCGACCAGCGCCGACTCCGCCTCCCGCCCGGTGAAGTCGAACAGGTCGCCCGGCAGGTCGTTGCGGCGCGGGACATGTGCCGGGCCGGCCTGAGCCGCCTCGGCCCACACCGCGCGCAGTGGCCGGGGGTCGCGGCCGACGGCCCGGCACAGCGCCACGACGGCCTCCCACGGCGGCACCAGCCGACCGGTCAGATACCGGGACAGCGACGAGCTGCTCAGGCCCGACTCGCGGGCGAGGGAGCGCAGGCTGAGCCCGCTCAGCTCCTTGATCCGGGCCAGCTGAGCCACCAGTCGCTCCTGGGGGCTGGACACCTGCAACACCGTACCGTCCCGGCCCGCGCGAGCGGATCGGCGCTGCGTCTGCCCTGCTGGACAGGGGTCTTCGTGTCCCACGGTGTCCCACGGACCGCGCGTGTCCCGGCACGCCGGTGGTCGGATGACTCCCGTCAGGAACACGGACGACGAAGACGAAGGAGAAGCGATGTCGACCGAGCGCATGCCGAACCCGGCGGTTCTGCTCCCCGACGCGATGGAGGCCCTGATGGCCGTCAACAGGGCGGTCGCGGGCGGCGGGCTGGACGGCAGGCTGCTGGCGCTGAGCCACCTGCGGGCCAGCCAGATCAACGGCTGCGGCCCGTGTGTGGCCGGCGGCGCCCACCAGGCCCGTCAGCACGGTGCGACCGCCGACCAGGTGCACGCCGTCGCCGCGTGGCGGGAGACGCCCTGGTTCAGCGACGAGGAGCGCGCCGCGCTGGCGCTGACCGAGGCCGTGACGCGGCTCGCGGACCGGCCGGACCCGGTGCCGGACGAGCTGTGGGACCTGGCCGCCAAGCACTTCGACCAGAAGGAGCTGGCCGCGCTGCTGCTCAACATCGCCATCACCAACGCCTTCAACCGGCTCAACGCGCCGACCCGTCAGCAGGCGGGCGCGTGGTGACCGGTCCCTGACCCGTGACCGCTTCACCGACCAGTACCACCCGACGCCACGATCACCGAGAGGACATCTGACATGTCGACCACGACGAAGACCACCACCGCCAACAACGAGCAGTACGACGGCTTCACCGAGGAGGAGCGCGGCGCGATGAAGGAGCGCGCCAAGGAGCTGAAGACGCGCCCCAGGCGGGGCGCCAAGGCCGACACGGAGCCCGACGTGCTCGCGAAGATCGCCGAGATGGCCGAGCCCGACCGGCTGATCGCCGAGCGGCTGCACGCCGTGATCAAGGCGAACGCGCCGGTCCTCACCCCGAAGCTCTGGTACGGCATGCCGGCGTACGCCCGCGACGGCAAGGTGGTCTGCTTCTTCCAGAGCGCGGCGAAGTTCAAGACGCGGTACGCGACGCTCGGCTTCAATGACCAGGCGAACCTCGACGAGGGCACCATGTGGTCGTGCTACTTCGCGCTGACCGAGCTGACGGCCGACGACGAGGCGCGGATCGCCGCGCTGGTGCGGCAGGCGGTGAGCTGAGGACCCGGTGCTTCTCGGCGGGAGGTCGGACGTGCCTACGCCGACCTCCCGCCGAGGTGCCCAGCGATAGTGATCCACGTCACTCGGGATGAACTTTCACCCGTCGGTCACGTCCGGAACACCTGGATACCTCTCGAGTTCATCCAGGGAGCATGATGCCTTCAGTTCGCAAGTTATCGGCGCTGGCACTGGTGGTGCTGGGCGTCTCGGCGGTGGCTCCGGGTGGTGTGCCGGCCTCGGCGCAGCCCCGCGCCGCGAAGCCGGCGACCACACCCACGGTCGCGTCCAAGCCCCGGACGGTCACTCTGCTCACCGGCGACACCGTCCACCTCAGCACGGTGGACGGCCAGACGGCTGTCGACGTCGTGCCGGGCAAGGGACGGGAACGGATCCCGTTCATCACCCACAGCGCCGGCGAGGACGTGCGGGTCATCCCCGCCGACGCCGTCGGCCTGCTCAACCGGGGCAAGCTCGACGAGCGGCTCTTCGACATCTCGACGCTGGTCCAATTCGGCTACGACGACACCCGGGCCAGCCTGCCGCTCATCGTCCAGCACGGCGGCGCCACCCCCGCCGGTCTCGCCGGCGCCCGGACCACCCGGGAGCTCACCGGGGCGAGCGCCGTCGCGGAGAGCCGCGCCGACGCGGTGTCCTTCTGGAACAGCCTCACCGCCGCCAGTGGCACCGAACGGCAGTTGCGGCCCGGGTTCGACAAGATCTGGCTCGACGGGCTGCGCCAGCCCTCCCTCGACGTCAGCGTCCCGCTGACCGGCGCGCCGCAGGCCTGGCAGGCCGGCTGGACGGGAACGGGGGTGAAGGTCGGCGTGATCGACACCGGCGTCGACCAGACCCACCCCGACCTGACCGGCCGCGTCGCCGCCGCGGAGAACTTCACCGCCGACCCGGACGCCCTCGACCGGGTCGGCCACGGCACCCACGTCGCCTCCACGATCGCCGGCGGCGGGGACGCCTCGCAGGGCCGGTACAAGGGCATGGCGCCCGGCGCGTCCCTCTACAGCGCCAAGGTGTGCGTCCAGGAGGGCTGCCCGGAGTCGGCGATCCTGGCCGGCATGACGTGGGTGGCGCAGCAGGGCGTCAAGGTCGCCAACATGAGCCTCGGCGGCCCGGACAGCCCGGGGACCGACCCGATCGAGGCGGCCCTGGCCGACCTCACCCACCGCTACGGCGTGCTCTTCGTCGTCGCCGCGGGCAACGACGGCGCGGGCGGCGAGTCCACGGTGGACTCTCCCGGCAGCGTGGACGAGGCGCTGACCGTCGGGGCCGTGACCAAGACGGGCGAGCTGGCCGAGTTCTCCAGCCGGGGCCCGCGTGCGGGCGACGCCGGCATCAAGCCGGACATCACCGCGCCCGGCGTCGGCATCGTCGCCGCCCGCAGCTCGACCTCCGACCTGTGGCCGGACGACGAGAACCCGCAGTACACCAGCATGAACGGCACCTCGATGGCGACTCCGCACGTGGCCGGCGCGGCGGCGATCCTGACCCAGCAGCACCCGGACTGGACGCCGGAGCGGATCAAGTCGACGCTGATGTCGGCCGCGCAGCCGAACACCGCCATCGGCGTCTACGAGCAGGGCGCGGGCTTCCTCGACGTCGCCCGGGCGATCCAGCAGACCGTCACGGCGAGCCCGGTCAGCGTCGCCTTCGAGCGGACCACCGCCGCGCAGACGCGCACCGTCACGTACGCGAACAGCGGCACGTCCGCCCGTACCCTGGCGGTCGCCCTCGACGCCAAGGACGCGGACGGCGCCCCGGCGCCGGCGGCCCTGTTCAGCCTCAGCGCCTCCTCGGTGACGGTTCCGGCCGGCGGCACGGCCACCGTGACCGTCACCGCGCAGGCCGGCGCCAACCTGCCCGACCGCTACTTCGGTGGTGAGCTGACCGCCACCGGCGGCGGTACGCAGGTGCAGACCCCGGTCGCGCTCGACATCGCCCGCCGCCAGCTGACCCTCAAGCTCATCGGGCCGGACGGCGGAGCGCCCCGGGCCGACCAGGGCTGGGTGACCGTCCTGACCGACCTGGACCGGCAGACCCTCCTGGTGCTCGACGACCCCACGGTTGCCACGCACCGCGTCCGCGCGGGCCGCTACCTGGTGCAGACCTACCTGCAGACGGGCGACCCGAACGGCCCGCAGATCACGTCGCTGGTGCGCCCGAGCCTCGACCTGAGCAGGGACCAGGCGCTCACCGTGGACACCCGCCTGGCGAAGCCGATCGCGGTGTCGGTGCCGAACCCGAAGGCCACCGCGGTCTTTCAGGAGTCCGGCTGGACGATCCGGACCGAGCAGCCGCAGATCTGGGGCAGCAACGACCCGTACGGCGTGCTGATGAACGTTCCGTTCGACCACGTGCGGACCGCGCAGATCGGATCCGGTAAGACGCCCGGCTTCGTCTCCTACGTCAACGGCATGTGGGGCCAGGTCGCCCAGGACGGCAGCCTGCACAACAGCCCGTACGTCTACCGGGTCTACTTCTACGAGCCCGAGAAGATGATGAACGGTCTGACCCGCAAGCTGCGCGCGGGCGACTTCGCCACGGTCCGCTCCCGGATCAGCGCGGACGTGGCCGACGTGCCGGTGGCACGGCTCGCGGTGGCGCACGCCCCCGGCAACTCGCCGATCAGCCGGTCGAACGACGGCCGCCAGACTCCGCCGAGCTTCACCTACGACGTGCCGAACACCATCACGGAGTACTACAACCAGGACAAGAACGCGGTCTGGCAGTCGACCTCGGCCCAGCAGGGGTACACGTACTACCAGTCGCCGTGGACCAGCTACAAGCCTGGGCGCACGTACACCGTGAAGTGGGCCAACGGCGTGATCGGCCCGGTCTTCCCGGAGCCGAACTTCGGCCAGCAGTTCGCCACCCGCTACTGGGGCGACACGATGGGCGGGCCGGGGCCGCTGCACGGCGACGGCGCCGGGCACATGGGCTTCCGGCACGTCGTCGGCGGCAGCGTGCAGGTGGACCTGTACCGCAACGGGGTCAAGATTGGCGACGCGAACCAGACGCCCTGGACGTGGGACGTGCCCGCGGCGAAGGGTGACTACCGGCTGGCCGCGACCTTCCGCAGCGACCCGGCCTTCACCCTGTCGACCGTGGTCGACGCCGAGTGGACCTTCAAGTCCGGGCACGTGTCGGACGGCGACCTGGTGAAGCTGCCGATGACGGCGATCCGGTACACCCCGGAGCTCGACATCGACAACAAGGCGCCGGCCGGCCGGCTGTTCGCGCTCCCGATCTCGCTCGACCGTCAGGTCGGTGCGGCGCCGGGCCGGACCACGAGCCTGACCGTCGAGGCGTCCTTCGACGACGGCCGGACCTGGCGGAAGCTGTCCGTGCTGCGGTCCGGCGAGAAGGCGGTCGCCTGGGTGCACAACCCGGCCGGCACCGGCTTCGTCTCGCTGCGCTCCGCCGCGAAGGACACCAGCGGCAACACGGTCAAGCAGACCGTGATCCGCGCCTACCGGTACTGAGGTTGACGACCCGGACGCGGCGCCGCACCGGCGCCGCGTCCGGGTCACCGGTGCCAGAGCAGCCGGTCGCGGATCCGCCGGGCCATCGGCGAGTCCGTTCCGTCGAGCTCGGCGAGGGCCTCGCTCCACGCCCGCCCGGCCAGCGCCGGGTCGCCGTTGGCGGAGTGGAAGTCGCCGATGGCGACGAGCACCTCCGCGGTGTGGTGGGGGGCCCGGGCGCCGCGGAAGGTGTCGATCGCCTGCTGCCAGGTCGCCATCGCGTGCGGGAGATCGTCGATCATCGAGTACGTGTGCGCCAGCCAGGTCTGGGTGGTGCCCAATCCGTGCAGGTCTCCGAGGGCCTCGAACTGCCGTCGCGCCTCGACGAACATGACCAGCGCCGTGCCGTGCCTGCCCAGCCAGCCCTGTGCCCGGGCGATGACCAGCAGCGCGTTGGTGGCTCCCCGCACGTTGCCCTCGGCGTGGAAGAGTTTCCGCGCGGCCTCGGCGTGCCGGATCGCCTCGGGGTAGCGCCGCTGGTCCAGCCGGATCTCGGCGATGTTGTTCTCCACGTGGCCCTGCTCGGCGCGCCGACCGAGCCGGTCGAAGAGCGCCCGGGCGTGCTCCAGGTGGGACAGCCCGCGGTCGAGATCAGCCAGGAAGTAGCAGGCGCCGGCGAGGCTGCGGTGCAGCAGCGCCCGAGCGGCGGGGTCGTCCCCGGCCGTCGCGAGCCCGGCGCTCACCACTTCCGCCCACTGCGTGAACTGCGCGGTGTCCTGGAAGAAGTTCTGCATGGCCAATGCGATCTGCCACGCCCCGCGAGGCCGTCCGCGCTCCTTGGCCCGCGCCACGATGTCGGTCAGCACCCGTTGCTCGGCGGCGAACCAGGCCATCGCGTCCGCGCGATCGGTGAACCCACGCCCGGTGATTCCGCGCCCGGACGGCTCCGGCCGCGCCAGCGGCACCTGCGGCAGCAAGGGCAGGTGCGCCGCGTACGCGCTGAGCTGGTAGTGGTCGTGGACCCGCTCGACGGCGGCGTCCCGCTCGGCCGCGTCGTCGTGCTCCTCCCCGAGCTCGACGGCATAGGCACGCAGCAGATCGTGCATTCCCCACCGGCCGTCGACGGGCACAACCAGCAGTTGCGCCCCGAGCTCGGCGAGCAGGCCGCGGGCGGAGCGCAGGGACAGGCCGCCCAGAGCGGCGGCGGCTTCCGTGCTCAGCCCTCCGGCCGGGTGCAACGGGAGCAGCCGGAAGAGCCGGCCCGCCTCGGGGGTCAGCGCGCGGTAGGACCAGGAAAAGATCGACTCCAGATCGGCGTGCCCGTCCCCGAAGCCGGCCAGCCGGCCGTCGGCCTCGGCCAGCTCACCGGCGACCGCGGGCAGGCTGAGTCCGGGCCGGCCGACGCTGCGGGTGGCGACCAACGCCAGGGCCAGCGGCAGCCGGCCGCACCGCGCGATGATCTCGTTGACGGCGTCCGGGTCGACTGCCGCCGCGTCGCCGAGTCGTCGGGTGAGCAACTCCCGGGCCTCCGCATCGGTCAGCAGGTCGAGGTGGAGCGGGTGGGTGCCCGCCGGGCCGGCGACACCGGTGATCCGGCGGCGGCTGGTGGCGATGACGAGACTGCCGCCGGTGCCGGGCAGCAGATGCCGGATCTGGTCCCAGTCACGACAGTTGTCGAGCAGGATCAGCATCCGGCGCTCGGCCAGGATGCTGCGGTAGAGGCCGGCCTGGGCGTGCAGTTCGGCCGGGATGGCGGCCGGCGCCACCCCGAGGGACCACAGGAAGCCGCGCAACGCCTCCGCCGGTGTCATCACCGAGTCGCCGGAGTCGAAACCGCGCAGGTCCGCGTGCAGCTGCCCGTCGGGGTAGCGTGCGGCCAGCTGATGGGCCAGATGCACGGCGAAGGTCGTCTTCCCGACGCCGGGCATTCCGTCGATGACCAGCGCGGTGGCTGGCCGGTCGCCGGCCAGCAGCTCCTGCGCGGCGGCCACGACGCTGTGCCGACCAACGAAGTAGGGGTGGTCGGCCGGCAACTGCGCCGGCGGCTCGGCCCCGGTCGACCGCGACACCTCCAGCGCGGCGCCTCCGACGCCGCGCCGCGACCGGAGCCCGTCGGTCGACGCGTCGTGGTCGAACAGGCTGTCCCGGGCCGCACGCAGGTCACCGCCCGGCTGGATGCCGAGCTCGTCGGCGAGCCGGTACTCGATGTCGGCATACGCCGCGAGGGCCTCGGCCCGCCGCCCGTCCGCGGCGAGCGCGAGCAGCAGGCGCGCCTGCAGTGCCTCGTCCAGCGGCTCGTATTCGGCGGCGAGCCGGATCGCGGGCAGCACCGCGTGGACGCATCCGGCCCGCAGCGCGGCGTCGGTCGCCGCGCGGGCTGCCGCGAAGCGCTCGCCGTCGACGGCGACGAACTCCGGGTGGGCGCGGCCGCCGGCCTGCAGACCCGAGGCGCACCGGTCACGCCACAGCGCCAACGCCTCCCGGTAGAGCTCCACGGCCGGCTCGCCGGAGCTGCCGCCGGCCCGGGCAACCAGACGCCGGAAACGCAGCAGGTCGAGGGACTCCCCGTCGATCCGCAGCCGGTACTCGGCGCCGTCACGGATCAGTACCGAGCCCGCCGCCCGCGTCGGCAGACCCGGCTCGAAGCGCCGCCGGAGCATCCCCACGTGCCGGTGCACCACATTGACCGCGCTGGGCGGAGGGTCGGCTTCCCAGAGCAGGTCGACCAACTCGGCGACGCTGACCGCGCCGCCGGCCCGGGCGAGCAGCAACGCCAGGATCAGCCGCTGCTGCCGGGTGCCCAGGTCGATCTCGGACGGGCCACGCCAGGCCCGCACCGGGCCGAGGACGGCGAAGGAGAGTGTGCTGGTCATGGTGCGGCGATCCGTCTGGGGCTGGTTACCACGATCGCCAGAGCATGGCAGGGCTCGCACCGCGAGACGGCGCGTGTCGCGGCAGTGTGAGCTTCCGCTCAGGAGCCGGGCTGTCGGGTCGTGGAGCCGTCCCTGCTCAGGCCGCGTCCAGGCCGGTGCGCAGGGCGCGCAGCGCGTAGTGGGTCCGGGACTTCACCGTGCCGATCGGCACTCCCAGCCGGCCCGCCACCTCCTCCGGTGACCGCCCCACCAGGTACACCTCGGAGAGCAGACTGCGCTGCGCCGGGCTCAACCGGCCGAGCGCGTGCCGGATCGCGTACGACGCGAGCGCGGCGCCGGTGGTGTCGTCACGAGCGGGAATCCAGGTCATGTCGACGAGGTGGACCTCGGCCGGGCGGCCCCTGCGCAGCCGGACGCCGTCGATGACGAGCCGCCGGGCGACGGCGACGAGCCATCGACGGGCCGATTCGGGCTCGGCCGGCACCGAGTCGAGGTGCCGCCAGGCCCGCAGCATCGTCTCCTGGAGCAGATCCTCAGCGGTCTGCCGCTGGCCGCGGGTCAGCACGAGCAGGAGGCGCAGCACGGCACGGGCGTGGCCCGTGTGCAGCGCCGTCATGCGCTCGGCCCGGCCGGCCGGTGATTCTTCGGGTGCCCGCAGCACGGCATCTCCCCCACAGGCAGGAGCAACGGTGAATGCGGCACGAGCCTAGGGACGAGCGATGCGAATGGACTGACGCGTAAGTGCGAATCGAGTGCCGTCGCCGAACGCCATCGGTCACGGACGGGACGTGACCGCCGCGAGCAGGCTGGCCAGCCGCCGCCCGGTGCGGGTCTGCGCGTACGGGATGAGGGCCTGCGCCTCCTGCCACGCCCGCACCGCGGCGTCCTGGTCGCCGGCGGCGGCGAGGGCGTCGCCGAGCAGCGCCAGCACCTCCGCGGCCGGCGCCGAGGCCGAGGCCTCCTGGTAGGCGGCGGCCGCCGCACGCCAGCAGTCGACCGCCTCGCCGAGCTCCCGTCGGGCGGAGTGCACCCGGCCGAACACCTCCCACGCCTCGGCGATGCCCAGCCGGTAGCGCGCCGCGCGCGACAGCTCCATCGCCTGCTCGGCGCAGCGCACGGCCTCGTGCTCCCGGCCCAGTTCGACGTAGCTCGCCGCGATGATCACCAGGACGTCCGCGAGCAGTCTGTCGTCTCCGGCCGTCCCTGGCCCCAGCGCCCCCGACAGCGCCCGGACGACCTCCTCATGTCGGCCCTGGGCACTCAGAATCATCGCCCGGTTGATTCCCGCCCGGGTCATCTCCTCGTACAGGCCCAGCCGGGCGAGCAGCTCCACCGCCTGATCGAGATGCCCGACCGCGATGTCGTGCTCGTGCCGGAAGTAGGCCGCGCCGGCCAGGCTGCGGTGCATCCGGGCCTGTCCGACCAGGTCGCCGCCCGCCCGGGCGGCTGCAAGGGCCACCTCGCCGGTCGTCGTCCAGTCGGCCCACCGGCCGCTGAAATCGAAGAACTGCTGCATGCCCAGGGCGAGCTGCCAGGCCTCGGTGTGCCGGCCCTGCCGGGCGGCCCGGCCGACCAGCGTGATCAGGACCTGCCGCTCGGCGGTGAACCAGCGCATGGCGTCGCCGTGGCCGGCGAAGCGCAGCGGGGTCTCGGCCGGCCCCGGCTCGATCATCGGGTGGTGCTCGGAGGTCAACAACCGTCGGTGCGCCTGATAGCTGGTGGCCCGGTAGAACTCCAGGCAGCGCAGCTCCGCGGCAGCCCGCTCGGCCGGGTCGTCGTTCTCCTCACCGACCTCCGTGGCGTAGGCCAGCAGCAGGTCGTGGGTGCGGTAGCGGCCCGGCACGTCCTCGCTGATCAGGTGCGCGCGGCTCAGCTCGCCGAGCAGTGCCCGCGCGTTGCGCAGTGGGACGCCGGCCAGGCCCGCCGCGCCGGCGATCGAGATGTCGGGGCCGGGATGGATCGGCAGCAGCCGGAAGAGCCGGGCGGCCGCGGCGGAGAGCGCCTGGTAGGACCAGGAGAAGACGGCACGCAGGCCGGTCCGCGGGTCGTCGCCGTCGAAACCGTCCAGGCTCTCCGGCGTCTGGGCCAGCTCGGCGGCGATCTGCGCCGTTGGTGTCTGCGGCAGGCTCGCCGCGCGAGCGGCCACCACGGCCAGCGCGAGCGGCAGCCGGCCACAGCTGGCGATGATGGCGTCGATCGCGGCCGGGTCCGCCGCGACGCGGCCGGCGCCGAGGGGCTTCCGGAGCGCCGCGCGGGCCTCGTCGACGCTCGGCAGGCCGACCGGCAACGGGTGGGCGCCGGCCATGGTCAGCAGGGTGCTGAGCCGGCTGCGGCTGGTGACGATCACCAGACAGCCGGGGCTGCCCGGCAGCAGGTGCCGGATCTGCTCGGCGTCCCGACAGTTGTCGAGCAGGATCAGCAGGCGTCGGCCGGCGAGGCTGCTCCGGTACATGCCTGCCTGGGCGTGCAGCTCGGCCGGAATGCTCTCCTGGGACATCCCGAGCGCGCCGAGGAAGCCGCGCAGCGCCTCGGACGGGCTCATGGCCCGCTCTTGCCCGTCGTATCCGCGCAGGTCGACGTAGAGCTGCCCGTCCGGGTAGTCGACGGCGAACCGGTGGGCGAGGTGGACGGCGAGAGCGGTCTTGCCGATCCCGGGCATGCCGTCGATGGCGAGCACCGCCGGCCCGCCCGGTCGGGCGACCGCCGCGCGGGCCTCGCCGATGAGGTCGTCCCGGCCGGTGAAGAAGGCCAGGTCCGGGGGCAGCTGCGCGGGCCGGGGCAGTGGCGACGACACCGGGGTACGCGCCGGCCGGGTGCGCTGGTGCAGCAGCCGGTCGTACGCCTCGCGCAGCTCCTCGCCCGGATCGATGCCGAGGTCGTCGGCGAGCCGGCGACGCACCACCCGGTACATCTCCACGGCTTCGGCCTGGCGGCCGTGGGCGGCGAGCGCCAGCAGCAGCCGACTCTGCAGCGACTCGTCGAGCGGGTGCTGCTCGGCTGCCTGCCGCAACGGCGCCAGCACCGCGCTCATCCGGCCGCAGCGCTCGGCGGCGTCGGCGGCCTCGCGCACGGCTTCGGCGCGTTCGGCCTCCACCGCGAGGAACGCGGGATGCAGGCGGGAGGCCGGTTCCAGGCCCGCGGCGCACCGGCCGCGCCACAGCCGCAGCCCGTCGAGGGAATGCCGCAGCGCCGACTCCGGGTCGCCGTCCTGGAGGCTGCGCCCCGCCAGCCGGCTCAGCGACCGGAACCTCAGCAGGTCGAGGGACTCCTCGTCGGCGCGCAGCCGATAGCCCGACAGCTCGCGGAGGATGTGCCGGCCCGCCGACCGGGTGGGCAGGCCGGGTTCGAGCAGCCGCCGGAGCACCCCGACGTGCCGGTGTACGACGTTCGCGGCGCTGCGCGGGGCCTCCTCGTCCCAGAGCAGGTCAACCAGCTCGGCCAGGGAGACCGGTGCACCGGCCCGGGCCAACAGCAACGCGAGCACCAGGCGCTGCTGGCGGGCACCCAGGTGCAGCTCGGCGCCGGCGCGGACGACCCTGATCGAGCCGAGCACCGAGAACCCGATCGTCTCGCCCGACTCCGCCGCCCGCACACCGGCAACGGTAACCGGCGGATTCGTCGGCCCGGCCCGCGACCACGGGCGCGGGGACGACGCTGGATGTCCTGGACGGCGGGATTCTTTCGCGGGCCGCCGGCTCAGCGCCGCAGGGCGGTCGCACCCCGCATGTGGGACAGCTTCTCGGGATTGCGCACGGCGTAAAGGCCGGTGATGAGGCCCTCATCGATGCGTACCGCGACGACCGTGTCGATCTCGCCGTCCAGCCGGAGAGTCAACGCCGGGTAGCCGTTGACGTGGGCCGGCTCCAGCGACATGGCAGCGATCCTGACCTTCCTGCTGGCCAGCAGGCGCGCCACCTTGCCGGCGCCGGCGACGGGCCGCAGCAGTGCCTGCCGGACACCACCGCCGTCACCCACGAGCACGACGTCCGGGGCGAGGATGTCGAGCAGGCCCTGCACGTCGCCGGTCTCGACGGCCCGCCGGAACGCCTCGAGCGCACCCCGGGTCTCGGCCGGGGTGACCACCCCGCGCGGCCGGCGCGCCGCCACGTGCACCCGTGCCCGGTGCGCTATCTGGCGGACCGCGGCCGGGCTCTTCGAGACGGCCTCGGCGATCTCGTCGTAGCCCACATCGAACACGTCGCGCAGGACGAACACCGCCCGCTCGGTCGGCGCGAGCGTCTCCAGCACCAGCAGCATCGCCATCGAGACGCTCTCGGCCAGCTCGACGTCCTCGGCGACGTCGGGCGTGGTCAGCAGCGGCTCGGGCAGCCAGGAGCCGACGTAGGACTCCTTGCGGCGGCCAAGCGTACGCAGCCGGCTGAGTGACTGTCGGGTGGCGATCCGGACCAGGTACGCCCGCTGGTCCCGCACCGTCTCCAGATCGACGTCCGCCCACCGTAGCCAGGTCTCCTGGAGGACGTCCTCGGCGTCGGCGGCCGACCCGAGCATCTCGTAGGCGACGGTGAAGAGCAGGTTTCGGTGGGTGATGAACGCGTCGGTAGCGGGGTCGGGTCCGCGACCCTGCCTCGGGACTGCGTTTCCAGCGTCCGGAATTGCGCCGACCATGCGTCACTCCTGTCGCTCCGATCCCGCCTGCGTCGCCCACAAGACGCCGACGGGTCACCTGCTGTGACACCGGGCGTTCGTGAGGGGCGGGGCGTCACCAGCGACCGACCCGACCCGACGCCTCGCGTCGTCACTCGGGCGGCTTCTCCCCGGACTGCTCGCTCGCCATGTACGCCGCGTACCAGTCGGGCCAGTTCTCGTCCCGCTCGCCGGTGCGCTCCTCGTGCTCGCCGTGGGCGGCGGCCGCGCGTCGGAGCGCGCTCGCCAGGTCGGTCGCGGAGCCGAACGACGTCACGCCGCCCTCGACGCGCCCGGGAAGCCTGGTCGTGATCTCCTGCATCAGCCAGGTGTTGCCGTCCGGATCGCGGAACGTGGCGCGGGAGAAGTAGCTGCGCCGCTCGGGATCCAGCCCGTCGACCGGGCCCTTCGGGCCGACGTGGAAGATGTCGCTCACCTCGACACCGGCCGAGACCAGGGCGTTGCGGGCCGCCTCGACGTCGGACACGATCAGGTACGCCTTGGCCGAGCCGGGCGCCGCCGAGGTCAACTCCGAGCCGAACTGCACCGAGCACCACGAGCCGTGCGGCGTGAACTGGACGATGCCAGGAGGTGTCTGGTCGAGCCGCCACCCGAGCCGCTCGTAGTACTCCTTCGCGCGGTCGACATCCGACACCGGGATGACGATCACCTCGAGCTTCACGTCGAGGTTCTGGACGCTCGACGTCCCACTCGCGTCGCGCTGGGCATCCTTCGGGCTCATCGCGGCCTCCCTGGATCGAGTGCGGCGCCGTCAGCGCGCGAGCCACCGCTCCCACGAGCGACGTCGGCTCGATCACCACGCTACTGGCTGCGCCCCGCCCGGGTGCCTCGTTCCCGGCATCAGCCGGGCGACATCCTCGTCGCCCTGCGCACTCCGAGCAGAGCGATGAGGGCGAGGAGGATGACGGCGACGGAGTACTCGTCGGCGGTCCGGGGCACGCCGCCGGCGTAGACCACGAGGAAGCCGGCGATCACGGTGGGAAGGCCGAAGCCGACGTAGCAGACGACGTAGAGCACGGACAGCACGCTGGAGCGTTCGTGCGCCTCGACCAGCGGCATGACGGTCTTGAGGCTGCCCTGGAAACCGGCGCCGAAGCCGACGCCCCCGAGCGCGAGCCCGACGAAGAACCCGGGAACGGACTCGGCCATGGTCGACACCAACGTGACGACCATGCCCAGGATCAGCGCGGCGATCCCGGTCAGGATCACGGTCCGCGCGGCGGTGTTCCGCAGCAACAGGACGGCGATCGACCCGAAGAGGGCGAAGACGAAGAGGACCAGACCGCCGACCACGATCGACGTGTTCATGAGGGCGCGCACGAGCGCCGGGCCGAGCGCCCCGAAGAAGCCGGCCAGCGCCCAGACCGCAAACAGCACCGGAACGACCACCAGCATCGGCCCGCGCACCGAGCGGGGCAGGTTGATGTCCGGACGCAGGCTGCGCCGCGCTCCCGCCATCCGCGTGACGGTCTCCGGCATCAGCGCGACCCCGAGCGCCTGGAGCAGCAGAATCACGAGAAGGACGACGTACACCAGCTGGGTCGGGGCGGGCAGGAACTGGATGAGCAGCGCCGAGAGCAGCGCGCCGCTACCGGTCCCGATGCCCGGGGCGATCGAGTTCGCGAGCGTGCCCCGGGCGCGGTCGATGTCGAGCATGGCGGCACCGATGGCGCCGGTGGCGGCGCCGGCCGCCAGGCCCTGCACGAGACGGGCGGTCAGCAGCGTGGGTACGCCGTTGGCGAAGACGAAGACGACCAGCGAGAGCATCTGCACCACGATCGCGACGGCCAGGACCGGACGCCGGCCGACGTGATCGGACAACTTGCCGAACGTGAGCAGGGACGCCAGCACCGCGAGCGCGTAGACGGCGAACACCACCGTGGTCGTCACCGGCGAGAAGTGCCAGCGCTCCTGGTAGATCCCGTACAGCGGGGTGGGGGCCGCCGACGCGGCCAGGAACGACACGAGGATCGACGCGAGCAGCACCAGTGAGGTGCCCGGCGAGAGTCGTGCCCGCCCCGCGATACCCATGTCGGTGCTCCTCGGCTGCGCTGGAAGCGGTCAGGCCTGGAAACCCCGCTGGCTGTAGGGCCGCAGCGGCGTACCCGGTGTGCTCCGTCGTATGCACGCTCCCGCACCCGCCCGCGCGTCCCGGCCACCCGCTCCCCCGCAGCCGAAATCCGGACGGTCGGGCAGCCGGCCGGGCGGATGGGCGGATGGGCGGCGCTGGTCCGGCGAGTCGTCGTACGGTCGGGGCATGGATGCGCCGGCCGGGTCGGGCACGGCCACCGGGCTGTCCCTGATCGGACTACGCCTTCCGGGAGGACGTGTGTTCGCCAATTCCGAGGAACTGCTGCGGTACCTCAAGAACGAGGACGTGAAGTTCGTCGACGTTCGTTTCTGTGACCTGCCCGGTGTGATGCAGCACTTCAACCTGCCGGTCGAGT
>NZ_RCVJ01000193.1 GCF_003667505.1 Micromonospora sp. BL4
CGGTGGACTCCTGCTGGGCACCGCGGTGAAGACCACCGCCGCGGTGCCCAGCAGGAGTCCACCGAGGACGAAGAGCAGACCCTGGACCGTCCGGGTCGACGTCTCCGCCGCGCCCGGCGTCGGCGCGGCCGGTCCGTTGAGCGCCCCCGAGCCGCTGGACGTCTCCAGCCGCGTCAACGAGACCGGATGCGCCGGAACGGACGCGGCCACCCCGGCGCGGACGACCGCGGCCAACTCGTCCCGCCGCCGGGAACTGGCCGCCAGCCGTCCGGCCAGCTCGGCGTACGTCCGGCGCGCCCGCTCCACCTCCGGGCCGAGCCGCGCGACCTCCCGGCCCAGCCGGACCACCTCGGCGGCGGTCGGGTCGGGCGGGCGTCGGCAACCGGAGCAACCGGCGCTCAGGTCGGCCGGGGCGCCGCAGGCGGGGCAGGGATAGCCGGTGTCGTCCACGCGGTCATTCTCGAAGCGCCACCGGGGCGCGGCCCAGAGTGCGCGTACTCAGGGGCGGGTGTGCTCGTGCACCCAGGTGGCGTAACCGGGGTCGCCGCTCTCCACCCTGGACACCAGGATCTCCGGAACCTCGTACGGATGGCTGGCCCGGATCTGGTCCACGAGCGCGGAGAGGCGGTCGGGTGCGGTTTTGAACTGCACCGACCACTCGGTGCTGGTCTCCACTCCGGACCGCCACCAGTAGGTGCTGTCCACCTGGCCACCGACCTGCGCGCAGGCGGCGAGCCGGCCGGCGACGGCTGCGGCCGCCAGCACGTCGGCGACCGAACGCGCATCCACCACCGTCGTCACCACGCAGATCTGATCCACGACCGCACCCTACGCGGCGCCGTCCCGATTGGCCGCGATCCAGGCGTCGATCTTCGCCCACCAGTCGTAGAGCCAGTCGATGCGTTCCTGCCGTCCGGTCGGTACGTCCTCCGGCGGCACCGACCAGAACCGCATCACGATCCGCTTGTCCATCGGCAGTTCCCGCCACACGTCGGCGACGGTGAGCATCCGGTCCAGTCCGGTGTGGGCGACGAAGATGACCCCGGCGTCCGGGGCGGCGTCCAACGCGGCGAGCATGCCGCCCGGCTGCGGGGCCAGCACGTGCCGCATCCGCTCCGCGCGCAACGCCATCCGCTCCAGCCCGAGGGAGCGCAGCCGGGCGATGGCGCGCAGCCGACGCTTCGGGGTGAAGTTGCCGCCCTCCGGGAAGATCACGAACGCGTCGTTGTCGTCCAGGCCGGTGGCCAGGTGCCCGACCTGGCGCACCGTCTCCTCGCCGCGCTCGGGAGTCGGCGCGATGAACCGGTTGGGCAGCCGGTTGAGCAGCACGTCGATCGCCGGGTCCCACTGGAGGCTGTCCTTGAGCACGATCCGGGGTTCCCGGTTGAACCAGTTGACCAGCCCATGGATCAGGATGAACGAGTCGCCCGGCCCGGCGTGCCGGCAGAGCACCAGCTCGGGTCGGCCGGGCAGCGCGGTGTCCGGGTCGGTGCCCACCACGTCGATGCGCAGCCGCAGCGCCCAACGGGCCTGCCAGAACAGCACCCGCAGGAACCAGCCGGCCAGCAGGTAGTGCGCGCGCTGGAAGGCCGGCGACCGGCTCCGCCAGCCGAAGCCGGACACGACCCAGAGCACGAAGAGCGCGAGCAGCGCGACGGCGTCCCAGACCAGGTAGACGCAGCCGATCCAGAGCAGTCGCAGCGGACGCAGCCGGCCCGGAACCAGCGGGGAGGCGGCCGCCGCGAGCAGCGCCCAGACCGGCAGGGTGGTCACCACGGTGAGCGCGAGCAGCACCACGCCGGGGGCGAGCAGCGACCGGCGCAGCCACCTGGGCGGCAGCGGCATCACCGCACCACGTTGGTCGCGAGGTAACGCCGGGACGCGGTGTACGCGCGGCTGATCCGCCGCCCCACCGCCGCCATGTCGCGGTACGCCCACGGGGTGTCGTCGCGTGGATTCAGCCCACCGGTCGGCAGGACGTGCACCTCCACCCCCTCGGGCAGCGCGGCCATTTCCCGGAAGAACCGGTGCCGGCGGGAGATCTCGAACGCGACCTGCGCGATCTCCCACGGCCGGCGCGGCGGCGTCAGCTCCCGTTCGATCCGGCCCACCTGGAGGACGAAGATCTGCCTGGCGCCGACGGCCACCGCCTCGCCGATCGGGATGGAGTTGACGATGCCACCGTCCACGTAGTGCGCACCGTCGATCTCGGTGGGCGGGAGCAGGCCCGGCACCGAGGCCGACGCCAGCACGGCCGGCACCACCGGGCCGCTGTCGAACCAGTGCTCGGCGGCCCGCTCGATGTGCGCGGCGCAGCAGCGGAACGGCACCCGCAGGTCGGCGAAGGTGGTGTCGGCCCCCAGCTCGGATTCGAGCACGCGGCGCAGCGGCCGGGGCGAGTGCAGGTGGGTCCGGGCGGCGAAACGGCGCAGCTGTCGGGCGACCGAGTCGCCGTACACCTCGCTGGCCTCCGGCGAGGCCCAGAGCCGCACCAGCCGGTCGGTCACCGCCTCCGACGGGTCGGCCGCGACCAGCGCGCCGTTGACCGCGCCGATCGAGGTGCCGAGCACCATGTCGGGTTGGATGCCGGCGCGGAACAGGGCGCGCAACATGCCCACCTCGACGGCGCCGAGCACTCCCCCGCCCCCGAGTACGAACGCCACCGGTCCCCCCGCCATGCCACCCATCCTGGCACGGGCCCGCCGCCGACCGTTCGGCCACCGCCGCGCGCAGGTGGGCGCATCCCACCTGCCGCCGACCGGTGGCGGGCGGTGCCGGCCGTTGACAGCCAGGACACATTCGCGCAACCTGATACCGCTCCCACCCCGAGGCAGGTGCGATCCGTGAAGGCAGCACTGCATGCGGGCCGGTTGCTGGCCCGTAGGTACCGACTTCTCGACCAGATCGGCGCCGGCGGCATGTCGGTCATCTGGCGCGCCCGGGACGAAGTGCTGGACCGGGTCGTCGCGCTCAAGGTGCTCGCCCCGTCGCTGGCCGCCGACGCCCGGTTCCGGGACATGGTGCGCGAGGAGGCCCGGGCCGCCGCCCAGCTGGTGCACCCGCACGTGACCTCGGTGCACGACTACGGCGAGACCGTCGCCCCCGACGGCGCCATCACCTCCTTCGTGGTGATGGAGCTGCTCAGCGGTGAGGAGTTGAAGCTGCGGCTCACCGAGGGTCCGCTGCCGTGGGGCGAGGCGGTCCAGGTGGGCGCGCAGGTCGCGGACGCGCTGGCCGCCGCGCACCGGCTCGGCATCGTGCACCGGGACATCACCCCGGCGAACGTGATGATGACCGGGGTGGGCGTCAAGGTGCTCGACTTCGGCATCGCGACCCGGATCGGCGCTCCCGACGAGGATGAGGACGGCGGCACCTTCGGCACCCCGGCGTACGTGGCGCCGGAACGACTCGACGGCGCGCCCGCCCAGCCGGCGACGGACGTGTACTCGCTCGGCGTACTGCTGCACGAGGCCCTGACCGGCCGCGTCCCCTACCCGGCGGACACCTGGGAGCAGCTCAGCGACGCGCTGGCCAGCGGCCCGCCGCCGACGCTGGCCGGGCTGCCGGAGCTGCCCCCGGCGGTGGCCCGGATCTGCCTGCGCAGTCTGGCCCGGGATCCGGCCGACCGGCCGACCGCGCGGCAGGTCGCCACTGTGCTGCGTGACCATCTGCTGCCGACCGACACCGCCCCGGCGCCCACGCTGGCCCGGCCGCCGACAGTCCCCGGTCCGGCAACCGGCCACGAGAGTGCGGAGGGACCGGGCGACGAACCAGCCGTGCGGGAGCCGGAGGGTGCCGGGCCGGGCCGGGCCCGCCGACGGCCGGCGCTGCTGCTGATTCCCGCGGCCCTGGCGGTCGGCGTGGCGCTGACCGTCGTGGCCCTGCTGCCCGAAAACCGGGCGACACCGCGGACGCAGCCCACCGCCGGTCCGGTGCCGACCGCGTCGACCGGCCCGCCGGTCACCGGGCCGTCCCGCCCGGCCGCGACACCGTCGGCGCCGCCGAGCACCGGCTCTCCCGCCACCGGGCCGGGCACGCTGGTGGAGGCCGCCAACCGGGTCGACGGGCTGATCGGCGCCGGGTTGACCGCCGGGGAGATCCGCGCCGACGTCGGCCTCGACCTGCGAAACGAGCTACGCAACCTGACCGCCGCGGTCGGCTCGGGCCGAAACGAACTCGGGCCGCCGGTGGCCCGGCTGCGCGAGAAGGTCACGATCCGGCTCGGCGAGGGCGGCATCAGTCCGGCGTACGCGGAGCGACTGGACGCCGCCATCGCCGAGCTGGGTGCTGCCCGGGTCTGATCCGGGCTCCGAGAACAGCGGGCAGGGCGGTCAGCGGACCGCCACCCGGACCGACTCGCGTACGTCGTGCCGGCCGGCGAGGAAGCGTCGGAAGATCTCCTCGTAGCCGTACGCCAACCGCTCGACCGAGAAGTTCTCCGCGACGTGCGCCACGCAGGCCGCCGGGTCGATCCCCTTCGCCGCCCGCAACGCCGCGGGCAGCTCCTCCGGCCGCTCGCAGACCAGCCCGGTCACCCCGGGTCGGACCAGCTCCGGCACGGCGCCACGGTCGAATGCGACCACCGGAGTGCCGGTGGCCATCGCCTCCAACATCACCATGCCGAACGGCTCCTCCCACTGGATCGGCATGATCAGGCAGCGGGCGTCGACCAGCATCCGCAGGGTCTCCGCGCGGTCGGCGTTGAACACGACGGTCACGTCGTCGCCGACCAGCGGCGCGACGACCTGCTCGTAGTACCGGCGTTCGGCCGGCTCGTTGCACTTGCCGGCCAGCAGCAGCGGCAGCCCGGCCGCCCGACACGCCTGGATGGCGACGTCCGGGCCCTTGTCCGGGCTGAACCGGGCCAGCCACAGCACCGGCCCGGGGCCGGGCGCGGTCTTGCGCGGAAACCCGCGCAGGTCCAGCGCGTTGTGCACGGTGCCGGCCCAGGGCAGGACCGGGTTGAGCCGGCGCTGGGCGTGCGAGATGGCCACCAGGGCGACGTCCCGGTCGACCTCGCCGAGCACGTCGCCGTACTCCCCCACCGGGTTGCCGTGCACCGTCGCCACCGTCGGCACGGCCCGGCGACCGGCCACGAGTGGGCCGATCGTGGTGTGGTCGTGGATCACGTCGAAATCGCCCGCCGTGATCATCCGATTGACCCGGGCCAGGTGTGCCAGCTCGGGCAACGACTCGCCGAGGCGGGGGTACTGGACCTCGGGCACGGTGGAGACGAAGTCGCCGGCGGCGGTGCCGTGGTGTCGGCCGGCACCGAACAGCGTCACCTCGTGGCCGTGCCCGGTCAGCGCGTCCACCAGCCCCGCGACCACCTGCTCCAGGCCGCCGTAGCCGGGCGGCGGCACGGACAGCCATGGCGGCACCACCATCGCGATGCGCAACGGCCGCTCCGAGGCACGGGCGGCGGGCGGGTGGTTCACGGCCACGAGTCCTCCCCGTTGGTCCCCGGTCCGGTGTCGCCGTTGGTCGGAATGGTCGGCGGCGGTTTCCCCGTCCCGTGGCCGGTAAACCGGACAAGGCGGACGATCACCCGCCGACCAGGAGCTGGTCGTGGACGACCCGCACCCCCGGCGCCGACCAGGCCACCCGCTCGACCTGGTCGCGTTCCCACCACGAGCGGACCACCCCGGCGAGGACCAGCGTGTCGCCGTCCACCTCGACCGTCACCCGATCGGCGC
Source organism: Micromonospora sp. BL4 (assembly GCF_003667505.1). Lineage (GTDB taxonomy): Bacteria > Actinomycetota > Actinomycetes > Mycobacteriales > Micromonosporaceae > Micromonospora. Next base: position 5,697 of record NZ_RCVJ01000193.1, read on the forward strand.
CGATCGTGCGCAGCAGCGCCCGCTGGACGTCCCGTCGCAGCCGGTCGCCGGCCGGTGGCGCCGGCGGACGCACCTCGACCAGGTTGGTGATCCCCCGCAAGCCGTCCAACCGGCGTAGCTCACCCTCGGCGGTACGGCGCTGCCACCCGAACTCGACCTCGCCGCGGAGCATCAGCCAGCCGTTGGCCACGGTCACGTCCAGCCGTTCGGCCGGCACGAAGCTGTCCCATTCCAGCGCCCGGCTGGCGGCGATGGCGATCTCGGCGTCGGTACGCCCCGGCGTGCCCGGCAGCCGCACCTCGATCTCGTCGGCCACCACCCGGACCCCGCGGACCCGCTGCGCGCAGCGGACCGCCGCCCAACCGCGGGCAGCCCCGTCCACGAACCCGGTCAGGGTGACGACCCCCCGGTCGACGGTCACGCCGATCTCGTTCGGTTGCAGCCGCGCGTCCCAGGCCAGCTCGGCCAGGACGTCGCGCTGGATCCGCTCGTCGTCGCGGACATCCGTCGCCGTGCTCATGGCATCCACCCCCCGTACGTCGCGGTCTCGCCCGCCGAACGTGCCCGGCGTACGGGTGACGGCGGTTCACCCGATCCGGGTGAACCGCCGTCCGGGCGGAAAAGAGCGGCGGGTGACGGAGCCAACCCCCTTGGCCCCGCCACCCGCCGCCGGAGGGAGGAGGCAGGTTCAGATGATGGTCAGGACGTCTCGGCGAGCGTCACGGTCACCGACTTGTCGGCGCCGTCGCGCTTGAACTGCACCTCGACCCGGTCGCCGACCTTGCCGGCCTGCACCGCGCCGACCAGGTCGTCGGAGTCGTTGACGGCCTTGTCGCCGAACCGGGTGATCACGTCACCCCGCTGAAGGCCGGCCTTCTCGGCCGGGCTGCCCGGGGTGACCGACGCGACCAGGGCGCCGCCGCCGTCGGCCTGGTTGACGCCGACGCCGAGCGACGGGTGGCTGACCTTCTCGCCGCGCTGGAGCTTGCCCGCGACGTCCTTGGCCTTGTTGCTGGGGATCGCGAACCCGACGCCGATGTTGCCGGTGCTCTGCCCGGAGGTGGCGATGGCGGTGTTGACGCCGATCACCTCGCCACGGGTGTTGACCAGGGCGCCACCGGAGTTGCCGGGGTTGATCGGGGCATCGGTCTGGAGCAGGCCGGAGATCGAGCTGACCGCCTGGCCCTGCTGGTTCGGGTCCTGCGGCTGGCCCTGCTGGTTCGGGTCCTGCGGCTGGCCCTCGCCGGCCCGGATGGTGCGGTCCCGGGCGCTGAGGATGCCCGCGGTCACCGAGCCCTGCAGACCGAGCGGGCTGCCCAGGGCCAGCACCTGGTCGCCGACCTGCATGCCGTCGCTGTCGCCGAAGGTGGCCGGCTTGAGGTTGCTCACCCCGCTGGCCTTCACCACGGCCAGGTCGGTCTTCGGATCGGTGCCGACGATCTTCGCCTGTGCGTTCTTGCCGTCGGCGAAGACGACCTGCACCGTGTCGCCGGCGGCGGAGGCCACCACGTGGTTGTTGGTGAGCACGTAGCCGTCGGCGCTGAGCACCACGCCGGAGCCCTCGCCGCTGGTGGTGGCGATGGAGACGACGCTGTCCTGCACGGAGGCGGCGATCTTCGGCAGGTCGGCGCTGTTGAGCACCGGGGCGGCGGAGTAGGTGCGGGTGATGCCGCCGCCGTCGCCGTCGAGGGCGAGCGCGAGCGCGCCGCCGGCCACACCGGAGCCGAGCATGAGGGCGAACACCGCGACACCGGCGCCGGCGAACTTGGCGATCCGGCCGGGCCGGGGCCCGGTGCCGGGCGGGTTGGCCTGCGGGCCCCACGGCGGCACCGGCTGGCCCGGGTGCTGCTGGTGCTGGCCCGGGTGCTGCTGGTGCTGGCCCAGGTGCTGGGGGTGACCCGGGTGCTGCTGCTGGTACGCCACGCCCGGCTGGCCCCCGCCTGCCCAGCCGGACTGCTGCTGACCGGGGTACCAGGGGGCGCCGGGGTACCGGCCGGCGGTCGGCTGCGGGTAGCCGTGCTGGCCGGGCGCCGGGTGGCCGGAGACCGGGTACGGCGGCGCGGAGTGGGTGCCGGTGGGGGGCTCGTACCCGGTCGGCTGCCCGGCGGCCGGGGGCGCGCTGGCCTGCTGGCCGGCGTACCCCGTGGGCACGGTGGGCTCGGCGGGCACGGTCGGGTTGGCGGCGGTCGCCGCGTCGTCGGTGGTCGAGACGACGGGGACAGGAGTGGTCGGGGAGTCGGACTGCGCGCGCTCGTCGCGCGGCAGCTCGGCGGTGGGGTGCGACGGCTCGGCGTCGGTGGGGGCCGGCCGGCGCTGCGGGTCGGACTCGAACTCGGTCATGGAACTACCTTCTCCCCGGCCACTGCGACCAACCTGGAACCGTCCTGGAAGTTGCCTGAAAAGTCATTCGCCGACGCCGTCGTCCTGCGGCACCTGCGGCAGCCGGACCCGGAAGGTGGCGCCACCGCCCGGAGTCTCCACCACCTCGACCGTGCCGTGGTGGGCGGCGACCAACGCCGCCACGATGGCCAGGCCGAGGCCGGTGCCGGTGTTGCCGTCGGCACGCCGGGTCCGCGCCGCGTCGGCCCGGTAGAACCGCTCGAAGACCCGTTCCGCCTGTTCCGGGGAGAGCCCCGGGCCGGTGTCGGCCACCTCCACCACGGCGAGGTTTCCCGGCTCGGCGCGCAACCGCAGGCTGATCTCGGCCTCCGGTGGGGTGTGGGTCAGGGCATTGGTGACCAGGTTGCCGATCACCTGACGCAGCCGCGCGTCGTCGGCGAAGACGACCAGGGGGCCCGAGCCGGGCTCGATCTCCAGCTCGATCCTCCGGTCCGGGGCCATCGCCCGGGCGGCCTGCACCGCGTCGGAGGCGAGCACCGGCAGCTCGACCGGGGCCAGCGAGAGCGGCCGTTCCCGGTCCAGGCGGGCGAGCAGCAGCAGGTCCTCCACCAGCAGCCCCATCCGGGCCGCCTCGTCCTCGATCCGGCGCAGGAGGCCGGCGGTCTGCTCCGGCGCCCGGGCGGCGCCCTGCCGGTACAGCTCGGCGAAGCCACGGATGGTGGTCAGCGGGGTCCGCAGCTCGTGCGACGCGTCCGCGACGAACTGCCGCATCCGCTCCTCGGAGCGCCGGGCCCGCGCCTCGGACGCCTGCGCGGCGACCGCCGCGTCCCGGGCGGCGCTCTCGGCCGAGCGCGCGGCGGTCTCCGAGGCGGCCCGGGCGGTGAACGCCGCCTCGATCTGGGTGAGCATCGCGTTCAGGGCACGGGAGAGCCGGCCCAACTCGGAGGAGGGATGTTCCTGTCCCTGCTCCGGGTCGGGTACCCGGCGGGTCAGGTCACCCCCGGCGATGGCGGCGGCGGTTCGTTCGATCTCGACGAGGGGCTTGAGGCTGGTCCGCACGATCGCCGCGCCGACCGAGGCCAGCATGATCAGCACTGCCCCGCCGACCAGCAGGTCGATCCAGGCCAGTCGTTTGACGGCGAGGTCGACATCGGTCAGGTGCTGGCCGATCACGGCCATCTGGCCGTTCGGCAGCTCGATGTAGAGCATCCGCCAGCGCACCGAGCTGTCCCGGGCCCGAACGGTGAACGGAATTCCCTCGCGGGCCTCGTCCTGCGCCTGGAAACCGCTCGCGTCGCTTGGCCACGGAGGCAGATCGTCCACCCCGAAGCGGGACGAGTCGTACAGGGGCACCTGCACCTTGCCGGTCCGCACGTCGGTCAGCACGACCACGTAGTCGCTGGGCAGCGAGACGGTGTTCGTCGACGGCGTGATGGACTGGATTCCCTTGGCCGTGATGGACTGGATTCCCTTGGCAGAGCTACGCAGCTCCAGGTCGATCTGGTCGACCAGGTAGTTGTGCAGGAAGTACGCGGTCGAGACGCTGATCACCAGCAGCGCCACGGCGACCAGTGCCAGCACCGAGGTGACCAGCTTGATCCGCAGCGGAACGCCGCGCACCCGTCCCTTCGCCTGCTGGACCGGGTTCACGCCGCCGGCTTGCGCAGCACGTACCCGACGCCGCGGAGGGTGTGGATGAGCCGGGGCTGGCTGGTGTCGACCTTGCGTCGCAGGTAGGAGATGTAGGACTCGACGATGTTGTCGTCGCCGCGGAAGTCGTAGTTCCAGACGTGGTCGAGGATCTGCGCCTTGGACAGCACCCGGTTGGCGTTGAGCATCAGGTACCGCAGCAGCTTGAACTCGGTCGGCGACAGCTGCACCCGCTGCCCGGCCCGGTGCACCTCGTGGGTCTCCTCGTCCAGCTCCAGGTCGGCGAAGGTGAGCCGGGAGGGGGCCTGCTCGCCGGTGGTGGTGCGGCGCAGCACGGCGCGGATCCGGGCGGTCAGCTCCTCCAGGCTGAACGGCTTGGTGACGTAGTCGTCGCCGCCCAGGGTCAACCCACGGATCTTGTCGTCGGTGGCGTCCCGGGCGGTCAGGAACACCACCGGGGTACGCGTACCGCCCTCGCGGAGCATCCGGATGACCTCGAAGCCGTCGAGGTCCGGCAGCATCACGTCGAGCACGACCAGGTCGGGCCGGTGGTCCTTGGCGGCGTTTAGGGCCGCGCTGCCGCTGGTCGCGGTGGCCACGTCGAAGCCCGCGAAGCGCAGGCTCGCGGACAGCAGTTCGAGGATGTTCGGGTCGTCCTCGACGACGAGCAGTCGCGCCTCGGTCTGGGTAGCGGGCATGTGCCCATCATCGGTGACCTCACTGCACCGGCGCTGGACGCTTCCTGCAAAAATCCTGTGAGTCGCCGGCCGCCGTCGCGCGTGCCGGCGGCGTCGGTCAGCGCAGCAGTCGGCGCAGCCCGTCCAGCGCGCCGTCGAGCAGCCGGATCGCGGTACGCAGCTGGGTGTCGCTGAACTGCCGGGCCCGCGCCAGCCGGCCCACCTCGGCGGTGAACGCGGCCAGCCGCTGGTCGAGCTCGTCGAGCAGTCCCGCGCGGGGCCCGTTCGCGGCCGCCGGACCGCGCGGCGGGGCCGGAGGCTCCCATCGGGTACGGCGGGTCTGCCGGGCGGCCGCGCTCAGCTCCCGCTTGAGGTCGCGCACCGAGCCGCTCACCTCGCTGCGGATCTCGCCGGCCAGGGTGGAGAGGTCCGCCACCGAGGCGGCGATGTCCGCCTCCAGGGTGCTCAGCTCGCCGGCTCGTTGGCGCAGCTCGTCGCGGCCGGCGTCGGTGATGCCGTACGTCTTGCGGCCTCCGGCGGCGGTGTGGCTGACCAGCCCCTCGGCCTCCAGCCGTTGCAGGCGGGGGTAGATGGTGCCGGCGCTGGGCGCGTAGAGGCCGAGGAACCGGTCCTCCAGCAGGCGGATCAGCTCGTAGCCGTGCTTCGGACCGTCGTCGAGGAGTTTGAGCAGGTAGAGCCGGAGCCGGCCGTGGCTGAACACGGCGGTCACGGCAGCTCCTCCTGGTCGTCGTCCACCGGCCGGGCGAGTAGCGCGATGCTCCCCGAGGTCGCGGAGGCCCAGAGCTTACCCTCGCCGGCGCCGAGCACCCCCTCGCTGTTGGCCAGCGGGAACGTCGAGGTGCGCACCTGGGGAAACCCGCTGGTGATCCGGCCCGAGGCGGTGTGCAGCCGTACGTCGAGGTCGCTGTCCTCCCGGATCCGGACGGTGATGCCGCCCGAGATGGTGGTGAGCCGGATCTCGCTGCGGCGGGGGTTGTCCAGGTCGCAGGTGATGGCTCCCGAGACGGTCTGCGCCCGCACCCGGTCGGCGGCGCTGTCGGCGAGGATCACCTCACCGGAGACCGTCTCCAGGCTGAGGTCGCCGCCCACGCCGAGCGCCTCCACCGGCCCCGAGGTGATCTTCGCGAAGGTGCTGCCACGCAGCCCCATCAGGGTGATCTGGCCGGCGGTCACGTCGACCGTGGTCTGCCGGCGCAGCCCGGAGGCCACCAGTGAACCGGCGACCAGACCCAGGTCTGCGACGACGTCGGCGGGCACCGCCACGGAGACGTCCACCCGCGGGTACCGCGTGATCGATCGCATCCACCGCAGGGCGTCCGCCCAGCCCCGGCCGCGTTCCTGGCGGATGGTGAGCCGGCCGTCGGAGTGGGTGACCAGGACGGGTCGGCGGCCGACCCGGGTGACGTCGACCCGGGCCGGGCCGTCGGTGGCGACCACGTTGAGCCGCCCGCTCACCAGTCGGACGTCCAACCGGGTGACCGGGCCGTCCACGGTGAGCCGCTGCGGGCTGTCGACCGTCCATCCGGTCATGGCGTCCTCCCCTCGACGACGCGTCGACGCGCGTCCGATGGAAGGAACAGTAACGCGATACATCGCGACAGCACAAGACTGTCGCGAGTCGGGCCCACGTGCTCCGATGAGCGCGATACCTCTGAGTCATGTTTATGCCTCAGAGGTATCGCGGGGACCAGAGCAGGTATGGCCGACCGAGCGACGGCTCCCGTCAGGCCGCCAGGTCCAGCTCCCCGCCGGCGGCCGGCGGCAGCGCGGAAGCCGCCGGGGTCATGGTGGGCACCGGGCGCAGCCGGGCCCGCGCCGCGGCACCCGCCGGGGGCGGCAGGTGTACGGCCGACTCGGCGGCCCGGGCCAGCAACCGCCGGTCGGCGTCGCGGGCCGGATGCAGTGCGGCACCGACCGTCACCGTCACCACCAGCCCCCGCGCCGCGACCACCCGGGCGACCGAGCGCAGCAGGGTGTCCGCACCGAGGAAGGCGGCGGCCGTGGTGGCCGTTCCGGTGGCTTCGCACCGGTGCGCCAGTCGCAGCGGCACCACCGGGCTACCGGTGTCGATGGCCGCCTGGAACGTCGCGGGCCGGAACCCGCCGCCGGGGCGGCAGTCGGCCGCACGGTCCCCGGCGCACCAGGTCGTACCCTCCGGAAAGACCGCGACCGACCGGCCGGCGCGCAGCGCGTCGGCGACCCGGCGCACGGTGGCCGGCAGCGCCCGTGGCCGGGACCGGTCCACGAAGACCGTGCCCGCCGCCGCGGCCAGCAGACCCACCACCGGCCAGGAGCGGATCTCCCGCTTCGCCACCATCCGGGTCGGCGCTACCGCCAGCACCGCGAGGATGTCGAGCCACGACACGTGGTTGGCGACCAGCAGCGCGCGCCGCCGGGGCGGTCGGCCCCGGATCACCAGCCGGACGCCGAAGGCGCGCGCGGTGCCCCGGGCCCAGCCGCGGACCGCCGCCTGCCGCTCCGGCCCCGGCAGAACGGGCAGCAGCACCACCAGGCCCACGCCGGCCAGCAGCATGCCGGCCGCGGCGACCAACCGGAGCACCCGGCGGGCCACCGGCACCGTGGGCACCTCGCCGGCCGCCGGCAGGCACTCCTCGTCACAGCCGGACGAGGGCCGCCACAGGTCGTGCGGCGCGGCGGTCACCGGTCCACCCCGCCCAGGAAGTGCCGCAGGTAGCGCGGATTCATCCGGTCCAGCGAGAAGAGCACGTAGAAGTCCGCCACCCCGAAGTCGGGGTCGTACGACGGCTCGCCGCAGATCCACGCGCCGAGCCGGAGGTAGCCACGCAACAGTGGCGGCACCGCGGCACGGCCGACCGGGTCGGCGGCCACCGAGCCAGCGGCGGCGGCCGGCTCGTCGAACCACGGCCGCAGCGGGCGGACCCGCAGCGGAGGCGGCGCCAGGTGCCGGGCCCGGACCTGCGCCCACACCTCGGCCACCGCCCGGCCACCGTCGGCCACCGGCACCGAGGCGCAGCCGCCGAGCCAGCGCGAGCCGCGCAGGTGCAGGTACCGGGTGATGCCGGCCCACATCAGGTTGATCACCGCGCCCGAGCGGTGGTCCGGGTGCACACAGGACCGGCCCGCCTCGACCAGGTCGTCGCGGAGCGGATCGAGCGCGGCGAGGTCGAACTCGTCCTCGGCGTACCGCCGGTTGGTGCGGCCGGGAGGCAGCAGCCGGTACGTACCGACCACCTCGCCGGTGCTCTCCTGGCGGACGATCAGATGGTCGCAGTGGGCGTCGAAGGGTTCCACGTCCATCCCGGTTTCGCTCGGGCGGAGGGTGGCGCCGAGCTCGGTGGCGAACACCTCGTGACGCAGGCGTTGCGCGGCCGCGACCTGGGTCGGGTCGTCGGCGATCAGCAGGGTGTATCCGCTGGTCGTCAGGGGTGCGCCAGCGGCATGCAGAACGGCCATGGGATCTGTGTAGGTGCCCGGGGTTGCCATCGGCGGTGACCACCGTGTCGATCGGATGAACGCCGGCCGGCGGATGCGCCCGACGGCGGCCGTGCGAGGCTGCCGGACGGACCCGGCGACGGCGCCGGCACGCCCCACCGGAGGTCGACGATGCGCATCGAGTCCCGCTACAACGGGCCGCCCGGCTCCGGCAACGGCGGCTGGAGCGCCGGAGTCTTCGCCACCGCGGCGGGCGGCACCGGCCCGGTCGAGGTGACGCTGCGCCGGCCACCACCGCTGGAGACGGCGCTGAGGATCATCGACGGCGAGGTCCGTGACCCGGCCGGCGAACTGGTGGCCGAGGTCCGTCCGGCCGGGGCGGTGGACGCCGTCGTACCGCCGGTCGACCGGGACACCGCGGTCGACGCCGCGACCCGCTACCCCGGCCTGGTCGAACATCCGTTCCCCGACTGCTACGTCTGCGGTCCGCGCCGGGCCGACGGGCTGCGGATCTTCCCTGGCCGCCTGCCGGACGGCCGGACCGCCGCCCCGTTCCGGGCGCCGGAGCAGGTCAGCGACGCCACGGTCTGGGCGGCGCTGGACTGTCCGGGTGGCTGGACGGTGCTCGCGCCCGGCCGCCCGTACCTGCTGGGCCGGATCGCCGCCGTGGTCACCGCGTTGCCGGCGCCGGGCGACGAGTGCGTGGTGACGGGTGCGCTGATCCACGCCCAGGGGCGCAAGGCCCTCGTCCACACCAGCCTGTACGGACCGGACGGCGCACTGCTCGGCGTTGCCCGGGCCACCTGGATCGCCCGCTGACCCGCTCCATCGTCCGCGGGGAGGACCCGCCTCCACCCCAAGGCGGACCACGCCGTACGGACCGTGCCTGATTGACCTTGTTGCTCGGGGCCGTCACGCTGTGCCACGGCGTACCTCGACGCCGCACACGGGAGGAGAACGATGACTGACGGGCAGCGAAGCCCCACCAGCGACGGTCAGATCACGGTGTCCGGTCTGACGAAGCAGTACAAGAACGTCCGGGCGGTGAACAACCTGTCCTTCACCGTCGCGCCGGGGCGGGTGACCGGCTTCCTCGGCCCGAACGGCGCCGGCAAGACCACCACGCTGCGCATGTTGCTGAACCTGGTCACGCCGACCGCCGGCACGGCCACCATCAGCGGCCACCGGTACGCCGACCTCTCCGACCCGCTGCGGCACGTCGGGGCGATCCTGGAGGCGTCCAGCGCGCACAAGGGCCGCACCGGCATCAACCACCTGCGGGTGATCTGCGCGGCGGCCGGGCTGCCCAAGCAGCGGGCCGACGAGGCGCTGGCCCTGGTCGGGTTGACCCCGGCGGCGAAGCGCAAGTTCAAGGGTTACTCGCTGGGCATGAAGCAGCGGCTCGGCATCGCCGCCGCCATGCTCGGTGACCCCCGGGTGCTGATCCTGGACGAGCCCGCGAACGGGCTCGACCCGGAGGGCATCCGGTGGATGCGCGGGTTCCTCAAGAACCTCGCCCACGAGGGTCGCACCGTGCTGGTCTCCAGCCACCTGCTGTCGGAGATGCAGTTGCTCGCCGACGACGTGGTGATCATCGCGGCCGGGCAGCTGGTCCGCCAGGGCCCGGTCGACCAGGTCCTCGGGTCGATGGCGCAGGGCGCTCGGGTCCGGGTCCGCACCCCGCACGCCGAGGCGCTGATCACCGCGCTGAAGGCGCAGTCGGCCACCGTCGACACCGACGAGCAGGGTGTCCTGCTGGTCGGCGGGGTGGACGCCCCGACGATCGGCCGCGCCGCCCTGACCGCCGGGGTCGAGCTGCACGAACTGACCACCGAACGGCCCGACCTGGAACGGGTCTTCCTGGAGCTGACGGCCGGAAAGGCGGGCATCCGATGAACCTGATCCGAGCCGAACTGCTCAAGATCCGTACCACCAACACCTGGTGGATCTTCGCGCTCATCAGCCTGCCGCTCTGGGCGCTCACCCTGCTCATCAACTGGTTGCAGGCGGACGCCCTGACGAGCGGGAACCTCGGCGAGGTGCCACCCGACCAGGTCGACACCCTGGCGGCCGCGGCCAGTCCGGACGCGCTCTCGTCGAACCTGTTCACCACCGGGCAGTTCTTCGGTCTGCTGATCGTGATGCTGCTCGGCATCATCGTGGTGACCAGTGAGTTCTTCCACCAGACGGTGACCACCACGTTCCTCACCACGCCGCACCGCACCGCGGTGATGAGCGCCAAGCTCGCCGCGGCTGGTCTGCTGGCGCTGCTGTTCTGGCTGGTCACCACCGCGCTCAACCTGCTCGCCGGCGCGGCGGTGCTGAACGCCGTTGGGGTCGGCTCGCAACTGGGCAACGACGCGGCCTGGCGCGCGATCGGGTTGAACCTGCTCGCGTACCTGCTCTGGGCGGTGTTCGGCGTCGGCATCGGCGTGCTGATCCGCAGCCAGATCGGCGCGACCGTGACCGGCATCCTGCTCTACCTCGGTGGCTCGATCGGCGCCATCGTGGTGATCAGCATCCTGGCCGCCCGCTGGGGCGACTGGATCAACAACCTGCAACTGCTGGTGCCGTCGCTGGCCTCGTCGCTGATGGTCACCGGGGCGGACATCCCCGGCAACCCGCCGCGCTGGGCCGGCGCCCTCGTGCTGATCGGGTACGCGGTGATCACCGGCCTGGTCGGCACCCTGCTGATGCGCCGGCGCGACATCTCCTGACCCGGATCGTCCCGGGGTGGCGGCGGCTCGGTCGCCACCCCGGGGCGGCCCGGTCGTGGGCCTGCTCTCGTGCCGCGTCGGCGGCTCACCCGCCCGGGCAGCCCCGGCCGCCGCTGATCGGGACGCAGTGGCCGACCGGCGGGTCCGGTTCCTGATCGGCCGGGGTGTGACCGACCAGGGTGCTGGTCGCCATGCTGCCGGCGAGCGCGACCGCCAGGTAGAGCAGCGCCATCCCACCGAACGCCCAGCCGAAGTGCCGCCGCCAGCCC
>NZ_RCVJ01000076.1 GCF_003667505.1 Micromonospora sp. BL4
GCCGGGAGCCGGTCCGGCGTCGGCGGCGACGACGCCGGACCGGCTCCCGGCACGGGTGCGGGCAGACGGGGCTGGTAGGCAGGGTCGGTCGGCGTCTCGACCCTGCCTCCCCCGCATCCGGCCGGCCGGGGCGTTGGCATGCCCCGACCGGACGTCTCAGGCCGCCGTGCCCATCGGATCGTCGACCGGTGTGCGGCCCGCCGGATGTCGGCGGGCGGACGCGGTACGGGTGGGGGCTGCGGCGGGCGGTGCCATCAGGTCCTCCGGATCGCCGGGGGTGGTGGCGGTCCTCCGGTGCGGCCGGGGAATCCCGGTCCGGACGCACCGGACGACCGTCCTGCTCGTGCGCCACCGGGCCGTACGGCCCGGCTGCACGCCCTCCGGCGCCGACCTCGTCCCGACCGCGGGGCGCAAACCGCGGCCGGTCCCTCGCCGGTCAGCTCCGGAAAGCCGGTCGGGCGATGGTGGCGCGAACACCACCATCGCGGATGGTCAGAGGTCAGACGGCCACCGCGGCCAACGCCGGTTGCACCTCGGTCCAGGAGGAGCCGAGCTCCGCCGAACGGGTCACCGCGTCCAGCACGAGCTGGACCTGCAACGCGTCGGCGAAGGAGGGAGCCGGGTCGGCGCCGGTGGCGACCGCCTCGATGAAGTCACGCATCTGGTGGGTGAAGGAGTGCTCGTAGCCGATGATGTGGCCGGGCGGCCACCACGCCGACATGTACGGGTGCTCGCCCTCGGTCACCAGGATGCGGCTGAAACCCTGTTCCACGCTGGGCCGGGAGGCGTCGTAGAACTCCAGCTCGTTGAGGCGTTCCAGGTCGAAGACCACGCTGCCCAGCGAGCCGTTGATCTCGACACGCAGGGCGTTCTTGCGGCCGGTGGCGAACCGGCTCGCCTCGTACGTGGCCAGCGCGCCACCGTCGAGCCGGGCCACGAAGACCGCGGCGTCGTCGACGGTGACCGGACCGGTGGCCGGAGCGTTGCCGTCGAGCGACCCGCTGCCGTCCACCGAGGCCGCCAACCCGTTGGACCCGGCCGGCAGGGGCCGTTCCTTGACGAAGGTCTCGGTGACCGCGCTGACACCGGTGATCCGCTGCCCGGTGACGAACTGGGTCAGATCGATGATGTGCGCGCCGATGTCGCCGAGCGCGCCGGAGCCCGCCCTGTCCTTCTGCAACCGCCACACCAGTGGGAACTGCGGGTCCACGATCCAGTCCTGCAGGTACGTCGCGCGGACGTGTCGAATCACCCCGAGTCGTCCGTCGGCGACCAGCTGGCGCATCATCGTGACCGCGGGAACCCGGCGGTAGTTGAACCCGCACATCGACCGCACCCCGGCCGCCCGGGCGGTGTCCGCCGCGGCGGTCATCGCCCGCGCCTCGGCCACCGTGTTGGCCAACGGCTTCTCGCACAGCACGTGCTTGCCGGCGGCCAACGCGGCGAGGGCGATCTCGGCGTGACTGTCGCCCGGGGTGCAGACGTCGACCACGTCGATGTCGTCCCGGCTGATCAGGTCACGCCAGTCCGTGGTGTACGCGTCCCAGCCGAGCCGGTCCGCGGCGGCCGCCACGTTTCCGGTGTCCCGGCCGCAGATCAGCGCCATCCGGGCCCGCGCCGGCAGGTCGTACACGCGGTTCACGGTGCGCCACGCCTGCGAGTGCGCGGCGCCCATGAACGCGTAGCCGACCATGCCGACCCGCAGTTCTTTGTCTGTTGTGGACAAGGTGGGTCTCCCCCCGTGTGTCAGAACCCGAGCTTCTCGTAGCTGCTCGCGTTCTCCTTGGTGATCGTCTCGGAGGCGAGGGTCACTTCCTTGGGCACCTGCAGCTCCGTGAGGTCGCCCAGGCCACGGCCCTGCGCGACGAGCCGGGCGAGCGAGATCGCCGACGACGCCATCGACGGGTTGTAGGTGACCGTCGCCTTGAGCACGGTGTTGTCGGCCTTGATCGCCTCGATGGCGAGCTTCGAGCCGGCGCCGCCGACCATGAAGAACTCCGACCGGTTGGCCTGCTTGATGGCGGCGAGCACGCCGATGCCCTGGTCGTCGTCGTGGTTCCAGAGCGCGTCGATCTTCGGCAGCGCCTGGAGCAGCTGGGCCGCCTCACGCTGGCCGCTGTCCGAGGTGAACTCGGCCGAGCGACGGTTGTTCACCTTGAACCCGTACGTCGCCAGGGCCGCCGCGAAGCCGGCGCTGCGCTCGACGGTCAGCGGGATCTCCAGACCGGCGATCTCACCGATGATCGGGTTGGCGACGCCCTTGTCCTTGAGCTGCTTGCCGATGAAGTGCCCGGCGGAGACGCCCATGCCGTAGTTGTCGCCCTTGATGACCAGCCGCGAGGCCAGCGCGTCGGGGAAGACCCGGTCGAGGTTGACGATCGGGATGCCCGCCTGCATCGCCTGGAGGGCGACCGCGTTGACCTCCTTGCCGTCGTGCGGCAGCACGACGATGATGTCCGGCTTCTGGGCGATCAGCGTGCCGAGCGTGGAGCGCTGCGCCTCCGACGTCGTCCCGCCGTCGACCTCCTTGAGCTCGACGTCCGAGTAGGCGGCGGCCTGCGCCTTGGCGTTGGCGTGGATCGCGCCCATCCAGCCGTGGTCGGCGGCCGGGGCGGAGAAGCCGATGACGACCTTCTTGCCCGGGGCGTTGTTGCCGGCGCCGTCTCCGGCGGCCTTGGTCTGCGTGCTGGCCGCCGGGGTCTCGTTGCTGGTGCAGGCGGTGAGCAGGGTGGCGGCGCCGACAGCGGCCCCACCGAAGAGCAAGCGACGGCGCGACAGGTCGCGACTGTGCTGGGTCATGACGACCTCCTGGGAACGGGATGGAGTTGTTGAGGGTGTGCGAGGTCCGGCCACTGTCGAAGGTCTCGACGTGGCCAGGAACAACGTGCGGTGCGTCAGGTTGTGGTGGTGAGCCTGTTCCGCGCGAGGAGCCGAGTGAAGGACTTGAACTGGAACTGCTGGACCAGGACGGCCGCGACGATGATGCCGCCCTTGACCATGTTCTGCGCCTCGATGGAGAGGCCGTTGATGGCGAAGAGGTTGGTGATGGTGGCAAAGATGATCACGCCGAGCAGCGAGCCGACGATCGTGCCCCGGCCACCGCTGAGCAGCGTCCCGCCGATGATCGCTGCGGCGATCGCGTCCAGCTCGTAGAGGTTCGCCATCGCCGCCTGGGCCGAGGTGGCCTGGGAGGTGAGCATGATGGCGGCGATGCCGCAGCAGAGGCCGGACAGCGCGTAGAGCAGCATGGTGTGCCGGCGGACGTTGATGCCGGCCAGCCGCGCGGCCTCCGGGTTGCCGCCGACGGCGATGGTGCGCCGACCGAAGGTCGTCCGGTTGAGCAGGATCCACCCGGCCACCACCACCGCGCCGAGGATGTAGACCAGGATCGGAATACCGAGCACCTTGCGCGCAGCGATGTCGTTGATGAAGGTGCTGCTCGACACCTGGGTCTGCTTGTTGGAGATCGACGCCGCGAGCCCGCGCGCCGCCACCAGCATCGCGAGCGTCGCGATGAACGGCACCAGCCGCCCGTACGAGATGAGCACGCCGTTGACCAGACCAACGCAGATGCCGACCACGATGGCCGTGAAGATCATGCCTCCGGCGCCGTAGCTCTGGGTGGCCACCGTGGTGCACCAGACGCCGGCCAGCGCGACGATCGCCCCGACCGACAGGTCGATCCCGCCACCGATGATCACGAACGTCATGCCGACCGTGACCACGCCGACGACCGAGGCGAGCTGGAGGATGGCCAGGATGTTGTTCCAGACCCAGTTGGGGTCGCCGTAGAGGTCGGGCTTGGTGATCGCGCCGACCACGATGAGCGCGGCCAGCACCCCGACCAGGCCGAGGTTGCGCTTGACGCCGTCGCCGTTGTCACCGCGCCACCAGGAGAGCCGGCCCCTGGATGCCGCCTTGTCGCCGGCCACCGCCGTCTCGACCGGGTCCACCGGAGGCGACTGCGCCGGCAGCTGCGAGCGCTCCGGTGTCGCCGTGGGTGTGGGAGTCGCGTCGCTCATGCCGGTGCGCCTTCCATCAGGGACCCCGCCATCACGAGGTCGAGCACGGTGTTCTCGTCGAGTTCGCCGGCCGGGGCCTCGCGGACCACCCGGCCCTCCCGCATCACCAGCACCCGGTCGGCCAGGCCGAGCACCTCGGGCACCTCGCTGGAGACCAGCAGCACCCCGACGCCCTGCGCGGCCAACGCCCGAATGACCTGGTAGAGCTCGGCCCGGGCGCCCACGTCCACGCCCCGGGTGGGCTCGTCGAGCAGCAGCAGCCTGGTGCCGCCGAGCAGCCAGCGCCCGACCACCACCTTCTGCTGGTTGCCGCCGGAGAGGGTGCGCACGGGCCGACCGACATCCCGGGGCCGCAGCTCCAGGCTCTCGGCGATCCGGTCCGCTTCGGCCCGTTCCTTGGCGGCGTCGGTGAAACCGAGCCGCGCGTACCGGCCGAAGGTGGCCAGCGTGACGTTGCGGTAGATCGGTTCGCCGAGCAGCAGCGCCTGGCTCTTGCGTTCCTCCGGTGCCATCCCCATGCCGGCCCGCACCGCGGAGCCAACGCCGGGACGCAGCACCCGCCCGTCCATCCGGACCGAGCCGGCCTCCGCGACGCGGGCGCCGTAAATGGTCTCCAGCAACTCGGAGCGGCCGGAGCCGACCAGGCCCGCGATGCCGACGATCTCGCCGGCACGCACGTTCAGCGAGACGTCGGCGAACTCGCCGGCGCGGGTCAGCCCCTCCACCTGGAGCAGCTCGGCGCCGACGGTGTCGTCGGTCGGCCGGTCCGGGAAGACGTACTCGATGGTGCGCCCCGTCATCCGGCTGACCAGGTCGCGGGTCGGGGTGTCGCGCGCCGGCAGGTTCGCCGCCGTGGTCCGGCCGTCCTTGAGTACGGTGACCCGGTCGCCGATCTCGCGGATCTCCTCCAGGCGGTGGGAGATGTAGATGACCGCGATGCCCTGTGCGGTCAGCTCGCGGATGATCCGGAACAGGTTGCCGACCTCGTCGTGGGCCAGCACGGCGCTCGGCTCGTCCATGATGATCAGTCGCGCCTCGTGCGACAGCGCCCGCGCCATGCTGACGATCTGCTTGCCCGCCGCCGGCAGCGCCCGCACCATCCGTCCGGGCGGGATCTCGCCGTGGCCGAGCCGGCCGAGGATCTGCCGGGTGTGCCGGGCCATCCGGCCGCGTCGGACGAACCCGAAGCGGCGGTGCTCGTGGCCGAGGAAGGCGTTCTCCGCCACCGAGAGATCCTCGACGAGGTCGAGTTCCTGGTAGATGGTCGCGATGCCGGCGCGCATGGCGGCCTGCGGATTGGCGAAGGTGACCTGCTCGCCACGCCACTCGACCTCGCCGGAGTCCGGCTGGTGCACGCCGGCCAGCACCTTGATGAGGGTGGACTTGCCGGCGCCGTTCTGCCCGAGCAGGCAGTGCACCTCGCCGGCGCGCACCTCCAGCTGCACGCCGTCCAGGGCGCGTACGCCGGGGAAGGTCTTGACCACGTCGGTCAGGCGCAGGACGACCTCACCGGCGACGGTGTCGGCGGGGGCTTCGATCAGCGGCGCGTCGGCGTCGGTGGCCGTCGGCTCGGTGGCGGCGTTCTCCTCGGACTGGGCCACAGTCTCCTCCTCGCTCACGACGGTTTTCCGGCTCGCGACTGCGGGCTCATGAGGCCTCCGCGAAGGCGACGTCGCTGGCGAGCACCGCCGCGCCGGCGACACCGGCCCGACCGCCGAGCTCGGAGAGCACGACCGGCAGGTTGCCGGTGGCCAGCGGCAGCGAGCGGCGGTAGACCACGCTGCGGATCTCGGCGAGCAGGATGTGCCCGAGTTGGGCCAGCCCGCCGCCGATCACGATCATCGACGGGTTGGTGAAGCTGACCAGGCCGGCGAGCACCCCGCCGACCCGCCGTCCACCGTCCCGGATCAGCTGGATGCAGGTGACGTCCCCCTCGACGGCGCCCTCGGCGACGTCGAGAGCGGTCACCACGCCGCGCAGGGCCATCCGCTCGGCCAGCGCCGGCGACGACCCGCTGCGGGCCGCGGCGGTGGCGTCCTTGGCCAGCGCGGCGCCGCTGAACAGCGCCTCCAGGCAGCCGACGTTGCCGCAGGAGCACATCGGACCGTGCGCGTCGACCTGGATGTGGCCGATGTCCCCGGCGCAGCCGTCGGTGCCCCGGTAGACCTCGCCGGTGAGGTAGATCCCACACCCTATTCCGGTGCCGATCTTCACGAAGAGGAAGTCGTCCACCGAGTGCGCCACCCCGCCGTGTCGCTCCCCGATCGCCATGATGTTGACGTCGTTGTCGACCACCGCCGGGCAGCCGTGCTCCCGGCTGAGCAGCTCGCGCACCGGGAACCGGTCCCAGCCGGGCATGATCGGCGGTGAGACCGGCACGCCGTCGCGGAAGCTGACCGGGCCGGGCACGCCGATGCCGACCGCGTCCAGCCGCTCGTACGCGCCGTCGACCTTGGCCTTGTGCAGCAGCTCGTTGACCCGTTGCAGGGTCACCTTCGGTCCGTTGCGGATGTCGGCGGCCTCGGCGTAGTGGGCCACCGGCTCGAGCCGGCCGTTGACCACCTCGACGTCCATCGAGCTGGCGCCCAGGTCCACGGCCGCGAACCGCAGCTTCGGGTTCAGCTCGACCAGGGTGGAGCGACGTCCGCCCCGGGAGGCGGCGAGCCCGGCTTCGGCGACGTAGCCCAGCGCGACCAGTCGGTCCAGCTCAGCCAGCAGCCGCGGGCGCGGCATCTGGAGCCGGTCGGCCAGCTCGGCGCGGGACACGGCCCCCTCGTCGCGGAGTAACCGCAACAGCCGGACGTGCAGGGGGTCGACGGTCCGCACCCGGACTCACCTCTTCATTGGACTCGTTCACATCGGCGCAATGCCGATGTGTTGTGTCCGACACAGTAGGAGCGTTCCGAGTCGCCTGTCCAGAGCTTCAGCCATTCTGATGCCAACTTTTGTCCGGAAGAACAAAAGCTACTAGTCGATCAAGAAAAGGATCACCGGCTGCCCGGGCCCGCTCGCCCGGTGTGCCGCCTCCGGACACGCGACCGCCCCACCACCCGATACGCGGGCGGCGGGGCGGTCGACGGACGGCGGAGGGGTCGACGCGGACGGTCAGCGACGGCCGGCGGAGTTCCGCTTCTTCCTCAGCTTGCGGTCGTCGCGCAGCTCGACGTACGGCTCGTCGTCGACCGAGTGGCCGGCCGAGATGGCCCTGCTGCGCTCCAGCTCCGCGTCGAACTCGGCGCCCAGCAGGATCGCGATGTTGCTCAACCAGAGCCAGACCAAGAAGATGATCACCCCGGCCAGCGCCCCGTAGGTCTTGTTGTACGAGCCGAAGTTGCTGACGTAGAAGGCGAACAGGCCGGAGATCACCAGCCAGATCACCACGGCCAGCACGCCACCCGGGCTGACCCAGCGGAACCCGCCGTGCCGCGCGTTCGGCGAGGCCCAGTAGAGGATGGCGAACATCAGGCTGACCAGGAGCAGCAGCACCGGCCACTTGGCGATGTCCCACACCGTGACGGCCGTTGAGCCGAGGCCGATCGCGTCCCCGACCAACTCGGCGAGACGGCCGGTGAAGACCACGATCACCGCACTGGCCAGCAGCAGCACCCCGATCACCGCGGTCACACCGAGCCGGATCGGCAGCGTCTTCCAGATCGGCCGCCCCTCCGGCACGTCGTAGATGGTGTTCGAGGCGCGCATGAACGCGCCGATGTATCCAGATGCGGACCAGAACGCCGCCAGCAGACCGATGATCGCCGCGATGCTGGCCAGGCCGCCGTTCCTGTCGGCCGTGTCCAACGCGTCGGTGATGATCTGCCGGATGTTGCCCTCCGGCACCGCCTGGTTGACGGTGTCCGTGACGCCCTGGGTGGCGCTCTCGCCGAGCAGGCCCAGGATGGAGATCAACACCAGCAGCCCGGGGAAGATGGACAGCACCCCGTAATAGGTCAGCGCCGCCGCCCAGTCGGTGAGGCTGTCGTCCTGGAACTCGGTGATCGTGCGGCGTAACGCCGCCTTCCAGCCGCTGCCGGGCAGATCGGCGGGGCTGTCCGGCCCCTCGTCCGGGCCGACCGGCCCGCGAGCCGACTCACGCCCGGTGCCGGTGGAAGACTGGTCGGAGGCCATCGCCCCTCCTCATCGTCGTGGTGTCGCCTCCGACATGCCCCGAGGAGGGCGGCGGATAACCCCTACCGGTAGAGCAACCTGCCCATCCGGCGGGAGGCGACCAGCAGGCCCAGCGCCATCATCGCCAGCAGGTAGAGCACGTCGAGCAGCCAGAGCCAGCCGCCGGTGCCCAGTGCGACACCGCGGATCAGGTGCACCGACCGGTAGAGCGGGGTGACCTCGATCAGCCAGTGCAGCAGGGTCGGGTAGGCCTGGGCCGGCACGAACGTGCCGGAGAACAGGAACAGCGTGAACTGGGCCGAGCCCATCAGGTCGAAATCCTGCCAGCTGCGCATGAAGGTGGACAGCGCCATGCCGAGCGCGCCGAATGCGAACCCGACCAGCACGGCGGCCGGCAGGGCGGTCACCGCCCGGGCGACCGTGGTCAGGCCCAGCGCGACCATCACCCCGAGGAACGCCGCCGAGTAGGCGCTGCCCCGCAGCATCGCCCAGCCCAACTCGCCGAGCGCGATCTCGAACGGCCGTACCGGGGTGGCGATCACCCCGTCGTACAGCTTCATGTATTTCATCTTGCCGAAGAAGTTGAACGTGGTCTCCGCGAGCGCCCCGGTCATCGCCGAGGAGGCCAGCATCGCCGGGGCCACGAACTCGGCGTACGAGACCAGCCGCCCGTCGGGCAGCGGCAGGTCGCCGACCAGCGTGCCGACGCCCACCCCGATCGAGAGCAGGTAGAGCAGCGGCTCCACGAAGCCGGAGAGCAGCAGCAGCCAGTAGACCGACTTCAGCGCCGCGACGTTGCGCTCGACCACCGACGCCGACCGCCGGGACGCGGCGGAGACGTCGACCAGCCGAGGCAGGATCAGCGTGACCACGAGGACTCCCTAGACGACGAGCTTGCGACGGAACGCCCGCAGCGCCAGCAGCCAGCCGGCGAGCGACCAGGCCGCCAGGTAGAGCAGGTGCCCGAGGATCGACCACTGTGGGGCGATGCCCAGCGTGGCCGCGCGGCAGAGGTCGACGGCGTGCCACAGCGGCGTCACGTACGCCAACCAGCGCAGCGCCTCGGGCAGCGACTCGACCGGGAAGAACACCCCGGCGAACAGCGTCATCGGAATGACGGCGAACCGGAACAGCATCGCCAGCCAACTGTCGCTGGACACCGACGCCGCGTACGCGAAGGTCGGCGCGGCCACGGCCAGCCCGAGCAGCGCCACCACCGGCAGGGTGACCACCGCCCACGGTGAGCGCAACGCCCCGAACAGCCCGGTGACCAGCAGGAACGCCACGATCGTGGTGAGCACCCGGAACAGCACGAAGGCCAGGTGCCCGGCCAGGATGTCGGCCACCCGCAGCGGCGCGGCGCTCTGCGCGAAGTATGTCTTGATCCACTGGAAGTTGCTGAACACCGGCCACGTCGAGTCACCGACGGTCACCTGGAGCGCGGTCGAGGCGATCAGCCCGGGGACCAGCCAGTCGAGGTAGCGCACACCGCCGACGCCCTGGTCGATGTAGGCGCCGACGCCGAGCCCGAAGCCGAGCACGGTCAGCACCGGCAGCAGGAAAGAGGAGAACACCCCGGCCCGCCAGGTGCGCCGGTAACCCACCAGGAAGTAGTCGAACACGGCGAGCGCCGGCACCCGTGGCAGCGCGGGCCGAGCCCGCTCCCGCGCCGAACCCGCCACGCTCACCACGACCACCCCCGCCACACCACGCCGGTCACCCCGACCTTCCTACCCCCGGGGTACGACAGGCCGCCGGTCACCCTAGAACGCCAACCGCCGACCTGTCCCCCGGTTTCCGTCGGCGCGATGATCGACACGGCTTTCAGGATGTCGGGGTGTCAAAGCCGCCGCGACACCCCGACTTCCCGGAAGCCGAGTGAATCTAGGAGCGGATCGGAACGGCGCCGGTCGAGCCGGGCGGTCACCTGCTGCTCGACCTCCTCCGCCGCGAAGAGCCCGGCACCGGCCAGGACGGCGCGCCGTGATCACTGGCGGCTCAGCAGCTCGACACGCGGGAAAGGTTGCTGCTGAACCGTCAACGATCGGACCGTGTCGACCTCGGCGGCGAAGCGCGGGCCGGTCACACCGGGCGGTGGGTGCGGACCAGCGCCTGCACGGCGTAGGCGAGCAGCAGCAGCCCCAGGCCGGTGCCGACCACCAGACCGGCGGACACCGCCGAGACGAGCGCGGTGACGAGGCCCGCCGCCGCCACCACGCACACCGCGACACCGAGCGGCCGGAGCAGCGGGTCCCGCAGCAGCGGAGCGAGCGGGAAGAAGTGCAGCCCGACCACCGCGCCGACCAGCACCGGGATGTATTCCGACCAATCGGCGGCGGCCAGCACGGCGGCGCCCAACCCGGCGGCGGCGAATTCGGCGACCACGATGAGCAGGTACCGCCGGTCGGTCGCCCGGTCCCGGGTTCCGCCGCCGGCGCCCCGGCTGCGGGAAGAAACCACGCCGCCCGCCACGGCGGTGAGCAGGGCGGCCACGCTGCCCACCACCAGCAGGGCGCGCAACGGCTGCTCCGCGGCCGGCACGCTGAACCAGACGGTGGCGAAGATGCCCAGGTACAGGGCGGTCAGCCCAGCCTGGTGCCGACTGTTGGTTTGCACATCGGACACGAAAACCCCCCGTTGTCAGCGCCCGGTCGTGTGGACACGCCGACCCGGCCGCCCGATGCTACGCAAGATCACCTGGGCGGCGCACCCCCGTTCACGCGCCGCCCATTCCCTGCTCGTGGGGCGCCGACGCGGATCAGTCGACCAGGGTGCGGCCGGTCAGGTGCAGGAAGACGTCCTCCAGGCCGCTGCGCCGCACCAGCACGTTGGCCGGACTGAGCCCCAGCGCCGCGACCTCGGCGACCGCCGCGTCGCCGTCGGGCACATACAGCAGGACCCGGTCGGGTAGCACCTCGACCCGCTCGCCGAGCCCGTCGAGCTTGCCGGCGAACGGCTCCTGCGACTCGGCGGCGAAGCGAAGCTCGACCACCTCGCGGGTGGAGTGCTGCTCGATCAGCGCCCGGGGAGAACCCTCGGCGACGATCCGCCCGCCGTCCATCACCACCAGCCGGTCGCAGAGCTGCTCGGCCTCGTCCATGTAGTGCGTGGTGAGCACCAGCGTCACGCCCTGCTGCTTGAGCCGGAACAGCCGCTCCCAGACCAGGTGCCGGGCCTGCGGGTCGAGCCCCGTGGTCGGCTCGTCGAGCAGCACGATCTCCGGATCGTTGACCAGCGCGCGGGCGATGGTCAACCGACGCTTCATCCCGCCGGAGAGCGGGTCGACCTTGCTGTCGGCCCGCTCGGTGAGCTGGACGAAGTCGAGCAGCTCGGCGGCCCGCTCCCGGGCCGCCCGGCGGGAGATGCCGAAGTAGCGGGCGTAGACGGTGAGGTTCTCCCGGACGGTCAGCTCGGGGTCGAGATTGTCCAGCTGCGGGCAGACGCCGAGCCGGGCCCGGATCGCTGGCCCGTCGCGGACCGGGTCCATGTCGAGGATGCGCAGCTCGCCCCCGCTCGGTGGGGAGATGCAGCCGACCATCCGCATGGTGGAGGACTTGCCGGCGCCGTTCGGCCCCAGAAAGCCGAACGCCTCGCCCGAGCGCACATCGACGTCGATGCCGTCCACGGCGGTGAAGTCACCGAACCGCTTCACCAGCCCGCGAGCCTGAATCAGTGGTCGCCCCGAAGTCACCGCCCGACCCTAGCTGCCGGGTCCGACAGCCCTCCAGGCAAATTCCACCAGGGACGACGGGACGGTGTCGACCTCCCGTCGCACCGGGATGAAACGCCCGTCGATGCCCCACCGGCCAGTGGATCGACGTGTATCGTCCGATCGTGTCGCCCACCCGTTCGCCCGACGGTTCGCCGCCACCCGCCCAGCCGGCCAACTCCCCCGCCGATGAGCCCGCACCGGGCGACGGCGGCGCACCACCCCGACCAAGAGCGGCCGAGGCCGGCGCGCCCGATTCGGCCGGCAGCACCGACCAGGCCGGGCGGACCGACCCGGCCGGCAGCACCGACTCGGCCGGGCAGGTCGGGCAGGTCGGGCAGGCCGACCCGGTCAGGCAAGCCGAGCAGGCCGACCCGGCCGGGCAGACCGACCCGGTCAGGCAAGCCGACCCCGCCGGGCAGGCCGACCCGACCGGGCAGACCGACCCGGCCGGCAGCCAAGACCCGGGCGGGCGGGCCGACCAGATCGGGCGGGCCGACGACGACGCCCGCGTGGACGCCGAACGGGCGACACGCGACCTGGCCGCCCAGTTCGAGGACGAGAAGCCGGGGCGGGTGCTGTCCGGGCCGGCCGGTCTGCTCCTCACCGCGGCGGCGCTGGCGGTCGGCGGGCTCGCCCTCTGGCAGGTGTTCCGTCCGCTGGCGCAGGGCAGCAAGTATTACCTGATCTTCTTCCTGGCCGGCGTACTGCCGCTGGTCTTCCTGGTCTACCCGGCCGACCTGCGGCTGGCCGCCCGGCTGCGGGCTCGGCTGCGCCGCACCCGCGGCGTCGACCGACCGGTCGGGCCGGGCCTGCCACACCCGGCGCCGGCGCGACCCACGGCAGTGGACTGGGCCCTGGTCGCCCTGGCGGTGGCCGGCTGCCTCTACCCGGTGCTGCCGATCTCGATCGGTACGGGCGGCGGCGGCTACAACGCCTTCCTCGACCGGCAGGGCCTGCTGGTGCCGATGGACCTGGTGATGGGCACCCTCCTGCTGCTCCTGCTGCTCGAGGCGTGCCGACGGGCCACCGGGTGGATCCTGCCCGCGGTCTGCCTGCTGTTCCTCGGCTACGGCTACTACGGCGGCCTGCTGCCGCAGGCCTGGCCGGTCGCCCACGCGGGGCTCGACTTCAGCCAGCTGATCGACGCGTTCTACAACTCGGACAGCGGTTTCTACGGCACGCCGCTGGACGTGGCCGCCTCGTACATCGTGCTGTTCACCATCTACGGCGCGGTCCTCGAGCTC
Source organism: Micromonospora sp. BL4 (assembly GCF_003667505.1). Taxonomy (GTDB): domain Bacteria; phylum Actinomycetota; class Actinomycetes; order Mycobacteriales; family Micromonosporaceae; genus Micromonospora. The sequence continues at coordinate 13,104 of NZ_RCVJ01000076.1, forward strand.
TCCGGAGCGGGGCGGTTCTTCGTCGAGCTGTCGGCGGCGGCGTTCCGCCGCTCGCGCACCGCCGCCGGGCGGACGGCGGTGGCCTCCGGCTTTTTGCTCGGCACCGTCTCCGGGTCCGGTGCCGCGACGACGGTGAGCATCGGCGCCGTCACCTGGCCGCTGCTGCGCCGCGCCGGCTATCCCCCGGAGCGGGCCGGCGGCATGCTCGCCGCGGCCGGGGTCGGCGCGATCCTCTCCCCGCCCACCCTGGGGGCGGCGGCGTTCATCATCGCCGAGTACCTCGGCGTCTCGTACCTCCAGGTGCTGGGTTGGGCCACCGTGCCGACGGTGCTCTACTACCTCGGCATCCTGCTCGCCGTGGAGATCGACGCCCGGCGCTCCGGCGTACGCCCGGTGGTGATCGACGTCAGCTCGCCGTGGCGCCTGCTGGCCCGCTTCGGCTACCACTTCGCCTCGCTGATCGCCATCGTCGTGCTCCTCGCGGTCGGCGTGTCCGCGACGAGGGCGGTCGTCCTCGCCACCATCCTGGCGCTCGCGCTCTCCTTCCTGGACCGGGCGCACCGGCTCACCCCGCCCCGGCTGGCCACCGCGCTCGTCACCGGCGTGCGCGGGGTGCTCGCGGTGACCGCCGTCTGCGCCGCCGCCGGCATCATCACGGCGACCACCACGAAGACCGGCCTCGGGCCGCAGGCGGCGGCGCTGCTGATCGGCGGGGCCGAGGCGGTCACCTCGGACCCGACCCTCGTGCTGGTGCTCACCGCGCTGCTCGCGGCCGTCGCACTGAGCCTGCTGGGGCTCGCCGTGCCGGTCACCGCCTCGTTCGTGATCGGCTGGGTGATCGTCGGCCCGGCGCTGCTCGACCTGGGCGTGGCGGCGCCCGCGGCGGCGATGTTCGTCTTCTACTTCGCGGTCCTGTCCGAGGTGTCCCCACCGACCGCGCTCGCCGCGGTGGCCGCGGCCGCGGTCACCGGCGGCCGGCTGGTGCCGACCATGTGGCAGACCCTGCGGTACGCGCTGCCGGCCTACCTGACCCCGATCGCCTTCGTGATCACGCCGGCCGGGCTCGGGTTGCTCGGCATCGGCGGCGCGCGGCGGATCGCCTTCGCCGGCGTGGTCGTCGCGCTCAGCGTGGCCGTGCTCGCCGTCGCCGCCGGTGGTTGGCTGCCCGGCGTCGGCCCCGCCGGCGCCCCGGAGCGCGTGCTCGGCGCACTCGCCGGCGTCACCCTGCTCTGGCTCGAACCCGTGCCGGTCGCGGTCGGCGCCGCACTGGCCGCCGTCGCGGTGGCGGGAGTGCTCGTACGACGCGGAGCCGCCGGCCGGGCCGGCGGGCCGCGAGCCGGATCACCAGCCAACCTCCGGGAGGAGAAACTGTGAGACGAATCGACGTACGGCTCGTGGCGGGCCTGAGTGTGGTGGCTCTCGTCGCGGTCGGCGCGGCGGGTTGCGGGGGCCAGCAGGGCGGCGCGGCCAAGGACGACGCGGCCAGCGAGGTCACCTGTGAGGTGAGCCAGCAGACCCGGGTGGGCATCGCCACCGGCAACGCGACCGGCGTCTACTACGTGGTCGGCAACGCCCTGGCCGGGCAGCTGTCCGGGGCGACCGGTGGCAAGCTCACCGGCACCGCCGCGGAGACCGGCGCCTCGGTGCAGAACGTCGAGCAGCTGGTCAGCGGCCAGTACGACGTGGCGTTCTCCCTCTTCGACACGGCCGTCAACGCGGTGCAGGGCAAGGGCAGCTTCACCGCCCCGCAGCCGGTCGAGGCGCTCGCGCGCATCTACGACAACTACACCCAGGTCGTGGTCCGCAACGACGCTCAGATCGGCTCGGTGGCCGACATGCGGGGCAAGCGGATCTCCACGGGGTCGCCGAAGTCCGGCACGGAGGTGATCGCCAACCGGCTGCTGGAGGCGGCGGGCCTCGATCCGGCCAAGGACATCCGGGCACAGCGCCTCGACCTGACCAAGACGGTCGAGGGCATGAAGGACGGCAGCATCGACGGCTTCTTCTGGTCCGGTGGTCTGCCCACCGGCGGCCTGACCGACCTGTTCACCACCGCCGGCGACCGCGTGAAGTTCATCGACATCGCGTCTCTGCTGCCGAAGATGAACGAGTTGAGCCCCGCCTACCAGGCCGGGACGATCGGGCGGGACGCGTACCGGACGGCGGCGGACACCCCGACGATCGTCGTGCCGAACGTGCTGCTGGTCCGCAAGGACCTGGACGCCAACGTCGCCTGCGCGATCACCCGGACGGTGTTCGACAAGCGGGACGCCCTGGCCCAGGCGAACCCGGCGGCCCGGGGCATCTCCCTGGAGAACGCCCGCAAGACCGAGCCGGTTCCGCTGCACCGGGGCGCGGTCAAGGCGCTGGAGGGTCTCGGCGCCAACTGACCGGCACGGCGGGTCGGGCGGCCGGCGGGCCGCCCGATCGGCTAGCCGTCGACCGGCGCGGTGGCGGCGCGGGCGACGGCGACCAGGCGGTCCGTCTCGGCGAGCAGGTCATCGTCGTCCGGCGAGGTGCCGGGGTCGAGGCGGACGGTCCAGGTCAGACCGTCCACTCCGGCCACGCGTCGGGCCGCGACCCGGGCCGCGCCGCCGGGCACCGGGTGGTGTTCGGTGTACGCGACCGAGCGGGTCACCCGGGCCCGCACCTGGTGCGGCAACTCGCCCGGGTCGAGCAGCAGGTAGGTCTCGGCCGGGCCGTCGGCGACCACCGTGTAGCCGTCGCGTTCGACGAGGGTCTCGGCGGGCGTGACGGTCAACTCCCGGCCGGACCAGACCGCCTTGAGGATGGCGTGCCACCCGAGCCGGTGCCCCCGGCCGGGCAGCCACAACCCGAGGTTGCTGGCCACCACCACCCCGTCGCCCTCGCCGTTGCCCGCCGCCGCCCAGGCCAGCACCCGCTCGTCGGCGGTCAGCGGCGGCCGGTCGGCCGGGGGAAGCTTCGGCTTGCGGCTGAACAGTCCCATCTAGAGCCCCCCTGCGGCCTGCTCGCGCAGCGCCCGCGCGTGCTGCTCCAGCGACAACAGCTCGCCGAAGGCGGCGAAGTACTCGTCCTTGTTGTTGACCGGGTTGATGCGCTGGATCCGGGACTTGAGGTCCCGGATCCGGGCCGTCACCGACCCGAACTGCACCCGGGCCATGGTGATCGACACGTAGCGCGGGTCCGGTTCGCCGTCGATCCGCAGCGGCTCCACCGCCAGCTCGCCGACGAGCGCCGCCGACGCCAGATCGTCGCAGGCGTCGCGGACCGACTCGATCCAGACCGCGCCGCCGGTCGCCGACGCGGCCCCGCCGGCCGCCGCGATGGCCGCGCGCACCGACACGTGCACCGGATGGCGGTACTCCGTGGCCTCGACGGCGTCGAACATGGGCCCGGCCAGCACCGGCTGCTGGAGGGCGAGCTTCAACGCCTCCCGCTCGACCATCGACTGGGGGCTGTCCACCGCCGGCTCGGGGCGGGCCGGAGCCGGCGGTGGAC
>NZ_RCVJ01000219.1 GCF_003667505.1 Micromonospora sp. BL4
GGGTGGGGGCGGAGCGGGCGGCTTAGTTCAGGGGGCGCTTGAGGTGGTAGCGGTGGACTTCGGTGCTGCCCTGGACGTTGTTCACGTCCTCGGCGGCGGAGACCAGCTCCCAGCCCTCGCGGCCGACGCGGTTGAGGTGCGCGATGGCGGTGTCACCGAAGGCGGTGATGTCCCTGCGCGACCCGTCCGGCGCGTACCAGACGAACGAAACGTGAAAATTGCGGCCCTGCCCCTGATAGCGGCGGACGAGCAGGGCGTACTCCCAGGCAACCATGCGGCCCATTATGACCGTCCACGCAGGACGGCGGCACGCGGGCCGTCGCGCATTGCCATCCGATGAACGCGGTGTGTCAGCACGCCGAGCGGGCCGTGGCCAGGCTCAGCTCACCGCCACCGACCCCCGCCGTCCGGCGTAAAGCCGGTTGCGGACCTGGCCCGGTCCCCGCAGGCTCAGGCGGATGAACGCACAGAACCTCCCCGACGTACCCGACACCGACGACGCGGTGGCCGGCCGGATTGACGAGGCACTGGTCCGCCGCCTGGTCGCCGACCAGTTCCCGCACTGGGCCGAGCTGCCGGTACGCGCGGTGGAGGTCGACGGCTGGGACAACCGCACCTTCCACCTGGGCGACGCGATGACCGTGCGGCTGCCCAGCGGCGAGGGGTACGCCCTCCAGGTCGCCAAGGAACAGCGCTGGCTACCGGTGCTCGGCGAACGGCTGCCGCTGGAGGTGCCCACCCCCCTGGCCCAGGGTCGGGCGGGTGCCGGCTACCCGTACCCGTGGTCGGTCTACCGATGGATCGACGGACAGACCGTCCGGCCCGAGCGGATCGACGACCTGACCCGATTCGCCACCGACCTCGCCGGCTTCCTGCGCGCCCTACGGTGCGTCGACGCCACGGGCGGCCCCACCGCCGGCCGGCACAGCGCCTGGCGGGGCGCGCCGCTGTCCACCTACGACGCCGAAACCCGGGCCGCGATCGAAACGCACCGTGACCGGCTACCCGTCGCCGCCGTCAACGACATCTGGCAGGCCGCCCTCGACGCCACGTGGGCCGCGCCGCCGGTCTGGTTCCACGGCGACGTCGCGGCCGGCAACCTGCTGGTCCGCGACGGCCAACTGGCCGCCGTCATCGACTTCGGCTGCTGTGGTGTCGGCGATCCCGCCTGCGACACCGTGATCGCCTGGACGCTGCTGCACGGCCTGAGCAGGGCCACCTTCCACGACGCGCTCGACGTCGACGCGGCCACCTGGGCTCGCGGGCGCGGCTGGGCGCTGTGGAAGGCGCTGATCACCCTGGACAATCCCGAGCCGGGCAAGGCGGCCGAGGCCCGACACGTGCTCGGCCAACTGCTCGCCGAGCACACCGTGGCTCGCTGAACCGCCGTACCGTGTGGACATGGCCAGCTGGGAGGACGTCCGCCGGATCGCGTTCGCACTGCCCGAGACCACCGAGCGGGCCTCGTACGACGGGCTGCCCGCCTGGCGGGTGCGGGACAAGCCGTTCGTCTGGGAACGGCCATTGCGCGCGGCCGACCGGGCCGCCCTCGGCGCCGCCGCGCCCGACGGGCCGATCCTCGGCGCGCGGGTGCCCGACCTCGGCGTCAAGGAGGCCCTGCTCGCCGACGACCCGTCGGTCTACTTCACCACCCCGCACTTCGAGGGCTACCCGGCGGTGCTGGTTCGGCTCGACCGGATCGGCGTGCCCGAGCTGACCGAGGTGATCACCGAAGCCTGGTACGCCCGCGCCCCCAAGCGGCTCGCCGCCGCCCACCGCGCCCAACAGGAGCCGGCCGGCGGCTAGCTCGGTGGGGTGCGGCCGACGCGGGGGCGACATCGATCCGACCGGGCCAGCCGTGCCGTCCGGAGAGTTCGTCGCGCGTTCGTCTGGCGGCCCCGTGGGCGTCGGCAGGGATCGCTAGCGTCGGCCGTCGGCACCGCGCCCCGGGCCCTGGCCGGCGCCCGGCACGTCCCGCACTCCCCCGATGCCAGGAGACTGCCGCATGACGTCGTCACCCACCCGCCGCACCACCGCCGAGGTCACCGCCGTCCACCGGATCGGCGACAGCGCGCCGCACAGCGCCTTCACCGACCTGGTCCGGTACGCCGGGAGCTGGTTCTGCGCCTTCCGTGAGGCACGGGCCCATCTCTCCGACGACGGCGTGATCCGGGTGCTGACCTCGGCCGACGGTCGATCGTGGACGTCCGCGACGGTCGTCCGCCAGCCCGGGACCGACCTGCGCGACCCGCGCTTCGTCCTGCGGCCCGACGGGCGGCTGCAACTGCTGGCGGTGGCAGCAACCGGCGGGACCACCAAGTCATTCCAGACGATGACCTGGCTCTCCGCGGACGGGCGCGCGTGGGGCGACCCGATCCCCGTCGGCGAACCGGACGTCTGGGTGTGGCGGGCGGTCTGGCACGACGGCGCGATGTACGGCGTCGGCTACGCCACCCGGGATCCACGGTTCGCCCGGCTCTACCGCAGCGTCGACGGCATCGACCTCCAGCCGTGGGTGCCGACACTGTTCGAGGGTGGCTACCCCAACGAGTCGGGGCTGGTCGTCGACCCGGACGGCACCGCCATCTGCCTGCTGCGCCGCGACGGTGACGCCGCAACCGCGCAGCTCGGCCGCGCCCGCCCGCCGTACCGGGACTGGAGCTGGACCGACCTCGGTGTCCAGATCGGCGGGCCGACGCTGCTCCGGCTGCCCGACGGGCGGCTGCTAGCTGGGCTGCGCCTGCTCGACGGCGAGGTGCGCACGGCGGTGTGTGCTGTGGACGCGGAGCGGGGCGAGCTGACCGAACTTGTCGCGCTGCCCTCCGGCGGCGACACCAGTTACCCCGGCCTGGTCTGGCACGACGACCTGCTGTGGGTCAGCTACTACTCCTCGCACGAGGAGCGGACCTGCGTCTATCTGGCCGAGGTCAGCCTGACCGGCTGAGCGACCGGTCGGCCAGGCTGCCGCCCGCCGGGCGGTCGGGGCCGGGTCGTCGACCCGGTGCAGCGGGCCCGTCACGGCGTGGCTGCCGAGGACAGCGCGTCAGCCGAGCGGACCGCCTTGCCGGTGGTGGTGCGGGGCGACTGGTCGAGCGGGCGCGGGATCACCGCCGCCCCGGCGGACCAGGTGGCCGGCACCACCGCCGGGAAGCCGTTTCACGCATCTAGCCCGGTTTGATCGTGGCGAGTTGGACAAGCAGCTGAACGAGCCGATACGCCTCGGCGACGTCAGCGGCGTGGAAACCGACCGTCCGGCCGCCGCCGACGCGGGCCACACCCGGCACCAGGACGGCGAGGTCGACCATGTACGGGCCGTACAGGTCGATCTCGACGTCCAGCGGCCCGGCCATTGTCAGCGGGGGAATCGAGGCGCGTTGGGTGATGGCATCGGCGGCGGCGTGGCGCAGCCGCTCCCGTGCCTCCTGCGGATGGAGAGCCACCGCGGCGGCCTGCCCCAGGGCCTGCTTGACCGCGACGGTGACCGCCGAGGGCACCAGCTCACTGAGTTCCGCGCAGGCGGTGTCGTCTCCGCTGAGCAGGACGACGGGTGCGTCCAGGTGCCCCGCCATGGCCGCGTTGAGGCCGATCTCGCCCAGCGACCGTCCTCCTACCCGCACGTCGAGGATGGCGTCACTCATCGTGTGCGCCAGTACGGCGGGCCCGCTACCGGCCCGAGCGTGATAGCCGACGAGCAGGACGGCCTCCGTGTGCTCGTCCAGCCCGGCGAGCATGCCCAGCGGACGGGGTCTGCCCCGCACGAGGTGAGCACGCCGGTCGAGGTCCTCCGGCAGGAGGTTCCGAAACGATCCGTGTGCGTCGGCGACCCACACCACGGCTTCGGGTTCGGCATCGAGAACCCCGGCGATCACCGCGTTCGCCTCGGCCGTCGTCAACGCACGCCCGCGCTCGTAGTCGTACCGATCCGGATTCGTCTCGACGGAGTGCACGACCCCCGAGATGCCCTCCATGTCGACGGAGATGAGTACCTTCATGGACCGGGGACACTACGCGCTCCCGCCGCCGTCTCGACCCCGCCGTGCAGCGCAGCGTGCTCGTGGGGACGATCCTCGCCGTCGGCACGCCCGACGCGCATGCATGCTGTCCCGCAATCTTGGACAGTTTCCGTTAGCTCGTAACGGAAACTGTCCAAGATTGCCAGAGACGTAGCGACGCCGTCAGGCCAGTGCTGGCGTCTGGGCGTGGATGTGGAAGCGCAGCGAGCGGGCGTCGGTGAAGCACTCCCGCATCGGGCGCACCAGCTCCCGGTGCTCGGGGCTGCGTTCCCAGCTCTCGAAGTCGGCGAGGCTCGCCCACTCACTGGTGATCAACCACTGCTCCGGGTCCGTCGACGAGCGGCACACCTGGTCGACCAGGTGCCCCGGCACCCCGCCGGCGACCAGGTGCCGCGCCGCCTCGTACGCGGCGAGGAACTGCTCGGTGCGCGGCACCGGCACCCGCACCAGGAAGACCACCCGGGCCCGCTGCTCGCTCATGGCGTCTCTCCCCTCATCGGCGCGGCCCCGCGCAGGACCAGCGCGCTGTTGAACCCGTCGAAGCCCCGCGCGCAGACCAGCGCCAACCGGCTGCGCGGGCGGCGGTGCTCACGGAGGAAATCCAGCTCGCACCCGTCGGCCACCTCGTCCGGGCCGGCGGAGCGGGGCAGTGTGTCGTGCGCGAAGGCGAGCAGCGCGGTGGCCGCGTCCAGCGCCGAGCCGCCCTGATACGCCCGCCCGGTCAGCGGCTTCTGCGTGGTGACCGGGGGCGGCCGGTCGGCGAACACGGCACGCAGCGCCTCGGCCTCGCTGCGGTCGTAGCGGGGCACACCCAGCGCGTCGGGCAGCACCACGTCGATCCCGGCCGCCGCGACACCGGCCCGGTCCAGCGCCAGCCGCATCGCCCGGGCGTACTGTGCCGGGTCGCCGGCGCTGTCCGCCGTCGTGTGCGCGGCGTCGTGGGTGGCGCCCCAGCCGCTCACCTCGCCGTAGATCCGGGCGCCCCGCGCCAACGCGTGCCCGATCTCCTCCACCACGAACACCGCGCCGCCCTCGGCGGGCAGGTAGCCGCTGGCTGCGGCGTCGAACGGCCGGTACGCCCGCTCCGGGTCGGCGACGTCGCTGAGCAGCCCGGAACGCAGCTGACAGGCCAGCGCGTACGGGCTCAACGGACACTCGGTGGCCCCCGCGATCACCACCGGCGTGCCCCGGCGTACCGCCCGGGCGGCGTGCGCCAGGCTGTCCAACCCGCCGGCCGCCTCCGCGACCAGCACCCCGCTCGGGCCCTTGAACTGGTGGTGGATGGACAGTTGCCCGACACTCGCCGCGTAGAACCAGGCGATCGACTGGTACGCCCCGACCGTCCGCGACGAACCACCCCAGAGCCGTTGCAGCTCCCGCTGGCCGAACAGGTTGCCCCCGGACGAGCTGGCCAGGGTCACCGCGTAGCCGTACGGGTCGGGAGCCCGCTCGGGCAGCCCGGCGTCGGCCAGCGCCAACCGGGTGGCCGCGAAACCGAGATGCGTCCACCGGTCGGTCTGCACCAACTGTCGACTGTCCGCGTACCCGTCGGCGGTGAAGTCGGGCACCTCCCCGCCGAAGCGGGTCGGGTAGCCGGACGGGTCGAACAACGTGATCGGCCCGGTCCGTCGGGTGCCGGCCAGCACGGTGCGCCAGTGCGCGTCCGCGCCCACACCGCTGGGCGCGACGACGCCGATGCCGGTCACCACCGCCCGGGCGGTCACGCCGCCACCGCACCGGGCAGCCGGCGGAACACCATCGCGGACTGGAAGCCGCCGAACCCGCTGCCCACCGACAGCGCCACGTCCACCGGGACCTCCCGCGCCTCGTTCGGCACGTAGTCCAGGTCGCACTCCGGATCCCGCGTGGTCCAGTTGGCCGTCGGCGGCACCACGCCGAACTCGATGGCCAGCGCGCAGGCCGCCATCTCGATCGAGCCGATCGCGCCGAGCGAATGCCCGACCATCGACTTGATCGAGCTGATCGGCACCCGGTACGCGGCCTGGCCCAGCGCCCGCTTGAACGCGGCCGTCTCGTGCCGGTCGTTCTGCCGGGTGCCCGAGCCGTGCGCGCTGATGTAGGAGACCTGCTCGGGGGCGATCCGGCCCTGCTTGAGCGCGTCGGTGACGGCGAGCCCCATCTCCAACCCGTCCGGGCGCAACCCGGTCATGTGGTAGCCGTTGCTACGGCTCGCGTAACCGGCGACCTCGCAGTAGACGTGCGCGCCACGCCGCCGGGCGCGCCCGGCCTCCTCCAGCACCAGCACCGCCGCGCCCTCGGCCAGCACGAACCCGTGCCGGTCCGCGTCGAACGGACGCGAGGCGTGCGCCGGATCGTCGTTGTCCGGGCTGGTCGCCTTGATCGCGTCGAACGAGGCGACGGTGACCGGCGAGATCGGCGAGTCGGCCGCGCCCGCCAGCACCACGTCGGCCTCACCGTCCACAATCAACTGATGGGCGTAGCCGATCGCGTCGATGCCCGAGGTGCATCCGGTGGAGACGACCTGCGCCGGGCCGTGCAGCCCGTGCCGGCAGGCCACGTCGGCGGCCAGGCTGCTGGGCACCAGAGCCTGATAGAGGTACGGGCCGCCGCGCGCCGCGTCGACCAGCCAGCGCCGGCCGTGCTCGCTGAGCGTCACGTACTCCTGCTCCAGGGCCATCGTGCCGCCCACCGCGGTGCCGAGCACCACCCCGGCCCGGTCCCGCTCCGCGTCGGTGAGCACCAGACCGGCGTCGGCGACCGCCTCGGCGGAGCACGCCAGCGCGAACTGCACGTACCGGTCGGCCCGGCGCCGCTCGGCCTCGGTGAGCCCGGCGGCGACCGGATCGAAGTCGCACTCGGCGGCGATCTGCGACCGGAACGCGGACGGGTCGAAGAAACTGATCCGCCGGGTGGCGGTACGCCCCTCGGTGATGGTCTTCCAGAAACGGTCCCGGCTGGCGCCGCCCGGGGCGACCACCCCGACGCCGGTCACCACCGTGCGGCGCCCGGTCATGCCCCGCCCCGCTGTTCGACGAGCTCGGTGTCCACGTGCCCCAGCTCCGGGCGGGGGGCCAGCGGGCCCAGGTGGAAGACCACCTCGGCCGGTTCGACGCCGGTGTTGCGCAGCCGGTGTCGCACGTTGACCGGCACGAACAGCGCCTCGCCCGCGGCCAGCAGCGTCGGCTGGTCGTCCAGGTCGACGGTGATCGCGCCGCGCGCCACGTACAGGAACTCCTCGCTGTACGGGTGGTAGTGCTCCGCGATGCGCTCCCCCGGCGCGAGCGTGGCCACCCCGAGGAAGCCGGAGGTGCTGCCGACGGTGCGTGGGCCGAGCAGCACCCGCAGCTCACCGCCGCGCCTCCGGTCGGCCGGTACGTCCCGGGCGGCGATCGGTCGGGTGCCCAGATCACTCATCGCCGGCCTCCGTCGGCTCGTCGCCGGCCACGGGACGGCCCTGTTCGGCGCGCTGTCGGGCGATCCGCTCCACCCGGTCCTTGATCACCCCGAGTTGGATCACGCTGTTGGTGTTGATCCGCTCGGTCATCGCGGCGTTGTCGACCGGCGCGGTCGGCTTCATGGCGAAGTCCTGCACCCAGGTCATCCGGGTGCCGCCCTCCTCCTCGGTGTAGCGCCAGTGGATCCGCATGTACTCGAACGGCCCCGTCTCCACCCGGTGCGCCCGGACCTGCCGGCTCACCGGGTCGGCGGTGCGTTCACTGACCCAGCTCCACGCCACCCCGTTCTCGTCCGGGTGCATGGTGAGCCGGAACCGCACGGTGTGCCCGTCGCGGTGCAGGATCTCCACCACGGCGTACTCGGTGAACAGCTCCGTCCAGTTCGCCACGTCGTTGGTGATCTCCCAGACCAGTGCCAGCGGCGCGTCGATGAGCACGCCGTTCTCGGTGTGTCCGGGCGGATCGGCGCGGCGGGCGACCAGGTCGGCCACCGCCGGGATGCTCAGCTGCCCGGACTGCTCCGGGATGCTCACCTGCCACCGGTCGGCGACGACCGCGGACAGCTCCAGCAGCGCGAGCGAGTCCATGCCCAGCTCCTCCAGCGAAGCGGCGGGCGCCCGGGCCGCGGCGTCGGCGTCCAGCCCGCAGTGCGCCACCAGGATGTCGGTGATCTCGGCGGTCAACGGGCGACCATGGGTGACGGTCATCGGGTCCTCCTGTGGGTTGCGTCGGGCTCCGCGGCGGGCGCGGGGCGCGGTGTGGGGGTCGGCCGCCGCGCGGGCGCCGGGTCGGGCGCGGCGAGCAGACGGTCGACCAGGCCGGTGGTGTAGCGGCCCTTGCGGAATGCGGCGTCGTCGAGCACCCGCCGGACGAACGGGATGGTGGTTCGTACGCCCGGCCCGGCGACGTCGAACTCCTCCAGAGCGCGCTCCAACCGGTTGAGCGCCAACTCCCGGTCGGGCGCCCAGACCACGACCTTGGCCAGCAGCGAGTCGTACCAGGGACCGACCAGGTAGCCGGCACGGGCGTGGGTGTCCACCCGGGTGAACGGTCCGCCGGGCGGGGTGAACCGCTCCAGCCGGCCGGGGGTCGGGACGAAGCCGCGCTCCGGGTCCTCGGTGTTGACCCGGCACTCCACCGCGACGCCGTGCAGGCGGATCTCCTCCTGCCGCCACCGCAGCGGCACCCCGGCGGCGATGTGCAGCTGCTCGTGCACCAGGTCCACCCCGGTGACCATCTCGGTGACCGGATGCTCCACCTGGATCCGGCAGTTGATCTCCAGGAAGTGGAACCGTTCCTCCGCGTCGACCAGGAACTCGAGCGTGCCGGCGCCGACGAAACCGACCTCCAGCGCGCCCCGCAACGCGGTCTCCGCGATGGCGTCGAGCGTGCCGGCGGGCAGCGCCGGCGCGGGCGCCTCCTCGACCAGCTTCTGGTGCCGGCGCTGCACCGAGCAGTCCCGGGTGCCCAGGTGCACGCCGTTGCCGTGCGCGTCGCAGAGCACCTGCACCTCGACGTGCCGGGCCTCGGTCAGGTACCGCTCGACGTACACCCGGTCGTCGCCGAAGGCGGCCTGCGCGGCGGCCCGGGTGCGGGCGTACGCCCGGGCCAGCTCGGCCGGTTTGCGCACCACGGTCATCCCTCGGCCGCCACCCCCGGCGGCGGCCTTGACGATGACCGGGTAGCCGATGGCGCCGGCCACCTCGGCCGCCGCCGCGGCGGTCGGCACCGGCTGGACGCTGCCCGCCGGCAGCGGCAGACCCGCCCGGCTCATCAGGGCCCGGGCCGAGGACTTGTCGGCCAGCGCGGCCATCACCGCCGGCGGCGGGCCGATGAAGGTCAGCCCGTTGTCCGCGCAGATCTCGGCGAAGTCGGCGTCCTCGGAGAGGAAGCCGTAGCCGGGGTGCACGGCCTGCGCGCCCACCTGCCGGGCCGCCTCTACGATGGCGGCGGCGTTGAGGTAACTGCGCCGGCTCGACGCCGGCCCGATCCGGACCGCCTGGTCGGCGAGGCGGACCGCCGCGGAGTCGGCGTCGGCGGCGGAGTAGACCACCGCCGTACGGACGCCGAGTTCCCGGCAGGCCCGGAGCACCCGCAGCGCGATCTCACCCCGGTTGGCGATCAGCACGGTCTCGAACATCGCTCACCCACCCCGCGCCGTCAGGCCGGATCCAGCTCGACCAGCGGCTGGTCGTACTCCACCGGCTGGCCGTCCTCGACCAGGATCGCGACCACCCGGCCAGCGCGGTCGGCGGCCACCTCGTTCATCAGCTTCATCGCCTCGACGATGGCGACCGGCTGACCCGGACGGACCAGGTCGCCGACCGCGACGAACGGCGCCGCACCGGGTTCCGGGGCCCGGTAGAAGGTGCCGACGATCGGCGCCCGCACCGCGGCGTGCCCGGGCACCGGCGGCCGGATCAGCGCCGCCGGCGGGCCGGGCGCCGGGGGCGCGGCCGGCGGTGCGGCCACGGCCTCGTCCTGCGGCGGCGGTACGTCCGGTCGCGCCGCCTCGCCGGGGTGCCACTCCACCTCCAGCACCGTCGGCCCGCTGCGCAGCCGGATCCGGCGCACCGGGCCGGTCAGCTCGGCGATCAGCTGCCGCGCCTGCCGGCGCAGCCCGGCCAGCACCTCCTCGCCGCCCGCGCCGGCGTCGTCGGGCCGGCCCGCGTCCGCCGGGCGGTCCCCGTCGAGGCGGACGCCACCATGGCCGTTGGACTGGCCCGGGTCCAGGCGGGCCCCGTCGTACCCGGTGGGCCGACGGTCGACGCCGGTCGGCTCGGCGGCCGAGGCGGCCCGGTCGCCGGGCGCGTCGGCCGTCGACAGCGTCCGGTCGCCGGCGGGCTCGGCGGTCACCGGGCACCCGCCCGGGCACCGGCGCGCGCGGCGCCGAAACGACGGAACCGTTGCCGGCGGAGGCGGACCAGCATCGCGGGCGGCACGTCCAGCAACGGCAGCAGATTGGCCAGCAACGCCGCGCGCAGCCGCCGGGCGGTCTCCGCCGGATCGTCGTGCGCGGCCGTCGCCGGCTCCGGCACGATCTCGTCGACCACCCCGAGCCGGCACAGGTCAGGTGCGGTCAACCGCAGCGCCCGGGCCGCCTGTGGCGCCGCGGACCGGTCCGGCCAGAGGATCGCGGCGCAGCCCTCCGGACTGATCACCGAGTAGACGGCGTGCTCCAGCATCAGCACCCGGTCGGCGACCGCCAGCGCCAAAGCGCCGCCGCTGCCACCCTCGCCGGTGATCACCGACAGCACCGGCGTGGGCAGCACGGTGAGGGTGAGGATGTTCTCCGCGATGGCCGCCGCCTGGCCCTGCTCCTCGGCGCTCACCCCGGGGTCGGCGCCGGGGGTGTCGACGAGGGTGACCACCGGCAGGCCGAGCCGGGCGGCGAGGCGCATCAGCCGCAGCGCCTTGCGATGCCCGGCGGGGCTGGCCATACCGAAGTTGCGGGCGACCAGCTCGGCGGTCGTGTGCCCCTTCTGGTGGCCGATCACCATCACGTGCCGGCCGTCCAGCCGGGCCACGCCGCCGACGACGGCCGGGCAGTCACCGCCGAGCCGGTCGCCGTGCAGCTCCACGAAGCCGTCGAAGACGGAGTCGAGGTAGTCCAGAGTGGTCGGTCGACCGGGATGGCGGGCCGTCCGCACCGTGTCCCACGCGTCGCGTGTCGCCGGGCCCGGACGGTCGCCGGCCGTCGGGGGCGCCGGGCTCTTGACGAGCGGGTCCCGGTCGGCGCCCGCCGTCGGGTGCGCCGGGCTCTGGACGAGCGGGTCCCGAGCGGCGCCGGCCGGCGGCGGCGCCGGGCTCTGGACGAGCGGGTCCCGGTCGGCGCGGGCCGGCGGCGTCGCCGCCAGCGCCGGGGCGTCGGCGGCCAGGCGCTCGCGACGCGGCGCCGGCTCCTGCCGGGGTACGGGCGGGCGGCCCGACCGTCCGGCGCGGGTGGCGGCGAGCAGCGCCGTCAGCCGTCCACGCAGCGATCGGCGCTGCACCACCATGTCCACCTGGCCGTGCCGGAGCAGGAAGTCGGCGGTCTGGAATCCCTCCGGCAACGCCCGGCCGGTGACCTGGCGGATCACCCGGGGGCCGGCGAAGCCCATCCGGGCGCCGCTCTCGGCGAGCACCAGGTCGGTGTTGGTGGCGAACGACGCCGCCACCCCGCCGTAGGTCGGGTCGGTGAGCACGCTGACGGTGAGCAGGCCCGCCTCGCGCAGCGCGGCGATGGCCTGGCTGACCGTGGCCATCTGCATCAGCGACAGCGCGCCCTCCTGCATCCGCGCGCCGCCCGAGGCGGTGACCAGGATGAGCGGGACGCGGTCGTCCAGCGCCTGTTCGGCGGCCCGCGTGATCAGTTCGCCCACCGCGCAACCCAGGCTGCCGCCGAGGAAACGGAAGTCCATCACCGCCAGCACGGCGGGATGCCCACCGATGGTGGCGGTGCCGCAGACGACCGCCTCGGCCAGCCCGGTGCTGGCCCGGGCGGCGGTGAGCCGGTGCGGGTACGGCAGGACGTCGACGAAGTCGATCGGGTCCGCCTCGGGCAGCCGGTCGGGCAGCGGGCGCAACGAACCCGGGTCGACGAGTTGGCGCAGGCGATCCGGCGCGCCGAGCCGGGCGTGCGCGCCGCACTCCGGGCAGACGTCCAGGTTGCGCCGCAGGCGTTTGCGGTACAGCAGGCTCGCGCAGCCGGCGCAGCGGGACCAGAGCTGCTCCTCGCGCGGCGCGGTGGCGGTCACGACCGCCGCCCGGAGTCCGCGGCGTCGAACCGGTAGAAGCAGGTGGCCATCGCGTCGCGCGGCGAGCGCCACGTCGGCAGGTACGGCGAGACGTACGGCCGCAGCCGGTCGCTGACCCGGATGAACTCGGGATGGCCGCGGGCGGCCTCCACCGCGCCCTGCGCCGGTTGCTCGGTTTCCAGCAGGTGCACGTAGAGGTCGTGCAGGCGGTAGAGCGAGCGGTGCCGGACCCCGACCAGTCGCGGCAGCTCCGTCGCGTCCGACTCGGCGAAGATCTCGGCGACCTGCTCCTCGGCGGTCGGGACGACCTTCGCGACGATCAGCGAACGGTCCATGGCTGGGCCTCCCCCCACAGTGTCCGGGCCGGTGGCCGGTGGACCCCGGGCGCGCTGGACGACTGTCGACACGATGCGGCAGTCCTCGTCACGGCGGCGTCACCGCGCCGGGTCGGCCAGCGACGCTTGGTGGTGACGCTGCGTTGACGCAACCTGTGTATCAGCTATGTGCCCAGCAGCCCTGCGGCGATCGGATCGTGCGGAGGTTTGGGCAGTTCAGAACCGATCTCATGGTTGGCCGTCACGGATAGAAGGTCCACGGTGGCGTTGACTCACCGTGACCGCTATTGATAATCTTCACCGTGGCCAGCCCGGTGAGTCCAGGCCGGCGGGGGCCGCGCCCGACAGCCGTGGTCGTGCCCCGCCGGCGGGGTCGACAGTGGCGTCACGGGCAGCCGATCCGGGACACAGCAGACAGTCGGGACGAGCGTTCCGCAGGGGGTGCCGCCGTGGCCGCTGATCCGTCCGTGCCGACCGCCGGAGATTCTCCCGAGACCGTCGTCTCGTTGCACCTGCTCGGCGGTTTCCGCCTGCTGCGCGGCGTGGCGCCGGTCGTGGTCCCGCGCGGCCTGCAACGGGTCATCGCGCTGATCGGGCTGCGCCCCGGCGCCACCCGCAGCCAGCTGGCCGGGCTGCTCTGGCCGGACGCGTCGGAGGAGCGGGCACTGTCCTCGCTGCGCACCGCGCTGTGGCGGCTGCGGCAGGACCCGTGCTGCCCGATGTCCGTGACCGGTGACACCGTACGGCTCGGACCCGGGGTACGACTGGACGTGGACGACCTGGTCGGCACCGCGGCCCGGGTCCGCGACGGCGACGACCCGCGTACCGCCGCCGGAGCGCTCGCCGCCGGCCGGCACGACCTGCTGCCCGGCTGGTACGACGACTGGGTGCTGCTGGACCGGGAACGGCTGCGCCAACTGCGCCTGCACATGCTCGAACAGGTCGCCGGGCAGCACCTCGTCGCGGGACGCCACGGTGAGGCGCTGGAGGCCGCGCTGGAGGCGATGGCCGCCGAACCGCTGCGCGAGACGCCACACCGGCTGGTGGTGCGCATCCACCTCGCCGAGGGCAACGCCTTCGAGGCCGTGCACGCCTTCTACGTCTACCGCGACCTGCTGCGCCGGGAGCTGCGCCTGGAGCCCAGCCCCGCCATGAGCGCCCTGCTCGACGACACGCTCGCCCCGATCCGCGAGGCCAGCCGGGAGAGCGCCATCCGTCCGTCACCGGCCGGCCGACGCACGTGACGGTGACGTGACAGGCCCTGCGGCACGGTGGGCACCAGAAGCACGTGGCCGCCGACCGCGGGTCGGGAACGCCACCGGCGAAAGGGGTCCCATGAGTCGTCTACTGATCGTCAGCCGGATCATCCCGGGCGCGGAGGGGCGGGTCGCGCAGATCTTCGCCGAGTCCGACGCCACCGAACTGCCCGGTCTGACCGGCGTCACGCACCGGTCCCTGTACTGCCTGCACGACGTGTTCGTGCACATGCTGGAGACCTCGGACGTCGACCCGGACGCCCTCGCGGCCGCCCGCAACCACCCGCTCTTCCAGCAGGTCAACGAGCGACTCTCCGCGCACACCTCGCCGTACCTGCCGACCTGGCGCTCGCCCCGGGACGCCATCGCCGGATGCTTCTACCGCTGGGACGCCGCCGCGGCCCCTGCGGCGCACCCGGCCGGCTGAGCGGACGGCCCGACGTGACCGCCCCGCCACCACACGTCCTGATCATCGGCGCCGGCACCGGCGGGCTGTGCCTGGCGCACGGTTTGCGCCGCGCCGGGATCAGCGTCGCCGTCTACGAACGACACCGCCACCGCGCCGAGGGGTTGCTCGGCTACCGGGTGGGCATCGGCCCGACCGGCAGCCGGGCACTGCGGGAGTGCCTGCCACCGGAGCTGTTCGCCACCTTCCTGGCCACCTGCGCCCGACCGCCGCGCTACTTCAACGTGGTCACCCAGCGGCTGCGCCAGACCGCCTCGTTCGAGCTGCGACCGGACGCCGACCCGGTGCACACCGAGCACTCGGTGGCCCGGATGGTGCTGCGCCAGGTGCTGTTGACCGGCCTGACCGACCTGGTGCACTTCGACAAGACCTTCATCGAGTACGAGCAGCGCGACGACGGGACGGTCACCGCGTACTTCGCCGACGGCAGCAGCGCCACCGGCGACCTGCTGGTGGCGGCGGACGGCACGCACTCGGCGGTGCGCCGCCAGTACCTGCCGCACGCGGTCACCCGGGACGCCGGCACCATCAACATCGCCACGCGGATTCCGCTGACCGCGCGGACCCGCGACCTCGTGCCGGAGCGGGTACGCCAGGGCATCTCGCTGATCTTCGGCGCCGGCGGGACGATGGGCGTGCTGCACGTGATGGAGTTCAAGTGGGACGCCGAGCGCGCGATCAAACCCGGCGTCAGCGACGCGGACGCCGCGGTGCTGCGAAACTGGCCCGGCCTGGCCCACGACACCACCACCGACAACATCAATCTGATCATCTGGAGCGCCGCCCGCCGGTTCCCGGCCGACGTGCTGCAGCGCCGCGGCGAGGACCTGATACGGGTCGCTCTGGACCTCACCCCGAACTGGCATCCGCACCTTCGGGAGCTGTTGACCAGCGGCGACCCGGACAGCGCCCTGCCGATCAAGGTCACCACGTCCGAGCCGGTACCGCCCTGGAAGAGCAGCACGGTCACCCTGCTCGGCGACGCCATCCACACCATGACACCGGGTCGCGGAGTGGGCGCGAACACCGCGCTGCGCGACGCACGGCTCCTCTGCCAGCAGCTCACCCGCGCCGTCGCCGGTGACAAGACGCTGCTCCAGGCGGTGGCCGACTACGAGGCGGCGATGGTGCCGTACGGCTTCGCGCGGGTCAGCGAGTCACTGAACCGCAGCGGCACCAACGGCGACGATCGGATGTACCGGCCGGTGGTGGGTCGGCTCGCGCTGCTCGGCGCGCGCGGCTACTTCGGGGTGACCAGCCGGGTGCCCCCGCTACGTCGCCGGCTCGTCGACGACTTCCACACCTACGAGGGCGACCAGGACTGATCGCGCACCACCCGGTCACCCCGACCCGGGCCCGCCGCCTCCACGCCGGGCCCGGGTTCGTCGCGTCCGCCACGACACTGCGTCACCTGCCGGGCACCCCGCGCAGAGACCGTCCCACCCGTACCGCCCCCGAC
>NZ_RCVJ01000194.1 GCF_003667505.1 Micromonospora sp. BL4
GGCTGAGGTGGCGCGGCTGGTCCGGGCCTTCGGCGTGTCAGGCGGCGCACCACCCGGCTGCTGTGGGCTTTCCTCGGGTGCTCGCTCGGCTGCCGGAGCCGCCGCGATGTCCGGGTCGGCCGGCGCGGCTGCCTCCTCATTCCTGCCGGTCGCATTCCTGTCGGTGACGGGGACGGCCTGGCGGGGTAGGGGGCGGTCCGGCTCCGGTGGTTGGAAGAGGACCGCGGGGGCAGGCTTGGCCCGTCGGGGGCGCTGGGTGCCGGTGGTGGCCGGTGCCGCTGGCGGGTCGGACTCCGGTGCCGCCTTCTCCACGGACTGCTCGGCGGCCGTCGGCGGAGTGAAAGTTGGCCGTGGAGGGCGCCGGCGCGCGCGGTCAGCAGGCTCTCGGCGGGTCGGCTCGGCGGGCGGCTGCTCCTGCATATCGATGGAGCGTAGTCCCGATCACGCTGACGCACAGCGCGGAAACACGGGGCCGGCGGCCCCGGTGGGCGTACCTCGGAAGTCGCTTTGCTCCCGGTGGGTGGCGACCTGTATCCTCGGGCGCGGTGGTCTACGGGCCACCAGGGAGACTTCGCCTAGTCTGGTCTATGGCGCCGCACTGCTAATGCGGTTGGGGTCTTAAAGCCCCTCCCGGGTTCGAATCCCGGAGTCTCCGCGCGAAAGCCGGGTGTGTACACTGGCTGAGCACCAGCGCCCGTAGCTCAATGGATAGAGCATCTGACTACGGATCAGAAGGTTAGGGGTTCGAGTCCCTTCGGGCGCACATACTTGAACAAGGAAAACGCACAGGGCCGGTCGCATGCGACCGGCCCTGTGCGTTTTTCCGGGTTCCCCTCATCAGCAAGCCGCCGAGCTGACCCAGCGCCCCTCGCTTGTCGTCCCGGCTCGCATGTCCGTAGACGGTCATGGTCATCTCCAACGTGCTGTGTCCCAGGATGTTCATGACGGTCCGGGGCGGCACGCCCAAGGCCAGCAGGACCGAGACACAGCCGTGCCGGAGGTCGTGCAGCCGGATGGCCGGTAGCTCGGCGGTGGCGCATTGGTCCTGCACGAGCCGAGTGCAGTTGCGCGGATCCGGCCGCGTGGTGAGCGTCGCCCAGTGCTCCGCTTCGCCGCTACCACCGGAACGCCCTCCTTGGCTGTACGAGTTGAGAACGCGTTGTGCCGAGCCGAGCTAACTGCGCGAATACCTTTCCGATCACGTTCTCGATCTTGGGACAGCGGGGTGACTCGCCCAGCCGCTAGCATCGCGCTGATTCCCGTCCCCCATTACGGAGACCTCCATGCGCAAACTTGCCGCCGCCGCCCTCGTGGGCGTGCTCGTGGCCGTCCTCCCGGCAACGGCCGCCCTGGCCGCCGACCCCAAGCCGGATATCGCGGTGACCTCCGCCGCCGACAAGGCCAACTACGCCGAGGGCGAGACCTTCACCATCACGGTCACGGTGAAGAACAAGAGCTCCGTCGACGCCAAGCGCGTGCACTACACCGGCGGCGACAGCGAGGGCGTCGACGGTGTCGCCTACGGTAAGCTGTCGACCGGCTTCGACCTCGCCGCCGGTGCCACCAAGACCGTTCAGATCACCGGCAAGACCAACCACCTGGCGTGGCAGTCCGGGTACGGATTCGTTGCCTTCTCACTCGCTGCCGACAACGGCGAGGCCAACGACGCCGACAACACCACCAGCGTGCGGCTGCTGGTGGCGGGCGCCTTCGACGATCTCGGCGGCTACGTCTTCCAGGGTGAGTCCTCTGGCGCCGAGTGGACGCCCGAAACGCCTGGCGTCCCGGGTGTCAAGGTCGTCGCCACCAGTGCCGACGGCAAGACGAAGTACGCCGAGGCCATCACGGACGCCAAGGGCTTGTTCCGTTTCGCCCGCCTCCCCGCCGGCAACGTCCTGCTGACGTTCAACGCCCCTGCGGGCTGGAAGGTCCTGACCGGCGAGAACGGCGAGGACGACCACACTCTGGCGCAGGTGCGCGCCGACGACAGCGACGAGCCGCGCATCTTCGTGCCGGCGAAGAAGGTCGCCGTGAGCTCGCCGAGCGTCTCGCCGTCGCAGTCGCAGTCGCCGTCACCGTCGCCGTCGGCGAGCGCCGGTCCGGGCCTATCGGTCACCGGCGACAACACCGCCGGTCCGGGCCTGCCGGTCACCGGTGACAAGACCATGCTGCTCGTCGGCGCGGCTGCGGTCGCCGTCGCAGTCGGCATCGCGCTGGTGCTCGTCGCACGGCGCCGCCGCGTACACCTGCAGGCCTGATCGGCCGAGATCGCTCCGGCGGCCGAACACCCGCGGGCTGTAGAGTCCCCCCGCTATGTCGAGCAAGGCGAAGGGCGCCGAGGCTCCAGCACCCCCTGGAGCCTCGGCGCCGGCAAGCGGGCCACGCCGGCCCGGCCCCGGCCTGCTGGCGACCTCCGGCCGGCTCTATTGATCAGAAGGTTCGGGGTTCGAGTCCCTTCGGGCGCACTTCGCGATCAAGGGCCATGACCAGCGGAAACGCGGGTCATGGCCCTGTTTGCTTCTGCGAATTGAAAGAATCCATTGGTCCGCATGCCAAGACAGCCTCTACCTGTGAGGGGACTGTCCTCCGAGACGGACAACGGCGCGCTGCCCTGCCGATGGGAGTGAACCGACTCCAGTAGCCACCGGCAATACCGGTCCGCTGGTCGTGGCACTCAACGCCAAGGCCCGCTACCTGCTCTGTCTGGGCTGTCCAGGCACACTTGCGTCGTGGAACGTCACGAGTTCGGCGCCGCGGTGCGCCAGTTGCGGGAGAAGACGACCCCTGCGACTGTCGGGCTACCGGTCGGCCGTCGGCGGGTGCAAGGGTTGCGGCGGGAGGAACTCGGCGAACTCGCCGGGATGTCTGCGGACTACGTACGCCGGTTGGAGCAGGGGCGGAGCCATCCGTCGGTCGGGGTGGTGAACGCCATCGCCCGGGCGTTACGGATCGGGCGGGCGGAGTACGAGCGGCTCTGCGCGCTGGCCGGGTACGCCGCTGCGGACGGGCAGGTGCCGACCGACATCGGTCCGGGTGCGATGCGGCTGCTGGAGCGGTTCACGGACACTCCGATGTTCGTCTCCGATGCGGCGATGAATCTGGTCGCCGTGAACAGTGCGTTCATGGCCCTGGGGCACTGGGATCTCACCGGGGACCCTTGGGAGTGGAACATCGCCTGGCGTACGTTCTGCGATCCGTTCAGTGGTTTCAAGCAATCTGCGGCTGACGCGACCGATCATGAGGCGGTCCTCGTTGCCCGCCTGAAGGGCGCGCTGTTGCGCTATCCCGCCGACGCGTCGCTCGCCGCGCTGGTGGACGAGATGCGGAGCCGAAGCCAACTGTTCGACACCTTGTGGCGCACGCCGCGACCGGTGGCGGCCTACGAGAGCAGTGCCGCGTTCATTCATCCGGACGGTGGCGCCGTCACGCTCGTCGGCAGCCTTCTCGCCATCCCGGGCGACGATCTGGCGGCTCTGATGCTCACCGCGGCACCGGGTTCGGCCGATGCGGCGCGTCTCGCTGAGATCGTCGGCGACGCCGGCGAACCGACCATCATCAAGGTGGGCCAGCCCGGCCCAGGCTAACCGCGCCGGATCCTGCCAGATTGAGTGACGTCTCCAGCGACCGCGGATCCAGCGGCTGCCTCCGGGCGGCCCTGGTGACGCCGGACTGGACGCCTTCGTAACTCGAAGCAGTGCCGTAGGGGGTCACCTCTGCGTCGGGACTGCTTCAGGGTTCGGAGCACATTGATGGCGCTCACGGAAGCAGGTTCAGTAATGAAGGCAGTGCGTTTTCACGAGTTCGGCGGTCCCGAGGTGCTGCGCTACGAGGACGTCGAGCAGCCCACCCCCGGCGCCGGTCAGGTCCGGATCCGCGTCGCCGGGACGTCGTTCAACGGCGTCGACGGCAACATCCGCGCGGGCTTCATGCAGGGCCCGATCCCGGTGGAGCTGCCACACACTCCCGGTCTCGATGTCGCCGGCACGGTCGACGCACTCGGTGACGACGTGGACGACGTCGCGGTCGGCGACCAGGTGATCGGCTTCCTGCCGATGACGGGGACCGGAGCGGCCGCGGAGTACGTGATCGCGCCGGCGGAGATCTTGACGGGGGCGCCCAGGAACATCCCGTTGGCCGACGCGGCGGCGCTCCCGCTGGTGGGCTTGACCGCGTGGCAGGCGCTGTTCGACCACGGCAACCTGACCGCCGGTCAGCGCGTGCTGATCAACGGTGCCGGCGGAGCGGTCGGCGGATACGCCGTGCAGCTGGGGAGGGAGGCCGGTGCCGAGGTGATCGCCACGGCCAGCCCACGCAGCGCCGACCGTGTCAAAGCCGCAGGCGCCGACGAGGTGATCGACCACACCACCACCGACGTGACCGCGTCGGTGACCGAGCCGGTCGACCTCGTACTCAACCTCGCGCCCGTCTCCCCGGAACAGCTCGCCGCGCTGGTCACGCTGATCCGGGACGGCGGCACCCTCGTCAACACCACCGTCTGGATGCCCGCTCCCTCGGACGAGGCGCGCAATGTGCGCGGCATCGACCTGTTCGTCCGCAGCGACGCCGACCAACTCGCCGACCTGGCCGCCCGCGTCAGCACCGGAGAGTTGCGCGTCGAGGTTGCCCAGCGGGTGGCGCTGGCCGACCTGCCCGCACTCCACGCCCGCGCCGGCGCG
This sequence comes from Micromonospora sp. BL4, assembly GCF_003667505.1. Lineage (GTDB taxonomy): Bacteria > Actinomycetota > Actinomycetes > Mycobacteriales > Micromonosporaceae > Micromonospora. Next base: position 4,677 of record NZ_RCVJ01000194.1, read on the forward strand.
GGCGAGCTGCCGGGCAAGACCGTCATCCTCGCGCCCACGGCCTGACACGCTTACCGGAGGAACAATCATGTCTCTGTCTCTGATCCCGAGATCACCACGGCCGTTGGCCCCGATGACCGACAGCCGCACGAGCCCGTCAGGCACTCCGGCCATACCGCTGCTCATCAGCCCGACCGACCGCACGGTTTCGGTCACGGTCCAGCAACGCACCTCGGTGGCGCCCGCCACCGCGTTCCGAGCGATCGCGCCGATCGACCTGCCAAGCGTTTTCCACAGGGTCGGGCCGTTCCCCGGCGTCAAGGGCGTGGCCAACCAGACGGAGGCCTGGGATCACATCGGCGCCACCCGTAACCCGCACTTCGAGGACGGGTCACAGGCCAACGAACAGTTGACCGAGTACACGGAGGGTTCGGTCTTCGCGTACCAGCTGACCGGGTTCACGAACGTCCTCTCCCGCCTGGCGTCCGGGGTGCGGGGTGAGTTCAACTTCAACCCCGACGGGGACGGCACCCTCATCCGCTGGACCTACGAGTTCAAGCCGCTCCCAGGCCGGCGCCCTGTCCTCGCCGGTCCCTTCGCCCCCCTGTGGCGCCGTTACATGGCGGCTGCCCTGCACCGGTGCGTGCAGGTGGCCGAGGCGCAGGAGCCGCAGCTGTAGCAGTCCCGGCCAGCCACAGGAAAGCACGCGAGACGGCGGTGCCTCTCCACGAGGATCGAACGAGCGGCCCCGTCGACTTGCCTCCCGGGGGGACGCGCCGTCGCCCGGCCGATCGAACCAACCGACCGCACACCCCAGGAGACGATCACGATGATTCCCGACGACGACCCCACTCGCTCGCTGACCGTCGCGAACCCCGACGACCCCGCCACGACGTACATCTCTCTGGTGGGCAACACCTACGGCATGTTGATCACGGGCGAGCAGACGAACGGCGCGTACTGCCTGATCGATATGCGCGTCCCCGACGGTGGCGGCCCGCCGCCGCACCGGCACGACTTCGAGGAGATGTTCACGATCCTCGAGGGCGAGATCGAGTTCACCTTCCGCGGCGAGAAGCACGTCGTGCGGGCCGGCTCCACGATCAACATCCCGGCCAACGCACCGCACAACTTCCGCAACGCCTCGGGCGCACCGGCCCGGATGCTGTGCATGTGCACCCCCGCCGGGCAGGACGAGTACTTCACGCGCATCGGCGACGTCGTCGAGGGCAAGGACGCGCCGCCGCCGCAGTTGACGCCGGACGACCTCGCTGAACGCCGCCGCCGTGCGGCAGAGCTGGCCTCGACCTACCGCAGTGAATTTCTGTGACCACCGCGACGAGCAACCCGCTACCGCTGGCCGCCACGAGTCACGCAACGGCGTTGACCGCACCTACGCGTGCGGCCACCGCCGCTCTGATGCAAAGAGGTGCGACAACGAGGACGAAGTCCACCGGCTCCAGCGGCCGTTGCCCAGGGCCAAATCGCTGCAATTTCGGCGAGCTACTCAGAGCCAGAGACACCGCCGAACGCGAAACTGTCGTCCAAGGCCGGTCGGATTGGCGCGGCAACCTCGTTGGAGCCCTGCTCAGCGCCTACCGGAGGGGGTGGGGCTACCGCTCGCGCTCGGCGACGTACGTACCGCGGCCGGTGAAGGTGACGACCATCCCACGCTCTCGCAGTAGCCGGACGGCCGACCGGACGGTGCCCCGAGCCACGCCGTACTCCTGCTGCAGTTGGGTTTCGGAGGGGAGCGGCTGGCGCGGCTTGAGCTTCCCGCTCTCGATCTGCTTGGCGAGGAGATCGGCGAGCTGGACGTAGAACGGAACCGGGCTCATCTCGTCAACCATGATCGACACGATATGGACGCCCAGAATGGCCTGGTCGTCGGGTACGGCCAGGACGGGCTGCCCGGGTAAAACAAGCTAGACGGGGTGTACGGGTTGGGTTACCTTTGGTTGGCAGGTGACCGCTGTCCGTTGGAGGCGTCCAATGAAGCTCTCGTTCCGGCCGGTCCGCCGCCCTGTGCCGACCCTCGACCGAACCGGCCCCGCGACGGCGTACCCGAACCGTTCCGGAGCCCTCGGCCCGGCAGCCGTCAGGGAGATCCCTTCGCGCCGGGACGCCGCCTCTCGCTGCTACCCGAAGCCCGAGAGGTGGTAGTGGTGAGCGTCGAGAAGGTTCTCAGCCGGGTGCCGTTCTACGTCGAGCAGGCCTCGTACTGCATCAGCTTTCACGAGCGGCGCACGTGTCTGAGCTGTACCGATGAGGGCTGCCCTCGCCTTGACGAAGCTGCGGAGCTGCTGGCCGACTACCGAGCCCAGCGCACCGAGCGGTACGGCCGTACGGGATCTTCGTAGTCCTGATCGTTGCAGTCCTGACTATCGATGCGGCAGGTGGTCTGCAGACGCGTCTAGTCGGCGAGAGGTCCCCTTCCCTATTGTTGGACAGCCGTCGTGCCGAGGCGGTCCCGCTGGTAGGCCGCCCTTAGGCATCAGGGCATTTCGAGCGTGAGCAGCGGCTCAGCGAACACCGGCGCCGGCGCGTCGGGGTGTGCGGCAACAACCTTCTCCAGGCGGCGGAATCCGACCTCCAGCTCCTCGGGGCCGAGCTGCGCGAAGAACGAGAGGGTACGCAGGCGCAGCCGTTCGAGCATGTCCGCGTAGGTGCCCGAGGACGGCTCGGTGACCGTGCCGAAGCTGGCGACGCGCCAGCCGACCGACGTGAACGTCTCGATGGCCTCGTGCAGCGGCTGGAACAGTGCAGCGTCCGCCTCGTAGCCGTTGGGGAAGTGCTCCAGCCACCACGGCCGCGGGTGGTGGTCGCTGAAGTTCGCGCGCAGGAGCAGCCGACCGCCGGGCCTGAGCACCCTGGCCAACTCCCGGGCGGCCCGGGGCTTGTCCTGGACGTGGTGCCAGGACAGGAACATGAGCGCGTAGTCGGCGCTGTCGGACGGCACGGGCAAGTCCTCGGCGGTGCCGGCCAGATAGCGCACATCGGGATGCTGGGACTGCGTCTGCGCAACCTCGCGCATGCGGACCGACGGCTCGACGCCGGTGACCGGCCCGAACGCTTCTGCCAGCGCGGGGGTGTACCTGCCGGTCCCTGAGCCGACGTCCAGCCCCACCAGCGGGCGCCGCTCGGGCAGTACCGCCGCGAAGGCGTCGATCCATACCTCCAGTTGCTGCCGGGTGAGCGCGCGGCCGCGCGCGTAGTCCTGGTGCTGCTCCGTGTCGTAGTCGATCGACCTCATCGCACCTCCCGCGTTGGCCGGAGCGACCGCAGATGCCGTCTCGATGTATCGCCCCGATACATCGTGACGATATTGGTCGGCGTGTCACGCCACAAGATGCGGGTGCGGGCGGTCAGGCGGCCGGCGTCGCGGTCTCGGCGCGCTTGGGGCTCTCAGGCTGCGGCGACGTCGGGTGCCGAGGCGTGCGTGACCGCAGTGGTGGGGATGCTCAGGGAGGCGAGGAGAGCCAGCTTCTCCGCGCTGCTCGTGCCCGGTTGAGCGTGGTAGAGGACCAGCAGTTGGCCTTTGGCGCCGTCGATGCTGAGCTTCTCCCGGTTGAGGATGAGCTCGCCGACCTGGGGGTGCTGAAGGCGGGTGGGCATGCCTTCGCAGGTGCGGACGTCGTGCCGGGCCCAGAGTTGCCGGAACCGTGGGCTGGACAGGGACAGTTCGCCGACGAGCTGGATGAATCGTGGGTCGTCGGTATCGGTGCCCACGGCTCTGCGGAAGCTGCCGACCAGGTTGGCGGTGGCCTGGTCCCAGTCGGGGAACATCGCGCGCTCGGCTGGGTCGAGGAACACGGCCGTGAGCCGGTTCTGGCCGGGCTCCAGGTTGGGCGACAGCGCGCGGGCGAGGTTGTTGGCGGCGAGCACGTCGAAGTAGCGGTCCTCGACGAACGCAGGTATGCCCACGACGTCGAGCAGTTGACGGATGCTGGCCGGTACGGTCTCGCGCCGGGGACGGCGTCGCCGGTGCCGGGGCCGTGGCGTGGCCAGGCTCAGCAGGTAGTCGGTGGCGGCGTCGTCGAGGCGCAGGACGCGGGCGAGCGCCTCGAGGACCTGGATCGAGGGGTTGCGGTCGCGGCCCTGCTCAAGTCGCAGGTAGTAGTCGGCGCTGATCCCGGCGAGCATGGCGACCTCTTCCCGCCGTAGCCCGGCGACGCGTCGCAACCCGTCGGCCGGCAGGCCGACGCTGTCGGGCTGGACGAGCTCGCGGCGGGCCCGCAGGTAGCCGCCGAGCAGATTGTTGTCGCGCACCGTCCCCAGGTTAACCGCGTGGGAGGCGGACTGCCTGTCCCTGCCACTCCCAGGAACGGCGGGGCTCATCCTCTTTCACTCCGCTGGGCGCAGGGTGGAGCAGGCGCCCGTCGGCTGCCTTCCGGCGGCAGCGGGAAGCCCTCCACCGGGATCGGCTCCACGTCAGCAAGCCGGAGCCAGCCCGCGGAAACAGTGAGAGGAAGCTGTCATGACGTCAGGCACAGTTCACGGCGAAACGTTCCCGATGGGGGATTTGGTGGTCGGCCGGATGGGGTACGGCGCGATGCAGTTGGCCGGCCCGCACGCCTTCGGTCCGCCGGCCGACCGCGACGGCGCGGTGGCCGTGCTGCGCCAGGCCGTCGACCTGGGGATCAACCACATCGACACGGCCGACTTCTACGGCCCGTACGTCACCAACGAGATCATCAAGGAGGCCCTGCACCCGTACCGGAGCGACCTGCACGTCGTGACGAAGGTCGGATCGGTGCGGGACGCCGAGGGGAACTGGCTGAAGGCGTTGGCTCCCGAGCAGCTACGCCAGGCGGTGCACGACAACCTGGATCACCTCGGGCTCGACGTACTCGATGTGGTCAACCTGCGCGTCGGCGGCTTCGACCGGCCCACCCCCGGCTCGATCTCCGAGCCGTTCGCCGCGCTCGCGCAGCTTCAGCAGGAGGGGTTGATCAAGCACCTGGGTCTCAGCACGGTGAACGCCGAGCAGATCGCCGAGGCGCAGTCCATCGCCCCGATCGTGTGTGTGCAGAACTTCTACAACATCGCGAACCGGGAGGACGATGACCTGATCGACGCCCTCGCGGCGCAGGGCATCGCCTACGTGCCCTACTTCCCGCTCGGCGGCTTCTCCCCGCTCCAGTCCGACGTGCTGAACGGTGTCGCCAAGCGTCTCGGCAACACGCCGATGGCCGTCGCGCTGGCGTGGCTGCTCCAGCGCTCCCCGAACATCCTGCTCATCCCCGGCACCTCATCCGTCGCGCACCTGCGCCAGAACGTCTCCGCCACCGCGCTGACCCTTCCCGAGGACGCGCTGGCCGAGCTGAACGCCATCAGCGCCGGCTGAGGCGGCCGGTCCGGAACCACGAGGTCGTTCAGTCACCGAGCCGCTCCGTACCGGCGAACGCGACAGGGGCGGGCCCGGTTCGGCCCGCCCCTGTCGCGTGAGTGGTGCTGGTCAGTCGCGCGGAGTCTGAAGCACGACCCGGCGACGGCGGAACAGCACGAGCAGCACGGCACCGAGCGCGAGCACCGCCGCACCGGTGCCGGCGAGGGCCGCGGCCGGAGCGCCGGTGACGGGCAGGCCGCCGCCGGAGCCACCGTCGTCACCGTTGTCAGCCCCGCCACCGTTGGCGCCGTTGGTGATGACGATCCGGGCGGTGTTGTTCTCCGGCTTCGACTCGGCCGCCGAGGTGACGCTGCGGGCGACGATGGTGCCGTCGGTGCCCGGAGCAGACTTGATCTTCAGCTGCACCGTCGCCTTGATCCGGCCGTAGCCGGACGCCGTGGTCGGGAACTGGCTCTCGAAGTTGCAGCGGAGCTTCGCCGACTCCGGCAGCGTCTGGTGCTCGGTGCCATCGGTGTAGCACCACTTGGCGGGCAGCAGCACCGTGCCGGTCGGCGCGGTGATGAGCACTGACGGGCCGCCACCGTCGGAGGGACCGTTGTTGACGACCTCGTAGGCGAGGTTGACGGTCTGCCCGACGGCGCCCTTGACAGCCGGCGCCGTCACGGCGACGTCGAGGGTGTTCTTCTTGGTCCAGATCGCGAAGCCGGCGTAGTTGTCGGATTCGTCGAGTTCGCGTTGCGCGGAGCGCTGCTTGGCGAGGTCGCCCTTCGCCTCCAGCTTACGAACGGCATTGGCGAACGATGGTCCCGTGCCCTTGGCGCGGGTGCTGTTCTTCGCCGCGCGTTCCGCGCCGGCCAGTGCGACGTTGACCGAGCCGTAGATACTGTCCGGACCGCTCAGGTTGCGGCCGAACGTGAGGTTGAACAGCGACGAGCCGGTCTCGTCGTCGAAGAGCAGCAGGCCTTCGCCGGGTTCGAGGGCCAGCGGGACGACGCAGCTGACCTCGCTCGGGCCGTACACGTACGGCAGGCCGGTGTTCTTCGGGTAGTAGTTGGTGTAGGTGCAGTCGCTGTACCGCTCGACGAACGTGGCACCGGTGGGAAGACTGATCCGCACGGTGAAGTCCGTCGCGGCGGTGTCGCCCTCGTTCCCGACGCCCGCGTACAGCGGAACGGTGTCGCCGGGGCCGACCGGGTTGCCCTTGGCGTTCAGATCCTGCGCGGCGGCGACCAGATCCGGGCCGGACGCGACCACCGTGACGGGGAACGACCCGGTGTCGTTGCCCGGGGACATGTCGTCTTCGACGCCGTCGATGGTCACGGTCACCGACCCCGCGTCGCCGGGAGTGGCACCTGTCTTGCTGGCCAGCGAGAGGGGGTGCAGGGCGGTGGTCTGACCGGCCTCCAGCACTCCGACCGTGCAGGTGACCTTGGTGCCGGCCAGCGTGCAGACGTCGGTCCAGTCGGGGACGGTGGCGGTGACCCGGTCGGAGACCTTGCTCAGGTCGAGGGTGACGGTCACCCCGGTGGCGGTGGCTTCACCGTAGTTGTAGACGGTCATGCCGACGGTGGCTCCGTTGTTGTCGACCTCAGCAACGGGCTCGCTGTCGAAGGAGACGAACAGGTCGGGCAGTGCCTCGGCGGCGGAAGCTGCCAGCGGGGTGCTGAACAGGGTGGCCGTCGCCAGCACTGCTGCCACTGTCGCGACCCGAGGCCAGGTGGCCTTCTTGCGATTCATGTGCTCTCCGGTGAGGGGTGGTGGGCCCGCACCCTAGCTGATGGCCTCAGATATCTCTGCCCTCCTCCGCGGGCCTGGCACATCCGGCGAGCTTTCAGTCCTCCAGCTCGATGATGGGCCGGTCGCTGACCACCGCCGTCAGGATCATCGGGGCGTCTCCGTCGCACTGGTTGACGGAGACCCCGACCCATCGGCCGCTGACCGCGACTGGCCCCCATACGGCCAGATCGCCGTAACAGTCCACACTGCACAACGCCTGGAACACCGCCGGCATGGGTTCACCCGCCTGATTGCGAAAGAGCGGCACCCGCATGGAAACCCGCCGGTGCGGTCCCCACCGGCTGTCGAGTTCGCGTACGACGAGGGCGAGGTTTTCCGCCGCGGCCTCCTCCGCCTCGTTCCACTCCGGTCCGTACACCCCGGTCAGCGCGTCGCTCTCCCAGAGCGGCCGGATTCGGAAGCCCTCGCCCGCGGTGGCCGTCCACTCCCCGGTGGCCGGGTCTCCCTCGCTGACCGTCGCGCCGGCTGTGGGCAGGTCCCCGGCGAGCAGCGCCTCGATGTCCGACACGGCTCGGTCGGTCGCGTACGCCTCACCGGCCCGGCTGGTCACCGCGCGACTCCTTCCACTGCTGCTCGACGAGCGCCAGCAGGGCGGCGTGCGTCTGCTGGTCTGCCGCCGCGATGAGCCCGCCCACGCCGGTGTACAGCGGTTGTCCCTGAATACCGGTCACCACGCATCCCGCTGCCTGGCACAGGGCGATTGCAGCGGCGAAGTGCACGCTGTCCCGCATGTCGCTGTCGGTCACGTACGCGGCTCGGCGGCCGGCCGCCACCCAGGTCGCCGCCAGGCTGGTGGACACGACGCGTGGGCGGAACCGCTCGACGAACCCCGGGTCGGCGAGCAGCCGCGCAGCCCGGAACTCTGGAGCGTTCAGGAACGGTGGATCGAGGTTGATGTCCACCAAGGCCGACTCGGCCGACGGTTTGAGCTGCTCGTCCACGCCGTCGCGGCGCACGTACGCCCGAGTGCCGTCAGTCCAGAACGTCTCGTCGGCGAACGGATCGGCGGTGGCCGCCGCGGTGATGGTCGAGCCCGTCCGCAGCGCGACGTTCACTCCGACCAGCATGGTGCGTGCGGCGTAGTTCAGCGTGCCGCACAGGGGGTCGACCAGCCACCTCCGCTCGGCGGCGTCGGTGCCGGTGCGTCCGCTCTCCTCACCGGTGACGGCGTCCTGCGGGCGGGTGGAACTGAGAACGTCGAGGATGACCTTCTCCGCTTCGATGTCCGCGGCAGTGGCGAAGTCTCCCCCGGATTTGTCGAAGCGTGTCAGCGAGGCCCCGTACATGGTCCGCACGACAGCGGCTCCCGCCTGTGCTGCCGTGATCGCCACGTCTTCGTCTTTGATCGACATGCGAGCAGGATGACACGGTTGCCGCAGCAGCGTCGTCCGGTGGAGCGCCGATCCGGGCGGGACGGCCGCAGTCGTATCTCCCGCTTGTGAGGGGACCTCAGGGTGGGCTTCTCCGGGGCCGGTACGGGGATTTCCTGATGGAGCGTCACCCGCCGTCCTGCCAGGCTGGGGCGATGACCGACACCGAGCTACGGGTCTCCCGCCAGCCGCTCCGTCTGGTACGGGCGGCGGCCGTCGGCGCCCCCTTGCTCCTGATGCTCTACGGCATCCTGCGGATCATCGACGGCCTCGACGGCGACCACGGCCCGGGTTGGGCGTGGGACCTGGGCCATGCCCTGTTCCTGGTGGCGTTCGTGCTGTTCGCGGGCCTGATCGTCGGTCTGCGGCGGGTGCTCGCGTCCGCCGGTCTCGCTGGTTCCAGCAGCACCGGGCTCCGGGTGCTTCTGGACGCGGCGACGGCTGCCGGTCTGGTCGGCGCCGGCGCGTTCCTCTGGGTGATCCTCGGTGACCTCTTTCCCCGGTTGGGCGATGCCGCGGCACTGCCGGATCCGGCGATGGCGGCGGGGCCGCTGCTGTTCCAGTTCGGTCTGCTCACCCTGCTGGTACGGGCCGCGGTTGTCCGGCCACGGCTTCTTCCAGTCTGGGGCCCGCCGCTCGTGCTGCTCGGTTTCGTGTCGATCGCCGTCAACCTGGACCTGCTGCCGGTCGGCGGCGCGCTGATCCTCTCCGGACTTCTCCCCCTCGGCCGGCAGGTCAACTGACGGTCGGGCGGAACGGCTCGCCCGGACGCGAGGGTCGATCACCGGGCCGGTCCGGTGCGTACGACCGGACGGCACGGATGCGCCCGAACAGCGGAGACGCTGCTCGGGCGCCGCTTTCGGCGGTGGCGTCGAGGGCTGGCAGGCGTACCTGTCGGAAAGTTTCGATATCCCGCAACTCTCGGCCAGGCCTGTCTGCGGTGTTCGATGGCGCCTCGGTTCCGGTGAGGTGCTGGTTGATGGCCCAGCGGCCCGCCGAAAGTTTCGGCAAGAACATTGACACTTTCCGATAACTCGGCCAACACTTGACGAGGTTCCGCATTCGTGATCATCGATCGCGGATGTCATCACCCACCACCACACCTCGGAAGGGAGAGCCCTGGTGATCATCAGCTCGGGCCGTTCCAGGACCCGATCGGTGGTCGTCGCGCTGGCGATAACAGCGCTCACGGTCGCTGGATCGGCAACGGTAATCGCGAGAACGACCACCGCAGAGGCCGCCGCCGGCGGCGGCACGGCGGCTGCGGCTGCGGCGTCGGTCGAGGACGAGGGTGCCGACTGCGCCGTGTCGGGCCTGCCCGACCTGGGCTCCCTGCCCACCAACGCCAAGCTTCCCGACCCCTTCAGGAAGCTGAACGGCGCGACCATCTCCACCAGGGCCGACTGGCGGTGCCGCCGGGCGGAGATCAGGGAGCTGGCGGAGAAGTTCGTCTACGGCGAGAAGCCCGCGAAGCCGGCGACCGTCACGGGGACGGTCTCGAACACCACCGTCACGGTGAACGTGAACCACAACGGCAGGAGCGCCAGCTTCTCGGCGAGGGTGGAGCTGCCGAGTGGTTCCGGGCCCTTCCCGGCCGTCGTGGTCGTGGGCGGGTTCGGCGCGGACACGGCCACCATCAAGGCCGCTGGGGCCGCCGTCATCAGCTACGACCCCCTCGCGGTCGGGCGCGAGGGCACACCCCGGAACAACAAGCAGGGCGCGTTCTACAGCATCTACGGCTCGTCGAGCAGCACGGGGTTGCTCGCCGCCTGGGGCTGGGGCGTGAGCCGGATCATCGACGTCATCGAGCAGTCGGACGGCCGGATCCTCAAGGCCGACGCGATGGGCGTGACGGGTTGCTCCCGGTACGGCAAGGGCGCGTTCGCGATCGGTGTGTTCGACCAGCGCATCGCCCTGACCATGCCGATCGAGTCGGGTAGCGCCGGCGTTCCCATCTTCCGGGGCATCCCCGGGGAGGGCGCCCAGAGTCTGAGCAGCGCGTACGGCGAGCAGCCGTGGCTGGGGGACGCCTTCGGCTCGTTCACGGGCAGCCCGAACAGGCTCCCGGTGGACACGCACGAGATGGTGGCCATGGTGGCGCCGCGCGGGCTCTTCATCATGGACAACCCGCACATCGCCAACCTGGGTCCCCGCTCCGCGAGTGTGGCGGCCCTGGGCGGTGCGGAGGTCTACCGGGCGCTCGGCGCGGGCGACAACATCTCCTACTGGTCCGATGTCCAGGACGGTAGCCACTGCGCCAACCGGCCCGAGTGGCGCGATCCGCTGCAGAAGAACATCAGGAAGTTCCTGCTGAAGGCCGGGAACGACCCCGGGGTGATCAGGATTTCGAGCAGGGCGCTCGGCCGGCTGGCCGACTGGCGGGACTGGCAGACGCCGACCCTCACCGACGGCCCGACCACCCCGCCTCCTGTC
>NZ_RCVJ01000199.1 GCF_003667505.1 Micromonospora sp. BL4
GACCACGCCGCCCCCGACCACGCCGCCTCCGACCGGTGGCGGCTGCGCGGCGACGGTGTCGGTCAACCAGTGGACGGGCGGTTTCGTCGCCACGGTTCGGGTGACCGCGGGCTCGACGCCGGTCAACGGCTGGACGGTCACCATGACCCTGCCGCCGGGCGCCAGCGTCACCAACGCCTGGAACGCCAACCGCAGCGGGGACACCGGAACGGTCCGGTTCACCAACGTCGGTCACAACGGCTCCATCGCACCCGGCCAGTCCACCGAGTTCGGCTACCAGGGCGCCGGAACCGGCGGGGGGATGACCCCCACCTGCTCCACGCCCTAGAGCCCTCAGGGCCCGGTGGGCAGGCCGTGCGCCGCCACACCGGGCCCGGGAGGCGGCGGACCACCCCGGGTCATTCGGTCTGGTCGAGCCAGATCACGATCCCGGTCAGGTCGCTGAGCACGGCCGCCACGCCCGCCCGGATGGCGGCCGCGCAGCGCTCGGCGGTGAACGAGCCGGGGTCGTACGTCGAGGACGCGCCGAGCCCCTCACCACGGAACGACGCACCGGACCAGTCGACCGACGTCACGTTGTGGGTGGGCTCGGCCAGCTCCGCTCCCACCACGAGGAACTGCTGTTCCAGGTGGCTCGGGGTGACCAGCGCAAGGGCGTCGATGAGGTCGTTGCCCGCGCTGACGATGAGGTCGGGATGCATCCCCATGGCCTTGGTGATGCTGGGAACGGCGTCGTGGGCGTTCCCCGCGACGATCTTCCTGAGATCGAGGTGTTCGTCGTCCGCCCAGCCCTCGACGGCCGTCACGAGAGCCTTGGTCGGCTGGTCGTCGCCGGCGGTGAGCAGCACCACCCGGTAGTCCCGGGCCGGGTGGACACCGGTCCACGAGTCGGGCCGCGGCCGGATCGTCCCCTCCGGAGCGGGCGTCGTGGAAGGGTCGACGAACCCCGGGCCGAGGGAGCCGACGGCGGTGGGTCTGGGGCGCGGCTCTGACCAGTCGTCGCCGGAGCTGCATCCGGTGACCAGCGCGGCGGCGGCCAGCACGGCAACGGCCCGAAGCGGGGGGCGCAAGGCGATCGTCCTCCGGAAGGTGGCGGAAAAGTGTGCGTACTTCTTCGTATTCCTATCCCAGTTCCGGCCACTTCCGATGCACGGGTCGCCGCTGCGGGATTTTGTTTTCCATCGGTTCGTCGGCGGGCGGGCTCGTGTTCACCAACGGCGTGCAGCGTGCACTGGCCAACTGAGGGAGTCGCATGTTCAGGCGCGTCCGCCATACCGTTATCGTCATTCTTGTCGGGATCGCTGCGGCGGTTATCCCATTCCTGGGCGCCGGTCCGGCCTCCGCCCACGGCTTCTCGTCGACCGTGTACGCAAAAATCACACCGGGAGACGAGGGTCACATACGCACGGGAGTGGAGCTCGAATACGACCTTCTCGTCGTGTCCGTCGCCGATTCCGGTGCCGATGATCCGCTCTTTCAGGAGGGAACGGCCGCGTTCGAGGCGGGTGACTCCGACGCGCAGGCCGCGGCGTTGCGCAAGCACGCCGAGACGACCCTCAGATACGTCGCCGACCGCTTCACGGTCACCGCACGGGATGCGGCGTGCCAGCCCGCGCAGGTGGGCGACGCGACGATCGGCGAGCGCGAAGGCGTGCCGTACGCGAACCTGCTGCTCGACTGGGCCTGTCCCCAGCGGACCGACGAGCACGAGGTGCGCAGCGCGCTGTTCCCGGACGACGAGGGCTACGTCAAGGGCACCAAGACGATCGTCACGTACGAGATCGACGGCCGTTCGGGCAGCGCGGCTCTCGACGCCGGCAACCCCTCCTTCTCGACCGCCCAGTCCTGGCAGGAGCGGTTCGGCGAGTTCTTCCTGCTGGGCGCCGAGCACCTGCTCTCCGGGATCGACCACCTCCTGTTCCTGCTGGCGCTCATCGCCGGGTCGCGGCGCCTGCGGGAGATCGTGCTCGCGGCCACGAGCTTCACCCTGGCGCACTCGGTGACGTTCATGCTGGCCGCCCTCGGCCTGGTCGAGGTGCCGGCCAGGGTCGTGGAGCCGATCATCGCGCTGTCGATCGCCGTGGTCGCCGGCTGGCACCTGTGGGGGATCTGGCGGCGCGGCGACCACGCCACCGACCTCGATCCGGCGGGCCGCGGCCACTTCAGCCTGGACCGCGCCGGCTGGATCCGCCTCGGCGTCGTGTTCTGCTTCGGCCTCGTGCACGGCCTGGGATTCGCGGGCGCGCTCGGCATCGACGAGGCGTGGTCGTGGACCCTGTTGTGGTCCCTGCTGGTGTTCAACGTCGGCATCGAGGTCGTCCAGCTGACGATTATCGCGGCCGTCTTTCCATTGCTGATCGCGTTGCGCCGTCGAGCGCCGAAAGCCGGCCTCTGGGCGACCGGGGCCATTTCCGCCGGCGTGTCCATTATGGGGTTGGTCTGGTTCGCGCAACGCGTGTCGGGGTCGTGAGCAGGGCTAAGTAATGCGCGACGTGCAGCCATCCGCAAGATCACGTTCATGGCTGGTTCACCCCGCGGCGAAACCGTGAATACGCTTCCCCATCGTCGGGAGCGGATCATCCATTTCTCTATTTGAAAAGGGAACAATGTCGATGACATTGAGCACCTCCACCCGGGCCTCCGGGCTCGTGCGGCGGCGTGTGGTCGCCGGGGTCGCAGCGGGATTCCTCGGAATCTCCGTAGCCATCGGTAGCGGCCTGACGGCCACCGCCAGCGCGGCCGAGGCCACCACGATCACGGGCGTCGTCCTCGGCGTCGGCGCCAACGAGACCCAGCGCGTGGTGACCTGGTACTCCTCCGCCGACACCGCGCAGAAGATCCAGCTCGCCCCGACCGCCGAGATCGTCAACGGCGAGTTCCCGGCCAGCGCCCTCAGCTTCGACGCCGTCGGCGCTGCGAACACCTCCACCACCGGCTTCAACCGCCACGCCACCATCACCAACCTGCGCGAGAACACGGCGTACTCGTACCGGGTCGGTGCCGAGGGCAGCTGGTCCCCGGCGTACGCCTTCAAGACGCAGGACTTCGAGGGCGACTACGACTTCCTGTTCTTCGGTGACCCCCAGATCGGTTCCTCGGGTGACCGGCTGAAGGACCAGGCCGGCTGGGAGGAGACCCTGAAGGTCGCCACCGCGGCCAACCCGAACACCGAGCTGCTGGTGTCCGCCGGCGACCACGTCGAGAGCGCCAACGACGAGGGCCAGTGGACCTCGTTCCTGGCCCCCGACCAGCTGCGCCAGTACCCCCTCGTCGCCACCATCGGCAACCACGACGTCGGCGGCAAGTCCTACGAGCAGCATCACTTCACCCCGAACACCGATCGCTCGTCCCAGTACTACAGCGGGGACCCGTCGACCCGGTCCGGCGGTGACTACTGGTTCATCCACAAGGACGTGCTGTTCATCGACCTCAACAGCAACAGCTACGCCAACCCCGCGGACGGCTCCGCCGGTGGCGACGCGGCGCACGTCGCGTACATCACCGACGTCATCAACAAGCACGGCTCCGAGGCCAAGTGGAAGGTGCTGGTCTACCACCACTCCATCTACTCGCCGGCCAGCCACGCGACCGACAGCGACAACAAGCAGCGGCGGGAAGACTTCACCACGGCCTTCTCCAACCTGGGCATCGACATGGTGCTGCAGGGCCACGACCACAGCTACACCCGCAGCTACTCCATCAAGAACGGCCAGAAGGAGAACCCCGCCGAGCAGCCCGGTGCTGCCGACGTGTTCCCCGGCCCGGGCGGCGTCATCTACGTGACGGCGAACTCGGCCTCCGGCTCGAAGTACTACGACATCAAGAAGCCGGACAGCACCGGCACCGGCATCCGTGGCAACGGCCCGGACCCGCTGGACCCGGGCAAGTACTGGTACAACTCCGTGCAGAACCAGGAGCACGTCCGCAGCTACGTCAAGGTGCAGGTGCGCGGCGACAAGCTGGTTCTGGCGAACGTCCGCAGCGGCACCTGCGCGGCGCCGAACGCGGCCGTCGAGAAGGGCCTCACCTGCACCAACACCGCCGAGGGTCAGCCGGTCGGCTCGATCGTCGACAAGGTGACCGTGCACCCGTACCAGGGTGACGGCCAGGCCATCCAGGTCAACGTGCCGAACCCGGCTCCGGGTGAGTTCGGCTGGACGATCGACGGCTACAACGGCCTGGTCGACCTGGGCACCGCGCAGGAGCGCGACGGCACCTACTTCGAGGCGAACGGCAAGATCAACCCGATTCTCGTGTCGGACAGCCGTCGTTCGCTCGCTCCGTGGTCGATCTCGGCCAACGTGGGTGACTTCCAGGACGGCGACAAGACGTTCGCCGGCTCCTACCTCGGCTGGACCCCGTACGTGCTCGACGGCGGCGCGGGTGCCGAGGCCGGTGCCCCGGTCCTGTCGTCCTTCGACGACCAGGGCAAGGGCCTCTCGGTCTCCAGCGGCCTCGGTGCGGCCGCGCAGGGTCACCCGCGAGGTGGCGCCAAGCTCGGCGCTGACCTGGATCTGAAGATCCCGGACAGCATCGCGAAGGGCAGCTACCGCACCACCCTGACGATCACTGCGCTGAGCAGCTGATCGGACGCCCCCTGAGCTGGCGGGGTAGGCATCTTCGGGTGTTTACCCCGCCGCTCGTTCCGGAACGAAACCAGACCGCCTGAGGACCCCGAGATGTCGACGACCCCAACGCGCCGGAAAACGACCGTCGCCGCCCTGCTCCGTACCGCCGCCGCCCTGCTCGCCACCTCCGCCGTTGCCGGCCTGGCTTCAGGTCCCGCGCTGGCGGCGAAAGGCGACGTCGCCTGGACGGTCCGAACGGCCTCCAACAGCTACGGCGCCGCCCGGTCCAGCTTCAGCTACGCCGTAAACCCGGGTGGACGGGTCGAGGACGCGATGGTCGTCGCCAACCGCGGACCGGTCCCGCTCAGTCTGGCCGTCTACACCGCCGACGGCTTCACCACCGGCGCGGGCCAGCTCGACCTGCTCGCCAAGGACGGGAAGTCCGTGGCGGTCGGCGCCTGGGTCCACGCCGACTCCGGCAGCGTCACGATCCAGCCGGGCAAGACCGCCCAGGTCCCGTTCAAGATCAATGTTCCGGACAACGCCACGCCCGGCGACTACGTCGGCGGCATCCTCACCTCGCTGACCCAGGCGGACCAGGCCGAGGGCATCAACGTGGATCGGCGCCTCGGCATCCGGATCAAGTTGCGGGTCGGCGGCGAACTGAAGCCGAACCTCGCGATCGAGGATCTGCACGTCACGTACGGGGGGACGCTCAACCCGTTCAGCCGGGGCGACGCCACGGTCACCTACAAGATCCACAACTCCGGTAACGCCGCCCTCTCCGGCCAGCAGGCGGTGTCGGTCTCGGGCCCGTTCGGTTCACTGCGGGTCGGAGCGGGCGACATCACGGCACCACCGGAGCTGCTTCCGGGTGAGAGCTGGACCGTGAAGGTGCCCGTACGCGGCGTGGCGCCGGCCGTGTGGTTGGCGGCGACCGCAACCCTCACGCCCCGGCTCACCGACGCGTCGGGCTCCACCACCTCGCTCAAGCCGGTCCAGGCCACGACGCACGGCTGGGCCCTGCCGTGGATGCTGACACTGGTGCTCGTCGTCCTGGTCGCCGCACTCGTCGGGGCGATCCAGTACCGACGCCGCAACCGGGTCCGGCACCGGACGCGTGAGGAGGCCCGGGTGCGCGACGCCGTCGAGCAGGCGCTGCGCGGCCAGGAGCCCCGGACGTCCTGAGCGCGCCACCGGCCGTCCCTCGGTGACGGGCGGCGGCCGAGCGCCGTCGGTCGCCCTTGTGGGTGAACGCTGCTCAGCCCCGGACCGGGCCCCTCCCGCAGCCGGCATGCTGCGACGGTGATGCCGGCGCGGAGAGGGAATCCACATGGCTGACGGGGATGTGCCCGAGCGGATGCAGGTTGCGGCCTTCGACGAGTTCGGCGGGCCGGAGGTGATCAGCCTGCGGATGCTGCCGGTTCCGGAGGTCGCCGACGACGAGGTGCTCATCAAGGTGTGGAGCGCCGGCGTCGGGGTGTGGGACGCGTACGAGCGCCAGGGCGTGCTGGTGCCCGAAGGCTCCGAGTTCCCGATCGTGCCCGGCTCCGACGGTGCCGGGACCGTGGTCGCCGCCGGCAGCCAGGTGAACAACGTCGCGGTGGGTGACCTGGTCTACGTGTCCGCCACCACCAGGCCGAAGGGCGGCTTCTACGCCGAGTACGCGGTGACGAAGGCGCAGTACGCCGCGAAGCTGCCCGAGGGTGTGCCGGCAGAGCACGCCGGCGCCATGCCCACCGACGCGTTGACCGCCCTCGCGGGGCTGGACACCCTGAGCCTGCCGGCCGGCGCCTGGCTGCTGATCTTCGGCGCGAGCGGCGGGCAGGGCCACCTCGCCGTGCAGTTGGCCAAGCGGCTGGGGCTCAACGTGATCGCGGTGGCCTCCGGGCGGGACGGGGTGACGCTGGTGACCCGGCTCGGCGCCGACGTGTCCCTCGACGGCCGCGGCGACCTCACCGAGGTGCTCGCGCAGATCCGGGACGCCGCCCCGGAAGGGGTGAACGGCATCCTGGCCATGGCCGGCGGCAAGACGCTGGACCGGCTCACCGAGGCGCTTGCCGACGGCGGAGTGGTCGCGTACCCACACGGTGTGCAGCCGGAGCCGCGCGAGCGGCCGGGCGCGCAGGTCCGGGCGTACGACGGTGTGGCCGACCAGGAGCAGATGCGGCGCCTCAACGAGCTGATCGAGACCGCCCCGTTCCAGGTGCACGTCGCCGAGACGTTCCCGCTCGGCAAGGTGGTGGAGGCCCACCGGCGGCTGACGACCTCCTTTCCGGGCAAGCTGCTGTTGACGATCCGCTAGAGGTGATCACGGCCCGGCCGTCGCCAGGTAGCCGGCGAGGTGACCGGCAGCCACCAGCATCGCGTGTCCCCGGGTGGCCAGGCGCTGCCGCCAGTCGTGCAGGGACGCCGCCAGCGGACCCGGACCGTCGGCCGCGCGTACCTGCCGCATCACGGTCGCGATGTGGTCCAACCGGTAACCGCCCCGGCGCAGGAGATGGGCCAGCTCGGCGTCGCGGACGTCCTCGGGGCCGTACTGCCGCTGCCCGGAGGGGTGGTCGCGCGCCGGGGACAGGACGCCGGCCCGTTCCCACTTCCGAAGCGTCGCCGGTGTCACGCCGAGCCGGTGGGCGAGGTCGCCGACGGCCAGTGGCCGGCCGGGCGGGGTCGGTGCCGGTGCGGCGGTGAGCACCCCGATGGTCGTCTCGACGGCGTCGAGCGTCTCGCGGTCGCGCAGCAGTTGCGCGTGGCTGGTGTCGACGGCGCGCAGGGCGGTGTCCAGGTCACCGCGAACGGCGGCCCGCATGATCTCCCCGCCCGTCGCGTACCCGTGCGCCGCGACGAGCGCCAGGTACGCGCGCAGCGCCGCGGCGTGCACCTCGGTGTACGCGCGGTAGCCGCTCGATGTGCGCCGGGCGGCGGGCATGACGCCGTCGTTCTCGTAGTTGCGGACGGCCTGGCTGGAGATGCCGTGCTGGCGGGCCAGGTCCACCGGCCGGTAGGCGCGTTCTGCTGTTTGAGAGTTCAGCTCGGACTCCGGTATCGGTGACGACGAAAGTCTCAACGGGTGGTTCAACGATACGGTGAAGGTCATGGCTTCTTCACCCATGCCCGCCTCCTGGTCGTTCGACCTCGGCGCCGACGACATCGCCGAACTCATCCTCGCCCTGCCCGAGGTGGCCGTCGTCCTGGCCGACGAAGCGTCCGGCGCCCCACGGTCCAGCTGGGGCGACCGGTTCTTCTTCGTCGGGCCGGACCGCCGCCGGCCGTTCGCCACTCTCGTCGGGCAGGACACCGCCGGCTTCGACGAGGACTCGGACCTCGACCGGCCCGGCGTCTTCCGGCTCAGCCTGGACCTCGGCCGCGAGGGGTTCGAACGCCGGTTCGGCTACCCGCCGGCGCAATTCGCCGAGCATCGTTCCGCGGTCGACTTCACCGCCCTCGACCAGGTCGTTCCCCATCCCGCGTACGGCACCCACGGGTGGGCGTGCGTGCTCAACCCGGGCCCGCGCAGCCTGGCCGAGGTCGACCGGTTGCTCGCGCACGCCCATCACCGCGCGCTGCGGCGGCACCGACGCGCGCTCGACCGCCAGCACCGCCCGACGGACTGAGCCCGCCGCCGGCCGGCTGCGTCAGCGGCCGGATCGGTCGCGGGGTCGCGGAACGCGTACCGATGCCATGCCGGCCGCGGTGGCGGCCTGGATGCCCAGGTCGGTGTCCTCGAAGACCAGGCAGGCGCCCGAAGGTACGCCGAGGTGCTCCGCGGCGAGCAGGTAGGCCTCCGGGTCGGGCTTGGCTCGCGTGTAGTCATCGGCGCAGACCAGCACGTCGAACCGGTCCAGCAGGCCGAGCGCGTCCAGGGAGGCGGTGACCGCGGCGCGGGTGCCGCCGGAGACGACGGCGAACGGAACCCGCCGGTGCGCGTCGTGGATGTGCGCCAACACGTCGGGTACGGCGGCGAGCTGCGGCAGCAGCTCCTGGAAGTAGCTCTCCCGGCGTTCGTCGACGGTCGCCACCGGCATGGTCAGGCCGTGCTGCTCGTTCAGGTCGACGATGATGTCGGCGGACGGCCGGCCGCCCCACGCGTAGAACAGGTCCTCGGGGAACTCGCAGCCCCACTCGTCCAGGGCCCGCTGCCAGGCCACGTAGTGCAGCGGCATCGAGTCGACGATGGTGCCGTCGCAGTCGAACAGGTACGCCGCGAACTCGCCGGGTGGCAGGGGCAGACTCATCGGAGCAGGGTACAGCGGGCGCCGCCCCGCCGACCGTTCCCGCTCAGTCGTCCGGCTCCTCGGCGGTGACGGACTCCAGCCGCCGGAGCAGATGCGCCCGCTCCGGCTCGGTGCCGACCAGCGTCAGCGCGCTGCGGTACGCCGCCGCGGCCTCGCCGTACCGGCCGAGCCGGCGCAGCAGGTCCGCCCGGGTGGCCGGATAGAGGTGGTAGCTGCCCAGCCGCGGATCGTCGGCCAGCTCGTCCAGCAGGACGAGCCCGGCCTGCGGCCCGTCCCGCATGGCCACGGCGGCGGCCCGGTTGAGCGCGACGACCGGCGAGGGGACCAGACCGAGCAGGACGTCGTAGAGCGCCACCACCTGGGGCCAGTCGGTGCTGGCCACGTCGGCGGCCTCGTCGTGCAGTGCGGCGATGGCGGCCTGCACCCCGTACGGCCCGGGTGGTCCTCCGGTCAACGCGACCACCACCAGCCGGCGCCCCTCGTCGATCATCCGGTGGTCCCAGCGTGCGCGGTCCTGGTCGTCGAGCAGGACCATCGCGCCGTCCGGCCCGGTACGCGCGGCGCGTCGGGCGTGGGTGAGCAGCATCAGCCCGAGCAGGCCGGCGACCTCCCGCTCGGCGGGCAGCAGCCGGCGCAGGATCCGGGCCAGCCGGATGGACTCCTCGGCGAGGTCGGTCCGCTGGAGATCCGGGCCGGAGCTGGCGGCGTACCCCTCGGTGAAGACCGAGTAGACCGCCTGGAGCACCGTGGGCAGGCGTTCGGGTAGTTCGTCGGCGCCCGGCACCCGGAACGGGATGCGGGCGTCGCGGATCTTCCGTTTGGCCCGGACGAGTCGCTGGGCCATGGTCGCGGGCGGCACCAGGAACGCCCGCGCGACCTCGGCCGTGGTTAGGCCGGCGAGGAAGCGCAGGGTGAGCGCGCCGCGGTCCTGGGCGGGCAGAGCCGGGTGGGCGCAGGTGAAGAAGAGCGCCAACCGGTCGTCGGGCAGGTCGCGGTCCGCGTCGGCGGGTGGGGCGGCGTCGGCCCGCTCGGCTTCGGCCTGGAGCACGGCGAGCCGGGTGGCCAGCACTCGGTCGCGGCGGAGCCGGTCCACGGCGCGGCGGCGGGCCGTGGTGAGCAGCCAGGCTCCCGGCCGACTCGGAACGCCGTCGGTCGGCCAGTGCACCAGCGCTGCCTCGATGGCCTCGGAGGCGACCTCCTCGGCCAGGTCGAGGTCGCCGAAGCGGTGCACCAGCGAGGCGAGCAGCCGACCGCGCTCCTCCCGGAACACCGCCTCGACCGACGACCCGACCTGTTCCATGCCGCCTGCCCCCTGGCCGGGCACCGTCAGGCCTCCACCTCGATCTCGGCGACCGGGCGCACCTGGACCGACCCGCCGCCGAGAGCACCCGGGCTGCGGGCCGCCCATTCCAGCGCGGCGTCGAGATCCGGCACGTCGATGATGTCGTACCCACCGAGCACCTCGCGGGTCTCGGCGAACGGCCCGTCGGTGATCGTGCGTTCGCCGCCCGCACCGACCTGCACGCTCGTGCAGGTGGTCAGGTCCTGCAAGGGGTACCCGGACACCCAGATTCCCGCGTCCTTCATCTCGCGGTCGTAGCGGATCCAGTCCTCGAAGCTGCAACCGTCGACGGGCTCGTTCCAGTCGGTGGTCGCGGGGGTCATGAACAGCAGCATGTACTTCACGCCTCGGCTCCTCTCGGTACGGCGGGTCGCCGTACAGCATGACGACGAACGCGCACCGGGGATATCGACACGGCGGCCGGAAAATCTGCCGATGGTCAGGGACCGACCGGCGGCGCTGCTTCGAGGTGCGGGCCGCGTCGGTCGAACCGCCGCTCGTACCAGGTCACGCCGATGAGGAAGACGGTCAGCAGGGCGAGCGCGGCCAGCGGGGGCAGGGCCCGGCCGACCGGCAGGAGGGCCAGCGGCACCAGCGCGACGACGACCTGCGCCGGGTGCACCGCGCGGACGGTGAGCCGGCGGAAGAGCAGCCGTGCGAGCAGGTAGAGGGCGACGCCGCCGTAGAGGGCGGTGGCGACGAGCCAGCCCGACCGGGTACCGCGATCGCTCTCCCCGGTGAGGTGACCGAGCACCTGTTCGATGCCGAACGCGACGTAGATCGCACCGATGATCAGGGGCGCGTGCACGAGGCCGTACGCGTCACCGGCGACGTCGGACCGCCGCTCACGCGGCACCAGCATGATGGACCGCCGGGCGGCGGGCGCCAGTCGGTCGAAGTAGAGCCACCACAGGCAGACCGTGATGACGAGGCCGAGCAGCGCCGCCACCAGGCCGGCCCCGACCGGCGCCATCGACCTCGGCCCTGCGCCCGCCGCTATCAGCGACTCGCCCAGCGCGATGATGAGCACCAGACCGAACCGTTCGGTGAAGTGGTCCAGGCTGTGCAGCGGCCACGGGCGGTAGGCGGACGCGACCCGGGCGCCGCCGATGTCCACCAGGAACGCCAGCGTCCAGAGCGCTGTCTGTGCGGTGCCGCCGAGCATCGCACCGACGATGAGCGGGAGCCAGGCCGCGGTCGCCGGCACGGCGAAGAACCGGAGGGTCGAGCGCAGCGGCGGGTCCGTTGCGCTCACCCAGAACAGCACCCCGAGCTGCACCGCCCTGGTGACCAGGTAGGCCAGGGCGAGGGTGAGCGGCGCGTCGAACAGTTCCGGGCCCTGCCGCCACGCGTCCGGCAGCACCAGCGCGGCCACGAAGATCGCGGCCATCGCCGTCAGGGTGGCCGCGCGGACCGCGCCGACGTCCGCGCGAACCAGGTTTCCCAACCAGAGGTACGGCCCCCAGGAGTAGATCAGCAACAGCAGGAGAAGCAGCCCCTGGGCCAGGGTGAGCGCGGTCGGTGGCTGCGCCATGAACGTGATGACCCGGGTGAGCGCGAACACGAAGACCAGGTCGAAGAAGATCTCGAACATCGTGGTCCGGTGCGTCTCCGCAGTCGGCACCGGACGAACGCCGAAAATCCCCCTCATTCCCGCAGTCTGCGCCAACCCGGGCGCATCGACGGACGGTTCAGCCGGTCGCACCGCTCGGCGCCGCCGGGACGGCCGCGCTGTCCGTCCGCCGCCGGCTCCGCTCGGCCCGCCGGCGGACCTGCTGGTACGCACCGGTCAACCCCATCGCCCGGCGGACCTCGATCAACGTCTGCCGTACCTCCTGGCGGGTCCGTTCGGTGCCCTCGACGATCAGCCGGTCGACCAGCCCACGGTCGGCTTCGATCGCGGCCCGACGTTCCCGGATCGGCGCCAGGAACCGCTCCAGCGCGACGACCAGCCGCTCCTTCACCTCCACGTCCCCCACCCGCCCGGCCCGGTAGCGCTGAGCGAGGTCAGCCACCTCGTCCCGGTCGGGGTTGAACACCTCGTGGTACGCGAAGACCGGGTTGCCCTCCACCGTTCCCGGCACGTCGGCCCGTACCCGGTTCGGATCGGTGTACATGCCGAGCACCTTGCGGCGCACCGTGCCCGGGTCGTCGGAGAGGGCGACCGTGTTGCCCCGGCTCTTGCTCATCTTGGCCGCGCCGTCGGTGCCCACCAGGCTCGGCGTGTCCGCCGGGATCAGTTCGGGGACCGGGAAGACCGGCCCGTACAGGTGGTTGAATCGGCGTGCGATCTCCCGGGTCACCTCGACGTGCGCCGCGTTGTCCCGGCCGACCGGGACCACCTCCCCCTTGACGCAGAGGATGTCCGCGGCCTGGAGCACCGGATAACCCAGCAGGCCGTACGGCATCTCCTCCTTGCCGGCGTCCCGGGCCATGTCCTTCAACGACGGCACCCGCTCAAGCCGGGGCACCGTCACCAGGTTCTGCAGGAGAGTGTTGAGGTCGCCGACCTCCGGGATGGCCGACTGGAGGTAGAAGGTCGCCCGCGCAGGGTCCACGCCGGCGGCGAGGATGTCGGTCACCATCTCCCGGGCATTGCCGGAGACCTGGTCGATGTCCTCGCGACGGTTCCTGGTGGTGAGCATGTGCAGGTCGGCGATGATGAAGAAGCTCTCGTAGCGCTGATGCAGCCGCACCCGGTTGGCGATGCTGCCGACGTAGTGGCCGAGGTGCAGGCGGCCGGTGGGCCGGTCACCGGTGAGCATTCGTGCGATGGACATGGTGGTGTGCCTCTCGTGCGGGAAGGTGGGTCACGCGTGGGCGCGCGCCGAGCGGGGCAGGTTCGCCTCGTCGGTCAGCGGGATCGGCTCAGCGAGCCGTCCGCCATCGCGCGCCGGCGCGGTACCGCAGACCACCAGCACGGAGGACGTCCAGGAGTTGCTCACGGCCATCGCCGGAGCTGGTCCGGGGCACGACACCGAGCGGCAGGCCGTCGACCAGGTCGACCGCCTCCGCCACGCTGCTGCCCGTCCGGACCACGGCCTCACGCTACCCGTGTGGCCGTGCCTGGTGTGGTGGATGGTTGGCGGAGTAGTAGCCGCCGACGTGTTCCCGGTACTCCGGGCCGGCCGCGTCCGGGTCGAACGGCGGAGCGTCCTTGATCTCCTGCCGGGTCCGGTCGACGTGCACGCTGCGCTCCAGGTGGTCCACCCTGGCCACCGTGCCGGCCGGCAGCAGCACCTTGTGGCCGAGGATCCACGGCCCGGTGTCGACCACCAGATACTGCGCGTCCGCCTCGTTGCTCGCCTCGTCGACGGTGCCGATCCGCCCGTCGCTCGCCTCTACCCGGTAGCCGACGAGGTCGACGGGCGTGCCGGGGCCGGGAGCGTCCGGCCCCTCGTGGTGAGCGTTCGAGCGGTCCGGCGGCGTGACCGACGGGGTCGTCTGCGCGTACCCACCGGCGAGGGCGGACGGGTCGCGCCAGGCCCAGGGATTGAACATCGACGGTTGCACGGGCACCTCCGGTGACGGGTCTTCGGTTTGTCCCGTTCCGCAGTGCCCAACTCACCACCGTCGGAAACAGTTCGGCAATTTCGAGTTCACGGAAATACCAGCTGAGAAATACGTCATAGGCATCGAGCGCCGATAATCGGCCGGGCGTACGCCCAGGTCAGCGCGGATGCGCCTCGCTTCTCGCACATCGGTTGCACCGGTGCTGTGTCCGTCCGGCACATTCGATCGCTGGTCCGCCGTGGACATTCTGGTACCGCATTCAGGCAACGCAACAAAGGGGGACGCAGATGTACCGCACCATTTCGCGGCTCGGCGCCGTACTGACGCTCGCGCTCAGCATCGTCGCCGGGGCCGGCACCGCGGCGCAGGCCGGCGCGCCGGACCCGTACTCGCCGCCGGCGCTCTGTGGGTTCGGCTACGTCGAGGTCGACCAGGACCCGATCCGGGACGCGCAGACCGGCCGCGGACTGGGAACCGTCCACCTGCTCTACAACCGGGTCACCGGCTTCGCCTGCACGGCGACCGTGAAGTCGGCCTACCCGGGCACGCTCACCCGCACGCGGGTCTACCTCGTTGCTGAGTACCTGCCGACGCAGGTCGACGACGGCGCCCGGCTCTACGCGGCCGGCCCCGTCCGGGCGTACGTCCGGGGCGGCTGCACGATCTGGGGTGGTCTGACGGCCGACCCGGGCGGCGCCGTGCACCACCACGAGCGGGCGAACCCGGCGATCGGTGGCATCGGAACCTGCTTCTGAGTCACCACGGCGACGGACCGGTCCATCCTCGTGCCGGTAAACCTCGGCGTTCCGGCCCATGACCAGCTCCGCTGGCATACTCGGCTGCCATGGTGCTGTCGCGAGGGTGGGCTCTCTTCCTGGTCGGAGTCGGGATCTGGACCTGGGTGATCTGGCCGAGGTTCGCGGTCGCCATCTGGCAGGACCCGCGCTCCTGGACGTCCGGCGTGGTGGGGGACGGCTCGGCCACCAGCTTTCTGTGGGTGCACGCCCTCCTGATCGGGGCGTCCCTGGCAATCGGCAGCACCGTCGGGGTCCTCGGCGTCCGCGCCTGGCTCGCCTCCCGCCGACGCCAGAACCGTCCAGCGGTCTGACCGTCCACGTTCCAGTCGGTGCGAGATTCGGTCACTGTCGGTGAGGTAGAGGAGCCGCTTGCGCGGTGGTGCCGGGCCCCTACGTGCCTACCCAACGGGGTTGACCTGGGGAAACGTCTCTACGCAGCAAGTGTGACGTGGAACGCTGGCCCCGGATTTGACGATCAAACCCACGGACGCGTAACTTTCTCTCTGCCAGCGCGGAACGGGGCAAACGGGACGAAGGTCCTGGAGCACCGGATCGGGCGGGCAACCGGGTCAGGTAGGGGTTCGCTCCTGCAGGGCACGGTCCGGGCGGGGCTCGCCAAACTGCCGCGAGGCGGATTTGGTGCAGCGGAACCGACCGGGTAAGGTTTACCACCGGCAGGGCACCGGGCGAGCTTGCGGGACACCGCAGCGGCCGGCCTGCCAAATCCGACGACCTGACGCAGCGGTTCGCTGCTGCGGACGTGCGCCGGGACCAACCCGTACGAAGCACGACAGACCGGGACACACGGTTTGACACGGCGAAGACGGTGAGGTAACGTAGTAAAAGTGCCCGGCGCCAGTGAGCGTCGGGGACGCGGACGGAAAGCCCCGAAATGGGGTCCCACTGGGTGGGGCTTTTGATCGGTGTGTGGTTGTTCTTTGAGAACTCAACAGGGTGCTTGATAAGCCAGTGCCAATTATGATTTATACCCCGGACTGGTCGGGCTTTATGTCTGGCTGGTTGGGATTCCTTT
>NZ_RCVJ01000250.1 GCF_003667505.1 Micromonospora sp. BL4
CGCGGTCAGTGCGCGTTGATCAAGAGATTCGCGTCAAAATCTCGCCGGCAGGTGACGCGAACCTCTTGATCACCGGAGACCAGAGCTCCGGGGCCCGGCCGGGGGGTTACTTCACTGAGGGGGTGATGAAGGGGGGTTTGGTGATCTGCATCGGGGCTCGGCGGCCGCGGATGTCGATCTCGACCTCATCGCCGTCGGCGAGCTTGGCGTCGGTGTCCAGCAGGGCCAGCGCGATGCCCTGCTTGCGGGTCGGCGAGAAGGTGCCGCTGGTGACCGTGCCGACCTGCACGTCACCGACGTACAGGGTCATCCCGGGCCGGGGAATGGCCCGGTCGACGGCCACCAGGCCGCGCAGCGTACGCCGGGGGCCGTCGGCCTTCTCGGCGCGCAGCGCGTCGCGGCCCCAGAAGGCCGGCTTGTCCCAGCCCACCGCCCAGCCGGAGCGTGCCTGCACCGGGGTGATGTCCAAGGAGAGGTCCTGCCCGTGCAGCGGGTAGCCCATCTCGGTGCGCAGCGTGTCCCGCGCGGCCAGCCCGCAGGCGCGCAGGCCGAAGCTCTCACCGGCGGCGAAGAGCGCGTCCCAGACCGTGACCGCCTGCTCCGCCGGCACGACCAGCTCGTAGCCCAGCTCCCCGGTGTAGCCGGTGCGGCAGACCGTCAGCTCGACCCCGGCGAGGGTGGCGGCGGAGAAGCTCATGTAACCGTGCTCGGTGGGCAGGCCGAGGGCGCCCAGCAGCTCGGCCGAGCGCGGGCCCTGCACGGCCAGCACGGCGTACGCCTCGTGCTCGTCGCTGACGGTGACCTGCTCCGGCGCGGCGGCCCGCAGCCGGCGGACCACCTCGGCGGTGTTCGCCGCGTTCGGGATGAGGAAGACGTGGTCCTCGGCGTACAGGTAGGCGATGATGTCGTCCACCACACCGCCGGTGGCGTCGTCGCAGCAGAGCGTGTACTGCGCCCGGCCCGGCCCGATCCGGCCCAGGTCGTTGCTGAGGCAGGCGTTGACGAAGTCGGCGGCGCCGGGGCCGCTCACCCGGGCCTTGCCCAGGTGGGACACGTCGAAGACCCCCACCGCGCCGCGCACCGCGGTGTGCTCCTTGAGCACCCCGCCGCCGGCGTACTCCAGCGGCATCTCCCAGCCCCCGAAGGGGGCGAACTTGGCGCCGGCGGCGGTGTGCCGCTCGTGCAGCGGGGAACGGCGCAGCCGGGTCGCGGCGGCGTCGGAGGTCACGTCGGTCATGGGTGGCAACTTACCGGGGGCAGCGCCGCTGGTTAGCATCGGCGGGACACCGTCGACATCATCGACGGGACAGCCCTGACGTCCGGCGGGTACGTTCCGCCGGAGACCTTCATCGCCGGTACGCGACGACGCGGCCGGCCCGGCCCGCCCGGAGTAGCTTCAGTGACATCGCCCCGCACCACCACCCTGAGCCTGGTCGACACCGACCCGGCGGAGCTCGCCGTCGACGCGATCGTGATCGGCGTGCACAGCCAGACCGGAGAGCAGGGCGCCACCAGCGGCCTCGCCGGCACCCTGCTGCTCGCCAGCGGCGCGGAAAGCATCGCCGCCGCGTTCGACGGCAAGCTGACCGAGACGCTCGCGCTGCTCGGCGCGACCGGTGGCCCGGGCGAGGTGATCAAGCTGGCCACGCTGGGCACGGTCACCGCGCCGCTGGTCGTCGCGGTGGGGCTCGGCCCGGAGCCGTCGGGCGCCGCCCCGGCCCCGGAGACGCTGCGCCGCGCATCCGGCGCGGCGATCCGCGCCCTGGCGGGAGCGCCGAAGGTGGCCCTCGCCATGCCGCTGCCGGACGACGCCGACGCGCCCGCCGCACTGCGCGCGGTCGCGGAGGGCGCGCTGCTCGGCGGGTACCGGTTCGCCGGCTACAAGACCCGGCCGCAGCCGACCCGGCGCGAGCCGGTCGCCGAGGTGCTGGTCTCGGTGCCGGACGCCGGCGACGAGGGCGCCCGGGCGGAGATCAACCGGGCGCAGGTGGTGGCCGGCGCGGTCCGGCTCAGCCGGGACTGGGTGAACACGGCGCCGAACGAGCTGCGTCCGCCGTCGTTCGCCGACGCGGTGGCCGACGCCGCCCGCGCGGCGGGCCTCGGCGTCGAGGTGCTGGACGAGGCGGCGCTGGCCGCCGGCGGGTACGGCGGCATCATCGCGGTCGGGCAGGGCTCGGAGGCCCCGCCGCGGCTGGTGAAGCTCACCTACACCCCGCAGGGTGGCGGCAGCGGCAAGCGGGTCGCGCTGGTCGGCAAGGGAATCACCTTCGACACCGGCGGCATCTCGATCAAGCCGGCGCAGGGCATGTGGGAGATGAAGTCCGACATGGCCGGCGCCGCCGCCGTGGGTGCCGCCATGCTGGCGATCGCCGCGCTCAAGCCGGCGGTGGCGGTCAGCGCGTACCTGCCGATGGCGGAGAACATGCCGTCGGGCAGCAGCTACCGGCCGGGCGACGTCATCAGCATGTACAGCGGCAAGAAGGTGGAGGTGCTCAACACCGACGCCGAGGGCCGGATGATCCTGGCCGACGCGATCGCCCGCGCCTGCGAGGACGGCACGGACTACCTGTTCGAGACCTCCACGCTGACCGGCGGCCAGGTGATCGCGCTGGGCAAGCGGGTGGCCGGCGTCATGGGCACCCCGGAGCTGTGCGAGCGGGTCCGGACGGTCGGCGACTCGGTCGGTGAGCCGGCCTGGCCGATGCCGCTGCCGGACGACGTGCGCAAGGGCATGGACTCCGAGGTGGCGGACATCTCCCAGATCAACGCCGGGATGGACCGGGCCGGGCACATGTTGCAGGGCGGCACGTTCCTGCGCGAGTTCGTGGCCGACGACGTGGCCTGGGCGCACATCGACATCGCCGGGCCGGGCTACCACTCCGGCGAGCCGACCGGCTACTGGACCAAGGGCGGCACCGGCGTACCGGTCCGCACCCTGGTGCAGCTGGTCGAGGACGTCGCCGTCAACGGCTGACCGTCGCAGTGACCGGACGGCCGGGGCGCCCCTTCGCGGGGGCGCCCCGGCCGCTTTCAGTACCGCTCGGGGCGGCGCTTGCGGCGCTCGTTGAAGTCGCGCATCCGCTGCGGGTAGCCCATCAGCCGGACGTCGTACACCGGGATGCCCATCCGGTACGCGAAGCGCCGCGCGCCGTCCGGGCCGTCGATGCGCCGGCGGGTCCACTCGCCGTCGTCGGCGATCAGGATGACCGTGGTCTCCGTGACCGTCGTCCGCGGCTCGATGTACGCCTCGACGCCGCGCCGGCTCCGGATGAAGTTTTCGAGATGATCCAGATCACCACGGTCCGCCGCGCGGTCGTGGCTGGGCACACGCGCCTGTTTGCGGCGCCGGAACAACCCCACCGGACCTCTCCCCCACGCTCCGTCATCGACAACGGTGCCAAGGGTACGTGTCGCCGACGTGTCGTTGGGCACCTCACTACGCACCCTGTGCCCAGTGGTGACAAGATGACCGAGGTGGGGTGTGTCCGTGTTACCCCGCCGTGACCCCCGAAGCAGTGACGCGACCTGGGAGTTGGACGTGAGCGAGCCGAACGACGCAACCTTCGACATTGTCATCCTCGGAGGTGGCAGCGGCGGCTACGCGGCGGCGCTGCGCGCCGCCCAACTGGACCTGTCCGTCGCGCTGATCGAGAAGGGCAAGCTGGGCGGCACCTGCCTGCACAACGGCTGCATCCCGACGAAGGCCCTGCTGCACGCGGCGGAGATCGCCGACCAGACCCGCGAGTCGGAGCAGTTCGGCGTGAAGGCCGAGCTGGTCGGGATCGACATGGCCGCGGTCAACTCGTACAAGGACGGTGTGGTCTCCCGCCTGTACAAGGGCCTCCAGGGCCTGGTGGGCGGCTCGAAGAACATCACCCTCGTGGCCGGCGCCGGCAAGCTGGTCGGCAAGAACGTGGTCGAGGTGGACGGCAAGCGCTACACCGGCCGCAACCTGGTGCTGGCCTCCGGCTCGTACGCCAAGAGCCTCCCGGGCCTGGAGATCGACGGCGAGCGGATCATCACCAGCGACCACGCGCTGTCCATGGACCGGGTTCCGTCGTCGGTGATCGTGCTGGGTGGCGGCGTGATCGGCGTCGAGTTCGCCAGCGTGTGGAAGTCCTTCGGTGTGGACGTGACGATCGTCGAGGCGCTCCCCCGGCTGGTGGCCGCCGAGGACGAGGAGTCGTCGAAGGCGCTGGAGCGGGCGTTCCGCAAGCGGAAGATCAACTTCAAGGTCGGCAAGCCGTTCGAGAAGGTCGAGAAGACCGAGAAGGGCGTCAAGCTGACGATCCAGGGCGGCGAGACCGTCGAGGCCGAGCTGCTGCTCGTCGCCGTGGGTCGCGGCCCGAACACCGCCAACCTCGGGTACGAGGAGCAGGGCGTCAAGATGGACCGCGGCTACGTGCTGACCGACGAGCGGCTGCGCACCAGCCTGCCGAACGTCTACGCGGTCGGCGACATCGTGCCCGGCCTCCAGCTCGCGCACCGCGGCTTCCAGCAGGGCATCTTCGTCGCCGAGGAGATCGCCGGTCAGAACCCGGCCGTGATCGACGAGGCCGGCATCCCGCGGGTCACCTACTCCGACCCGGAGCTGGCGTCGGTGGGTCTGACCGAGGCGAAGGCCAAGGAGCAGTACGGCGCCGACAAGGTCAAGACGTACAACTACAACCTGGGTGGCAACGGCAAGAGCCAGATCCTCAAGACCACCGGCTTCGTGAAGCTGGTCCGGGTGGACGACGGCCCGGTGGTCGGCGTGCACATGGTTGGCGCCCGGATGGGTGAGCTGGTCGGTGAGGCGCAGCTCATCTACAACTGGGAGGCCTACCCGGCCGAGGTCGCCCAGCTCGTGCACGCCCACCCGACCCAGAGCGAGGCCCTGGGCGAGGCGCACATGGCCCTCGCCGGCAAGTCGCTGCACGCGCACGCCTGATCACCACAACCCGCGGCGTCCGGCGACGGGCGAAGATCCCACCAGGGGAATGAAGGAGTCTCAGAACATGCCGGTATCGGTCACCATGCCCCGGCTCGGCGAGAGCGTCACCGAGGGCACCGTCACTCGCTGGCTCAAGCAGGAGGGCGACACCGTCGAGGTCGACGAGCCACTGCTTGAGGTCTCGACCGACAAGGTCGACACCGAGATCCCGTCGCCCGCGGCGGGCGTGCTGAGCCGGATCGTGGTCGGCGAGGACGAGACCGCGGAGGTCGGCAGCGAGCTGGCCGTCATCGCGGGTGAGGGCGAGTCGGCCGGTGGCGGCGAGGCCGCCCCGCAGGAGCAGCAGCAGGCTCCGGCCGAGTCGGTCGAGCCGGCCACCGAGCCGACGGCCGCCGCCGAGGGCACCGCCGACCAGGTGGCCCAGGACGAGGCCCCGGCCGAGGCGCCGGCCCCGGCCGCCGCCGGTGGGGGCGAGGGCACCGCGGTCAAGATGCCGGCCCTGGGCGAGAGCGTCACCGAGGGTACGGTCACCCGCTGGCTCAAGCAGGTCGGCGAGACCATCGAGGTGGACGAGCCGCTGCTGGAGGTCTCCACCGACAAGGTGGACACCGAGATCCCGTCGCCGGTCGCCGGCACGGTGCTGGAGATCAAGGTCCCCGAGGACGAGACCGCCGCGGTCGGCGCCGATCTGGCGATCATCGGCGTTGCCGGCGCTGCCCCCGCCCCGGCGAAGCCCGAGCCGAAGCCCGAGCCCCAGGCGGAGGCCAAGCCGGCGCCCAAGGCCGAGCCGAAGCCGGAGCCGAAGGTCGAGGAGCCCACGCCGGGCATGTCGTACAACGAGCCGGCCGCGGAGACCGAGAGCTCGGCGCAGCCGG
The DNA here is from genome assembly GCF_003667505.1 of Micromonospora sp. BL4. Taxonomy (GTDB): domain Bacteria; phylum Actinomycetota; class Actinomycetes; order Mycobacteriales; family Micromonosporaceae; genus Micromonospora. The sequence continues at coordinate 5,809 of NZ_RCVJ01000250.1, forward strand.
CGAAGACCGAGCAGGCCGCGCAGCCGGCCGCGCCGACCCCGACGCCGCAGCGCCCGTCGGCTCCGGCCCAGGGTGGCGGCGAGGAGGCCGCCGGCTACGTGACTCCGCTGGTGCGCAAGCTGGCCAGCGAGCACGGCGTCGACCTGTCGTCGCTCAACGGCACCGGCGTGGGTGGCCGGATCCGCAAGCAGGACGTGCTGGAGGCTGCCGAGAAGGCCAAGGCGAAGGCCGCTCCGGCCGCCGCGCAGCAGCCGGCCGCCGCGCCGTCGGCGGCCCCGGCGAAGCCGGCCGCCAAGCCGCAGCCGAGCGGCAAGCGGGGCACCACCGAGAAGCTCACCCGGATCCGTAAGGCCATCGCCACGCGGATGCAGGAGTCGCTGCACGAGATGGCGCAGCTCACCACGGTGATCGAGGTGGATGTCACCAGGATCGCGAAGCTGCGGGCGCAGGCGAAGGACTCCTTCCAGCAGCGGCACGGTGTGAAGCTGTCCTTCCTGCCGTTCTTCGCCCTCGCCGCCGTCGAGGCTCTCCAGACGTACCCGATCGTCAACGCCCGGATGGACCTGGCGGGCGGGACGATCACCTACCCGGACGCGGAGCACCTCGGCATCGCCGTGGACACCGAGCGGGGTCTGCTGGTGCCGGTCATCCACAACGCCGGCGACCTCAACCTGGGCGGCATCGCCAAGCGGGTCGCGGACCTGGCCGAGCGGACCCGGACCAACAAGATCAGCCCGGACGAGATCGCCGGGGCGACCTTCACGCTGACCAACACGGGCAGCCGGGGTGCGCTCTTCGACACCCCGATCGTGCCGTCGCCGCAGTCGGCGATGCTCGGCACGGGCGCCGTGGTCAAGCGGCCGGTCGTGGTCAACGACCCGGAGCTGGGCGAGGTCGTGGCGGTCCGGTCGATGGTCTACCTGGCCCTGTCCTACGACCACCGGCTGATCGACGGCGCCGACGCCGCCCGCTTCCTGGCCGCGGTCAAGGAGCGGCTGGAGGCCGGCAACTTCGAGTCGGAGCTGGGCCTGGCCTGATCCCTGAGCCAGTCGGAAAGGGCGCCCCGGTCGTCGACCGGGGCGCCCTTTCGCCGTTCCTGGGCCCGTTGACGGGCGAGCGCCGGTCGGGGCGAACCCCGGCCGGCGCTGCGCGCTCAGCCCTTGAGCAGCGCGGTCGAGACCTGCCAGAGCCGCTCGGCGGCCTCCGGGTCCAGCGCGTACGGGGCGACGCCACGCCGGTCACCCGGCGCGGCCGGCCCGGCCTCCTGGCAGTCCTCGAAGTACCGACCGCCGGCCCCGTCGATCAGTGGCGACGCGGCGACCAGCACCGAGGTGGCGGCGCCCTGCTCGACGGTCTTCCAGGCCGCCGCGTTGCCCGAGCGAATCCGGTTCAGCTCCTCCTCGCTGACGTATCGCTGGAGGTTGGTCTGGATCGCGCCGGGCATCAGCGCGTTGGCCACGATGCCGTCGTCGGCCCAGAGCCGGGTCACCTCCACGGCGAAGAGCACGTTGGCGGTCTTCGACTGCCCGTACGCCTGCCACGGCTCGTACGGCCGGCGCTCGTACTGGATGTCCTCGAAGACCACCGGTGAGCGCAGGTGGGCGGCGGAGCTGACGGAGGCGATCCGGGCCCCGTCGGCGGCGGACAGCGCCGGGCGCAGCCCGGTGGCGAGCGCGAAGTGCCCCAGGTGGTTGGTGGCGAACTGCATCTCCCACCCCTGCGGGGTCCGCATCTCGGGCGACGCCATGATGCCGGCGTTGTTGACCAGCATGTGCAGCGGGCCGTCCCAGTTGGCGACGAAGTCGGCCACCGAGCCCTGGTCGGCGAGGTCCAGCGGCGCGACCAGGATCCGGTCGTTGCCGGTGCTGGCGGTGATGTCGTCGGCGGCGCGCTGCCCGGCGTCGACGTTGCGTACGGCCAGGGTGACCTGCGCGCCGGCGCTGGCCAGGGCGCGGGCGGTTTCGACGCCGATGCCGGACGACCCGCCGGTGACGATCGCCCGCCGGCCGCCGAGGTCCACGCCCTGGATGACGTCCATGGCGGTGGAGTCATGGGTGAACGGTGTGGTGATCGGGGTGCTCGTCGTCATGATCCATCCTTGTCCAGGTGGGGCGGGCCGACCCGGCCCGCCGCTACGATGGAAGCGGAGGAGCCTCCGCTACGTCCGAGACTAACCGGAGCTTCCTCCGGATGCCACTTCCGGGGTGGGACCCGTCGGCCCGTACCAGCGAAGGAGGAGATGTGCCGGAGACCAGCCCCCGCCCGCTGCGGGCGGATGCCCTACGCAACCGCGAGCGGCTACTGGAGGCCGCGATCCAGGCGTTTTCCCGTCCCGGGCCGGAGGTAACGCTCGACGCCATCGCCCGTGCGGCCGGGGTGGGCATCGGCACCCTCTACCGGCACTTCCCCACCCGCGAGGCGCTGATCGAGGCGGCGTACCGCAACGAGCTGGGCAAGCTCTGCGACGCCGCGCCGGACCTGCTCGACCAGTCACCGCCGGACCGGGCGCTCCGGGCCTGGATGTCCCGATTCATCGACTACCTCGCCACCAAACGCGGGATGGCCGACGCGCTGCGCCTGGTGATCGCCACCGGCGCCAACCCGTACGCGCAGAGCCGGGACCGGCTGCTGGAGGCGCTCGGCCCACTGCTGGCCGCGGGCGCCGCGGCCGGCACCGTACGGGCCGACGTCGACACCGGAGACGTGCTGGTCAGCCTGAGCGGGATCTCCCTGGCCGCCGGCGAACGCGCGCAGGCCGACCGGCTGCTCGACCTGCTCATGGACGGTCTGCGGCACCGTCGGACGGGCTGACCCGGTTCGGCCTCGGGCCGGGCCGGACGCTGCCAGAGTGGGACCGTGGGCGGCTACCGGCGGCGTGGGCGACTGGGGCCCGCCGTCCCGATCGCCCCCGGCGCCCGGGTCGACAAGTTCGAGGTCTTCTTCGACCTGGTCTTCGTCTTCTCGTTCTTCATCATCACCCGGGCTACCGCCGCGAACATCTCCGGCCGGCAACTGCTGCACGCCGGCCTCGTGCTCGCCGTGCTGTGGTGGTGCTGGGTGGTGCACAGTCTGGTCGCCACCCGGGTGCGTCTCGGCGAGGGCTACGTGCCGGTGCTCATGGTGATCGCGATGGCCGCCCTGTTCGCGTTCGCGCTGGCGCTGCCGCAGGCGTTCAGCGACCCGAAGGGTGGCGCCGCCGGCCCGATGCTGGTGGCCATCAGCTACGTCGTGGTCCGGGGCGTCCACATGATCCTCTACCAGCACGTGGTGCGGGACAGCCCGCGGGAACGGCGCCAACTGCGCCGCTTCGTCCCGGAGCTGGCGTTGAGCATCGTGCTGCTGCTGGCCGCCGCGTTGATCCCGCCGCAGATCGCCGACCGCGACCAGGCCGCGATGGTCCGTGACCTGCTGTGGATCGCCGTGGTGCTGGTCCAGTACGCCACCGGCTTCATCGTCGGCACCTGGGGCTGGGGCGTGACCAGCGCCGAGCACTGGACGGAACGCTACGACCTCATCCTGATCATCGCGCTGGGTGAGTCGATCATCTCCGTGGGCGTCGGCGGCAACCTGCTCGTCGGCAAGCCGGTCACCTGGCCGGCGGTGGCCGCCGCCTCGCTCGGGATCTTCTTCACCGCCGCCCTGTGGTGGGCGCACTTCGACTTCATCGGTCCGGCCGCCCGGATCGCCCTGCACGCGGCGGAGGGCGGCCCCCGGGTGGCGATGGCCCGCGACGCGTACGCCTACCTCTACCTGCCGATGATCGCCGCGGTGATCCTCTTCTCCATCGGCAGCGAGGAGATCCTGCACGAGATCACCGACCCGGCCGGCGGACCCGGCCAACGGCTCGAGGGGCCCGCCGTGCCGATGCTCTTCGGCGGGGTGATCTGTTATCTCGCCGCGAACATGCTGTTCCAACTGCGCACCCTGCACACCGTCACGTGGACCCGGATCGGCGTGCTGGTGGTGCTGGCGGCGGGCCTGCCGATCGGGCAGCAGTTGCCGGCCCTGGGCGCGCTCGCCCTGCTCACCGCGATCTGCGTCGGGCTGGTGGCCGTCGAGGTGCTGGTCATGTCGGAGTCGCGGCACGCGCTGCGGGCCGCCGTCTTCCAGGAACGGACCGTTCACGAGGCCCACGAGGCCGACTTCCGGGCCCACTGGCACGACCTCAAGGAACCCGACGGGCCCACCACGCCGTGACCCACCGCAATAGGCTCCTGCCCAGCGTCGCGGTGCACCCGGCACGAAGGCCGCCGTGGGCATGGAGGCGCGGGGACAGCATGGGATGAACGTGCACCCACCCGATTCACCGGCCGACCGGCTCGCCGCCGTCGGCAATCAGATGATCGAGATCCACCTCTGGCTCAGCGCGGAACTGGCCCGCCTCCGGGCGGGCCTCGACGCCGACGGTCCCGGCGCGGCCCGCCCGTCGCGGGACCTGCGGGCCCACTGCCTGACCTTCTGCACCGCGCTCAGCCGACACCACACCGGCGAGGACCACGGTGCGTTCCGGGTGCTGGCCGACCAGGTCCCCGAGCTGCGTCCGGTCCTCGCCAACCTGATCACCGACCACGAGGTGGTCGCGGGGATCCTGGGCCGGGTCGAGGAACTGCTGGGCGATCCCACACCGACGCCGGTCGCCCGGTTGCGCGGCGAGCTGGACGGGCTGGCCGCGCTGCTGGAGTCGCACTTCCGGTACGAGGAGAAGAGGCTGGTCGCCGCGCTGAACGCGCTCACCGGCCGGCCCGGGACCGTAGACGAGCTTCTCGGTCTGACGCCGCCCGCCGGCTGACGCCTGTCTCCCCTCGGCAGAACCGGCACGTCCGCGCTGGCCACGAGGCTGGGTAAGCGGCAGGCTGGGCGCATGGTCACCTTTTCGGTCCAGGCGAGCCCGTCCGACGCCGCCAGCTGGTGCGATCTGGCCCGACGGGCCGAGGCGGCCGGCTACGACGCGCTGCTGGTCGGCGATCACCCGGGCGTGCGCGCCGCGCCGTTCGTCGCGCTGGCGGCCGCCGCGTCGGTCACCTCGACCCTCGGGCTCGGCTCGTACGTCACCAACGCCGGCGTCCGGGAGCCGGCGCTGGTCGCCACGGACGTGGCGACCCTCGACCTGCTCTCCGGCGGGCGGGCACGGCTCGGTCTCGGCGCCGGTCACACCCCGGTCGAGTGGCGGGCGGTGGGGCGGGAACGCCCGGACGTGGCCGGCCGGGTCCGCCGCTGCATCGCGGTGGCGGAGGCGGTCCAGGCCCTGCTGGCCGGCGAGGAGGTCACGGTCGACACCGCCGACCTGGCGGTGCGCGGTGCGCGACTGGACCGGCCGCGACCGGTGCAGCCGCGGATCCCGTTGACGGTGGGCACGGCCAACACCGACCTGCTGCGCTGGGCCGGGGCGCACGCCGACGTGGTCGGGCTCACCGGCTTCGGTCGTACGCTCGCCGACGGCCACGACCACGACGTGCGCTGGCGGGCCGCCGAGATCGAGAGGCAGCTGGCCGCGGTCGCGGCCGGCGCGGCCGGGCGGGACACCCCGCCCGCGCTGGAGGCCCTGGTGCAGACGGTGGCGGTGGGCGACGACGCGGCGGCCGCCGCCGCCCAGACCGCCGAGGAGACCGGCCTGACCGTCGACGAGCTGCTGGCCAGCCCGTTCGTGCTGATCGGCACCGCGGACGAGATCGTCGCGACGGTGGCCGCGCACCGGCGGCGCTGGGGCGTGACCCGGTACGTGGTCCGGGCCGACGCGCTCGACCCGCTGGCCCCGCTGCTGCCCCGGCTGGCCGCCATCACCTGAGCGACCTGCGAGACCGGGCCGGGGGCCCGCTACCCCGAGGCGGGTTGCTGCTCGTAGAAGCGGATCTTCTCCCGCAGGTGGTCGTACTGGCGCTGGAGCAGGCGCATCTGCTCCTCGACCTGCGTCGCGTGCCGTTCCAGCAGCTCACGCCGCTCGTCGGCGGTGTGCTCGCCCTCGCGGGCCAGCTGCGCGTAGCGGCACATCTGGGCGATCGGCATTCCGGTGTCGCGCAGGCAGCGGAACAGCACCAACCAGCCGAGATCATCGTCGGTGAAGATCCGCTGGCCGCCCGACGTCCGACTCACGTCGGCGAGCAGGCCGATCTTCTCGTAGTACCGCAGGGTGTCCAGGCTGAAGCCGCTGCGCCGGGCGGCCTCCGCGGGGGCGTAACCGGTCATGCTCCGAGATGGTAGTGGTTGACCTGGAGCGCGCTCCAGGTTGGAGGCTGACCGCATGACGACGACACGGACGCTTGGACGCAGCGGCATCGAGGTGAGCGCGATCGGGATGGGGTGCTGGGCGATCGGCGGCCCGCTCTGGGGCGATGGCGGGCAGCCGTTCGGCTGGGGCGAGGTGGACGACGACGAGTCGATCCGCACCATCCACCGCGCGCTCGACCTCGGGGTGACCCTGTTCGACACGGCCAGCAACTACGGCGCCGGGCACAGTGAGCGGATCCTCGGCCGGGCGCTGGCCGGCCGCCGGGACGACGCGGTGATCGCCACCAAGTTCGGCAACGTCAGCGACGAGGCCACCCGTCGGGCGCTCGGCACCGACGCCAGCCCCGCCTTCGCGGTGCGCAGCCTGGAGGGTTCACTGCGTCGGCTCGGCACCGACCACGTCGACCTCTACCAGCTGCACATCAACGAACTGCCGGTGCCCGCCGCGCTCGACCTGGTCGGCACCCTGGAGGACCTGGTCGGCCAGGGCAAGATCCGGGCGTACGGCTGGAGCACCGACGACCCTGCCTCGGCGGAGGCGTTCGCGGCGGCTGGCGTGCACTGCGCCGCCATTCAGCACGACGAGTCGGTGCTGCGGGACAACGCCGCGGTGCTGGCGGTCTGCGACAGCTACGACCTGGCCAGCCTCAACCGTGGCCCGCTGGCGATGGGGCTGCTCACCGGATCGACCCGGGCCGTCGGCGCGGACGACGTCCGCGGCCGGGCGCCCGAGTGGCTGCAGTGGTTCACCGACGGCCGGCCGACGCCGCGCTGGGCGGCCCGGGTCGAGCAGGTGCGGGCGGCGCTCACCGCCGACGGGCGCACCCTGGCCCAGGGCGCGCTCGGCTGGCTGCTGGCCCGCAGCCCGCGTACCGTGCCCATCCCCGGCCTGCGCACGGTGGCGCAGGCGGAGGAGAACCTGGCCACCCTGGCGCTCGGCCCGCTGAGCGCCGAGGCGTACGCCGAGGTGGAGCGGCTGCTGGCCGACCTGCGTCCGGCCCACGCGGCCTGACCATCGGGCCGGTTCACGCCCCGGGCGCCGTCAGCGGAAGTCGTCCGCGTGCTCGGCGACCCACTGCCGGAACGTGCGCCCGGGGCGTCCGGTCACCTGCTCGACGTCGGGGGCGACCCAGGCGTTGCCGTCGGGATACCGCCCCATCTCCAGGAACCACTCGATCACCTCGGCGGGGTAGTCGTCCTTCCAGTGCTGGCGGGCCTGCTCCGGGGTCAGCTCGTCGAACCGCACCGGCCGGCCGATCGCCTCGCCGATCATCCGGACCGCGTCCCGGCGGCGGACCGGCTCCGGCCCGGTCGGCTGGTACACCCGGCCGGCGTGGCCCTCCTCGGTGAGCGCGGCCACGATGACCGCGGCGATGTCCGCCTCGTGGACCAGCGCGCTGTTCCAGTCCCCGAACGGCGCCCGCACCACCCCCTCGGTCCGGATGCCTGACGCCCAGTCCCGGGTGTTCGCCATGAACTCGCCGGGGAAGACGTGCGTCCACTCCAGACCCGAGTTCTCGATGGCCCGGTGCAGGGGCCGGTGGGGTGCCTCGATCGGATCGTCGTCTTCCCGGCTCGGATCGTTGTGACCGAGGTGGGTGACCCGGCGGACGCCGGCCTGCCGGGCCAGTTCCAGGATCTCCGCACCGGTGGTCAGTGGCCCGTACCCGTCCATCCCGACCAGGTGCATGCGCGTCACGCCGCGCAGCGCCGGAGCCAGCGTGTGTGGCCTGGCGAAGTCGCCCGCCACCACCTCCACCCCGCTGGGCAGCGCGGTGGCCGCCGGCGACGCGGGATCGCGGGTCAGCGCGCGTACGTCGTGGCCGGCGGCCACCAGTTGCCGGACCAGGCTGCCTCCGACGGTCCCGGTCGCTCCGGTCACCAGGATCGGCATGGTTCCTCCTCAGGGGGTCGCCCGACGGTGGGCACGGTGAGTCGACCCCGCCATTCGGGGGCGCACTCGGATGGCTCATGGTCGGCCGGATCGACGCCGGAAGCAATCGCGAACAACGTATTCACGTTCGCTCTGACCTGCGGAAACGCGTCGGTCGCCGAATGCGCGCAGGCGCCTTTTTTCGGCCGCTGGAACACCCGTTGACCTGCGTTTTCGATCCCGCCGGGGTAGGTTCGCGCAGATTTTTCGCCGGGCGCTCCGCGGCCGGTGACGTCGGCCGCCCCACGCATCCATCGTCGGTGTTCTGGGCGAAGATGTGTGCATGCGGATCCTTCTGGCCGGCGCGTCCGGCTTCCTCGGCACCCGGCTGATCGCCCGGCTCGTCGCCGACGGCCACCAGGTCACCCGGCTGGTCCGCCGGCCGCCCCGCGATCCGCAGGAGCGACGGTGGGACCCCGCCGCCGGGCAGCTCGACCCGGCGGCGGTGGCGGAGTCGGACGCGGTCATCAACCTGGCCGGCGCGGGCGTCGGCGACAAGCGGTGGAACGACGACTACCGGCGGTTGATCCGGTCCAGCCGGGTGGACAGCACCGGCACGCTGGCGGTCACCATCGCCGGCCTACCGGCCGCGGACCGACCGCCGGTGCTGCTCAACTCCTCGGCGGTGGGCTGGTACGGCAACACGGGCGACCGGGTGGTGGAGGAGGACGCGCCGGCCGGTGACGGGTTCCTGGCCGACGTCTGCCGGGTCTGGGAGGCCGCGACCCGGCCGGCCGAGGACGCCGGCGTACGCGTGGTGCGGCTGCGCATCGGCCTGCCGTTGCACCGCGACGGCGGAATGCTCAAGCCGCAGCTGCTGCCGATGCGGCTGGGCATCTCCGGACCGTTGGGCGGCGGCCGGCAGTGGTGGCCGTGGATCTCGATGGCGGACTGGCTGCGGGCGCTCCTCTTCGTGCTGGACCGGGACGACGTCGCCGGGCCGGTCAACATGGTCGGTCCGGCCCCCTCGACCAACGCGGAATTCACCCGGGAACTGGCCCGACAACTGCACCGTCCGGCGATCATGCCCATCCCGGCGCTGGCGCTCAAGGTGGTGCTCGGCGGCTTCGCCCACGAGGCCCTCACCAGCACCCGCGTCCTGCCGGCCGTGCTGACCCGGGCCGGCTTCACCTACCACCACCCGGACCTGCCCGGCGCCCTGCGCGCCGCGCTCACCGAGTGACCTGCGCGCGCACCGGGTGACGGGAGAGGGCCCCTCCCGTCGGGTCGGGAAGGGCCCTCTCGTCGGGGGTGGTCAGCAGCCGACGACCCAGTAGTTGGGGCCGGTCTGCTTGAGGGCGCTGGTGTAGAAGGTGTTGTAGAGGCCCATCCGCTGGTTCGAGCCGTTCGCGTAGGCGTAACCGCCGGACTGGTAGGCCCGACCGGCGCTGACGTGCGCGTAGTTGCTGGCGGTCACGCAGGTCGGCGGCACCAGCCTGGAGGTGTACGGCAACGACGACGTGCGGC
>NZ_RCVJ01000200.1 GCF_003667505.1 Micromonospora sp. BL4
CGCGAGGCGCCCGGCGTGCCGCCACCCGAAACCCCGCAACTGCACCCCGCTCAAACCCCACCTCCTCCGCCGCCCGGCTCTTACGTTGTTGATCAAGAGGTTTGCGTCAGTTCGCCGCCCCTCGTTGACGCAAACCTCTTGATCGACGGGGGAGGCACGGGCACGGGGGCGCGGGACGTTAGATGGCTGCTCGGTCTCGCGCTACCGGGAAGCGGTCCAGGACGCCGGTGTCGGCCAGGGCGCGGGTCAGGGCCCAGCCGCCGGCGCCGGCGATCACCGTGGCGCTGACGATCGTGAGCAGCGCGTACGGGATGCGATAGTCGACCAGGTCGTAGTCGACGTTCCAGACGAAGAAGTCGAACAGCGCGGCGCTGAGGCCGGTCAGCGCGCCGGCCAGGACCGCGGTCGGCAGCCGGAACGACCGGTACCGGAAGGCGGCGAAGGCCAACTCGGCGCCGATGCCCTGCACGATGCCCTGCGGGATCACCGTGCCGGCCCACTGGCTGCCCAACAGCGCGGAGAGGACCGCGGCGACCGTCTCGCAGTAGAGCGCGGCGCCGGGCTTGCGGATGACCAGGCCGCCGACCACGGCCGGCATCAGCCAGACACCGTAGATCAGGGTCTGCGCCGGCGGGAAGAAGGCGAACGCCCCCTCGGTGGCGCTCCAGACCAGGCCCCAGGCCCAGAAGATGACGCCGAAGGCGACCGCGATCACCGAGGCGACCACGATGTCGATGGTGCGCCAGCGGTTGGTGTCGCTGTGGTTCATGTGGATGCTCCCAGTCCTGACTGCGAACCAGGAGAAGACGCACGCCGCGCGTCCGGTGGCACCGGACGGCGGCGCGGCTGGAGGTCGACCGAACTCCCTGCGCTGGCATTACCCAGATCAGGTTCGAGGGTCTGCGGGCGTGCCCGCACTCTCAGCGCTGTGCGCTCCCCTGTCGGATGTGAAGTTGTCTCGCTGACGCTAGCACCGACCAGGGGTGCCAGCCCAGCAGGGCGTCCGCCCGCCGCAGCGTCCGGTTCAGGGGACGCCGGCTGGGTAGGCTCACGATCATGCGGGTTGACGCACGGGGTCTCACGTTCGACGTACGCGCCGGTGGTCCGCCGGACGGCGCGCCCGTCCTGCTGCTGCACGGCTTCCCCCAGCACTCCGGCGAGTGGGACGAGGTCGCCGCGACGCTGCACACCGCCGGGCTGCGCACGTACGCGCTGGACCAGCGGGGCTACTCGCCGGGCGCCCGGCCGACGGCGGTCGCGGACTACCGGATCCCCGAACTGGTCGCCGACGCGGTCGCGGTGCTCGACGCCCTCGGGCTGGACGCCGTCCACCTGGTCGGCCACGACTGGGGTGCGATCGTCGCCTGGGCGCTGGCCGCCCGGCACCCCGAGCGGGTCCGTACGTTGACCGCGGTGTCCGTGCCACATCCGGCGGCCATGGCACATGCCCTCGCCACCGACGGCCAGCAGAAGGCGCGCTCGTCGTACATCGCGCTGTTCCGTAAACCCGGCAAGGCGGAGAAGGTGCTGCTGGCCTGGAACGCCACCGCGCTGCGCAAGATGCTCAGCGGGGTGGGCGACGCGTCCCGGGTGGACCACTACGCCGACCCGATGCGCGAGCCGGGGGCGCTCACCGCGGCGCTGAACTGGTATCGGGCGATGTCCCGCACCGACCTGGCCGACGTCGGCCCGGTCGCCGTGCCCACCACGTACGTGTGGAGCGACCGGGACATCGCCATCGGCCGGACCGCCGCCGAGGCGTGCGCCGCCAACGTCACCGGGGACTACCGATTCGTACAGCTGCCCGGGGTGAGCCACTGGATCCCGGACGCCGCGCCGGGCCCGCTGGCCGAGGCGATCCTGGCCAGAACCAGCGGAACGGCCTGAGACCGTGTCGATCGGAGGAGCACCGTGACAACGGACGCCGGTGAGCCGAGCACCCGGCGCTCCATCGCCGCGCAGCTGCGCATGCTGGGCGTACGCTCCGGCGCGACGCTGCTGGTGCACACCGCGCTGCGCCCACTGGGCTTCGTCTGCGGTGGGCCGCAGGCGCTGGTGCTCGCCCTGCGCGACGCGCTCGGCCCGGACGGCACGATCGTGGTGCCCACCCACACCCCGGACAACAGCGACCCGGCGCAGTGGAGCGCCCCGCCGGTGCCGGTGGACTGGTGGCCGCTGATCCGCGCCGAGATGCCCGGATTCGATCCGGTGGCCACCCCGAGCCGGTTCATGGGGGTGTTCGCCGAGACGGTCCGCTGCTGGCCCGGAGCGCAGCGCAGCTCGCACCCCCACGTGTCGTTCGCCGCCCTCGGGCCGGCCGCCGAACGGGTGGTCGCCGGGCACACCCGGGCCGACATGCTCGGCGAGGGCTCCCCGCTGGCCCGGCTCTACGACCTCGACGCCAACGTGCTGCTGCTCGGTGTGGATCACAGCGTGAACACCTCGCTGCACCTGGCCGAGTACCGCCGTCCGGCCCCGCCCCGGGAGCAGTTGGGCGCGGCGGTACGCACCGCCGACGGTGGCCGCGAATGGGTGTGGTGGCAGGACGTCCGGCTCGACGAGAGCGACTTCGACGCGTTGGGCCGGGACCTGGAGGCGACCGGAGCGGTCCGTACCGGACGGGTCGGCACCGGGACCGGGAGGTTGATGCGCCAGCGGGCGGCGGTCGACTTCGCAGTGCAATGGATGGCCCGCAACCGGACGACGGAGGACGCATGAGGGTGAGTGCCGACGACTACCTGGCCGTGGTTACCGAGACGATCGGCCGGGTGGCCGGGAGCCAGCGGGCGGCGGTGGGGCGGGCCGCCGACCTGATCGCCGACGCGGTGCGCGCCGACGGGGTGGTGCACGCCTTCGGCACCGGGCACTCCGAGGCGCTGGCCATGGAGATCGCCGGCCGGGCGGGCGGTCTGGTGCCGACCAACCGGATCGCGCTGCGTGACCTGGTGCTGCTCGGCGGCGAACCGGCCGACCGGCTCGGCCCGTTCCTGGAGCGGGACCCGGAGGTGGCGCACCGGCTGTACGAGCTGGCTCCCGTGCGGCCCACCGACGTGTTCGTGCTCGCCTCGAACTCCGGGGTCAACGGCGCGATGGTGGAGTTCGCCACGCTGGTCAAGCAGCGTGGCCACGGGCTGGTGGCGATCACCTCCGCACAGCACTCCGGCCGGATGACCTCCCGCCACCCGTCCGGGCGCAAGCTCGCGGACCTCGCCGACGTGGTGCTCGACAACGGCGCGCCGTACGGCGACGCGACGCTGCCGCTGCCCGGCGGCGGTGCGGTGGGCGCGGTCTCCTCGATCACGGCGGCGCTGCTGGCGCAGCAGGTGACCGTGGAGGTGGTGGCCCGGTTGCTGGCGGCGGGCGAGCGGCCCCCGGTCTACCTGTCGGCGAACATCCCCGACGGCGACGCGCACAACACGGCGCTGGAGGCCCGGTACGCGGGTCGCATCCGGCGCGGCTCCTGAGGCGCGTCCGGACGGCCCGTTGTCCGGGAGGCGAACGGACGGCGGCCGGCCGATGTCGTGAACCTGTTTCGCGCTCGACCGGGTGGGGCACTTGCCTTGCTGCCGGCGGCCACGACCGCCGGCAGTACCGTCTCACCGGAGGTAGCGCGTGTCCAAGGAGACCGAGAAGCAGCGTTGGCAGCGCAACTTCGCCGACCTGTTGCAGGAGTTGCGGGTCGCCCAGACCGGCGTGCAGATCCTCTTCGCCTTCCTGCTCACGCTGCCGTTCAGCAACGGGTTCACCGAGACCACCGAGTTCCAGCGGGACGTCTACATCGTCGCCCTGCTCGCCGCGGCAGCCGCCACCGCGCTGATCATCTCGCCGGTGGCGTTCCACCGGGCGCTGTTCCGGCAGGGGCGCAAACCGGAGCTGGTCCGGTTCGCGCACCGGATGGCCAGCGGCGGGCTGGCCTTCATGCTGATCTCGATGGTCAGCGCGGTGCTGTTGATCACCGACTTCGTGCTGGACCGGCCGATCGCCTTCGTGCTCAGCGGCCTGACCGGGCTCTGGTTCCTCAGCTTCTGGGTGCTCCTGCCGTTCGCCCGGCGCAACTGGGGCGAGGACGACATCGACGACGAGGACGACGACCCCCGCACCCTGTCCAGCTGACGCCGCCGCCCAGGGATCGAACTCGATCTTCACGGACCGCTACCGCTGAGTAACACCCGGGGGTAGCGTGACGGTAGTCGCGCATGTCGACGCAGCCGCACCGAGGTTCGAGGGGGCAGCCGTGACCACGACGCAGAACGGCCGACCGGCAGCGGACGGCCCCGATCCCGACACCGTTCCGAGCACCGCCGGCGCCGCTGCGCCGTTGCCGACGGAGGCGGGGCACGTCTCCGAGAAGGAGGCCCGGCAGGTCGCCGAGGCGGCCCGCGAGTCTGCCTGGGACCGGCCCAGCTTCGGCAAGGAGCTGTTCCTCGGGCGGTTCCGGCTCGACCTGATCGACCCGTGGCCCCGGTCCGACCCGGCCGACGTGGCCCGCGCCGACGACTTTCTCGGCCGGTTCCGCGCCTTCCTGGCCTCCGAGGTGGATGGTGCGGCGATCGAGCGCGACGCCTCCATCCCGGACGCGGTGTTCCACGGGCTGGCCGACCTCGGCGCGTTCGGCATGAAGATCGACCGGAAGTACGGCGGCCTCGGGCTGAGCAACCTGCACTACTGCCGGGCGCTGATGCTGGCCGGCTCGGTCAGCCCGGCGATCGGCGCGCTGCTCTCGGCGCACCAGTCGATCGGGGTGCCGCAACCGCTGAAGATGTTCGGCACCGCCGAGCAGAAGCAGCGCTTCCTGCCCCGGCTCGCCGCCGGCGAGGTGTCCGCGTTCCTGCTCACCGAGCCGGACGTCGGCTCCGACCCGGCCCGGCTGGCCACCACCGCCGAGCCGACCGAGGACGGCACCGGCTACCGGCTCAACGGCGTGAAACTCTGGGCCACCAACGGCATCGTGGCCACCCTGCTGGTGGTCATGGCGCGGGTGCCGGCCACCGAGGGGCGGCGCGGCGGGATCACCGCCTTCGTGGTGGACGGCGACAGCGCCGGCATCACCGTGGAACGGCGCAACGAGTTCGTCGGCCTGCGCGGCCTGGAAAACAGCCTCACCCGGTTCCACGACGTGTTCGTGCCCGCCGAGAACGTCATCGGCGGCGAGGGCAAGGGGCTCAAGATCGCCCTGACCACGCTGAACACCGGCCGGCTCTCGCTACCGGCGATGTGCGTGGGTGCGGGCAAGTGGGCGCTGAACGTGGCCCGGGAGTGGTCCGCCGACCGGGTCCAGTGGGGTCGGCCGGTCGGTGAGCACGAGGCGGTCGCCCAGAAGCTCGCCTTCATCGCCGCCACCACGTACGGCATGGAGACCATGCTCGACCTGTGCTGCCTGCTCGCCGACGACGACCGCAACGACATCCGGATCGAGGCCGCGCTCGTCAAGCTGTACGCCAGCGAGATGGCCTGGAAGATCGCCGACGAGCTGATCCAGATCCGGGGCGGGCGGGGCTACGAGACGGCCGACTCGCTGGCCGCCCGCGGCGAACGCCCGGCCGCGGTCGAGCAGATGTTGCGCGACCTGCGGATCAACCGGATCTTCGAGGGCTCCACGGAGATCATGCACCTGCTGATCGCCCGGGAGGCGGTCGACGCCCACCTGTCGGTGGCCGGCGACATCATCGACCCGGAGGCGGGGTTGGGTCGCAAGGCCCGAGCCGGCGCCCGAGCCGGGGCCTTCTACGCGAAGTGGCTGCCGACCCTGGCCGTCGGCCGGGGGCAGAGCCCATCGGCGTACGCCGAGTTCGGGCCGCTGGCCACGCACCTGCGTCAGGTGGAGCGCTCGTCGCGCAAGCTGGCCCGGTCGACGTTCTACGCGATGTCCCGCTGGCAGGGAAAGATGGAGCGCAAGCAGGCGTTCCTCGGCCGGGTGGTGGACATCGGCGCGGAGCTGTTCGCCATGTCCGCGGTTTGCGTCCGGGCGTCCGCCGAGCGCGACAGCCGTCCGGAGAACGTCGAGCTGGCCGACCTGTTCTGCCGGCAGGCCCGGGTCCGGGTGGACGCGCTGTTCGCCGCGCTGTGGGACAACACCGACTCGGTCGACACCGCCGCGGCGAAGCGCATCCTCGACGGCCGCTACGCGGCCCTGGAGGAGGGCGTCATCACCCCGTCCGACGAGCTGCCCTGGGTGGCCCGCTGGTCACCGGGTCCGTCCACCGCCGACGACGTCCGCCGCCGCATCCCGCCGAAGTCGTGACCGGTGCCGCCCGGCGCGTCACCGTGCCGGGCGGTCAGCGGGCGACCGCCCAGGCCAGCACCGCCGCCAGAATCAGGCCGTTGAGCACCGCGAGACCCAGGTACGCCGCAGGCGGGATCTTCTTGCCCCGCCGCACGAACGAGACCAGGACGGCGGCGTAGCCGAGCAGCAGGACGGCGATGACGACCAGGAAGTAGAACACGCCGACGACCTTAGCGGCCCCGGCCGCGCAGGCCGAGTTGGCGCAGCTCCAACGCGGCCAGGGCGTCGACGGTGTCGTCGTCGCCGCGTCGCCACGCCTCGGCCACGTCCGGCGCGATCCGGGTCAGTCGGCCCAGTGGCTGGGTGGCCAGCGCGCGCAGGGCGAGCAGGTCCCGCCCGGCCGGCCCGGCGGCCAGCTTCGCCGCTGACCCGGCCCGGCGCATCCAGCGGACCCGCAGCGGCAGCCAGCCGAACAGCACGATGCCGAGCGGAAAGATCAGCACCGCGATGGCGAGCGCCAGGGCGAGCTGGTCGACCAGGTGCTGCTGGTCACGGCCGGCGTCGGCCAGCGAGCGGGCGGCGTCGGCGGCCCGCTGAAAGGGAGCGGTCAGCTCGTCGCCGACCAGAGGCACCCGCCCGACCTTGCTGCCGGCGTCGCCCAGGTTGTCGGCGAGTCCGCTGCCGGCACCCTCCAACTTCTGTCCGGGTACGGCGAGCTTCTGCACCAGGTCGTGCAGCCAGAGCGCGCCGCGGATCGCGACGTACACCCAGGCGACGACGAGGAGGTCGGTGAACAACTGGCGGGCGGCGGTCGGAAAGCGATCGGCGTAGATCTTCACGCCGGACAGCGTGCCACGAACGGCCGGGCCGGGCACCCGTCGGATCAGCCGGCGGGACGAGTCGGCTGCGCAGGTGCTCGGGTTGCGGCGTTCACCGGACGCGTCGTGGTCGCTGCGTTGGTCAGCGGGCGCAGGCCGGGCAGGTGCCGAAGATTTCCAGGGTGTGGCTGACGTCGGCGTAGCCGTGCTGGGCGGCGACCCGGTCGGCCCAGCTCTCCACCGCCGGGCCGGCCACCTCGACCGTGCGGCCGCAGGCCCGGCACACCAGGTGGTGGTGGTGCCCCTCGCTGCACCGGCGGTAGAGGTGCTCGCCGCCCGGTGGGCGCATCACGTCGATCTCGCCCGCGTCGGCCAGCCCCTGGAGCGTGCGGTAGACGGTGGTCAGGCCGACCCGCTCACCGCGCTGCCGGAGCATCGCGTGCAGGTCCTGGGCGCTGTGGAAGCCCTCCATCTCGCCCAGCAGCGCGCTCACCGCCGAGCGCTGCCGGGTGTTGCGCACCGCGGCGCCACTCTCGCTCATCATCCCTCCCCGGCGTGGCTGACCGCGTCCGCCACGATGTGCGCGACGTGCTCGTCGACCAGGCTGTAGGCGATCTCCCGACCCCGGCGGGAACCACGCACCACGCCCGCGCCGCGCAGCACCCGCAGGTGCTGGGAGACCAGCGGTTGCGCGGCCCCGAGCTTCTCCACCAGCTCGTGCACGCACCGCTCGCCGCCGGCGAGCTCACTGACGATGGCCAGCCGAATGGGCGCCGACAGGGCGCGGAGCAACTCGCTGGCCCCATCGAACCCCTCGTAGCCCGTTGCGCTGGTCACCCTGCAACGGTAACCAATACCACCGACATACCGCGGACCCGGTTCATCCCAGCACGACCTCGTGCGGTTCCGGCGCCGGCGCGGCGGCCGGCGTTGCCCGGCGGCGCAGCGCCCGCCAGATCCCACCGGTCACGGCCACCACCAGGAAGCAGGCGATCGCCACCAGCACCACCGACGCGCCCGGCGCGGTGTCCGCCGTGGCGGCTACCCAGACACCGGCGCCGGCCGCGAAGAACCCGAGCGCCATCGCGGCGGTCATCGTGCTGCGGAAACCCCGGGTGACCTGCTGGGCGGTGGCGACTGGCACCACCATCAGCGCGCTGATCAGCAGTACGCCGACGGCCCGCATCGCGATGGTCACGGTGACCGCGGTGGCGACCGCGATCATCAGGTTCAGCGTGCGCACCGGGAGGCCGGAGACCCGGGCGTACTCCTCGTCGTGACTGACCGCGAAGAGCGCCGGACGCAACGCGATCATGGTGACCAGGAGCGCGGCGCCGAGCACCACGATGGTGGTCAGGTCACCGGGCGAGATGGTGGTGAGAGACCCGAACAGGTAGGCGTTGAGGTTCGCGCTCGTCGCGTCGGAGAGGCCGACCAGCAGTACGCCACCGGCGATGCCGCCGTAGAAGAGCAACGCCAGAGCCAGGTCACCGGAGGTACGCCCGCGGGCGCGGACCAGCTCGATGGCGATCGCGCCGATGGTGGCGGCGATCACCGCCACCAGCACCGGTGAGCGGTTGAGCAGCAGTCCCGCGCCGACCCCGGTCAACGCCACGTGCCCGACGCCGTCACCGATCAACGCCAGCCGACGCTGCACCAGGTAGATGCCGAGCGCGGGCGCGGCCAGGCCGATCACCAGCGCGCCGATCAGGGCACGCTGCATGTACGGGTACTGGAAGAGTTCCATGCTCAGTTGCTCCACAGCCCGGCGGGCTCGTCGGGACCGTGCGGGTGCACATGGTCGTGGTCGGGCTCCGCGTGATGACCGGCCGGGTCCGGCACCGCGCCGTCGTGACAGATGCCGCCCTGGTGGACGACGACCGCCCGGCTGATCACCGGTCGCAGCGGGCCCAGCTCGTGGGCCACCAGAAGCACCGTCCCGCCGTCGGCGACGAAGTCCCGCAGCGCCCCGGCGAACGCCTCCTGGCTGGCCGCGTCCACGCCGGCGGTGGGCTCGTCGAGGATCAGCAGCTCCGGTCGACCGGCCAGCGCCCGGGCGATCAGCGTGCGCTGCTGCTGGCCGCCGGAGAGGGTGGACACCGGATCGCCGGCCCGGTCGGCGAGCCCGACCGAGAGCAGCGCGGCGTCGACGGCGGCCCGGTCGGCTCGGCCCGGTGGGCGGAGCACCCCCCGGCGGGCCAACCGGCCGGAGGCCACCACCTCGCGGACGGTGGCCGGCACGCCGCCGCCGGCGCCCAGGCGCTGTGGGACGTACCCGATGCGCCGCCACTGGCGGAACTGGCGCAACGGCCGGTCGAAGAGGGTGATCGAGCCGGCGCTGAGCGGTACCAGCCCGAGCACGGCCCGGATCAGCGTGGACTTGCCGGAACCGTTGGCGCCGAGCACCGCGACCACCTCCCCGGCGGTCACGGTGAGCGAGACGTCCCGGAGCACGGGGCGGCCGTCGTAGCCGACCGCGCCGTGCTCGACGGTGATGACGGGTGCGCTCACGAGCAGCTCAACGCCGTCCGCAGGGTCTGCAGGTTGGTACGCATGACCGAAAGGTAGTCCGCGCCGCTGCCGTCGGCGAGCCCTTCGATCGGGTCCAGCACCGCGGTCTTCGCGCCGACCTGACCGGCGATGGTCTCGGCGACCTTCGGGCTGACCAGGGTCTCGAAGAAGATCGTGGTGGACTTGTGCTCCTTCGCCTCCTCGATCACCTGCGCGAGTCGCTGCGGCGAGGGCTCGACGTCGGGGCTCAGCCCGGTGATTCCGACCTGGTCGAGCTGGTAGCGGTCGGCCAGGTAGCCGAACGCGGCGTGGCTGGTCACGATCTCCCGCCGCTGGCAGGTCGCCAGACCATGCTTGAACTCGTCGTCCAGGGTCGTCAGATCGGCGCGCAGCGCCGCGGAGCGTGCGGTGTAGTCGGCGGCGTGATCCGGGTCGGCCTTGCCGAGCCGCTGGGCGAGCTGATCGCCGATGGTGGCCAGTCGGGTCGGGTCGAGCCAGACGTGCGGGTCCTTGCCGCCGTTCTCCTCCTCCGCGTGCCCTTCCTCGCCCTCGTGGTCGTGCCCGCCCGCGGTCGCGTCCCGCAGCGGCTGCACGGTGGTGACGTCGAACGCCCGGTCGTCACCGTTCTGCGCCACCGCGTCGTCCACCGCCGGCTGGAAGCCCTTCAGGTAGACGATCAGCTCCGCCTCGCTGACCTGACCGACCTGGCTTGGGGCGAGCTCCAGGTCGTGCGGCTCGGCGCCGGGCTTGGCGAGGTTGGTCACCCGGACCGCGTCGCCGCCGATCCGCTCGGCGAGGAACTGGAGCGGGTAGAACGCGGCCACCACGTCGACCCGCTGGGGATCGGCGCCGGCGGCACCATCGGTGGAGCAGCCCGCGCTGGCGCCCAGGGCGAGGAGGGCGGTCGCGGCGGCCAGGACACGGGACGCGGTGCGGTTGGTCATGTCGTCAACTGTCCGTGGCAACGATAATGATTGTCAAAAACGCATGATTGCATGTCAGAGCAGCTTCGCCAGGCCCACCGTCACCAGCAGGGTGAGCATCACCAGTCGAATCACCCGGGTCTGCGGCGCCTGAATCGCCCAGGTGGTGGCCAACAGGGCGATCAGGACCGCGGCGAGCGCCAGCGTCAGCAGCCCGCCGATCACCCCGGGCGTGAAGAACGCGACCAGCACCACCACCAGGGTGAGCAGGAACACCGACGTCGGGTTCGCCCCGGCCAACCGAGTCAGCAGAGGGCGCTGCGTACGCTGCATCCCACAGACTCTACGAGGAGGAACCCGGTGCTGGTGACCAACCGGTTCGTGGTCGACGTCGATGTCGCCGACGACTTCACCGAACGGGCGCACGCCGCCCTCACCGCGCTGGCCGCCCGCCCCGGCTACCTGCGCGGTCAACTGGTCCGGGCGCTGGACGACCCCCGCCACTGGTCCCTGGTCACCGAGTGGGAGTCGGTCGGCACGTACCGGCGGGCGCTGGGCGCCTTCGAGGTCAAGGTGAGCGCCGTGCCGTTGCTCGCCGAGTCGGTCGACGAGCCGTCCGCGTACGAGGCGCTGGCCACCGCCGCGCCCGGCGGGGCCGTCGTGGTCGCCGAGAGTGATCGGGCTGCGGGTCCTTACCGCTGAGCTGCCGGACACTACGCTGCTCCTATGACCGCACCCGCCCCGCCGCCCGGTCCCGGGGTGGCGCCGCCGTTCGCCGCGCCGCCCACCGAGGGCCGCCGGACCCGGCTCTGGATCGGCCTCGGCGTCGGCGCGCTCGCCGTGCTGCTCTGCTGCGGCGGAGGTGGCGCGGCCGTGGTCGGCCTGGCCGTCACCGGCGTGCAGGCGATCCGGGAACAGGGCCGCACGGTGACCAGCGACTACTACCAGGCGCTGGTCGAGCGGAACTACGGACGCGCGTACGACCAGCTCTGCGACGACGCGCAGCGGCGCGAGTCCCGCCCCGAGTTCGAGCGGCGCGCGGCCGCCGAGCCGCAGGTCGCCGGGTTCCGGGTCGGTGACGTGGACACCACCAGCCTGACCGTGCCGGTCGACGTGACGCTCGACGGCGGCGACCGGGAGCAGCAGCAGGTCACCCTGGGTCAGGACGGCCAGACCGGCGGCATGGAGGTCTGCGGGGTGAGCTGAGCCGCCCCCGGTATTCTGCTGGGCTCAGGACGACAGTGGTCGTACCGTTGTCCCGAACTGACCCGATCCATCCACATCTCGCCCCCGCCGACCGCCAGCCGGCGTAGGAGGAAACATGCCAGCCGACCGTATCGACGCCGTCGTCAGCCTCGCCAAGCGCCGAGGCTTCGTCTTCCCCTCCAGCGAGATCTACGGAGGCACCCGATCGGCGTGGGACTACGGCCCGCTCGGCGTGGAGCTGAAGGAGAACGTCCGCCGGCAGTGGTGGAAGACCATGGTCCAGCAGCGGGACGACGTGGTCGGCCTCGACTCCGCGGTGATCCTGGCCCGCAAGGTGTGGGAGGCGTCCGGTCACATCGCCGAGTTCGTCGACCCGCTCACCGAGTGCCAGTTCTGCCACAAGCGGTTCCGGGCGGACCACCTCGAAGAGGCGTACGCCGAGAAGCACGGTAAGCCGCTGACCTCGCTCGCCGAGCTGAACTGCCCCAACTGCGGCAACAAGGGCACCTTCACCGAGCCGAAGATGTTCAACGGCCTGATGAAGACCTACCTGGGCCCGGTGGAGAGCGACGAAGGGCTGCACTACCTGCGCCCGGAGACCGCGCAGGGCATCTTCATCAACTACAAGAACGTCGAGACGGTCGCCCGCAAGAAGCCGCCGTTCGGCATCGCGCAGACCGGCAAGTCGTTCCGCAACGAGATCACCCCGGGCAACTTCATCTTCCGTACGCGGGAGTTCGAGCAGATGGAGATGGAGTTCTTCGTCGAGCCGGGCACCGACGAGCAGTGGCACGAGTACTGGCTCCAGGAGCGCTGGAACTGGTACCTCGACCTCGGCCTGTCGGCGGACAACCTGCGGCTCTTCGAGCACCCCAAGGAGAAGCTCTCGCACTACTCGAAGCGGACCGTGGACATCGAGTACCGCTTCCAGTTCGGCGGCACCGAGTTCGCCGAGCTGGAGGGCGTGGCCAACCGCACCGACTTCGACCTCTCCACGCACAGCAAGCACTCCGGCGTCGACCTGTCCTACTTCGACCAGACCAAGGGCGAGCGGTGGATGCCGTACGTCATCGAGCCCGCCGCCGGTCTGACCCGCGCCGTGCTGGCCTTCCTGTTGGAGGCGTACGACGAGGACGAGGCGCCGAACACCAAGGGCGGCGTGGACAAGCGCACCGTGATGCGGTTCGACCCGCGGCTGGCCCCGGTGAAGGTGGCGGTGCTGCCGCTGTCCCGCAACGAGGCGCTGTCGCCGAAGGCGAAGGACCTCGCCGCGCTGCTACGTAAGCGCTGGGTGGTGGAGTTCGACGACTCGCAGGCGATCGGCCGCCGCTACCGCCGGCAGGACGAGATCGGCACCCCGTTCTGCGTGACGGTGGACTTCGACACCCTGGACGACAACGCCGTGACGGTCCGCAACCGGGACACCATGGCCCAGGAGCGGGTCTCCCTGGACCAGGTCGAGCGTTACCTGATCGAGCGCCTCCCCGGCTGCTGAGACGATGCGCACGGGGCCTCGGCCGACGCGGAAAGCGCCGGTCGGGGCCCCGTACACTTGTCCGGTGACTGCCTCGACCCTGCCTGTGCTGCGCCCGTTGACGCTCGGGCGGTATCAGGTGTGGCCGCCGGTCGTGCTGGCGCCGATGGCCGGGATCACGAACGTCGGGTTCCGCCGGCTCTGCCGGGAGCAGGGCGGCGGCATCTACGTCTGCGAGATGATCACCACGCGGGCGCTCGTCGAGCGAAACCCCAAGACGCTGCGCATGATCGCGTTCGGCGACGACGAGAAGCCGCGCAGCCTCCAGCTCTACGGCACCGATCCGGAGATCACCGCCGCCGCCGTACGGATCGTGGTCGAGCGCGACCTGGCCGATCACATCGACCTCAACTTCGGCTGCCCGGTGCCCAAGGTGACCCGGCGTGGTGGCGGCGCGGCGTTGCCGTGGCGGCGTCGGCTCTTCGCCCGGCTGGTCAGGGCCGCGGTGGACGCCGCGTCGCCGGCCGGAGTGCCGGTCACCGTCAAGATGCGCAAGGGCATCGACGACGACCACCTGACGTACGTCGAGGCCGGGCTCGCCGCCCAGGAAGCCGGGGTCGCCGCGGTCGCCCTGCACGGGCGGACGGCTGGGCAGCGCTACTCGGGCACCGCCGACTGGGACGCCATCGGCACGCTCAAGCAGGCCCTCGACGTGCCGGTGCTGGGCAACGGCGACATCTGGGAGGCCGACGACGCGCTACGGATGGTCGCGCACACCGGCGTCGACGGCGTGGTGATCGGGCGGGGTTGCCTGGGCCGGCCGTGGCTCTTCGCCGACCTGGAGGCCGCCTTCAACGGTCGGCCGGAGCGGCGGATGCCCACCCTCGGCGAGGTGGCGGTGACCATGCGCCGGCACGCCGAGCTGCTGGTCGACCAGTTCGTCGCCGGGGCCCGCAACCCGGCCCGGGGTGAGCGGGACGGGTGCACCGACTTCCGCAAGCACGTCGCCTGGTACCTCAAGGGCTTCCCGGTCGGCGGCGAGCTGCGCCGCTCGCTGGCGATGATCGAGAGCCTGGCCCAGCTCGACGACCTGCTCGGCAAGCTCGACCCGGCGGAGCCGTTCCCGGTGGCCGCCCTCGGCCAGCCTCGTGGGCGCACCAACTCTCCAGGCAAGGTCTTCCTGCCGGACGGCTGGCTGGCCAGCCGGGACGACGACGTCGTACCCGAGGGCGCCGAGATGGACGACTCCGGCGGCTGACCCGTACTGGCGGCGGTCGCACCGCTGACCCTGGGCATGACGAAAGGGCCGGACCCTGTTGGGGTCCGGCCCTTGTCGGTGATGCTGTTTGCGGTCAGCTGGTGGCGTAGCCGCGCGTGGCGATCCAGTCGGCGAGGTGCTCGACGGTGACCTCGTAGGAGGCGGTGTTCGGATCGGCCGAGTCGGCGATCTTCACCACGTTCCCGCCGTCGCGGTACCCGACGACGCTGATGTAGTGCCCGCCCTCGAAGGAGTGCACCCCACCGTCGGTGTCGACGCTGGTGCCGGCGATGTTCGCGACCACAGCCCGACCGTCGTCCACGGTCTTGACGATGTCGGCGCGCAGCGTGTCGGTCTGCTTGTCGTCAGCGGCGGGGCTGGAGATCTCCACGCTGTGGTAGGCGTCGCTCTTGCCGGTTTCCTTGTTCAACACCGGGGTGATGTCGTTGATGGAGTTGGTGCCGGCCTCGGTGGTGCCCATCTCCTTGGCCATGGCGTCCACGCTGATGTCCTTGCCCTGCACGGACAGGGCGTTACGGGTGGCGGCGGGGCCGCAGTAGTAGAAGTTCGGCTGCGCCTCGTACCGCACGCCCAGCTGACGCTCGCCGGTGGGCTTGCGGTCGGTCTGGGTCTGGGTGGCCGGCTTGGCCTCCGACGCGGCGTACGCGGCGGTGACGGGGCCGGCGATGGCGCCGCCGGTGAACGCGAGGCCAGCGGCGGTCAGAGCGGTCTTACGGATCAGATCGGTACGCATGATGGCGTGCTCCTCTGCATCGGGGGATACGCGCGACACACAAAAGGGGTGTG
>NZ_RCVJ01000201.1 GCF_003667505.1 Micromonospora sp. BL4
ATCTACACGAGCCTTATCGTCGGCAGCGTCAGAGGTGTATAAGAGACAGGTTCAGCGCAGGGCTAGGCGGGAGGCGCGGGCATCGCGCTTCTCCTCGAAGCGGGCGGCGGCGCGCTCCAGCGTGTCGAGTTGGCCGGCCAGCTGTTCGCGGGCGGCCTCGCCGTCGGCGTTCAGGCCGGTCACGTTGAACACGTCCCACTGGCGCAGCACCGGCAGCAGCACCTCGTCGCGGTGCTGGCGCAGGTCGTAGATGCCGGCCAGGGCGATCGCCACCGACTTGCGGGCGAAGCCCTCGATGCCGTTGCCCGGCATCTGGAAATCGGCCACCACGTCGGCGACGGCCCGCATGGCCTGACTCGGGGCCAGCTCGAACGCGGCGGCGAGCAGGTTGCGGTAGAAGACCATGTGCAGGTTCTCGTCGGCGGCCACCCGGGCCAGCAGCGCCTCGCAGGCGGGGTCGCCGGTGGCCTTGCCGGTGTTGCGGTGCGAGATCCGGGTGGCCAGCTCCTGGAACGAGACGTACGCCAGCGAGTGCAGCACCTCGTCACCGTGCACGTTCTCGTAGCCCTCGGACATGTGCGTCATCCGGGCCCGCTCCAGCGCCACCGGGTCGACGGCCCGGGTGACCGTCAGGTAGTCGCGGATCGCCGTGCCGTGCCGGCCCTCCTCCGCCGTCCACCGGTGCACCCAGGTGCCCCACGCGCCGTCCCGGCCGAACAGGGTGGCGATCTCGTGGTGGTACGAGGGCAGGTTGTCCTCGGTGAGCAGGTTGACGATCAGCGCCGTGCGGGCCACGTCGGGGATGGTGGAGTCGGTCGGCGACCACGCCTCGCCGCCGAGCGGCCCGTCGAAGGTACGCCCTTCGCTCCACGGCACGTACTCGTGCGGGAACCACTCCTTCGCCAGCGAGAGGTGGCGGTCCAGGTTGCGTGCGACAACCGGCTCCAACTCGACGAGCAGTGCGGTCTGACTCAGCGTGGTGCTCATGGTCACGAGAAACTCCCTACGGTGGCGTAACTTACGCTACCGTAGGTCCCCGCGGCCGTACGCGCCAGTGGAGCGCTCAGCCAACCGCCGGTTTCACATCCTCCCGGGGCGGCATCCACTCCCCCGCACCCGCCGTGACCTGCTCGCCGGAGCGGATGTCCTTCACCTCGTCCGGCGCACCGTCGACACCCGGGAACCAGACGTACGGGATGCCGCGCCGCTCGGCGTAGCGGATCTGCTTGCCGAACTTCGCCGCGCTCGGCGACACCTCGGTCGGCACCCCGCGCCGCCGCAGCGCCTCGGCCACCCGGTTGCTGGCGCCGCGCCGCTCCTCGCTGGTCACCGCGACCAGCACGGCGGTCGGCACCTCGCGGGAGATCGACAGCTCGCCCGCGCCGAAGAGCAGCCCGAGCAGCCGGGTCACGCCGATCGAGATCCCCACCCCGGGGTACGAGGTGGCGCCGGCGCTGGCCAGATTGTCGTACCGGCCGCCGGAGCAGATCGAGCCGAACCGCTCGTAGCCGCGCAGCTGGGTCTCGTAGACCGTGCCGGTGTAGTAGTCCAGGCCACGGGCGATGCGCAGGTCCGCCACGCAGAGGCCGGGCGAGTGCTCGGCGGCGGTCTCCACCACCCGCACCAGCTCCTCGATGCCCTCGTCGAGCAGCGGGTCGGTGACGCCCAGCGCGCGCACGGCGTCGGCGAACGAGGCGTCCGGGGCGGAGATCTCGGCCAGCGCCAGGCACGCCTTGGCCTGCGCCTCGCTCGCCCCGGCGGTCTGGGCGAGCAGCTCGGCCACCTTCGCCGGGCCGATCTTGTCGAGCTTGTCCACCGCGCGCAGCGTCGCCTCCGGGTCGGTCAGCCCGATGCCCCGGTAGAAACCCTCACAGATCTTGCGGTTGTTGACCTGGATCGTCACCGGCGGGATCGGCAGCGCGCCCAGCGCGTCCCCGATCACCAGCGGCATCTCCGCCTCGTGGTGCGGGGCCAGAGTGTCCCGGTCGACGATGTCGATGTCGGCCTGGACGAACTCCCGGTAACGCCCCTCCTGCGGCCGCTCGCCCCGCCACACCTTCTGGATCTGGTAGCGGCGGAACGGGAAGGTGAGCTTGCCGGCGTTCTCCAGCACGTACCGGGCGAACGGCACCGTGAGGTCGAAGTGCAGGCCGAGCTGGTCGTCGCCGCCGGTCCCCTCGGCGTCGGCGTGCAGCCGCCGGATCACGTAGACCTCCTTCGAGGTCTCGCCCTTGCGCAGCAGCTGGTCCAGCGGCTCCACCGCGCGCGTCTCCAGCGGGGCGAAACCGTACAGCTCGAAGGTGGCCCGGATCCGGTCGAGCACGAACTGCTCGATCATCCGCTGGCCGGGGGTCCACTCCGGGAAGCCGGAGATGGGCGTGGGCTTGCTCATCGGCGTACTCCTTGCGATCCCGCGCCCGCGGCGCGGTGGTGTCGTGGGTCCGCGCGCGGCGCGGACGAGATCTAGAGGCCCCGGGTGGGCGCCGCCGGTCGGCCGCCGCCGACCTGCGCCACCTCGATGAGGTACGGGTTGCTGGCGCGCTCACGGCCGATGGTGGTGCTGGGGCCGTGGCCGGGCAGCACGACGGTGTCGTCGGCCAGCGGGAGGATCTTGTCGCGCAGGCTGGTGAGCATCGCCGGCATGCTGCCGCCGGGCAGGTCGGTGCGACCGATCGAGCCGGCGAAGAGCACGTCGCCGGAGAGGCACAGCTCCTCGGCGTCCCAGCCCGACCCGGCGGCGGGCAGCCGGAACAGCACCGACCCGCCGGTATGGCCCGGTGCATGGTCGACGGCGATCTCCAGGCCGGCCAGCGCGAGGGTGGCGCCGTCGGTCAGCTCCGCCACGTCCTCCGGCTCGGTGTAGCTCAACCGGCCGCCGAAGAGCGAGGTCAGATCGGTCGAGAGGCCCTTGGCCGGGTCGGCCAGCATCTCCCGGTCGCCGGGGTGGACGTACGCGGTGATGCCGCGGGCACCGCAGACCGGCGCGACCGAGAAGGTGTGGTCGAGGTGGCCGTGGGTGAGCAGCACGGCGGCGGGATGCAGGCGGTGCTCGGCGAGCAGGGCGTCGAGCTGGTCGAGCACCCCGATGCCGGGGTCGACCACCACGCACTGCTCCCCCGGCGCCGTGGCCACCACATAGCAGTTGGTGCCGAAGGCGTCCGCGGGAAAGCCGGCCACGAGCACGGGCGCTGTCCTTCCGTCGAGCTGTCGTCCTGCCAGCAGCCTAACCGGCGGGCCCGGCGGGTTTGCCGCGTCCCGTCCCACCCGTCCCTCCGAGCACAGTGACATCGCCCGATAAGGGCTGCTGGCGGCGGGGTGGACCTCGTACACCACATTCCCAGTCGCTAGCCGTACACTCTGGCGGGCGTGTGGCGCGGCACACGTGACGCCTGACGGGCCGGGACGCCCGGCCGCCGGGGACGACCAGGTAGAGGAAGGGGAGCACGGGTGGCTTCCAGCAGGGACCGGCAGCGCAAACTGGCGCGGGAGAAGCTCGACCGGCAGTTGGCCCGCCGGGCCGCCGCCACGCGGCGCCGTCGGCAGATCCAGGCCGGTGTCGGCGCGGTCGTGGTCCTCGTGCTGATCGTGGCCGGCTCGGCCTGGGCGCTCGGGGCGTTCGACTCCGACCCGAAGCAGAACACGGCCGCTGAGGACACCTGCCTCTGGACGCCGCAGGACGCGACGGCCAACACCAACCTCAAGGACGTCGGCACCCCGGAGACCAAGGGCCTGCCCACCGACGGCACCCGGGCGATGACCGTGACCACCAACCAGGGCGCGCCGATCACCGCCGAGTTGAACCTGACCAACTCACCGTGTGCCGCGGCGAGCATCGCCCACCTGGCGAGCCGGTCGTTCTACGACAACACCAAGTGCCACGAGATCACCGCCGACGGCGCGCTGCGCTGCGGCGACCCCAGCGGCACCGGCCTCGGCGGGCCGACCTACTCGTTCTACGACGAGGACGTGCCGACCGTGCCGTCCGCGTCGCCGTCGGCCAGCCCGGCGCCCGGCCAGCCGCCCACGTACCCGAAGGGGACCGTGGCGATGATCTCCAACCCGCCGGGCAGCAACGGCAGCCAGTTCCTGATCTTCTTCAAGGACTTCACCACCACCGACCCGAAGTACCCCGTGATCGGCCGGGTGACCGGCGGGCTGGACGTGGTGGAGAAGATCGGGGCCCTGCCGACCGTGGACAATGGGACGGGGGCCAAGGTCAAGCCCAAGACCGACGTGGTGATCCAGAGCCTCACCGTTGGTGAGCCGGTCACCGCCGCGGCACCGTCGCCGTCGGCCTCCGGCACCCCGGCCAGCAGCCCGAGCGCCGGCTGACCGTGGCGCCACCCCACCCGAGCGGCACCCAGAAGCAGACAGCCAGGAGGATCCAGGCGTGACGTCCACCAGAGAGCGGCAGCGCGCGGCGGCACGCGCCCGGCTCGAGAAGGAGATGGCCGAGCGCTCGGCCAGGGCCCGCAAGCGTCGCCAGACGCAGGCGATCATCGGCGCGGGCGCCGCGCTGGTGCTCGTGGTCGCCGGCACCGTCTGGCTGGCGATGAGCCTCGGCGGCGACGACGACAAGGCCGACACCGCCGCCCAGGCGCCCGGCGCGTCCGAGTGCGCCTACAACCAGGTGCCCGCCGACCAGCGGAGCCCGCAGCTCAAGGACGTCGGGGTGCCGAGCAACGAGCAGTCCGGCACCGGCGTGCAGACCATGACGATCGACACGAACCTGGGCCCGATCACGGCCAAGGTCGACCGGTCGCTGGTGCCGTGCACGGCGGGCAGCTTCACCCACCTCGCGGAGAAGAACTTCTTCGACAACACGAAGTGCCACCGGATGGTGACCGAGGGCATCAAGGTGTTGCAGTGCGGTGACCCCAGCGCCACCGGCAAGGGCTGGCGGGAGACCGACGGCACGGGCGGCCCGACCTACCGGCTGCCCGAGGAGAACCTGCCCACCGACAAGCGCCCGCCGTACCCGGAGGGTGTCATCGCGATGGCCAACTCCGGCCAGCCGGGCAGCACCGGCAGCCAGTTCTTCATCGTCTACGGCGACTCGCCGCTGGACCCGGCGTACACGGTGCTCGGCAACATCACCGGTGGCCTGGACATCGTCAAGGACGTGGCCAAGGCCGGCGACGACGGGGCGTTCGCCCCGCAGCCCGGTGGTGGGCACCCGAAGAAGGAGGTCATCATCAAGGACCTCACGATGAGCGCGCCGCAGGGCTGACACCCGAGGAGACAACGAAGCGCCCGCCGGCTGAGCCGGCGGGCGCTTTCGTGTCCGGGGTACGCCTCAGGCGCCGGAGGTGACCCGGTAGGCGTCGAAGACGCCGTCGACCTTGCGGACCGTGGCCAGCAGGTGGCCCAGGTGCTTCGGGTCGGCCATCTCGAAGCTGAACCGGCTCACCGCCACCCGGTCGCGGGTGGTGGTGACCGTGGCGGACAGGATGTTGACCCGCTCGTCGGAGAGCACCCGGGTGACGTCGGCCAGCAGCTTGTGCCGGTCCAGGGCTTCGACCTGGATGGCCACCAGGAACGTCGAGGCGGAGGTGAGCTTCCAACTCACCTCGACGACCCGCTCGGCCTGCGCCCGCAGGTCCTCGGCGTTGGCGCAGTCGTCGCGGTGCACGCTCACCCCGCCGGAGCGGGTGACGAAGCCGAACACCGAATCCGGTGGCACCGGGGTGCAGCAGCGGGCCAGCTTGATCCAGACGTCACTGACGCCCCGAACCACCACACCCGGATCGCTGCTGCTCTGCCGACTGCGCGGCGGCCGTGTGGCGACGGCGGTCTCGGCGATGTCCTCCGCCGCGCCCTCCTCGCCGCCGTACGCGGCCATCAGCTTCTGCACCACCGACTGCGCGGAGACCTGGCTGTCGCCGACCGCCGCGTAGAGCGACGCCACGTCGGCCAGGTGCAGGTCCCGGGCGATCGACATCAGCGCGTCGGAGGTGAGCATCCGCTGCAACGGCATGCCCTGCTTGCGCATCGCCTTGACGATCGCGTCCTTGCCGGCCTCGATCGCCTCCTCGCGCCGCTCCTTGTTGAAGTACTGGCGGATCTTCGTACGCGCGCGGGGGCTCTTGACGAAGCCCAGCCAGTCCTGCGTCGGGCCGGCGGTCTCCGACTTCGAGGTGAAGATCTCGATCACGTCGCCGTTGGAGAGCGTCGACTCCAGCGGCACCAGCTTGCCGTTGACCCGCGCGCCGATGCACTTGTGCCCGACCTCGGTGTGCACCGCGTACGCGAAGTCCACCGGCGTCGACCCGGTCGGCAGCGGGATGACGTCACCCTTCGGGGTGAAGACGTACACCTCCTGGCTCGACAGGTCGAAGCGCAGCGCGTCGAGGAACTCGCTCGGGTCGGCCGCCTCGCGCTGCCAGTCGAGCAGTTGCCGCAGCCAGGTCATCTCGTCGATGTGCGCAGGCGGGCCCACGATCTGGGTGCCCTTGTGCTCCTTGTACTTCCAATGCGCGGCGATGCCGAACTCCGCGGTGCGGTGCATCGCGTACGTGCGGATCTGCATCTCCACCGGCTTGCCGGTGGGCCCGATGACCGTCGTGTGCAACGACTGGTACATGTTGAACTTGGGCATGGCGATGTAGTCCTTGAACCGGCCCGGCACCGGCTGCCAGTTGGCGTGGATCACGCCCAGCGCGGCGTAGCAGTCCCGAACCGTGTCGACCAGGATCCGCACGCCGACCAGGTCGTAGATGTCGTTGAAGTCGCGACCCCGCACGATCATCTTCTGGTAGATCGAGTAGAGGTGCTTCGGCCGGCCGGTGGTCTCCGCCTTGATCTTGGCGGCCTTCAGGTCGGTCTGCACCTTCTGCGTCACCTGGCGCAGCAGCGCCTCGCGCTGCGGCTGGTGCTCCCCGATCAGCCGGTTGATCTCCTCGTAGCGCTTCGGGAACAGCGTGCCGAAGGCCAGATCCTCCAGCTCCCACTTGATCGTGTTCATACCCAGCCGGTGGGCCAGCGGGGCCAGGATCTCCAGCGTTTCCTTGGCCTTCTGCTCCTGCTTGGGACGGGGCAGGAAGGTCAGGGTCCGCATGTTGTGCAGCCGGTCGGCCAGCTTGATCACCAGCACCCGCGGGTCCTTGGCCATGGCCACGACCATCTTGCGGATCGTCTCGGCCTTGGCCGCGTCGCCCAGCTTGACCTTGTCCAGTTTGGTGACGCCGTCGACCAGCAGGGCGACCTCGCCGCCGAAGTCGGCGCGCATCTGGTCGAGGGTGTACTCGGTGTCCTCGATGGTGTCGTGCAACAGCGCGGCGACCAGCGTGGTGGTGTCCATCCCCAGGTTGCCCAGGATGGTGGCCACCGCGAGCGGGTGGGTGATGTACGGGTCGCCGGACTTGCGGTACTGCCCGGAATGCCACCGCGCGGCCGTGTCGAAGGCGCGCTGGAGCAGCCGGGCGTCGGCCTTCGGGTGATTTTCCCGGTGGCTGGCGATGAGCGGCTCCAGCACCTCGCTGACCTGCGAGGTCTGCCACGGCGCGTTGAAGCGGGCCAGCCGCGCCCGGACCCGACGCCCGGTGGGCGCGTTGGACAGCCCGAAGCCGCCGCTCGGCGACGGGTCGAGCCCGGCGTCGGTCGGGAACGGGACCACGACACCGTCGGCCCCGGGGGACGCCTCGACGGCGCCGGCGGTCGGAAGCACCGCGCCCTCGGCCGGAGCCTTGCCGGAGCCGTTGCCGGCGCCCGTCACCCTGGTCGGCGCGTCACCGTTCCGGTCCGTCACCGAGCCGTCAGCGTCGCCTGTCGGGTGCACCGTGCCCTCCACCGGAGGGACGACATCGTGGGACACCGGCCTCCTCACCGCTCGCCGGAACACACCGGCCGTACGTCGGCCGGCCTGGTCTCGCGCCGCCGGACGGCGTACCGCCGGCGTCAGCAAAGGGCAATGCTACCCGCACGGACGGTCCCCTGCCGCTCCGCCGGACGGTCGGCGCCCGGTCCGCCCGACGGGTCGGCGCTCAAACGGTCAGCAGGGCATGGACGGGACGCGGGGCCAGCCGCTTCCGGGCGCCCAGGAAGGCGAGCTCCAGCAGCACGGTGAAACCGGTGACGGTCCCCCCGGCCCGCTCCACCAGGTCCAGCGTCGCCTCGGCGGTGCCACCGGTGGCCAGCACGTCGTCGACCACCAGCACCCGGTGCCCGGCCGTGAAGGCGTCCTCGTGCACCTCCAGGGTGGCTTCGCCGTACTCCAGGGCGTAGGAGACCGAGTGGGCCGGGCGGGGCAGCTTGCCGGCCTTGCGCACCGGCACCACACCCACCCCGGCCGCGTACGCGACGGCCGCCGCGACGACGAACCCGCGCGCTTCGATGCCGACCACCACGTCGAAGCTGTCCCGCCCGTGGTACGCGATGATCCCGTCGGTCACCTCGCGGAACGCCGCACCGTCGGCGAACAGCGGCATCAGGTCCTTGAACAGGACACCGGGCTGGGGGAAGTCGGGCACGTCCAGCACCCGGCTGGCCACCAGCCGGGCGGTCTCCGGGCCGCTGTCCCCGTGCGGCACGGTGCTGTGGGTCTCCGTCACGGCTGTTCCGTTTCCTTCCAACGACGACGGCGTCCGGATGCTGCTCGCACAGCATGCCGGACGCCGTTCGGGCGTTTCCTGCCGGGGCGACCCCGGGGCCGGTCAGCGCCGCTTGGCGCCACCCGGCCGGTTGCCGCCGCCACCCGGGCGACCGCCCCGGGCGCCGGTCGACCGCTTGCCCGCCGGACGGGCGCCCACCTTGGGGGCGGCGCCGGCCAGCGCGGCGGAGTCCGGGTCGACCGGGGTGTCCGCACCGTCGGCCTGGGCCGGGCTCGGGGCGCCCTTCGGCGTGACCTCGCCACGGGACAGCGCGCCCCGGCGGGCCAGCACCCGCTTGTTGTGGGCCTGGATCCGCGGGTCGTAGTTCTTCAGCAGCGCCAAAAGCGGGGTGGCCACCAGGATGGAGGTCAGGAACGCCACCGCCATACCGACGAACAGCACCAGGCCGAGGTCCTTCAGCGTGCCGGCGCCGAGCAGACCGGCGCCGATGAAGAGCAGACCACCGACGGGCAGCAGGGCGACCACCGACGTGTTCAGCGACCGCATCAGGCTCTGGTTGACGGCCAGGTTGGCCGCCTCGCCGTACGTCTGGTTGTTGTTGGCGGTGATGCCCCGGGTGTTCTCCTGAACCTTGTCG
Source organism: Micromonospora sp. BL4 (assembly GCF_003667505.1). Lineage (GTDB taxonomy): Bacteria > Actinomycetota > Actinomycetes > Mycobacteriales > Micromonosporaceae > Micromonospora. Next base: position 9,187 of record NZ_RCVJ01000201.1, read on the forward strand.
AAGACCACCACCACGTCGTAGAGCGCGAAGCCCAGGATCGTGAGGAAGCCGATGATCGTCGACGGGGTGACCTCGAAGCCGACCAGCGAGTAGATGCCGGCGGTGAGGATCAGGTTCATGAACAGCGAGGCGACCGCGGCGACCGCCATCCGCCACTCGAAGCGCAGGATCAGGTAGACCATCACCAGCGCGATGAAGATGATCAGGCCGAGGACGGCCCGCTCGGTCACCTGGCTGCCCCACGCCTCGCTGACCTGGTTGCCGCTGATCTGAGCCGGCTCGATGCCGAGGTCCTCGGCGATCTGGGCCTTGACGGCATTGGCCTGCTCGGCGCTGAGCTGCCCGGTGCGCAGCTCGTAGGAGTCGCCGCCGGGGCCGCCGACCTTCTGGGCGGTGGCCACGTGGGCGCCGGTGTTCTCGGCGGCGAGGGCCGAGTTGACCTCCTCCTCGGCCTGCTCCAGGGTGCCGACGCTGGCCGGCACCTGGAACGAGTTGCCGCCGGCGAACTCGATGCCGAGGCTGAAGCCACGAATCGAGAAGCTGAGGATCGCGATCAGGACCAGGACTCCGGCGACGCCGAACCAGAGCTTGCGCCGGCCGACGACGTTGAGACCGGCCTCGCCGTTGTAGAGGCGGCTCGCCAGACCGTTCTGAGCCATCTCAGGCCTCCTTGGCGCGCGGGTTGCGGGGCTGAGTCTGCTGGTTGCGGGCCGGAAGCGCCCGACCCAGACCGCTGACCCGCGGGGACAGGAACGCCCGGGTCCGGGCGAACATCGTCATGATCGGGTGCCGGAAGAGGAAGACCACGACCAGGTCCAGCACGGTGGCCAGGCCGAGGGCGAACGCGAAGCCCTTGACCGTGCCGACCGAGACCACGTAGAGCACCACCGCGGAGAGCAGGGTGATCGCGTTGGCCGAGATGATCGTGCGGCGGGCCCGCATCCAGGCACGGGGCACCGCGCTGCGCGGACTGCGCCCCTCCCGGATCTCGTCCTTCAATCGTTCGAAGTAGATGACGAACGAGTCCGCCGCCACACCGAGCGAGACGATCATGCCGGCGATGCCGGCGAGGGTGAGCGTGAAGCCGATCTGCCGGCCGAGCACCACCAGCGCGCCGAAGACCAGCAGCGCGGAGAGGATCAGGCTCAGGAAGATCACCGAGCCGAGCAGCCGGTAGTAGAAGAACGCGTAGATGATGACCAGCAGCATGCCGATGCCGGCCGCCAGCAGACCGGCGCGCAGGTGGCTGGCGCCCAGGGTGGCGGTGACGTTCTGCTGCTCCTGCTGCTCGAAGGTCACCGGCAGCGCGCCGTAGCGCAGCTGGCTGGCCAGAGCGCTGGCGTCCTTCTGGTTGAAGTTGCCGGTGATCTGGGAGTTGCCGGTCAGCACGCCCTGGATCTCCGGGGAGGAGACGATCTCGTTGTCCAGCACGACGGCCACCCGGCACTTGCCGTCCTGACCCAGCGCGGTCGCGTCGCAGGCCTGGCCCTCGTTGGTGAACGCCTCACGGGTGAGGGCGGTCCACTTGCCCTGGCCGTCGCCGGTGAAGTCGAGGCTGACCACCCAGGCGTTGGTCTGGTCGAGCACCGCGTCGGCGTCGGACACGTCGGTGCCCAGCACCTTGGCCTGGTCGAGCAGATACTTCGAGGCGCCGTCCTCGCAGGAGACGACCTGCTGCTTCGGGTCGGAGATCGACGCCGGCGGGCGCTTGTCGAGCTGCGCGCAGCCGATCGTCGGCACGTTGAACTGCATCTGCGCCGGCAGCACCGCCACCTCCTGCGGCGACAGCGTGCCGAACGGCTTGAGCGTGTCGGCCAGCGACGGGTCGGCGCTCAGGTCGGCGGGGGCCTGCAGTTTGCTGGCAGCCTGCCAGGCGGGAGCGCCGACCTTCTGCTCGACGGCCTTGCGCTGCTCCTCGATGCTGGCCGGCACCGGCTCCGCGCTGGCGCTCGGCGACGGCGCGGCGGCGCTCGGCGAGGCCGAGGCCGAGGCCGAGGGGGTCGGCGTGGCGCTGGCGCTGGGCGCCGGGGCCATCCCGCCCTGCCCGCCGCTCGGCGAGGTCGTCACCTTCGGCGCGGCGCTGCCCGACGGGGTCGGGGTCGCGCTGCCGGACGGGGCCGGGCTGGCGCTGCCCGAGGGGGCCGGCGTGGCGGCCGGCGGCGGCACCGTGGCCGCCCCGCTGCCGTCGGCGGCCTTGATCACCTTGCGGAAGCGCAGCTCGGCCGCGCTGCCCACGTCGGTGAGGTCCCGGTTTTCACCGGGCAGGGAGATGACGATGTTCCGGTTGCCCTCGGTGACCACCTCGGCCTCGGCAACGCCGAACGCGTTGACCCGGCTCTCGATGATCTGGCGGGCCTCCTCGAGGTTCTCCGCCGTCGGGGGCTTGCCGTCGACGCTGTTGGTCGCCTCCAGCGTCACCCGGGTGCCGCCGATGAGGTCCAGGCCGAGCCGGGGCTCGAGCCGGTCCTTCAAGCTGCCGCTGGCGCCGGAGAAGAACACCAGAAGATAGAGGACGACGAAGATGAACCCGAGCACGGCGAGCTGCCGCCCGGGGCGCATCTGTCCCTGAGGTGGTGCCACGGTTGTCCTGTCTCCCTGTACGGTCGCGCCGCTGCGCGCGGCGGCGGCGGGTGTCGGGCCGGGGGTCCCGGCCGACGGGTCTGACCTGGGCCGGCGAGGGAGCCGGCACGATGGCCGGACGCGCCGGCGCGGGACGCCGACGGTCACGGGTGCGTGCCGACGCCCGGCGTCGACCCAACTATCCAGTTTTCACGTCACGTCCGCTGCCCCGTCGGGCGCGGTGGCCCCGAGGGCCGCCGACCGGCCGTACGCCGGACCCGCCACCCCCGAGGGGAGGGTCACTCCTTGACGGTGTCCGCGTCCTCGGTGACCGGCTCGCTCGGCAGCTCGGCGCGGGTGACCACCCGGGCGATGGCCGGCCGGGCGTAGCGGGTCTGCACGCCCGGGGCGACCTCGATCAGGACGGTGTCGTCCTCGATGCCGGTGACCGTGCCGTAGAGCCCACCGATGGTCACGACCTCGTCGCCGGGGCCGAGGTTCGACTGCATCGCCTCCGCCTCACGACGGCGCTTCTGCTGGGGGCGGATCATCATGAAGTACATGACACCGAAGAGCAGGGCGATCATCAGGATCGGCGTGAAGCTGCCGGCCCCGCCACCCGCTGCTGCGTAAAGCACGGTTACTGACCTTCCCATTGGCCACCTGCCCGGCACATGGGGTGCCGGAGCGGAGGCGGATTCTCACGTCCTGTACAGACCGCGGCGAAGTCTAATCCCTGCACCTGAGAACACCGAATGCGGTGCAGATCACGTTCACATCACGGCTGTTCGGCGTCCAACGAGAACAGATCGGGCGCCGTTGGGACATCCACCCCAAATGTACCATTCGGTGGCGTTCGGCCCAGATGCCGCCAGGCCGCCTCGGTGGCCACCCGGCCGCGCGGGGTACGGGCCAGCAGGCCGGCGCGCACCAGGAACGGCTCGCAGACCTCCTCGACCGTGTCCGGCTGCTCCCCCACCGCCACGGCGAGGGTGGACAGCCCCACCGGACCGCCCCGGAACGAGTCGACCAGCGCCGTCAGCACCGCCCGGTCCAGCCGGTCCAGGCCGAGCGCGTCCACGTCGTACACGGTCAACGCGGCGCGGGCCGTACCCAGGTTGACCACGCCCTCGGCCCGCACCTCCGCGTAGTCGCGGACCCGGCGCAGCAGCCGGTTGGCGATCCGCGGGGTGCCCCGGGAACGACCGGCGATCTCAGCCGCGCCCTCAGCGGTGATCGGCACACCGAGAATCCGCGCCGAGCGGTGCAGCAGCGTCTCCAGGTCCGCCGGGGCGTAGAAGTCCAGGTGCGCGACGAAGCCGAACCGGTCCCGCATCGGCCCGGTCAGCAGGCCCGACCGCGTGGTCGCCCCGACCAGGGTGAACGGCTCGACGTCCAGCGGAATGGCGGTCGCGCCCGGACCCTTGCCGACCACCACGTCGACCCGGAAATCCTCCATCGCGCTGTACAGCAGCTCCTCCGCCGGCCGCGCGATGCGGTGGATCTCGTCGATGAACAGCACGTCACCCTCGGCGAGGCTGGTCAGGATCGCCGCCAGGTCGCCGGAGCGCTCGATCGCCGGGCCACTGGTCACCCGGATGCCCGAGCCCAGCTCGGCCGCGACGATGTTGGCCAGGCTGGTCTTGCCCAGGCCGGGCGGGCCGGAGAGCAGGATGTGGTCCGGCGGGGAGCCCCGCCGCATGGCGCCCTGCAACAACAGGTCGAGCTGATCGCGGACCCGGTCCTGAGCGATGAACTCGGCCAGCCGCTTGGGCCGTACGGTGGCCTCCGCGTCCCGGTCGGCGTCACTGACGTACGCCGAGACGAGCCCCTCGGTCTCACTCATCGGGTACGACCCAGCAGGCGGATGGCCTGCCGGAGCAGGACCGGCACGGGCGGGGTCTCGCCGTCGACGGTCTCCGCCACCGCCGCCACCGCCTGGTCGGCCTGCCCGGCCGTCCAGCCCAGCCCGATGAGCGCCTGGCGGACCTGCTCGGGCCAGCTGCCACCGGTCACCCCGGCCGCGCCGTCGGCGCCGATCGGCACCGGGCCGATCCGGTCGCGCAGCTCCAGCACCAGCCGCTCGGCGCCCTTCTTGCCGATTCCGGGCACCCGGGTCAGCGCGGCGGTGTCGGCGTTGGCGATCGCCTTGCGCACCGCGTCCGGGCTGTGCACGGCAAGCACCGCCTGGGCCAGCCTCGGGCCGACCCCACTGGCGGTCTGGAGCAGCTCGAACAGCGACTTGGCGTCGTCGTCGGCGAAGCCGTAGAGGGTCAGCGAATCCTCCCGGACGACCAGGCTGGTGGCGAGCCGGGCGCTCTGGCCGATCCGCAGCTCGGCGATGAGCCCGGGGGCGCAGTGCACGGCCAGGCCGACCCCGCCGACCTCGATCACGGCCTGGTCCGGCCCTGTCGCGGTCACCGTGCCGCGCACGCTGGCGATCATCGCGCTCCTCCTCGTCGTGCCCGGTCGGCGGCGGCGGCCAGCTTGGAGCGGGTCCCGCCGCGCCAGATGTGGCAGATGGCCAGGGCGAGCGCGTCGGCGGCGTCGGCCGGCTTCGGCGGCTCGGCCAGCCGCAGCAGCCGCGTCACCATGGCGGTCATCTGCGCCTTGTCGGCCTGACCGGAGCCGGTCACCGCCGCCTTCACCTCGCTCGGGGTGTACGTCTGCACCGGCAGCCCGGCGCGCGCCCCGGCCAGCACGGCGATGCCGCTGGCCTGCGCGGTGCCCATCACCGTGCGGACGTTGTGCTGGCTGAACACCCGCTCGACGGCGACGCTCTCCGGTCGGTGCTCGGCGACCAGGTCGGTCAGCGACCGGTCCAGGTGCAGCAGCCGCAGCGACAGGTCGTCGGCCGGGTCGGTGTAGATCACGTAGTAGGCGATCAGGGTGCAGGGTCGCCCGGGCACCCCGTCGACGACGCCGACTCCGCACCGGGTCAACCCAGGGTCAACCCCGAGAACCCGCACGCCGCCCCCTCC
>NZ_RCVJ01000202.1 GCF_003667505.1 Micromonospora sp. BL4
GGATGCGGGTCAGCGCAGGGCGAGGGCGGCCAGGGCGGCGTTGACGATGCTGCCGGGCAGCAGGTCGTGCATCTCGTACAGCTCGGAGACGCTGCCGGACTGGCCGAACTCGTCCACCCCCAGCGGCACCGCCGGCGCGCCGAGCGCCGACCCGAGCCAGGCCATCGCGTGCGACGCGGCGTCGTGCACGGTCACCACCGGCACCCGGTCGGCGAACGCGGACCGCAGCGCGCCCGGCACGCTCGGCACCGTCGCCGTCCGCACACCCTGGCGCAGCGTGCGCTGCCAGGCCCGGTAGAGCCGATCCAGCGAGGTCACGTCCACCACGTGCGCGGCGACGCCCTCCTCGGCCAACTCCGCGGCGGCGGCCAGCACCTCGGGCAGCACCGCGCCGGAGGCCGCCAGCTGCACCACCGGGGCGTCGGCCAGGTGCGGGTACGCCTGGTGCGCGTCCACCAGCCGGTACGCCCCGGCGACCACCTGCCGGCGCAGCACCGCGTCACCGAGCCGGGCGCGGGCCGCCTCGAACGGGGCCTGGTCCAGCGGCCGGGTGCTCAGCCGGAAGTAGTACGCGCCGTCCTCGGCCGGGGCGGCGGTCGCCGCCGGGGCCGACCCGCCGGCGATCTGCCCGAGCGCGTCGCAGAGGAGCCAGTCCAGGCTCGTCGCGAACGCCGGCTCGACGAAGGTCACCCCGGGCAGCTCCAGCCCGACGGAAGCGGTGATGGTGGACTGGTGGGCGCCGCCCTCCGGGGCCAGCGTGATGCCCGACGGGGTGCCGGCGACCACGAACCGGGAGCCGGAGTAGGTGCCGTAGAGGAACGCGTCCAGGCCGCGCAGCACGAACGGGTCGTAGACCGTGCCCACCGGCAGCAGCGGCTGCCCGGACAGGTCCCAGGACAGGCCGAGCTGGCCGAGCAGCAGGAACAGGTTCATCTCCGAGATGCCCAGCTCGATGTGCTGCCCGGCGGGGCTCTCCGTCCAGCGCAGCATCCGGTCCTCGGTCCAGGAACGCTGCTCGGTGGGGGCGAACACCCCGGTCTTGTTGATGAAACCGGCGAGGTTGGTGGAGGTGGCCACGTCCGGCGCGGTCGTCACCAGGTAGCGCCCGACCTCCCGGTCGCGAGCCAGGTCCACCAGCACCCGACCGAAGACCTCCTGTGTGGAGATCGGCTTGGCTGCGCGTACTCCGGTGCTTTCCGGAACGGTGACCCCCAGCGCGCGCTCGCGGGGCGCGCGGGACAGCGCCTCCCGGCGGGCGCCGGCCCGGATGCCGGCCGGTGACGCCGGGTCGAGGCGGTCCCACTCGGTCTCCGCGGTCAACCCCTGCGCGGCCCGCAGCGTGTCGACCTGCTCGCTGCTGAGCAGCGCCGAGTGGTTGCGCGGGTTGCCGGCGATGGGCAGACCCCAACCCTTCACGGTGTACGCGAAGACGACGCTCGGCCGGTCGGTGACCGCGTCGCACTGGGCGTACGCGTCGAGCATCGCCTGCAGGTCGTGCCCGCCGAGGTCGGTGACGAGCGGGCCCAGCTCCTCGTCGGCGATGCCCTCGACGAAGGCGCCCACCGCAGCGGGGGCGCCGTCCAGGAACTGCTTGCGCAGCGCCGGGCCGGCCAGCCCGAACAGCGACTGGTACTGCTCGTTGGGCATCGCGTCGATCCAGTCGCGCAGCACCTCGCCGCCCGGCCGGGCGTACGCCTCGGCGAGCCGCCGGCCGTACTTGACCTCCACGACGTGCCAGCCGGCGGCCTCGAACTGGCCGCGCCACTGGTTGATCCGGATGCCGGGCACCACCCGGTCCAGCGACTGGCGGTTGAAGTCGACCAGCCACATGACGTTGCCCAGGCCGGTGGTGGCCGGGTCGGCGACCGCCTCCCAGATGTTGCCCTCGTCCAGCTCGGCGTCGCCGATCAGCGCGACGAACCGGGAGTGCGGGCGCGCGCCGAAGTGCGCGTCCACGTACCGGCGGGTGGCGGCGGCGAAGAGCGGCGCCGCCGCGCCGAGACCGACCGAGCCGGTGGAGAAGTCCACCTCGTCGGGATCCTTGGTGCGCGACGGGTACGACTGGAGGCCGCCACGGGCTCGAAGCCGCGGCAGGTACGAGCGGTCCAGGTTGCCCAGCAGGTACTGGATGGCGTGGAACACCGGGGAGGCGTGCGGCTTGACCGCCACCCGGTCCTCCGCGTCCAGGTGCGCGAACCAGAGCGCGGTCATCGCGGTGACCAGTGAGGCGCTGGACGCCTGGTGCCCGCCGACCTTCACGCCGTCGCCGGTGACCCGGTCGTGGTTGGCGGCGTCCACGATCCGGGTGGCGAGCCAGAGCACCCGCCGCTGGATCTCGTCGAGGACATCGAGGTCGTGCTGGTTCACGGTGACTCCATCCGGGCGTCGCCGTTGACGCCCTCGCGAGGGGATGCGGTTTGCACGGCGAACGGGCTGACGCATGCTGCGCCAGCCCGTTCGTCCCTACGGATCAGCCCTGGACGCCGAGGCGCTCCAGGACGAGTTCGCGGACGGTCTTCGCGTCGGCCTGACCACGGGTGGTCTTCATGACCGCGCCGACCAGCGCGCCGGCCGCGGCGACCTTGCCGCTACGGATCTTGTCGGCGATGTCGGGGTTGGCGGCGATCGCCTCGTCCACCGCGGCGGTGAGGGCGCCGGTGTCCGACACGACCTCCAGGCCCCGATTGGTCATGATCTCGGTGGGCGAGCCCTCGCCGTCGACCACGCCCTCCAGCACCGCGCGGGCCATCTTGTCGTTGAGCTTCCCGGCGTCGACCAGGCCCTGCAACTCGGCGACCTGGGCCGGGGTGGCACCGATGTCGGCCAGCTCCACGCCGCTCTCGTTGGCCCGGCGGGACAACTCGCCGAGCCACCACTTGCGGGCGGCGGCCGGCGTGGTGCCGGCGGCGACGGTCGCCTCGATCAGCTCGACCGCGCCGGCGTTCAGCACCGACTGCATGTCCAGGTCGGACAGCCCCCACTGCTGCTGGAGCCGGCGCCGGTGCACCCGGGGCAGCTCCGGCAGGGCGGCCTTCAGCTCGGCGACCCAGGCCGGGTCCGGTGCGATCGGCACCAGGTCCGGCTCCGGGAAGTACCGGTAGTCGGTCGCGGTCTCCTTGGAGCGCCCCGGGGTGGTGTCGCCGGTCTCCTCGTGGAAGTGCCGGGTCTCCTGCGTGATCCGGCCGCCGGCGTCCAGCACCGAGGCCTGCCGCAGCATCTCCGAGCGGACCGCCCGCTCCACCGAACGCAGCGAGTTGACGTTCTTGGTCTCGGTGCGGGTGCCCCACTCCTGACCCGGCAGGTTGAGGGAGGTGTTCACGTCACAGCGCAGCGAACCCTCCTCCATCCGCACGTCCGAGACGCCGAGGGTGCGGATCACGTCCCGCAGCTCGGTGACGTACGCCCGGGCCACGTCGGGGGCGAGCGCGCCGGTGCCCGGAATGGGCTTGGTGACGATCTCGACCAGCGGAATGCCGGCCCGGTTGTAGTCGACCAGCGACTCGGTCGCGCCGTGGATGCGGCCGGTGGCGCCGCCGACGTGCAGCGTCTTGCCGGTGTCCTCCTCGAGGTGCACCCGCTCGATCTCGATCCGCACCGTCTCGCCGCCGACCTCGACGTCCAGGTAGCCGTCGACGCAGATCGGCTCGTCGTACTGGCTGATCTGGAAGTTCTTCGGCATGTCCGGGTAGAAGTAGTTCTTCCGGGCGAACCGGCACCACTCGGCGATGGAGCAGTTCAGCGCCAGACCGATCCGGATGATCGCCTCGATGGCCGCCTTGTTGGCCACCGGCAGCGCCCCGGGCAGGCCCAGGCAGACCGGGCAGACCCGGGTGTTCGGCTCGCCACCGAAGTCGGTCGGGCAGCCACAGAACATCTTGGTGTTCGTGCCCAGCTCGACGTGGGTCTCCAGGCCGATCACCGGTTCGTAGCGCGCGACGACCTCGTCGTACGCGGGCAGCGTCGTCGTCATTCGGGCTCCTGCCTCACAGTGCCGGTGGGGTGAACGTGCCGACCGCGGACTCCAGCGCGGCGGCGACCCGGTACATCCGGTCGTCGGCCATCGTCGGGGCCATCACCTGGAGGCCGACGGGCAGCCCCTCGGACAGGCCGCAGGGCACCGAGATGCCCGGCCCGCCGTACAGGTTGGTCGGGATGGTGAACAGGTCGGCCAGGTACATCTGGTACGGGTCGGCGGTGCGCGCGCCGATCGGGAACGCCACCGACGGGGTGGTCGGCGAGATCAGCGCGTCGACCCGCTCGAACGCGGCGGTGAAGTCCCGCGTGATCAGCGTCCGCACCTTCTGCGCCTGCCCGTAGTAGGCGTCGTAGTAACCCGACGACAGGGCGTACGTGCCGATCATGATGCGGCGCTTGACCTCCGGGCCGAAGCCGGCCTCCCGGGTCAGCGACATGACCTCCTCCAGCGACCGGTTGCCGTCGTCGCCGACCCGCAGGCCGAAGCGGACGCCGTCGAACCGGGCCAGGTTGGAGGAGCACTCGCTCGGCGCGATCAGGTAGTACGCGGGCAGCGCGTGGACGAACGTCGGGCAGGACACGTCGACGATCTCCGCGCCCAGCTTCGCGAGGGCGTCGACCGCCTCGCGGAACGCGGCCATCACACCCGGCTCGGCGCCCTCGCCGACGAACTCGCTGACGATGCCGAGCCGTACGCCGGTCAGGTCACCGGTCGCGCCGAGCTTCGCCGCGGCCACCACGTCCGGCACGGGCTGCGGGATCGAGGTGGAGTCGCGCGGGTCGTGCCCGGCGATCACCTGGTGCAGAAGGGCCGCGTCGAGCACCGTACGGGCGCACGGGCCGGGCGTGTCCAGCGACGAGGAGAAGGCGACCAGGCCGTAGCGGGAGGTGCCGCCGTAGGTGGGCTTCACGCCGACGGTGCCGGTGACCGCGCCGGGCTGGCGGATCGAGCCGCCGGTGTCCGAGCCGATCGCCAGCGGCGCCTCGTACGCGGCCAGCGCGGCGGCGCTGCCACCACCCGAGCCGCCCGGGATCCGGCTGAGGTCCCACGGGTTGTGCGTCGGGCCGTACGCCGAGTATTCGGTGGAGGAGCCCATCGCGAACTCGTCCATGTTCGTCTTGCCGAGCATGACCGTGCCGGCCTCGCGCAGCCGCTGCACGATCGTCGCGTCGTACGGCGGGCGCCAGCCCTCCAGGATCTTCGAACCCACCGTGGTCGGCACGCCCCGGGTGGCCAGCACGTCCTTCACGGCGACCGGCACGCCGGCCAGCGGGCCCAGCTCCTCGCCGGCGGCCCGGCGCTCGTCCACCGCGCGGGCAGCGTCCAGCGCGCCGTCGGTGTCGACGTGCAGGAAGGCGTGCACCCGGTCGTCGACCGCGGCGATCCGGTCCAGGTGGGCCCGGGTCACCTCGACGGCGGAGGTCTCGCCGCCGGCGACCAGGGCGGCGATCTCCGCGGCGGTCATTCTGGTCAGGTCACTCACGAGGCCACATCCTCACTCAGGATCCGCGGTACGCGGAACCGCTGGTCCTCGGCGTCGGGTGCGCCCGACAGCGCCTCCTGCGGGGTCAGGCACGGCGTGACCACGTCCTCGCGGAAGATGTTGGTCAGCGGCACCGAGTGCGAGGTCGGCGGGATGTCCGCCGCGGCGACCTCGCCGACCTGGGCGACCGCCTGGAGGATCACGTCGAGCTGGCCGGCGAAGGTGTCCAGCTCCTCCTCGGTGACGGCGAGCCGCGACAGGCGCGCCAGGTGCGCGACCTCCTCGCGGGAGATGGCGGCCATCCGTGCCCCCTTCTGATGTCCTGCTGGTCGGGCGGTGTGCCGATCGCGCGACAGGTGGAGCGTGACGCGCGGTGACCGGAGCGAGTCTATTGTTCCGCTCCGGTGCCGCGTCCACGACTCCCCCTCCGCCAGCCGGTCGCGCCGGGTCGGTGGGCGGTCAGCGGGTGGAACGACGGCCGGCGTCGGGCTCCGGGCCGCCGCTCGGCCGGACCGGTCGGTACCGGGCCAGCCAAGTGACCAGCTCCTCGGCGGGCATCGGCCGGGCGTAGAACCAGCCCTGCGCGGCGTCGCAGCCGGCGGCGTGCAGCATCCGCCAGGTCCGCTCGTCCTCCACGCCCTCGGCGACCACCCGCAGCCCCAGCGCCCCGGCCAGCTCGATCATCGACCGGACGATCGCCGCGTCGTCGGCGTCGTCGGCCATGCCCAGCACGAACGAGCGGTCCACCTTCACCTCGGACAGCGGTAGCCGGCGCAGGTGCTGGAGGGAGGAGTATCCGGTGCCGAAGTCGTCCAGGGCGATGGCCACCCCGATCCGGTGCAGCCGGGAGATGGTGGCCAGCACCCGGCGCGGATCGGCCATCAGGGCACCCTCGGTGATCTCCAGTTGCAGTCGCTCGGCCGGCACCCCGTAGCGGGCCAGCCGGTCGGCGATCTGGTCGGCGATCTCGCCGGTGTGCAGGTCACGCACGCTCACGTTCAGCGCCGCCCGCAACCCGAGACCGGCCGCCGACCACTTGGCGAGCTGCTCCACCACGTCGTCGACCACCCGCCGGGTGAGCAGCCGCATCACCGCGCTCTGCTCGGCGACCCGGATCAGCTCCTCCGGGTCGACCATCCCCCGCCGCGGGTGCCGCCAGCGCAGCAGCGCCTCGACGCCGACCACCTCGCCGGTCGCGATGGCGATCTGCGGCTGGTAGTACATGGTGATCTCGCCGGCGTCGTCGGCGGGCTCACCGCCGGGGTGCGCCCACCCGGTCGGCCGGAGCGGCTGGTCCGGCGTACCCGGCCCGACGTCGCGTCGCGGACCGCCGCCGTCAGCCAGCGCGGGCACCGGGGCGCCGTTCGGCGATCGCCGCCCGTTCCCCCCGGCGCGCCGGTCCCGCCCCGGACCCGGGCGGGTGCCGGTGACCGTGGCGCGGGTGTTCCGGCCCCGGATCGGGTCGGCGCCGGTGGCGATCCGGTTGATCAGCTCGTCGGCGTGCACCAGCTCGGTGCCCGGCTGCCGGCGACGACCCCACCACCGGCCGCCGGACGGCGGGGCCGCCGCGACCACCGGCGACGCGCCGGCATGTGGCGCGGCCTCGGCGGGACGCAGATCACCGCTGGGCAGCGCCGCGCCATCCCCGCCGCGCACCTCGGCCGCCGGACCGAGGGGTACGTCGCCCGCCCGCTCGGCACCGACCGGCTCGACCGGCCCCGCGTCCCCGTCGGCCGTCCCCGCCGGCCGGCCGCGTCCCGCCGCCTCGGCGTCCAGCGGTTCGTCGACCGACGGGCCGCACTCCAGCACCCGGCGCAGGTCGGCGAGGAGGCCGAGCCGCTCGGCGGAGTTGTGATCGGACTCCGGGGCGTAGACGGCCACCGTGTCGTTGCGGTGCTTGGCGTCGTACATCGCCACGTCGGCGTGGCGCATCAGGGTGGCGAAGTCCTCACCGTGCTCCGGAAAGAGAGCGATCCCGATCGAGCCGCCCACGTCCAGCGGCAGCCCGTCCAGCGGCACCGGCTCGGCCAGCGCCCCGACCACCCGGTCGGCCAGGTCACGCGCCTGGCTCGCGTCGGTCAGCCCGGTCATCACGATGGCGAACTCGTCCCCGCCGAGCCGGGCGATCATCTGCGGGCGGGGCTCCACGTCGGTGAGTCGGGCGCTGACCTCCACGAGCAGCCGGTCACCCACGGCGTGCCCGAGCGCGTCGTTGACGTTCTTGAAGCGGTCCAGGTCGATCAGCAGCAGCGCCAGGTGCCCATCGGGCTCGCCCCGGGCGGTCCGCTCGGCGTGCAGGTGCACCTGCTCCGCCACCTCGGCCAGCAGGGCCTTGCGGTTGGGCAGCCCGGTGAGCGGGTCCGCGGCGGCGAGGTGCTGCTGCTCGACGGTCAGTCGGGCCATCCGGTACACGGCGAAGAGCGGCACCAGCACCAGCGGGATCAGCGCCGCGCTGACCCGTGCGGCGGCGACCAGCACCGGGGCGAGCAGCAGCAGCGAGCCCGTGGAGAGCAGCTCGAAACCGAGGCCCTGCCGGACGGTTGGCCACCACCGGTCGCCGAAGCGCAGCCGTACCGCCCAGCTGACCAGCCCGTAGTTGACCACGAACCAGGCCACCGTGGCGCCGGCGACGGCGACTACGTCCGTCCAGTGCAACCGGCCGCCGGAGAAGACGATGCCCGGCCCGAGCTGGAGGATCCCGTACGCGGCGGCGAGGGCGCACGCGTACTGACCGACGTTGAACGCCGTACGCCACGCGGCGTGCCGCATCCGCCACCCCGAGACGACCACCCCCAACGCCTGCACGGCCACCGCCGGGCCGAGCCCCCAGCCGAGCAGGATCGCGAAGGTGAAGCAGGTGGACGGGAAGACCGCGGAGGACTGCCGGCGCCCCGGAGGCACGAACGGGCGGGCGTCGCAGACCAGCGCGAGCGCGGCCATCGTCCAGAACGCCACCGGCAGGCGGGACAGCTCAGCCGGGAGTGTCGCGAGTGGACCGGCGGAGGTCAGCGCGGCGACCACCAGGATGCTGACGATGAAGGCGGTGAACGGCGCCACCCGCCCGGGCGGGATGGAGTTGCGCGGATCGGCTACCTCCATCACACCTCCCGACCGACGGTCGGCGTGCCCGTGTGCACGCCGTGACCCAATGAAACGCCCTCAGCCCCGGGTTTCCCGGTATGACAGTCACGAATCGGTCGTAGTCGTAATTAAGTTGGTATGCGCGGCCGGCGGCCACCGGAGCCGGTCAGCCCTCCACCCGGGCGACGTCCCGCGCGGCGTCCGGACCCGCGTCCAGCAGCAGTCGGAACCCGTCCTCGTCGAGCACCGGCACCTTGAGACTGGCCGCCTTGTCGGCCTTGGACCCCGGGTTGTCTCCCACCACCACGAAGCTCGTCTTCTTGGAGACCGACCCGCTGACCTTGCCGCCCCGGCTCTGCACGGCCTCGGCGGCCTGGTCCCGGGAGAAGCCGGCGAGGGTGCCGGTCACCACCACGGTCAGCCCCTCCAACGGGCGCGGCCCCTCGTCGACAGCCTCCTCGGCCATCCGTACGCCCGCCTCGGCCCACTTGCGCACCACGTCGCGGTGCCAGTCCACCGCGAACCACTCCCGGATGCTGACCGCGATCGTCGGACCGACCCCGTCGACCGAGGAGAGCTCCTCCTCGCTGGCCGCTTCGATGGCCTCCATGGAGCGGAAGTGCCGGGCGAGCGCCTGGGCCGCGGTCGGGCCGACGTGCCGGATGGAGAGCGCCACCAGCACCCGCCACAGGTCGCGCTCCCGGGCGACCGCCAGATTGTCCAGCAACTTGACCGCGTTGCTGCCCAGGCTGCCGTCCTTGTTGACGAAGAACGGGGACCGGGACAGCTGCTCGGCGTCGAGCTGGAAGAGGTCCCCCTCGTCGGCGATGATCTCCGCGTCCAGCAGGGCGGCCGCGCCCTTGTAGCCGAGCACCTCGATGTCGAACGCGCCGCGGCCGGCGAGATGGAACACCCGTTCGCGGAGCTGGGCGGGGCAGCTGCGGGTGTTGGGGCAACGAATGTCGACGTCGCCCTCCTTGGCCGGTGCGAGCGGGGTGCCGCAGGCCGGGCAGGTGGTCGGCATGACGAACGGCCGGGCGTCGGCGGGGCGCAGGTCGACCACCGGGCCGAGCACCTCGGGAATCACGTCGCCGGCCTTGCGCAGCACCACCGTGTCGCCGATCAGCACACCCTTGCGCTCCACCTCACGGGCGTTGTGCAGGGTGGCGAGCGCGACGGTGGAGCCGGCCACCCGCACCGGCTCGAGGACGGCGAACGGGGTGACCCGCCCGGTGCGCCCGACGTTGACGTCGATGTCGAGCAGCTTGGTGGTGACCTCCTCCGGCGGGTACTTGAAGGCGATCGCCCAGCGCGGCGCACGGCTGGTCGACCCGAGCCGACCCTGGATGGACACCGGGTCGACCTTGACCACCACTCCGTCGATCTCGTGCTCGACGTCGTGCCGGTGCTCGGCGTAGTAGGCGATGTATTCGGCCACGCCGGCCAGATCCGGCACCACCCGCCACCGGTCACTGGTCGGCAGGCCCCACGCCTGCAGCGCCGCGTACGACTCGGACTGGGCCGCCGGCTGCCACCCCCGGCGGGCGCCGATGCCGTGCACCACCAGGCGCAGCGGCCGCGACGCGGTGACCCGGGGATCCTTCTGGCGCAGGCTGCCGGCGGCGGCGTTGCGGGGATTGGCGAAGGGCGCCTTGCCCTGCTCCACCAGACCCGCGTTGAGGTCGGCGAACGCGGCGACCGGGAAGTAGATCTCGCCCCGGACCTCCAGCAGCTCGGGGATGTCCGGGAATTCGGCGGACGGGGAGAGCTGGCTGGGCACGTCCCGGATGCTGCGCACGTTGGCGGTGACGTCCTCGCCGGTGCGGCCGTCGCCGCGGGTGGCCGCCCGGACCAGCCGGCCGCCCTCGTAGGTCAGGTTGATCGCCAGCCCGTCGACCTTGAGCTCGCACAGGTAGGGCGCCGGGCCGCCGGCATCCCGCTCGACCCGCTCGGCCCAGGCCGCCAGCTCCTCGTCGGCGAAGGCGTTGTCGAGCGACAGCATCCGCTCGGCGTGGGTGACCGGTGTGAAGTCGGTGGAGAAGGTGCCGCCCACCCGCTGGGTCGGCGAATCCGGCGTACGCAGTGCCGGGAACTCCTCCTCCAGCGCCTCCAGCTCGCGCAGCTGCCGGTCGAACTCGGCATCGGCGATGGTCGGCGCGTCCAGCACGTAGTAGCGGTACTGGTGTTCGGTCAGCTCGCGGCTGAGCGTGGCGTGCCGCTCCCGCGCCTGCGGCGTCGGCTCTCCGCCGGCCGCCGCCTCCTGCGCCGGGCTGACCTGCTGACCGATCTGCTCCTCGGACACACCGCCACCTTCGGACACGCCTGCGACCTCCCTGATCACGCTACTCCGGCACGGTATCGGCCCGGTGAGACAATCGGTCGCCCACCCGCGCCGCGCGTTCTCGTCATCACGAGAACGGAGGGGCGTGGTTGGCGGGCGGCGCCTGGCTGGCGGGCGATGCGTGGTTGGCGGGCGGCGCGGTGTTCGGCGTGCGAGGATCGCCGGACGATGCGGCCGGCGTGCCGCGCTGAGGCGGAGGTACCGATGCCCGAGGCCCTGCTCTGGGCGGTGGCGATCCTGCTGGCGGTGGCGGCCGGCTGGGCGTGGAACGGCTGGCGACACCGGGTGGCGGACCGGCGCTCGGGCAACCGGCCGGGCACGACCCGCTCCGGCGGACGTCGCCCCGCGCCGCCGCGACCCCGCGCCGCCGACCGTCCGGGCGCCGCCGACCGGCCGAGCGCCAGACCCCGGTCGCGCGACGCCGACCGGGGAGCGGGCACGCCGGCGCCGGGCGAGGTCTGGTGGGCCGACGTGCCGTACGCCGACGGCAGCGGCTCAAAGGTGCGGCCCTGCCTGGTGCTGCGCGCCGACTCCCGGGGCGCCGCCGTACTGAAGATCACCAGCCAGGACAAGAGCGACCGGGACGACCACGTCCGCATCCCCACGCGGGACTGGGACCCGGACGCCGAGCACGACAGCTGGCTGAGTCTCACCGAGCCGACCCGGATCAGCTCGGCCGCGTTCGCCGAGCGCGCCGGCAACTGCGACGCCGACCTGTGGCGGTCGGTCCGCAGCCTGCGCCACCTGCCCACCCCCTGACACCCCGGCGGTTCGGCGCGCCGGACGCGGGGCATGAACGACTCGGTTTCCTGGAAACTGGGCCGTCCAAGGCCTCGGAACACCCCGACTTACAGAAACCCGAGACGATCAACCGCGGCGGGCACGCCAGGCCAGGCACGCCAGGCCGGATGCGACCCAGCCGGGTGCGCCAGGCCAGGCACGCCAGGCCGGATGCGACCCAGCCGGGTGCGCCAGGCCAGGCACGCCAGGCCGGATGCGACCCAGCCGGGTGCGCCAGGCCGGGTGCGCCGACCAGGCCAGGAAACGCCGCCGCAGCACTGGCTCAACCGTCTCCGGGATGAGCGAGGGCGCCTCGTGCAGCGGCCGCCGCAACCCACGTGAGGCTCAGTCCCAGCAGAGGCAGAACGGGTGGCCGGCAGGGTCGGCGTAGACCCGCCAGCCCTCGCCCTCGCCCGGAAGCCGGCGGGCGCCCAGCGCGAGGGTCGCCTTCTCGGCGGCCTCGATGTCGTCCACCGTCACGTCGAGGTGGAACTGCTGTGGACGCTCCGGGTCCGGCCAGGCGGGCGGGCGCAGGTTGAGCGCCCGCTGGAACGCCAGGCGCGGCTGGTGCCCGGGCGGCCCGCCCAGCACCACCCACTCGTCATCGGAGTCGCCCTCGGCCAGAGGCACGCCGAGCAGCTCCGCGTAGAACGCCGCCAGGGCCTGCGGGTCCGGGCAGTCGATCACCACTGTACGTAGCTGTCCAATCATGACCGTCATCCTGCCCACCGCGTACGACAGGAAACCTCAGGCCTCGGCGAGCCGCCGACCGGCGTCCCGGCACGCGGCCAGCACCACCCGGGCGTACTCCGGGCTGGCCCCGGCCAGACCGCAGGCCGGGGTGACGACCACCTGCTGGGCGAGCTGCCGGCGGGGGAAGCCGAGCCGGTCCCAGAGCTGGCGCACCCGGTCGGCCACCTGCGCGGAGGTCGGCGCGTGGCCGGCGGACGGCGGCCGGGTCGGTACGGCCCCGGCCAGCAACCCGAGGCCGGCGTCGATCGCCTCGCCCAGCGGGTCCAGCTCCGTGACCAGGTCCAGGTCGAGGGCGACCCCGGCGGCGCCCGTCGAACGGATCAACTCCAGCGGCACGTCCGGGGCGCAGCAGTGCACCACGGTCGGCACGGCGGCCGCCTCGACGACGGTACGCAGCAGGGCCGCCGCGTCCGCCGACTCCACCGCCCGGTACGCGCCCAGTCCGCTCTCGGTGGGCACCCGCCCGGCCAGCACGGTCGGCAGCGACGGCTCGTCCAGTTGGAGCAGCACCGAGGCGTGGGGCAGTCGCCGGGCGACCGCCGCGACGTGCGCGCGCAGCCCCTCGGCGAGGGACCCGGTCAGGTCACGGACCGCGCCGGGATCGCGCAGCAGCCGGCCGCCGATCGGCAGCTCCAGGGCGGCGGCCAGGGTGAGCGGACCGCCGGCCTGCACCTTGATCGGGCCGGCGTACTCCTCGGCCTGCTCGGCGAGCTGGTCCAGGTCGCGTTCCATCAGGTCGCGGGCGCGGCGCAGGTCGCGGCCCGGGCGCGGGGCGACCCGCCAGCGCCCGGTGTACAGCTCGACGGGCAGGTCGACGAGCAGCCCCGCGGTGCGACCGATCAGGTCGGCTCCGGGGCCGCGGGCCGGCAGCTCGGGAAGGTGGGGCAGCGCGGGAAGCTCACCGAGGACCACCCGCTGGGCCTCGGCGATGTCGGTGCCGGGCAGCGAACCGATGCCGGTTGCCGCGCCGGCCGGCCATGGCCACACCTGATCTGTCACGGCGGAAGGGTATCCGGTACGCGGGTCGCCCCGGGCCGCGACGGCCGGGGCGCTGGTGTGCCGGGTCAGCCGGTGATGGTGGCGGAGCCGAGGACCACGTCACCGGCCGGGTCCGGCCGGTACGCCACCACGGCCTGGCCGGCGGCGACCCCGCGTACCGGCCGGCGCAGCTCGGCGTGGAGCGCGTCGCCGTCGAGGGACACGGTGGCCGGCACCACGTCGCCGTGCGCGCGTAGCTGCACCTCGCACTCGACCGGCGCGTCCGGGCGCGGGCCGCCGGTCCACACCGGCCGCTCGGCGCGCACCCGGGACATCTCCAGCGCCTCGGCCGGGCCGACCGTCACCGTGTTGGTCTTCGGCGTGATGGAGAGCACGTAGCGCGGCCGTCCGTCCGGGGCGGGCCGGTCCAGGTGCAGCCCGCGACGCTGGCCCACCGTGTACGCGTACGCGCCGGTGTGGCTGCCGACCACGGCGCCGGTGCTCGCGTCCACCACGTCGCCCGGCGCCTCGCCGAGCCGGCCGGCCAGGAAGCCGCGGGTGTCGCCGTCGGCGATGAAGCAGATGTCGTGCGAGTCCGGCTTGTCGGCCACCGCCAGGCCACGCTCGGCGGCCTCGGCGCGGACCTGCGCCTTGGTCGAGTCGCCGAGCGGAAAGACCGACCGGTCCAGCTGCTCACGGGTGAGTACGGCCAGCACGTACGACTGGTCCTTGGCCACGTCGACGCTGCGTCGCAGCAGCCCGTCCGGGCCGAGGCGGGCGTGGTGGCCGGTGACCACCGCGTCGAAGCCAAGCGCCACAGCCCGGTCCAGCACCGCGGCGAACTTGATCTTCTCGTTGCAGCGCAGGCAGGGATTCGGTGTACGACCGGCGGCGTACTCGGCGACGAAGTCGTCCACCACGTCCTCGTGGAACCGGTCGGCCATGTCCCAGACGTAGAACGGGATGCCGATCACGTCGGCGGCCCGCCGGGCGTCCCGGGAGTCCTCCAGGGTGCAGCAGCCGCGCGCCCCGGTCCGGTAGGTCTGCGGATTGCGGGCCAGCGCCAGGTGCACGCCGGTCACGTCGTGCCCGGCCTCCACCGCCCGCGCCGCCGCCACGGCCGAGTCAACCCCGCCCGACATCGCCGCCAACACCCTCACCAGCTGACTCCCTTCCCCCCACCAGCCTATCCACCCG
>NZ_RCVJ01000206.1 GCF_003667505.1 Micromonospora sp. BL4
GCCCCGCCCCGCCCCGCCGGCCGCCGACGCACGGACGCTGCGCCTCGGGTACGGCACCAACGGCTTCGCCAACCACCGGCTCGACGACGCGCTCGCCGTCCTCGCCGACCTCGGCTACGTCGGGGTGGCGCTCACGCTCGACCACGACCACCTCGACCCGTTCGCGCCCGGTCTCAGCCGCCGGATCGCGGCGGTGAGCCGGCGGCTGAGCGCGCTGGGCCTCGCGGTGGTGATCGAGACCGGAGCCCGCTACCTGCTCGACCCCTGGCACAAGCACGCGCCGACGCTGCTGCACGACGACCCGACCCGGCGGATCGAGTTCCTGCGCCGGGCCGTGCGGATCGGCGCCGACCTGGGCGCGGAGGCGGTCTCCTTCTGGGCCGGCGTCCGCCCGGACGCGGTGCCACCGCAGACCGCCTGGGACCGGCTGGTGGCCGGCTGCGCCACCGTGGTCGACGCCGCCGACGCGGCCGGTGTCACCCTCGGCTTCGAGCCGGAGCCGGGGATGCTGGTGCAGGACATCGCCGACTGGCGTCGGCTGCGCGCGGCGCTCGGCGACCCGGCCCGCTTCGGCATCACCCTCGACATCGGCCACTGCCGCTGCCTGGAGCCGTGGCCGGTGCCGCAGTGCGTCGCCGAGGTGGCCCCGCACCTGGTCAACGTGCAAATCGACGACATGCGCCGGGGCGTGCACGAACACCTGGAGTTCGGCACCGGCGAGATCGACTTTCCGCCGGTGCTGGCCGCCCTGGCGGCGGCCGGCTACCGAGGGCTGGTCGCGGTGGAGCTGCCCCGCGACTCGCACGCCGCACCCGCCGTGGCTGCCCGGTCGATCGAGTTCCTGCGTGCCGCCGCAGCGACGGCCACCGATTACCACCCTGCCAGCACCCTTTGCTCTGCACCCGCCGAGGCGACACCCGCGAGAGAGGCCCCGGCGCATATATAGGTGCAGAGCAAAGGGTGGCGGGGCGCGCCTGGAGCAGCAAGAGGGAGGAGACGGGATGACACCGGATTCACTACGGGCCGCGCTGGGAGGCGTACCCGATCCCGATTGGCTGGACACGGCGCTGCGCCGCGTCGCCGCGGAGCCCACCGCGATCACCCGGCTCTTCCCGGCCGCCGGCCGGCGCTGCGGCCGCGCCGCACTGCCCGACGCGCCCGGCTGGACGGCCGACGACGCGGCCCGGGTGCTGCTGCTCACCGCCCTGCCCGCCGACCACGCCGAACACGCCGACGCCCTCTACCGGCACGGCGATGCCGCCGAGCGGCGGGCGGTGCTGCGTGCCCTGCCGCTGCTGCCGATCGGGGCCGCCGGGGTGCCGCTGCTGCACGACGCGATCCGGACCAACGACACCCGGCTGGTCGCCGCCGCGCTCGGCCCGTACGCCCGCCACCTCGACCCGGCCGCCTGGCGGCAGGCGGTGCTCAAGTGCGTGTTCAGCAGTGTCCCCCTCGCCGTGGTGGCCGACCTGGACACCCGCGCCGACGGGGAACTGGCCGCCATGCTGGCCGCGCTCGCCGCCGAACGGCACGCCGCCGGCCGGGAGCTGCCCGCCGACGCCACCGACCTGCTCGACCGGCTCACCGCCGCACTGCCCCGGGAGGCGTGATGCGCATCTTCGACCCGCACATCCACATGACCTCACGCACCACGGACGACTACGAACGGATGGCCGCGGCCGGCGTCCGGGCGGTGGTGGAGCCGGCGTTCTGGCTGGGACAGCCCCGCACGAGCGCCGCCTCGTTCACCGACTACTTCGACTCGCTGATCGGCTGGGAGCCGTTCCGGGCGGGGCAGTTCGGGGTGCGGCACCACGCCACCGTGGCGCTCAACCCCAAGGAGGCGAACGACCCGCGCTGCCGTCCGGTGCTCGACCTGCTGCCGCGCTACCTGGACAAGGACGCGGTGGTCGCGGTCGGCGAGATCGGGTACGACTCGATGACCCCGGAGGAGGACGAGGCGTTCGCCGCGCAGCTCGCGCTCGCCGTGGCGTACGACCTGCCGGCGCTGGTGCACACCCCGCACCGGGACAAGGCGCGAGGCGTCGAGCGCACCCTCGCCGTGGTGGCCGAGTCCGGCATCGACGCGGGTCGGGTGGTGGTCGACCATCTCAACGAGGTGACTGTCAAGCTGGTCCGGGACACCGGCTGCTGGCTGGGCTTCTCCATCTACCCGGACACCAAGATGACCCCGGGGCGGATGGTCGAGCTGCTGCGGGAGTACGGGACGGACCGGATGCTGGTCAACTCCGCCGCCGACTGGGGGCGCTCGGACCCGCTGCTGACCCGGGCCACCGGCGAGGCGATGCTGCTCGCCGGGTTCACCGACGACGACGTCGACCGGGTGCTGTGGCGCAATCCGGTGGAGTTCTACGGGCAGTCCGGCCGGCTCGACCTCAGCGACCTGGAGGACCCGGCCGCCGTGGACCCGCAGACCGGCAACTCGATCCTGCGGGGCGGCAGCTGATGCGGCTGCGGCACGCCGGCGGCGACACCGTGCACCTCGGCTACTGCACCAACGTGCACCCCGCCGAGGATCTCGCCGGCATCCTCGACCAACTGGACACCTACGCCGTGCCGGTCCGCGCGGCGCTCGGCAGTGACCTGCTCGGGCTCGGCCTGTGGCTGGCCGCCCCGGTCGCCGCCGAGCTGGCCGCCGACCCGGCGCTGCGCCGCCGGCTGCGCGCCGAACTCGACGCGCGTGGCCTGGAGGTGGTCACCCTCAACGGCTTCCCGTACGCGGCCTTCCAGGCGCCCGTGGTCAAGCACGACGTCTACCGGCCGGACTGGACGACCGAGCAGCGACTGACGTACACCCTGGATCTGGCCCGGGTGCTCGCCGACCTGCTGCCCGACGACGCCGCCCGGGGCTCGATCTCCACCCTGCCGCTGGCCTGGCGGCAGCCCTGGGACGACGAGCGGGCCGACGCCGCCCGGCGCCGGCTGGACCAGCTCGCGGCCGGCCTGGCCGCCGTGCAGCGGGACACCGGCCGGCAGGTGCGGGTCGGCTTCGAACCGGAGCCGGGCTGCGTGGTGGAGAGCACCGGTCAGGCCGCCGCGCTGCTGTCCGGAATGGACACCGAGCGGTTGGGCGTCTGCCTCGACCTGGCCCACCTCGCCTGTGCCTGGGAGGAGCCGGCCGCGGCGCTGGCCCGGCTCGGAAGCGCCGGGCTGCCGGTGGTCAAGGTGCAGGTCTCCGCCGCCGTCGAGGCCGCCGACCCGGCCGGTGGGGCCGACGCGCTGCGCCGCTGGGTGGAGCCGCGCTTCCTGCACCAGACCCGGGGCGCCGGCTGCGCGGGCGGCGCCGACCCGGCCGACCCGGCGTACGCGGCCGACGACCTGGACGCGGCGTTGGACGCGGCGTTGCCCGGCCCGTGGCGGGTGCACTACCACGTGCCGCTGCACGCCCCACCCGAGGAACCACTCGGCTCCACCCTGCCCGTGCTGCGCGCCGCGTTGGCCGCGCTGTACGCCGGCCCCGCCGCCGGCTGTGACCACCTCGACGTGGAGACGTACACCTGGGGGGTGCTGCCGGAGGCGCGACGGCCGCGCACCGACGCGGAGCTGGCCGCCGGCATCGCCGCCGAGCTGGCCTTCGCCCGCGACGAGCTGGTCGGCCTGGGCCTGACCCCGGAGCTGACGACGGCGGGGGTGGCGCGATGAGCCGGCGACTCGTGGTGCTCGACGTGGTCGGCCTGACCCCGCGACTGCTGGCGCACATGCCCCGGCTGCGGGGGGTCGCCGACGGCGGCTTCCGGGCCGAGCTGGGCACCGTGCTGCCCGCGGTGACCTGCTCGGTGCAGTCCACCTTCCTCACCGGCGAGCCGCCGAGCGGACACGGGATCGTCGGCAACGGGTGGTATTTCCGGGAGCTGGGTGAGGTGCTGCTGTGGCGGCAGCACAACGCGCTGGTCGGCGGGGAGAAGCTCTGGCAGGCGGCCCGTCGGGCCGAGCCCGGCTACACCGTCGCCAACGTCTGCTGGTGGTACGCGATGGGCGCGGACGTCGACTGGACGGTCACCCCGCGCCCCGTGTACTACGCGGACGGGCGCAAGGAACCGGACTGCTACACCGACCCACCGGAGCTGCACGACGCGCTCACCGGGCGGCTGGGCACCTTCCCGCTGTTCACCTACTGGGGGCCGACGGCGGGACTGCCGTCGTCGCGGTGGATCTGCCAGGCGGCGGAGCAGATCCTGGCCGATGTCGCACCCGACCTGACCCTGGTCTACGTCCCGCACCTGGACTACGACCTGCAACGGTACGGCCCGTCCTCGCCGCAGGCCGCGGCCGCGGCGGCCGAGCTGGACGCGGTGCTCGGGCCACTGCTGGACGCCGCCCGGGCCCGCGACGCCACCGTCGTGGTGCTGTCGGAGTACGGCATCACCGACGTGTCCCGGCCGGTGGACGTCAACCGGCTGCTGCGCGCCGAGGGGCTGCTGCGGGTGCACACCCAGGCCGGCATGGAGTACCTCGACCCGTGGACGTCCCGGGCGTTCGCGGTCGCCGACCACCAGGTCGCGCACGTCTACGTCAAGGATCCGGCCGACGTGCCGGCGGTGGCGAAGCTCTGCTCCGGGTTGCCCGGGGTGGCCGAGGTGCTCGACGCCGAGGGCAAGGCCGCGTACGGGCTGGATCATCCGCGTGCCGGTGAGCTGGTGCTGGTGGCCGAGCCGGATGCCTGGTTCACCTACTACTACTGGCTGGACGACGCCCGCGCGCCGGACTTCGCCCGGCTGGTGGAGATTCATCGGAAGCCGGGTTACGACCCGGCGGAGCTGTTCTTCGATCCGGCAAACCCCGGTGCCGCGAAGGCCCGCGCCGGGGTGGCGCTGGCCCGCAAGAAGCTGGGCATGCGCTACCTGATGAGCGCGGTCGGCCTGGACGCCGGAGCGCGGGCGGTACGCGGCTCGCACGGCCGGCTGCCGGACGACCCGGCGGACGCCCCGGTGCTGCTCTGCTCCGACCCGGCCGCGGCCCGGGAGCGGATCGCGGCCACCGAGGTCAAGGCGCTGCTGCTGGAGTTGGCCGGACTGACTCCCGAGGCGGGCCGGCCGGGGGAGGGGTCATGACGGTCACCGTCGCGCCCGCCGACGCGAGCGGGTTGCGGGCGCGCTTCGACGCGGAGTTGGCCGGGTTCCTCGACCGGCAGGGCCCGGACTGGCCGGACGGCGCGCCACGGGGCGTGTTCACCGCGCTGTACCGGTTCGTGCTGGCCGGCGGGAAGCGGCTGCGCCCGCTCTTCTGCTACTGGGGCTGGCGCGGCGCCGGGGCGCCCGACGGAACTCCGATCGTGGTGGCCGCGGCGGCGCTGGAGCTGTTCCACGCGTTCGCGTTGATCCACGACGACATCCTGGACGGCAGTGACCGCCGCCGGGGCGAGCCGTCGGTGCACCGGCTCTTCGCCGACCTGCACGCCCGCTCGTCCTGGCGCGGCGACCCCGAGGCGTACGGGCGCAACACGGCGCTGCTCTGCGGGGATCTCTGCGCGGCCTGGTCGGACCAGATGTTCCACGAGTGCGGCCTGAGCACCGAACAGGTGCACCGGGGGTACGGCGTGTTCGCGCTGATGCGCACCGAGGTGATCGCGGGGGAGTACCTGGACCTGGTGTCCGGGGTGGGTGACGGCTCGGTGGCCAGCGCGCTCACCGTGATCCGGATGAAGGCCGCCCGGTACACGGTGACCCGGCCGTTGCAGATCGGCGCGGCTCTGGCCGGCGCGGGGCCGGAGCTGCTCGCCGCGCTGGGCGAGTTCGGTGACCCGCTGGGCGACGCGTTCCAGCTCCGCGACGACGTGCTGGGCGTCTTCGGCGACCCGGCGGTGACCGGCAAGTCGGTCCTGGACGACCTGCGGGAGGGCAAGCCGACGGTGATGATGGCGCTGGCCCGTAGCGCCGCCGACCGGCCGCAGACCGCCCGGCTGCGGGAGTTGTTCGGCAATCCGGCGCTGGACGCCGACGGCGCGGCGGAGCTGCGCGACATCATCGAGGCGACCGGCGCTCGGGAGCGGATCGAGCAGATGATCCGGGTCCGGACCGAGGCCGCGCTGGCGGCGCTGGAGAGTGCGGCGGTGGCCGAGGAGGCCCGCGCCGCACTGGTCGCGCTGGCCGCGCAGGCGATCGACCGCCGCGCCTGACCCGTCGGCGCGCGCCGGACACGGTTGCGCCGACGTCCCCTGCGACACCTGGGGTACCGCGCTGCCTGCCGACTTTCGATCGAATCGACGAAAGTTCACCGCGATCCGCCGGAAGGTATAGACACATAGACACCCCGCAATTTAGTGTCGTGGCCAACACGACAATGTTTCGTCGAGGTGAACCGGCGGCGCGGTAACCCATCGACCCCCACCACCACCGCTACGGCATCCGGCGCGACGGCGCGCGCCCGGCCTGGCAGTCATTCGTCAGGAAGGGGCAGCACACCAATGTCCAAAAAGGACGCTCCTACTCACCGGTCCCGACGATGGTTTTCCTCCGGATCGGCACTGCTCCTGGTGGCCGCGGCCGGCACGGTCGCGCTCGGCGCCGGCTCGACCCCCGCCCAGGCCCACCCCATCAACGCCACGGACTTTCAGCAGGTCGAGCTGGCCCGCGGCGTGGCCGACATGGGTGAGCCGATGTCGTTGGCCGTGCTGCCGGACCGCTCGGTCCTGCACACCGCCCGCAACGGCACACTGCGCCGCACCGACGCCAACGGCACCACCTCGGTGATCGGCACCCTGCCGGTCTACACGCACGACGAGGAGGGGCTCCAGGGCGTCGGGGTCGACCCGAACTTCGCCAGCAACCGGCAGATCTTCCTCTACTACGCCCCGCCGCTCTCCACTCCCGGCGGCGACGCGCCCGCCACCGGCACCGACTTCTCGGCCTGGCAGGGCGTCAACCGGCTCTCCCGGTTCACCCTCAACGCCGACTTCACCGTCAACCAGGCCAGCAAGGTCGACGTGCTCGACGTGCCGGCCGACCGCGGCCTGTGCTGCCACGTCGGCGGCGACATCGACTTCGACGCCGCCGGCAACCTCTACCTGTCCACCGGTGACGACACCAACCCCTTCGAATCCGCCGGCTACGCGCCGCTGGACGAGCGGACCAACCGCAACCCGGCGTACGACGCGCAGCGCAGCGCCGGCAACACCAACGACCTGCGCGGCAAGATCCTGCGGATCAAGGTGAACGCCAACGGCACGTACTCCATCCCGGCGGGCAACCTGTTCGCACCCGGCACCGCCAGGACGCGGCCGGAGATCTACGCGATGGGGTTCCGCAACCCGTTCCGGATCAGCGTGGACAAGGCCACCGGCGTCGTCTACGTCGGTGACTACGGGCCGGACGCCGGCTCCACCAGCGCCACCCGCGGACCGTCCGGCCAGGTGGAGTTCAACCGGGTCACCGCGCCGGGCAACTACGGCTGGCCGTACTGCACCGGCACCAACACCAGCACCGAGACGTACAACGAGTGGGACTTCGCCGCCAACACCGGCGGGGCGAAGTACAACTGCACCGGCGGGCCGACCAACAACTCGTTCCGCAACACCGGCCTGGGCACCCTGCCGGCGGCCAAGCCGGCCTGGATCCGGTACGCCGGTGACGCCGGCACCCCGCCGGAGTTCGGCGGCGGCTCCGAGTCACCGATGGGCGGCCCGGTCTACCGGTACAACGCCTCGTCCACCTCGACGACGAAGTTCCCGCAGACGTTCGACGGGCAGTTCTTCGCCACCGAGTTCGGCCGCGGCTGGATCAAGCCGATCCACGTCAACGCCGACGGCTCCCGGGGCACCATCGACACGTTCCCCTGGGTCGGCAAGCAGGTGATGGACTCGGCGTTCGGCCCGGACGGCGCGTACTACGTGCTCGACTACGGCACCGGCTACTTCAACGGTGACGCCAACTCCGCGCTCTACCGCTTCGACTACGTCGCCGGCGGTAACCGGGCGCCCAACGCCGCGGCCAGCGCCAACCGGACCTCCGGCGCCGCGCCGCTGGCGGTGACGTTCTCCTCGGCCGGTTCGTCCGACCCGGAGGGCGGCGCGCTGACGTACTCGTGGAACTTCGGTGACGGCACCAGTTCCACGGCGGCCAACCCGTCGAAGACCTACACCGCCAACGGCACCTACACCGCGACGCTGACCGTACGGGATCCGCAGGGCGCCACCGGCACGGCCAGCGTGGTGATCAACGTGGGCAACACCGCGCCCACCGTGACCATCAACAGCCCCGGCAACGGGCAGCTGTTCAGCTTCGGCGACACGGTGCCGTTCAGCATCACCGTCACCGACCCGGAGGACGGCACGATCGACTGCACGAAGGTCAAGATGACCTACGTCCTCGGGCACGACCAGCACGGGCACCAGATCACCTCGAAGACCGGCTGCTCCGGCTCGATCACCATCCCGGTCGACGGTGAACACGACGACGCGGCGAACATCTTCGCCATCTTCGACGCCGAGTACACCGACGCCGGTGGGCTGACCACGCACACCCAGCACACGCTGCCGCCGCGACACCGGCAGGCCGAGTTCTTCGCCAGCTCCTTCGGGGTCAACGTGTTCAGCAAGACCCCGGCCGAGGGCGGCAAGACCGTCGGCGACATCAACAACGGCGACTGGATCGCCTTCCAGCCGTACCGCCTGGGCAACGTGACCTCGTTCAGCGCCCGGGTCTCCTCGGCGGGCGCCGGTGGCACCCTCCAGGTCCGGGCCGGCTCGGCCACCGGCACGGTGCTCGGTTCGGCCACGGTCCCGGTCACCGGCGGCTGGGAAACCTTCACCACGGTGACGGGGGCGATCAGCAACCCGCCGACCGGCACCACGACGCTCTACCTGACCTTCGCCGGGTCGGGCACCGGCGCGCTCTACGACGTGGACGCGTTCACCTTCGTCACCGGTACGCCGCCCACCGGCGGGGCCGGCCCGATCAAGGGTCTGGCCGGCAAGTGCCTGGACGTGCGCAACGCCGCCACGGCCGACGGTACGCAGATCCAGATCTACACCTGCAACGGCAGTACGGCGCAGACCTGGACGGTCACGCCGAACTCCACGATCAGGGCGTTGGGCAAGTGCCTCGACGTCTCGGGTGGCGCTTCGGCCGACGGCACCAAGATCCAGCTGTGGACCTGCAACGGGACCGGGGCGCAGAACTGGGCCGCGCAGGCCGACGGCACGGTGCGCAACGTCCAGTCCGGCAAGTGCCTCGACGTCTCCGGAAACAACTCCGCGGACAGCACCGCCGTGCACCTCTGGACCTGCACCGCCGCCGCGAACCAGAAGTGGATCCTGCCCTGAGTTGAGCGGAGGGGCCCCTCGTCGACGCCTAGTGTTTGTACGAGGGGCCCCTCCTAACCGTTCTTAGGAGAGCGATATGCGCAGACTCCTGCGTCCCGTCCTCGGCGCGGCCACCGCCGTCCTCGCCGTCCTCGCCTGCACGACCCCGGCCACCCCGGCCAGCGCCGCCGACGCCCCCTACGACGTGCTGGTCTTCTCCAAGACGGCCGGCTTCCGGCACGACGCGATCCCGGTCGGCATCCAGACCATCCGCGACCTGGGCGCGGGGAACAACTTCACCGTCACCGCCACCGAGGACGCCGGCGCCTTCACCACCGCCAACCTCAACCAGTACGAGGCGGTGGTCTTCCTCAACACCACCGGTGACGTGCTCAACGCCAGCCAGCAGACGGCCTTCGAGTCGTACATCGGCTCCGGCCGCGGCTACGTGGGCGTGCACGCCGCCGCCGACACCGAGTACGACTGGCCGTTCTACGGCAACCTGGTCGGCGCGTGGTTCGCCTCGCACCCGGCCATCCAGCAGGCGAACGTCAAGGTGGAGGACCGGGGGCACGCGGCGAC
The DNA here is from genome assembly GCF_003667505.1 of Micromonospora sp. BL4. Taxonomy (GTDB): domain Bacteria; phylum Actinomycetota; class Actinomycetes; order Mycobacteriales; family Micromonosporaceae; genus Micromonospora. The sequence goes on from NZ_RCVJ01000206.1 coordinate 9,842, forward strand.
CGCGCACCTGCCGCAGACCTGGACCCGCACCGACGAGTGGTACAACTACCGGACCAACGCCCGGTCCACCGCGCACGTGCTGGCCACGCTGGACGAGTCGTCGTACTCCGGCGGCGGAATGGGCGCCGACCACCCGCACTCCTGGTGCAAGGGCTACAGCGGCGGCCGGTCCTTCTACACCGGCGGCGGGCACACCCAGGCGTCGTACGCCGAGCCCGCGTTCCGGGCGCACCTGCTGGGCGGTATCCGGTACGCGGCCGGTCGCAGCAAGGCCGACTGCCGGCCGGAGACCGGCTACACCCCGCTCTACAACGGCTCGACCAGCGGCTGGTCGCAGGCCGGTCCGGGCAACTTCACCAACTCCGACGCCACCCTCACCTCGGTGGGCGGGATGGGGCTGTTCTGGTACAACGCCAAGCAGTTCACCAACTACTCGCTGAAGATGGACTGGAAGCTGGCCGGCGACGACAACTCCGGCGTGTTCATCGGCTTCCCACCCTCGAGTGACCCGTGGTCGGCGGTGGACAACGGTTACGAGATCCAGATCGACGCCACCGACGCGGCCGACCGCACCACCGGGTCGGTCTACACCTTCAAGTCCGCGGACATCGCCGCCCGTGACGCGGCGTTGAACGCGCCGGGGGAGTGGAACACCTACGAGCTGCTGGTCGAGGGTGAGCGCCTCCAGATCTTCCTCAACGGCGTGAAGATCAACGACTTCACCAACACCAACCCGGTCCGTTCGCTGGCCGGCCACATCGGCATCCAGAACCACGGCACCGGCGACGACGCCTCGTTCCGCAACATCCGGATCAAGGAGCTGGGCACCACGCCGCCGCCGACGGGGAACACCACCGTCCAGGCCGAGGCGTTCAGCTCGGCCAACGGGGTCACCCCGTTCACCAAGGCGGGCGCCAACGGTGGCCAGACCATCGGCTACATCGACCCGGGTGACTGGGCCGCGTACAACGGTGTGAACCTGACCGGGGTCACCTCGTTCACGTCCCGGGTCGTCTCCGGCGGCGCGGGCGGCACGATCCAGGTGCGTACCGGTTCGGCCACCGGCCCGGTGCTCGGCTCGGTCGCGGTGCCGAACACCGGCAGCTGGACCACGTTCGCCAACGTCACCACCGCGCTGTCCGGCGTCCCGTCCGGCACCCAGAACCTCTACCTCACCTTCACCGGTAGCGGCACGGGGCTCTTCGACGTGGACGACTTCACCCTGGTCAAGGGCGGCGGTGGCGGCACCCCGGGGGTCGGCCCGATCAAGGGCCTGGGCGGCAAGTGCCTCGACGTGCGCAACAGCGGCACCGCCGACGGCACGCAGATCCAGATCTACACCTGCAACGGCAGTACGGCGCAGACCTGGACCGTGACGCCGAACTCGACGATCAGGGCGCTCGGCAAGTGCCTGGACGTGTCCGGCAACGGCACCGCCGACGGCACCAAGATCCAGCTCTGGACCTGCAACGGTACCGGCGCGCAGAACTGGGCGGCCCAGGCCGACGGCAGCCTGCGCAACGTGTCGTCGAGCAAGTGCCTCGACGTGTCCGGGAACAACTCCGCGGACAGCACGGTCGTGCACCTCTGGACCTGCAACGGCGCGGCCAACCAGAAGTGGACGCTCCCCTGATCGGCTGAGCCCTGCCCAGCGCCGACCATGCCCGGCCGGGTGTGCCCCGCCCGGCCGGGCATGGTCTGTCTGCTTGTCCGCGCTACCGGCCGGAGCGGCAGCGAGGCTTTCGAGGCGGGCGCTCACACCAATCATTCGCCGCCCGCCGCCGCCAGGCCACGGACCGGCTCACGGCCGACTGCCGTACCTTGACCAGCATGGGGCGTTTCGCGCGGTGGCGCCGGATGGTGCAGGCGCACGGGCACCGGCTGCTGCACCGGGCCGAGGAGCCCGATCCGTTGACCGGACCGGCGCCCAGCCTGAACCGTCTCGACGCGCTGGTGGAGGGCTTCGCCGCCGGTCAATCGGTGCGCTGGGCCCTGGCCGGACCGCCCCGACCGCTGCCCGAGGCCGTCGACGTCGCGGCGTACCGGATCATCGAGGAGTCGCTGACCAACGCGCGCCGGCACGCGCCGGGCGCGCCGGTGTCGGTCCGGCTGCGCTACGACGCCACGGGCATCACCATCGAGGTACGCGACGACGGCGCCGGTGCCGCGCCGACGGGCGGGGGAGCCGGACGCGGTCTGATCGCCGTACGGAGGCGCGCCGAGCGGATCGGCGGCACCTTCTCCGCCGGCCCGCGCCCCGACGGTGGCTTCATCGTCCGGGCTGTCCTGCCCGCGCCGGAGGAGATGGCCGAATGACGATCCGGCGGCGGGGCTTTCGCGATGGGCCCGGCGGAAATAGGGTGTGAGCGGCGACCGTGACGGTGGCCGGTGACCCGGTGGGAGGCGCAACCCGCCGGGCTCAGGTGCGTTCCGCACCCACCGGTGTCCCGTCCCGGTGCCGCGTACGGCTCTGACCGGTCACCCCTCGCCCCGGTCCGCACACGGAATCCCCATCACAACAGGGGAGAAGGACAATGGCGCGACCCATCACGCTCTTCACCGGCCAGTGGGCCGACCTGCCGTTCGAGGAGGTCTGCCGGCTCGCCTCCGAGTGGGGCTACGACGGTCTGGAGATCGCCTGCTGGGGCGACCACTTCGAGGTCGACAAGGCGCTCGCCGACGACTCGTACGTCGATCGCAAGCGGGAGACGCTCGCGAAGCACAACCTCCAGGTCTTCGCCATCTCCAACCACCTCGTCGGTCAGGCCGTCTGCGACCACCCGATCGACGAGCGGCACCAGGACATCCTGCCGGGCCGGATCTGGGGCGACGGGGAGCCCGAGGGCGTCCGCCAGCGGGCCGCCGAGGAGATCAAGGACACGGCGCGGGCGGCGGCGAAGCTCGGGGTGAAGACCGTTGTCGGATTCACCGGCTCGTCGATCTGGCACACCCTGGCGATGTTCCCACCGGTGCCACCGTCGATGATCGAGCGCGGCTACCAGGACTTCGCCGACCGCTGGAACCCGATCCTCGACGTGTTCGACGAGGTGGGGGTGCGGTTCGCGCACGAGGTGCACCCCAGCGAGATCGCGTACGACTACTGGACGACGAAGCGGGCGCTGGAGGCGATCGGCAACCGGCCCGCGTTCGGGTTGAACTGGGACCCGTCGCACTTCGTCTGGCAGGAACTGGACCCGGTGAACTTCATCTTCGACTTCGCCGACCGGATCTACCACGTCGACTGCAAGGACGCCAAGGTGCGCACCGGGGACGGCCGGCGCGGCCGGCTCGCCTCCCATCTGCCCTGGGCGGATCTGCGTCGCGGCTGGGACTTCGTCTCCACCGGGCACGGGGACGTGCCCTGGGAGGACTGCTTCCGGGCGTTGAACGCGATCGGCTACACCGGCCCGATCTCCATCGAGTGGGAGGACGCCGGGATGGACCGGCTGGTCGGTGCCCCGGAGGCGTTGCAGTTCGTCCGCCGGCTGGCCTTCGACGCCCCGAGCGCCGCCTTCGACGCCGCGTTCAGCAGCAAGGACTGACGCTCCCGGCGGCGGTCGCCGCACGCGGACAGACCACGGGCCGGTCGCCCTGCGGCGACCGGCCCGTCGACGTGCGGTTGGTCAGAGCGTGCTGGCGTTCGTGCCCGAGCCGGACGGCTTGGTGCGGGGGGTGGCCGACGGCGACCCGGAGGTCGTGCCGACCGAGCTGCTGGTGCCCGACGAGCCGGAGCCCGCCTTGGCGCCAACGGTGGCGGGCGTGCCGGCGAACGCGTCGTCGGCGGCGGTCAGCTCCTGCTTGCCGGAGCTGCCGTTGCCCGTGCCCAGCTTCTCGCCCAGCTTGGTCTGGCCGAGCTTGTCCTTGCCCTCGCTGTAGAGCTTGTTGGCCTGGGCCTGCGCGACCCCGGCCGCCTCCTGGACGGTCGGGTGGTCGAGCACCTTGCGGCCCCTGACGACCAGCTCTTCGTACTTTTCCCGGCCGGCACGGGCGCCCAGGACGAATCCCGCAGCCAGCCCGCCAAGAAACATGATCTTTCCGCGCATGGCGGCTCCTTCCGTACCTGACGCGCCGTCGCCCCGGCGAGCTGCCCCGTCGGGAGCGACCAATTCGCGCCTGCGTCCTCTGTCCGCAGCTAACTACCCATCCTGCTCTCCGCTCATACCTGCTTGTGCCCGGATGACGATTTGCCCCGATTATCGATGGGCCACGCAGCTGACCTGGGCGTCTGGATCATGGAAGGTGCGAGGCCGAACCCACTGGACCACCACCCCCGGATGTCCTGTACTCTTGTCCCGTCGCACGGCGTCGGGGAGATCCCGGGCCGGGCGGTGCACGGTCCCCTGTAGCTCAATTGGCAGAGCAGCCGGCTGTTAACCGGCAGGTTATTGGTTCGAGTCCAATCGGGGGAGCTCTTCCACCCAACGCCCGTCGGCAGCACGCCGACGGGCGTCTTCGTGTTCTCTCGGACCACCCAGGCTCGTGTCGATCATGGAGCCGTGGTGCCCGGTTCAGTGGTGCCTGCCCCCTTCGTCCGGCACCACAACTCCATGATCCACCCGGGCTGGGCGGATTCGGCTTTCTTGGGCCGCTTGGCCGGCAGGATGGGTTGTGTCGACTTAGACTCGCGCTGCGTCGATTTCTGCGTCGAAATCTGAGGTTGGGTGGGGGATGGTCGGGCGAGGAG
>NZ_RCVJ01000135.1 GCF_003667505.1 Micromonospora sp. BL4
CGACCAGCTCGCCGCCCCCGCCGCCCGCGCCCCACACCCCGCCGATCAACTGCGCAACCGTGTACATGCGACGCTGGATGCCCCGGTCTCGGCGAGGCAAACGCGTTTCGCCTGGTTGCGCGCCGGGTAGGCGGATCGGATGACTAGCACCGGCGCGAAGAGCGCGGACGCCGTCGTCGTCGGGGCCGGCCACAACGGCCTGGTAGCGGCCAACCTGCTGGCGGACGCGGGATGGGACGTCGTGGTGCTGGAGGCGACGGCCGTGCCCGGTGGCGCGGTCCGCTCCGCCGAGGTGACCGCGCCGGGCTACCTCAGCGACCTCTACAGCTCCTTCTACCCCCTCGGGTACGCCTCGCCCGTGCTGGCGGGGCTCGACCTGGCCCGGTACGGGCTGTCCTGGCGGCACTCGCCGGACGTGCTGGCGCATCTGCTGCCGGACGGCCGCGCCGCGGTGATCAACCGCGATCCGGACGTCACCGCCGCCTCGCTGGAACGGTTCGCCCCCGGCGACGGCAAGCGCTGGCTGAACGCCTACACCGACTGGCTCGAGGTGGCCGGGCCGATGCTGACGACGATCACCTCGCCGTTCCCGCCGGTGCGGGGCGGGCTGGCGCTGCTGCGACGGATGCGGATCGCCGGGGCGCTGCGGTTGGCCCGGCGGCTGGTGGTGCCGGTCCGCAAGCTCGGCGACGAACTCTTCGACGGCGACGGCGGGCCGGCCCTGCTGGCCGGCTGCGCCCTGCACACCGACCTGTCCCCGGAGGAGGCCGGTTCCGGGGTGTACGGCTGGCTGCTGGCCATGCTCGGTCAGCAGGTCGGCTGGCCGGTGCCCGACGGCGGCGCGCAGCAGATCACCAACGCGCTGGTGGCCCGGCTGCGCGAGCGCGGCGGCCGGATCATGTACGGCGCCCGGGTCGACCGGGTGCTCACCGCCCGGGGCCGGGCGATGGGGGTGCGCACCGAGGGCGGCACGCTCTGGCGGGCCCGGCGGGCCGTGCTCGCCGACGTGCCGGCGCCGGCGCTCTACCTCGACCTGGTCGGCGCGGCCGCCCTGCCGGCGCGGCTCGTGGAGGACCTGGCGCACTTCCGGTGGGACGGCTCGACGCTGAAGGTCGACTGGGCGCTCACCGCGCCGGTGCCGTGGACGAACCGGGAGGTGGCCGGCGCCGGCACCGTGCACCTCGGCGCGGACCTGGACGGGCTCACCCGCTACTCCGGTGAGCTGGCCCGCGGCGAGCTGCCGCGCGACCCGTTCCTGCTGCTCGGGCAGATGTCGGTGGCCGACCCGAGCCACTCCCCGCCGGGCACCGAGTCGCTCTGGTCGTACACGCACCTGCCGTTCCGCCGGGACTGGCGGGCCGAGGACGTCGCCGGGCACGTCGAGCGGATGGAGGACGTGCTGGAGGCGGCCGCACCGGGTTTCCGGCAGCTCATCGTCGGGCGGCACGTGGCCGGTCCGGCCGACCTGGAGAAGGGCAACCCGAGCCTGGTCGGCGGGACGCTCGGCGGGGGCACCGCCGCCGCGTACCAGCAGCTGTTCCTGCGGCCGATCCCCGGCCTGGGCCGGGCGGACACCCCGGTGGACCGGCTCTTTCTGGCCAGTGCGTCGGCGCATCCTGGCGGCGGGGTGCACGGCGCGCCCGGCGCGAACGCGGCCCGTGCGGCCCTGGCGCGCGACCGTGCGCTCACCGGCCGCGCCTACGCCGCCGCCATCGCCACCGCGCACCGCGCCGTCTACCCCGACTGACCCGCCGCGGCCCGGCCGGCTTGCTGGCGGGCGCGGCGGGGGACGGTCAGCTGGTGATGTTGCGGTGCTTGCTGCGCAGGCGGAACGGCATCAGCGCGCTCTCGATCTTGGTCGCGGTGGTCATCTTGGACTCGCCGTCGCGCCGCTCCTCGAAGCGGATCGGCACCTCCAGGATCGTGTGCCCGAGCTTGGTGGCCAGGTAGTGCATCTCCACCTGGAAGCTGTAGCCGTTGGACTGCACCCGCTCCAGGCCGATGTCCCGCAGCGCGTCGGCCCGCCAGATCTTGAAGCCGGCGGTCAGGTCCCGGATCCGCACCCGCAGCAGCGTGTGCACGTAGAGGTTCGCCCAACCGCTGAGCGCCCGGCGGTACAGCGGCCAGTTCTCGTCCAGCTCGCCACCGGGCACGTACCGGGAACCGATCACCACGCCGGCCTGGGTGGAGAGCAGCGCCCCCAGCATCCCCGGCAGCGCCTCCGGCGGGTGGGACAGGTCCGCGTCCATCTGCGCCACGTACTCGGCGCCGCCGTCGAGCGCCCGCCCCATCCCGTCCACGTACGCCCGGCCCAGGCCCTCCTTGCCGGCCCGGTGCACCACCTCGATCCGGTCCGGGTGCTCGATGGCCAACTTGTCGGCCACCTCGCCCGTGCCGTCGGGGGAGTTGTCGTCGGCGACGAGGATGCGCAGCCCCGGCAGCGGCAGTGCGAGCAGCCGCTCGACCAGCGCCGGGAGGTTGCCCGCCTCGTTGTAGGTGGGCACCACGACGGTCAGGCGCGCGTCCCGCCACGGCGACGGCAGCTGCACGGGCTCGATCATGTCGGACATCCTCGGTTTGCGGACAGGGCTATCTGAGAGGGTAGCCAGTTCCCCCGTCCAGGTTGAAAAGGCTCCCCTTCCGGGCGTTGCGGACCGGTGTCCCTTCGCCCCGTGCGGAGCCGTGCACCCGTGGTGCGTGCGCAGGTCAGCGCGGTCGCCGGGCCGCGGCGACGAGGGCCAGCGCCACGCCGGCGAGCGCGACACCGGACAGCGCCGGCTTGTGGGTGCCGACCCAGAGCGCCGCCGAGCGGCCGCGCGCCCGGTCGGTGAAGATGCCCGCAGCGCCCCGGTCCCGGTCCTCGTCGCCGGGGTGGTCGAGATTGTCCCGCCACGTCGCCGGGTCGATCTCCTCGCCGGTCTGCTGGCTGTCGTACCCGTCCCGGGCCAGCTTGCGGTCCAGCAGGCCGGGGATCAGGATGTCGCCCAGCCGGGCCCGCCAGGTGGGACCGCCCACGTTCAGCTCCCGGGTGCCGTGGTCGGCGGCCCAGACGATCGCCCGCGCCGCCAGCTCCGGTGCGAAGATCGGCGGCACCGGCTGCGGATGCCGGGGCAGCCGGGTGCGGACCCAGGAGAACTGCGGCGTGTTCACCGCGGGCAGCTGCACCATCGACAGTTTCACCCCCGGGCAGTCGTGCAGCAGCTCGGCCCGCAGCGAGTCGTTGAACCCCTGGACGGCGTGCTTGCTCGCGCAGTACGCCGACTGCAGCGGGATCCCCCGGTAGGCGAGCGCCGAGCCCACCTGCACGATCGCGCCCCGGCCGTGCGCGCGCATGTGCCGCAGCGCCGCCAGGGTGCCGTGCACCGTGCCCAGGTAGGTCACCTCGGTGACCCGGCGGAACTCGCGCGCTGGGATCTCCCACGCCGGCGCGAACACCGACACCATCGCGTTGTTGATCCACACGTCGATGCCGCCCCACCGGTGCACGACGTCGTCGGCGGCCTGCTGCACCGCACCCGCGTCGGCGACGTCCACGCGGTACACGCGTACGTCGGTCGCGCCGCGCCGCCGGCACTCCCGCTCGGCGGCGGCCAGGCCCGCGTCGCCCCGGGCCAGCAGCGCCAGCCGGGCGCCCCGGGCCGCGTACGCGTGCGCGACGGCCCGACCGACGCCGGCGCTCGCGCCGGTCACGACCACGGTCTGCGTCACGGCGCACCCTTCTGCCGGGTGGCGATGTCGGACAAGCGGTTGAGCGTCTCCCGGTTCCGCAGGTGCAGCACGAGATCATTGATCTTGTTGCGGACCCAGCGCAACGGGCCGGCGGCGAAGTCCTCCCCGATGCGGACCCGGGTGGCGTCCCCGCCGACCGGTTCCAGGGTGAAGGCCACGATCGCCTCGCCGGCCGGCCAGAGACCGGCCCGGAGCACGAGCCGGTGCGGCGGTTCGCAGACCAGCACGGTGGAGGCGTCCTGCAAGGAGAACGGCCACGGACCGGCCCGGTGGTGCAGCTGGCTGCCCACCCTCGGCCAGGCCTCGTCCACGTCCCGCACGTGCGCGGTGCCGACCACCCAGTCGCTGTACGTCCACCCGTCGGCGAGCACGTCGAAGACCTGCTGCGGGGGAGCGTCGATCACTTTCTCCACAATCGCCACTGGACTCCCATACCCCACCGGGACGGTGGCTAACGGGCCCGCGGGTTAGCTTCTCCGGGGCGGCGGGTAAGGCCGACGCGGAGCACCGCCCGCGGCGCTGCCCCAGCGCGTCGGCGACGACGTTTACTCCTCGGGGCGCAGGGAACCCGCCGCCTGTGCGACAGGACCAGGAGGATCCGGATCAGCGCAGGTCAGCCCCGGTGTACGCCGGTGCTGGCCGGGCCGGTTCCGGGCCTGTCGAGGGCACCCGACCCGTTCTCTACGACGCGGTGCTGCTGGACCGGGACGGCACCCTGATCGAGGACGTGCCCTACAACGGCGACCCGGAGAAGGTGCGGCCGGTGCCGGGGGCGCGCGCCGCGCTGGACCGGTTGCGGGCCGCCGGGCTGCGGCTGGCGGTGGTGACGAACCAGTCCGGCCTGGCCCGTGGCTACTTCAGCGAGGAGCAGATGCGGGCGGTGCACGCCCGGATCGAGGAGCTGCTGGGCCGCTTCGACGCGTGGTTGGTCTGCCCGCACGACGACGCCGACGGCTGTGACTGCCGCAAGCCGGCCCCCGGCCTGGTGCACGCCGCCGCCCGCCAGCTCGGCACGAGCGCGTCGCGCTGCGTGCTGGTGGGCGACATCGGCCGGGACGTGGCCGCCGCGATGGCGGCGGGGGCGGCGGGGGTGCTGGTGCCCACCCCGGTGACCCGACCCGAGGAGATCGCCGCCGCCGGGTGGTTGGCCGGCGACCTACCGGCGGCCGTGGATGAGATCCTGCGCCGCCAGCAGGCGGTGCACCCCGCGTCGGGGCCGGCCGGTCAGCGGGTGGGGACAGCGCTGGTGGTGCGCTCGGACTCGGCCGGGGACGTGCTGGTCACCGGGCCGGCGATCCGCGCCGTCGCGGCCGGGGCACAGCGGGTGGTGCTGCTGTGCGGGCCACGGGGACGCGCCGCCGCCGACCTGCTGCCCGGTGTCGACGAGATCATCGAGCATCCGCTGCCGTGGATCGACCCCGCTCCGGAGTCGGTCGACGCGGACGCCATGCGGACCCTGACCGCGCGCCTCGCCGCGGTCGGCGCGGACGAGGCGGTGGTGTTCACCTCGTTCCACCAGTCCGCCCTGCCCCTGGCGCTGCTGTTGCGGATGGCGGGAATCCGCCGGATCGCCGCCATCAGCGACGACTACCCGGGTTCCCTGCTGGACGTCCGCCACCGGGTACCCGCCGGCGTCCCCGAACCCGAACGTGCCCTCTCCCTCGCCGCCGCCGCCGGCCACCGGCTGCCCGTCGACGACGAACCCGTGCTCCGGCTCCGGCAGGACGCCCTTCCGTACCGACCGGCCGACCTCGGCGCCCCCGGCTACGTGGTGCTGCATCCGGGCTCGGCCGCGTCGAGCCGGGCCTGCCCGCCCGAGTTGGCGGCCCGGATCGCCGGGTCGCTGACCGCCGCCGGGCACCGGGTGCTGGTCACCGGCGGCCCCGACGAGCGTGCGGTCACCGCCCGGGTCGCGGCGGCCGGCGGCACCGACCTGGGTGGCCGGACGGATTTGCCGGGCCTGGCCGCGATCGTGGCCGACGCCGGCGCGGTGGTGGTCGGCAACACCGGGCCCGCGCACCTGGCCGCCGCGGCCGGGGTGCCGGTGGTGAGTCTCTTCGCGCCGACCGTCCCGTTCGGCCAGTGGGGGCCCTACCGGGTGCCCACCGTCCGGCTCGGCGACGCCGGTGCGCCCTGCCGGGACACCCGGGCGGCCAGCTGCCCGGTGCCCGGACATCCGTGCCTGAGCGGCGTCGACCCGGCCGAGGTGGTCGAGGCGCTGCGGGTGCTGGTCGGCAGCGGTGGTGGCGGCCGATGAACGTCCTGCTCTGGCACGTGCACGGCTCCTGGACCACGTCGTTCGTGCACGGCGGCCACCGCTACCTGATCCCGACCACACCCGACCGCGGCCCCTACGGCCTCGGCCGTGCCCGCACCTACCCCTGGCCCGACAGCGCCGTCGAGGTCGCCCCCGCCGACCTGCCCGGCACCGCCGTCGACCTGGTGATCCTGCAACGCCCCGAGGAGGTCGACCTCGCCGAGGAGTGGCTGGGCCGCCGGCCCGGCCGTGACGTCCCGGCCATCTACGTCGAACACAACACGCCCAAGGGCGACGTGCCCAACACCCGGCATCCGATGGCCGACCGCGACGACCTGCTCATCGCACACGTCACCGGGTTCAACCAGATCTTCTGGGACACCGGCGCCAGCCGCACCACGGTGGTCGACCACGGGATCGTCGCGCCCGCCGTGTCGTACACCGGTGAGTTGGACCGGCTCGCCGTGGTGATCAACGAGCCGGTCCGCCGTGGCCGGGTCACCGGCACCGACCTGCTGCCCCGGTTCGCCGAGATCGCACCGCTGGACGTGTTCGGCATGGGCGTCGCCGGCCTGGCCGACCATCTCGGGCTGCCCGCCGACCGGCTCACCAGCCACGACGACGTACCCCAGGACCGGATGCACGCCGAACTGGCCCGGCGGCGCGCGTACCTGCACCTGTGCCGGTGGACCTCGCTCGGGCTCAGCCTGATCGAGGCGATGGCGATCGGCATGCCGGTCGTCGCGCTCGCCACCACCGAGGCGGTGACGGCGGTGCCCCCGGAGGCGGGGGCCCTGGCCACCCGGATGGACACCCTGCTCGACGCCGCCCGTCGGTTCATCGCCGAGCCGGTGGCCGCGCGTCAGGCCGGCGCGGCGGCGCGAACGGCCGCGCGGGACAGGTACGGCCTCGACCGTTTCCTCGCTGACTGGGACCGGCTGCTGGAGGAGGAAGTATGCGGATCGCGATGATCTCGGAGCACGCCAGCCCGCTCGCCATCCTCGGAGGGGAGGACGCCGGCGGCCAGAACACGCACGTCGCGGAGTTGTCCGCCGCGCTCGCCGACGCCGGGCACGAGGTGCGGGTCTACACCCGCCGGGACGCGCTCGACCTGCCGGTGACCGTCCGCAGCCCGGACGGGTACGACGTGGTGCACGTGCCGGCCGGTCCGGCCGAGCCGGTGGCCAAGGACGCGCTGCTGCCGCACATGCGGGAGTTCGGCCGGTGGCTGGTGGAGCGGTGGCGGGGCGGGGACTGGATGCCCGAGGTGATCCACGCGCACTTCTGGATGAGCGGCCTGGCCGCGCTGAACGCGGGCCGGCAGACCGGCGTGCCGGTGGTGCAGACGTACCACGCGCTGGGCACCGTGAAGCGCCGCTACCAGGGCGTGCAGGACACCAGCCCGGCCCGGCGGATCTCCTACGAGCGGGAGTTGGGCCGCTCGGTGGACCGGGTGGTCGCGCAGTGCCGCGACGAGGTCGGCGAGCTGGTCCGGATGGGGGTGCCCCGGTCCCGGATGACCGTCGTGCCCTCCGGGGTCAACCTCGCCTCGTTCGGCCCGCTCGGGCCGGCCGCCGACCGCGAGCCGGGCCGGCCCCGGATCCTGACCGTGGGCCGGCTGGTCGAGCGCAAGGGCTTCCAGACGGTGGTCCGCGCGATGGCGCTGGTGCCGGACGCCGAGTGCGTGGTGGTGGGCGGGCCGCCCGAGGGGCTGCTGGAGACCGACCCGTACGCCCGGCGGCTGCGGGCGCTGGCCGAGTCGTGCGGGGTGGCCGACCGGGTACGGCTGGTCGGCGCGGTGCCCCGGGAGGAGATGGGCCGCTGGTACCGCTCGGCGGACCTGCTGGTCGCCGCACCCTGGTACGAGCCGTTCGGGTTGACCCCGCTGGAGGCGATGGCCTGCGGGGTGCCGGTGGTCGGCACCGCGGTGGGCGGCATCCGGGACACCGTGGTCGACGGGACGACCGGTGATCTCGTGCCGGCCCGCGACCCACGTGCCCTGGCCACCGCGATCCAACGGCTGCTCGACGACCGCATCCGGCGCTTCCGGTACGCCACCGCCGCGCGCGAGCGGGCCCGGTCGCGGTACTCCTGGGCGGCCACGGCCGAGCGACTGGCGGAGCTCTACGGCGAGGTGGCCGCCGTGCGCCGACCGAGCCGGGTGGTGGCCTGATGCCGGCGGGCAGCCTGCTCGACACCCACCTGACGAACCTCGCCGCGGCACTAGGACCCTACCGCCGGTGCGAGTCGCAGTTGGCGCGCTGGGGTGCGGAGCTGGCGCACCGCCTGGCGGCCGGTGGACGGTTGCTGGTCGCCGGCAACGGCGGCAGCGCGGCCGAGGCCCAACACCTCACCGCCGAACTCGTCGGCAAGCTCCACCACGACCGGCAGCCGCTGTCCGCCATCGCCCTGCACGCCGAGACCAGCGCCGTGACCGCCATCGCCAACGACTACGGCTACGCCGACGTCTACGCCCGCCAGGTCCGCGCCCACGGTCGACCCGGCGACATCCTGCTCCTGCTCAGCACCAGCGGCACCAGCGCCAACCTGCTCACCGCCGCGCACGCCGCCCGCGACGCCGGCCTCACCACCTGGGCGCTCACCGGTCCCGCCCCGAACCCCCTCGCCGACGCCTGTGCCGACGCCCTCACCGTCGCGTCCCCCGACTCCCAGGTCGTCCAGGAACTGCACCTCGTCACCAGCCACCTGCTCTGCGAATACCTCGAACAGGAGCTGCCCGCCGCGCTGGCCGCTGCCACCCGGCACGCGCCGCCCGAGCCCGCACCGGCCGGTCGGCTCCCGTCCGGGCCGGTGCGCACGGGGGTCGAGGTGGTGCTCGACGGCGGGACCGGACAGCAGGTCGACGCGTGAGGATGAGGAGGAAAGCGTGAGGGGACCCGTGGTGGTGGTCGGGGACACCCTGCTCGACCGGGACGTGGAAGGGATCGTGAACCGGCTCTGCCCGGACTCCCCGGTGCCCGTGCTCGACGAGACGACGGCCACCGACCGGCCCGGGGGCGCCGGCCTGGCGGCGGTCTTCGCCGCCGCGCAGGGCGCCGAGGTGGTGCTGGTGACGGCGCTCGCCGACGACGCGGGTGGCGCCCGGCTGAGCGCGTTGCTGACGGCCGCCGGCGTGCAGGTGTACCCGCTGGCCCTGTCCGGCGCGACGCCGGAGAAGATCCGCCTGCGGGCCCGGGGTCGGGTCCTGCTGCGCCACGACCGCGGTGGCGCCTCCGGCGAACCGGGCCAGCCCTCCGACGAGGTGCTGCGGGTGCTCGGGGCGGCGTCGGCGGTGCTGGTCAGCGACTACGGCCGGGGCGTCGCCCGGCAACCCGCGCTGCGCGCCGCGCTGGCCGCCACCCGCGCCCCGGTGGTGTGGGACCCGCATCCGCGCGGACCGGCGGCGGTGCCCGGCGTGCACCTGGCCACCCCGAACGAGTCGGAGGTGCGCGAGCTGGTCCCCGCGCTGCCCGGGGCGTCCCGCCTGGCGACCGCCTCGCGGGGAGCGCAGGGTCTGCGCCGGCGCTGGCGGGCCGGCGCCGTGGCGGTGACGCTGGGCGGGGACGGCGCGCTGCTCTGCCACGCCGGGTCGACGCCGCTGGTGGTGCCCACCCCGGGCAGCGCCGAGGGGGACACCTGCGGCGCCGGCGACCGGTTCGCGGCCGCCGCCAGTCTCGCGCTTGCCCAGGGCGCGCTGGTCTCCGAGGCGGTGCAGGCGGCGGTCGCCGAGGCGTCCGCGTACGTGGCGGGCGGGGGAGTGGCGGCTGCCCTGCCACCGCCGGTGCGTCCGGTCAGCGCGAGGAGTGAGCCGGGGTCGCGAGCCCCGCGGTCGCGAACGAACAGCGGCCCGGTGGGCGTGGCGGCGGTCGCCGCGCTGCTCGCCGACGTACGGGCCGCCGGCGGCACGGTGGTGGCCACCGGGGGCTGCTTCGACCTGCTGCACGCCGGGCACGTGGCCACCCTCCAGGCCGCCCGGCAGCTCGGCGACTGCCTGATCGTCTGCCTCAACTCCGACGCCAGCGTCGCCGGGTTGAAGGGGCCGGACCGGCCGGTGATGTCCGAGGGTGACCGCGGTCGGTTGCTGGCCGCGCTGAGCTGTGTGGACGCGGTCATGATCTTCGACGAGCCGACCCCGCACGCGACGCTGTCCTGGCTGCGCCCGGACATCTGGGTCAAGGGCGGGGACTACGCCACCGGCGGCGGCGATGCCGGCACGCTGCCCGAGGCGGAGGTCCTGCGCCGTTGGGGCGGGCACACGGTGGTGGTGCCCTACCTGGACGGTCGGTCCACCACCGAGCTGATCGCCCGCTCCGGCGGAGGAGGCCCCGCCACCGGCGCGTACCGCGCGACCGCTCACCCGGCGAAGGCGGACCACGTCGCGGCGCCGCCGTCGGTGCTGCCCGGCGGGGAGCGGACCCGATGAGCGCGGCCTCGCCCGGTGCCGGGCCCACCGTCCTGGTCACCGGCGGCTCCAGCGGCCTCGGCGCGGCGGTGGTCGCCGCGGTGGCCGCCTCCGGCGGCCGGCCGCTCGTGCTGGACCGGCAACCGCCGGTCGACGGGGTGTCCTGGACGGAGTGCGACCTGGCCGACACCCGGGCCGCCGAGGTGGCCACCCGACACCTCGCCGAACAGTCCGGTGGCCTGGACGCGGTGGTCACCGCGGCCGGCATGGACGTGCCGGGCCGGCTCGCCGACGTGCCGGGGGAGACCTGGGACCGGATCGTCGCCGTCGACCTGTTGGCCACCGCCGCGGTGATCCGGGCCGCCCTGCCGTTTCTCCAGGAGTCCCGGGGGCGCATCGTCACCGTCGCCTCCACCCTGGGCGTCAAGGCGGTCAGCGACGCCACCGCGTACTGCGCGGCGAAGTTCGGCGTGGTCGGCTTCACCCGCGCCCTCGCCGCCGAACTGGCCGGCCAGGTCGGCGTCACCCTGCTCATCCCGGGTGGGATGCGCACCGCGTTCTTCGACGAGCGCGACCCGCAGTACAAGCCGGGGCCGGACGCCATCCTCAACGACCCCGTCGACACGGCGGCCGCGATCATGTACGCGCTCAACCAGCCGCCCGGCTGCGCCGTACGCGAGATGGTGGTCTGCGCCGAGCAGGAGACCTCGTACCCGTGATCCTCGTCCTGCGCGCCCTCGGCGTCGGCGACCTGATCACCGCGGTGCCCGCGCTGCGGGCGCTGCGGGCCGCGTACCCCGGTCGGGAGCTGGTGCTCGCCGCGCCCGCCGGGCTGGCCCCGCTGGTCGACCTGGTCGGCGGTGTCGACCGGCTGGTGGACACCGCCGGGCTGGATCGTCCGGCCTGGCCCGGCGCGGCCCCGGAGGTCGCGGTCAACCTGCACGGGCGCGGCCCCCGGTCGCACCGGCTGCTCGCCGCCGCCCGCCCCGGACGCCTGCTCGCCTTCGCCAACAGCGCCGCCGGATTCGCCGACGGCCCGCCGTGGGCCGCCGACGAGCACGAGGTGGACCGGTGGTGCCGGCTGCTGTCGTGGTACGGCATCCCGGCCGACCGCACCGACCTCGCTCTGCGCCGCCCCGCCCCGGGCCGGCTGCCCACCGGGGTGACCGTGCTGCATCCGGGCAGCAAGATCCCCGCCAAGCGCTGGCCGGCCGAGCGGTTCGCCGCGCTGGCCCGGGCGCTCACCGACCGGGGGCACCGGGTGCTGCTCACCGGCTCGACCGACGAGCGCGCGCTGGCCGCCCGGGTGGCCGACGCGGCCGGCCTGCCGCCGAGCGCCGTGCTGGCCGGCCGGACCGACCTCGGGGCGCTCGCCGCGCTGGTCGCCGACGCCCGGTTGGTGGTCAGCGGGGACACCGGGGTTGCTCACCTGGCCACCGCGTACGGCATCGCCTCGGTGGTGCTCTTCGGGCCGGTGCCGCCGGCCCACTGGGGGCCGCCGCCGGATCGGCCCCGACACCGCGCGCTCTGGGCCGGCGAGGGTGATTGGCGATGGTGGGACGGGGTAGGAAGCCACCCGACGTTGGCGGCTCTGCGGCTCGACGAGGTGCTGGCCGCCGTGGACGAGGTGGAACGGGTGGTGCGGGTCTCCGGTGCGATTGCGGCGTAGTGATCCGGGCCGGCCGGGGTACGGGCGTCGCCGGCGCGGTAGGGGTTGGCACTTCGTCGATCCGACCGGCGCCCCGGTGCGGGATCCCGAGCAGCTGGCCCGGCTGCGGGAGTTGGTCATCCCGCCCGCGTGGCAGGACGTCTGGATCTCGCCGTACCCGAACGGGCACATCCAGGCGACCGGCATCGACGCGGCCGGGCGCAAGCAGTACGTCTACCACCCGCTGTGGCGGGAGAAGCAGGACGAGGCGAAGTTCGACCACATGCTGGAGGTGGCCCGGCGGCTGCCGGTGTTGCGGGAGCGGGTGGGGAACGACCTGGGCGGCCGGGGCCTGGGCCGGGACCGGGTGCTGGCCACGGTGGCCCGCTTGCTGGACATGGGGATGTTCCGGGTCGGCAGCGACCAGTACGCGGCCGGCGACGAGCCGACCTTCGGGGTGTCCACCCTGCGCCCCGAGCACGCCCGGACCCGGCGCGGCTGCGTGGTCTTCGAGTTCCCCGCGAAGGGCGGCATCGAGCAGGTGCGCCGGATCGAGGACCCGGAGCTGTGCCAGGTGCTGACCAACCTGCGTCGCCGCCGGCGGCGGGCCGAACGGCTCTTCGGGTACTGGGACGGCCGGGAG
Source organism: Micromonospora sp. BL4 (assembly GCF_003667505.1). Classification (GTDB taxonomy): domain Bacteria; phylum Actinomycetota; class Actinomycetes; order Mycobacteriales; family Micromonosporaceae; genus Micromonospora. The sequence goes on from NZ_RCVJ01000135.1 coordinate 12,680, forward strand.
TGGCGCGACGTGCGCAGCGACGAGGTCAACGGGTACCTGCGTGACGCCAGCGGCGGCGAGATGACCGCGAAGGACTTCCGCACCTGGCACGCCACGGTGCTCGCCGCGACGGAGTTGGCCACCGTCGGCCCGGGCCGCTCGATGACCGCCCGCCGCAAGGCGGTGGTCGCGGTGATGCGGGAGGTCGCCGAGCTGCTGGGCAACACGCCCACCGTGGCACGCACGTCCTACGTGGACCCTCGGGTGGTGGACCTCTATCACGACGGCGTGGTCGCGCCGGTGGACCCGCAGGCGCCGCGTGAGGAGGCCGAACGCGTCGTGTTGGAGCTGCTGGAGAAGGCGTGACCGGCCCCGTCGACGGTCCTGGGGGGAAGTGACGGGACCGGATCCTCGGCACGCGATCGGGGACGCACCGGGCGGCCGCCCGCCGCGTCTGGCGGCGGGCGCCTCGCCACGGCCCCCGTTGGCGACGACCCGCCGCCCGCTCGGCGGGCAGCGGGTCGGCCGCGTTGGTTGTCAGTCTGCCCGCGACGAGTTGACCATGGACGCCGGGCGGTTGACGATCCGCGCCGGATCCGAGTGACTCTCCCGGTACGCCTGCGGGCTCATGCCGTACGCCGCCCGGAACGCCCGGCTGAAGTGCGCCTTGTCGGCGAACCCCCAGCGGGCGGCGATCATCTGCACGGGCTGGGTGCGCAGCGCGGGGTCGGTCAGGTCGCGCCGGCACCGGGCCAGCCGCAGGTCCCGGATGTACGACGCCACGGTGGCCTCCTCGGCCTCGAACAACCGGTGCAGCGTGCGCAGCGAGATGTGGTGGGCGTCCGCGACGGTCTGCGGGCTGAGCGTCGCGTCGCCGAGGTGGCGGTGGACGTACGCCTGCACCTGGGTGACCAGCGCGCGGCGGCGGACCTCGGTGGGCACCGCGTCCTCGGCGACCAGGTGCCGACCGAGCATGGTGGTGGCCAGGTCCAGCCCCACCGCGCCGAGCCGGCTGGCGTCGGCGGCATGGTACTGCTCGGGATGCCCGGTGATCTGGAGCAGGAACTGCGCCAGCAGCGCCCCGACGCCCTCGCTGCCGGACATCCGGCCACCGTAGAGCGCGGCCATCCGCTGCGGCGGCAGTGGCAGCGCGGCGTGCGGGATCAGCGTGATGATCGAGGTGGCCTGGTCCCGCTCCGGCTCTGTGGCGTGGTGGCAGACGTCGTGCGGCCGGGACGCGTCGTAGAAGGTGAACTCGCCGGCCAGGATCTCGCTGCGTCGACCGTCCTGGCTGGACGTGCCGACCCCGCCGGTGGTGAGGGCGAGCACGTACAGCTCCGGGTCCGAGCGGCTGACCAGCTTGCGCGTGCGGGTGGCGTCCAGCGACGGGTACCGGTACTCGACCAGCTGGATCGCCCCGAGGTCGATGAAGTCGGCCCGGGCGGCGAAGTCGTCCGCGTGCGCGGACTGGATCCGCAGTGGGGCCGAGGTACGCGCGACCAGATCCAGCCACATCCCGAACCGCTCACCGGGCGGAAGGACGGTGGTGTCGACGGTGTCCCTGTGCAACATCCGGGTGCTCCTCAGACCGCTCGCCGCAGGATCAGGGCTTCGATGCCGTCGAGGATCCGGTCGAGGCCGAAGGTGAACTCCTCGTCCGGGTCGTCGTCCTGGTTGAGCACACCGGAGGCGAGCACCCGGCTCAGCGCCGGGAAGCGGGCCGGGTCGATGAGCCGGCCCACCGTCCGGGCGTACGCGGGCATCATCTCGCCCGGTTCGACGCCGGCGGCCCGGCTGCCCTCGGTGATCTGTGCGGTGAGCGTGGCCTCGTTGCGGACGTACCCGGTGATCAGCAGGAGTGCCGACATCCGCTCGCCCTCGGTCAGCGCGGTGTCGTCGAGGCAGCGCAGCCCGTCCTCCAGCCAGCCGAGCTGCTGGGGGGTGATCGGTGGGCCGGTGATCGGGACGTGCAGCAGCCAGGGTCGCTGTCGCAGCACGTCGTGCTCGGCCCAGGCCCAGCGGGTGAGGCCGGCACGCCAGTCGGCGTCCGGTGCCGCGGGCCCGGGCGGCGGGCCGTACCCGGCGTCCACCATGAGCATCAGCAGCTCGTCCTTGGAGCCGAGATACCGGTAGAGGGCCATGGTGGCGGCGCTCAACTCCTTGGCCACCCGGCTCATCGAGACGGCGGCCAGCCCGTCGGCGTCGGCCACCCGCACGGCGGCGCCCACGATGCCGCTCACGGTGAGCCCCGGCCGGGGCCCCTTGGGTGGCCGCTCACGCAACCCCCATGCGCTCTCGACGGCCGGCGGGATCGCCGGGCCGCTGTCGTCTTTCGTCGCCGCCACATGTCCTCCTTGCCTCGCCATCCTAGTTCTGCGTATGGTCTACGCATTAAAGCGTACGGCATACGCAGAAGGAGTTCTCCCATGACAGCGACGACCACACCCCGCGCGGGCCGGCGGGAATGGATCGGGTTCACCGTGCTGATGCTGCCGCTGCTCCTGGTCTCGATGGACGTGTCGGTGCTCTACTTCGCCGTCCCGTTCATCAGCGAGGAGCTGCGCCCCACCGGCACCCAGCAGCTCTGGATCTTCGATATCTACGGCTTCGTGCTGGCCGGGCTGCTGATCACCATGGGCGCCCTGGGCGACCGGATCGGCCGGCGTCGGCTGCTGCTGTTCGGCGCGGCAGCCTTCGGCGCGGCGTCCCTGCTGGCCGCGTACGCCGACAGCGCCGAGACGCTGATCGCCGCGCGCGCCGTCCTCGGCGTCGGAGGGGCCACCCTGATGCCCTCCACGCTCGCCCTGGTGCGCAACATGTTCCACGACGCCAAGCAGCGCGGCACCGCGATCGGCATCTGGACCGCCACGCTCACCGGTGGCATCGCGGTCGGCCCGGTGCTCAGCGGCGTCCTGCTGGAGCACTTCTGGTGGGGCTCGATCTTCTTGATCAACATTCCGGCGATGGTGCTGCTGCTCCTGCTCGCCCCCGTCCTGGTGCCCGAGTTCCGCAATCCGGCCGCCGGGCGGTTCGACCTGGTCAGCGCGCTGCTGTCGCTCGGCGCGCTGCTGCCGGTGATCTACGGCATCAAGGAGATGGCCCGCGACGGCGTCAGCGCCGCCCGGGTGGCGGCCATCGTCGCCGGCCTGCTGATCGGAGCGCTGTTCCTGCACCGGCAGCGGACCCGGGCGTACCCGATGATCGACCTGGCGCTGTTTCGCCGCCGCGGCTTCGCCGGGTCGCTCGCGGTCAACCTGCTGGCGATGTTCGCCCTGGTCGGCTTCGCGATCTTCACCACCCAGTACCTACAGCTGGTGCTCGGCCTGAGCCCGCTGCGGGCGGCACTGTGGAGCCTGGTGCCGTCCCTGGCGGTCGGCGGGGTAGCCCCGGCCGCCGCCGCGCTCGCCCAGCGCATCGAGCGGGCGTACCTGATCGGCACGGGTTTCGGGATCGCCGTGCTCGGCTTCCTGGTGCTGACCCGGGTCACGCCCGAGTCGCCGCTCTGGCTGCTGCTGCTCGGCGCCAGCATCTACGCGGCCGGGTTGGTGATGGTGATGTCGCTGGTCACCGAGCTGGTCCTCGGTGCGGCGCCGCCGGAGCAGGCCGGTGTCGCCTCGGCGCTGACCGAGTCCAGCAGTGAGCTGGGCGGCGCGCTGGGGATGGCGATCCTGGGCAGCGTGGGCGCGGCGGTCTACCGCCGCGAGGTCCTCGACGGCCTGCCCGCCGGACTGCCGGCCGACGCCCGCGACGCGGCCCGCGAGACGTTGGGCGGTGCGCTGGCGGTGGCCGAGGGGCTGCCGGCCGATCTGGGCGACGCCGTGCTGCACGCCGCCCGGCTCGCGTTCGCCGACGGGCTGCACCTCGCCGCGATCGCCGCCACGGTGGCGATGCTGCTGGGCGCGGCGACGGCGCTGGTCGCCCTGCGCGGCACCGCACGAAAGGGCCCCCTGCCAGCGCCGGAGGCGGATCAGGGGGCCCGTGTCGACGCGTCGTCGGACGCGTCGCCGGTCAGTCGTTGAGCACGTTGGCGAGCCGGTCGCGGAAGCGCCGCTCGGAGTCGCTGACCGACTCGCCGCCCAGCCCGAGCAGGCCACCGCTGGAGGCGGCGCCGACCACCTGCTCGGCGATCTTCACCAGCCAGTGCTTGTACGCGCCGGCCGCACCCTCGTCGACCCGGGCAGCCAGCAGCGCGGCGGCCTCGGCGGCCCGCACCAGCACGTCGTCGATCATGGCCCGCGGGTCGGCGGGCTCGATGACCGGCAGCTCCTCGCCGGTCTCGGGGTCGCCGACCCGGGTCACGATCTCGCCGGCCACGGCGGCGACCAGCGGGCTGGCCGACTCCCGGCCGGCGGCGATGGTCTCCAGGCCGGCCGCGTTCTCCGCCATGGTCCGGCGGGTGCCGTCGGACTCGGCGGCGCTCGCGGCGGTCAGCACCGACTGCGGCAGGCCGACCAGCAGCCCCCACTCCTCGTCGGAGAAACCGAAACCGGTGTACGCCGGCTGCTCGATCACGGCAATGCCCCTTCCGCCCTGCTCTGCTTGGTCAATCGACGGGCCCCGCGCTGGTGCCCGGCTCAGGCTAGTCCAGCGTCAGCAGGCCCTGTTCGGACACCACGCGCACGGACAGCGTCTTGTACCCCACCTCGTCGAAGAGAACCGTCATCTTGTCCTCCTCGTACCCCAGCACCAGGCCCTGCCCCCACTCCGGGTGACGCACCTGGCTGTGCACCGGGAACGGCCCGACCGCGCCGTTGTCGGCGACGCTGGTGCCGGCGTGGCAGTTGTCGCAGTGCCCGCAGACCTCGGTCATCTGCTCGCCGAAGTAGGCCAGCAGGGTCTGCCCGCGGCAGGCGCTGGTCTCGGCGAAGGCCCGCATCATGTCGGTCCGCGACCGGGTCACGGTCTGCTGGCGCTCCGCCTCGGCCAGCGCCGCCGCGGCGGCGTCCACCGGGGTCGGGGCGTAGCGGGGTGCGCCGATGCGCTGCCGGGCGCGCGGCTCGGCGGCACCGACCTGCTCCAGAAGGGAGAGATACTGGCCCACCTTGCGGGGCCCGAGGCCGGTGGTCTCGCGCAGTTCGGTCTTGGTGGCCGGCTTGCGGCGCAGCAGCGCCGCCAGGTCCCGCAGCTCGTTCTCGTCCGGCAGGCCACCGCTGAAGAACCGTTGCAGGCCCACGTCCTCGGCCTGCCAGAGCAGCAGGACCCGGGCCGGTTGCCCGTCGCGCCCGGCCCGGCCGATCTCCTGGAAGTAGCTGTCCGGAGAGTCGGGCAGCGCCATGTGCACCACCCAGGCGATGTTCGGCTTGTCGATGCCCATCCCGAACGCCGACGTGGCCACCATGATCGGCACCTGGTCGGCGAGGAACGCCTCGTGCAGCTCGGCGCGCGCGCCGGCGGCCATTCCGCCGTGGTAGAACTGCGCCGGGAAACCGGCGTCGGTCAACCGGGCGGCCAGCTCCTCGGCGGAGCGGCGGGTCGGCACGTAGATGATTCCCGGCCGCTCGTCGTCCCGCAGCAGCGCGACCAGTCGCCGCCACCGGTAGTCCTCGGTGGGGCAGTGCGCCACCTCCAGGAACAGGTTGGGCCGGTCCAGCCCGGAGACCACCACCTCCGGCTTGCGCAGGCGCAGCCGGGCGATGATGTCGTCGCGTACCGGCGGGGACGCGGTGGCGGTCAGCGCGACCACCGGCGGTCGGCCGATGCCCTCGATCAGGTGCCCGAGCGCCAGGTAGTCCGGGCGGAAGTCGTGCCCCCAGGCCGAGATGCAGTGCGCCTCGTCGATCGCCACCAGCGCCGGCCCGAGCGAAGCCACCTCGGCCATCCGGTCGGGGTTGCTCAGCTGCTCCGGGGTGATGAACAGAAACTCCGCCCGGCCCTCGCGGATCTCCGCGATCGCCTCGGCCTGCTGGGCGGCCGACTCGTTCGAGCTGATCCGCACCGCCCGCAGTTCCGGACGCTGGCGCTCGTTGAGGGCCGCGATCTGGTCCTGCTGCAGCGCCAGCAGCGGGGAGATCACCACGGTGGGGCCGGGGATCAGGCTGGCCGGAATCTGGTAGATGGCCGACTTGCCGGCGCCGGTGGGCAGCACGACCAGAGCGTCACGTCGCTTCATCACCGCGCGCATGGCGGCCAGCTGGTTGGGCCGCAACGCGGTCCAGCCGAAGAGGCTCCGCGCCGCGCGGCGCAACGTCATCGAGTGCGTTGACAGTTTCATCGAGGGCCGGAGGTACCCGAGCCGATCACCGCCGAAACCGTCCCCGGTCGCGGCGGTGATCGACGTCTCCGGCTCAGCCCAGGCGGGGCAGGACCTCGCGCTGGTAGAGGTCGAACAGACCCTGGTGGTGCGGGCCGACGTTGGCCACGTACACCTCGTCGAAGCCGGCCTTGGCGTACTTGTCGATCATCTCCAGGTGCGCGTCGGCGCTGTTGCCGCAGACGAACGCCTCCTTCATCATCTCCGGCTTGACCAGCTCGGCGGCCTGCTCGAAGTGTCGCGGCGAGGGGAGCACCTGGGACAGCTCACCCGGCACCCCGGCGTTGGGCCAGCGCTCGTACGCGATCCGCATGCCCTCGTCCTCGCTGGCCGCGTACGCCGCCTTGAAGCCGGCCTGGCACGGCTTGTCGCCGCCGCCGTTCTCGCGGAAACGCCGGACCATGTCGGCATCGGGCATGGTGCTCACGTAGCCGTCACCGATCCGGGCGGCCAGATCGATGGACTTCGGGCCGAACCCGGAGACGTAGATCGGCGGGGGAGTGTCGGGCAGCGTGTAGATCCGGGCGTGCTCGACGGTGTAGTGCTTCCCGTGATGGTTCACGAAGTCGCCCGCCCACAGCTCGCGGATCACCTCGACGGCCTCCTCCAGCATCTCCAGCCGGACGTCGGCCTGCGGCCAGGCGTCGCCGAAGATGTGCTCGTTGAGCGCTTCGCCGCTGCCGACGCCGAGCACGAACCGGCCGCCATGCAGCACGGCGCTGGTCGCCGCGGCCTGGGCGATCACGGCCGGGTGGATCCGCACCGTCGGGCAGGTCACCGCGGTCGTCACCGGCAGCGAACAGACCTGGCTGAGCGCGCCGATCATCGACCAGACGAAGGGGCTCTGGCCCTGCGCGTCCGTCCACGGGTGGTAGTGGTCGGAGATCCACAGCGCCTCGAAGCCGGCCTGCTCGGCACCGCGCGCCTGTTCCAGCAGCTCGGCCGGCGTGAACTCCTCACTGGACAGAAAGTAACCGATCTTCATCGTTCCCCCTCGGCGCGCGTGCCTGCTGACGGGGAAAGCCGTACCCCGGTGACCGTCGGCCACACCCGGACCGGGTGGTGGGGCTCAGCGCCGGCCGAACATCGCCCGGATCGCGGCGAGCAGCAGCAGGGCGCCGACCACCAGGCCGAGCAGGCGTACGCCGGGGATGTCGGCCGGGCTCGTCGCGTCGGCCAGCAGGGCGGGGTCCATCCCCGCACTCTCCCCGGGGACCGTGCGGCCCCGCAACTGTAAGGTTTATTGACTATTGAATCGCCCAGTGTGACCATGGCAGCACCGCCTGCCGGTGGCGGTGCGCCGAGGGCGCGCGAGAGATGGGGTACGGGGGCCGCATGAGCGAGCGCAACCAGCGGGTCGGCGCGGAAGCGTCGGCACCGGCGATCGACGCCGACCGCCACGAGGGGGCGGCGTGACCGCGCCCACCGGGCACCTCCCGGCGTTGGCCGCCGCCGTCCTGCAACCCGGGTTCGTCGGCACCACCCCGCCACCGTGGGTGTGCCGCTGGCTCGGCGAGGGGCTCGGCTCGGTGGTGCTCTTCGCCCGCAACGTCGTCGATCCCGCCCAGGTGGCGGCGCTCACCGCGACGCTGCGCGCCGAGCGGCCCGACGTCATCGTGGCGATCGACGAGGAGGCCGGCGACGTCACCCGGATCGAGTCGGTCCACGGCAGCTCCCGGCCCGGCAACTTCGCCCTCGGCGCGGTCGACGACGCGGAACTGACCGAGGCGGTCGCCCGGGACCTCGGCGTCGAGCTGGCGGCCGCCGGGATCACCCTCAACTACGCCCCGGACGCCGACGTCAACTCCAACCCCGCCAACCCGGTGATCGGGGTCCGCTCTTTCGGGGCCGACCCGACCCTGGTCGCGCGGCACACCGCCGCCTGGGTACGCGGCCTCCAGGCCGGCGGTGTCGCCGCCTGCGCCAAACACTTCCCCGGGCACGGCGACACCCGGGTCGACTCCCACCACGCCCTGCCCCGGATCACCGCCGACCGGGACCGGCTGGACGCCTGCGAGCTGGCCCCGTTCCGGGCCGCCGTAACGGCCGGCGTGCAGGCCGTGATGACCGGCCACCTGCTGGTGCCCGCGCTGGACCCGCAGCTGCCGGCCACGCTGAGCCCGCGCATCCTGGGCGGCCTGCTCCGCGACGAGCTGGGCTTCTCCGGCGTGGTGGTGACCGACGCGGTGGAGATGCGCGCCGTCGCCGACCGGTACGGCTTCGCCGGTGCGACGGTACGCGCGCTCGCCGCCGGGGCCGACGCGATCTGCATCGGCGGCGAACGGGCCGACGAGCAGGCGGCCCGCGAGCTGCGCGACGCCATCGTGGCCGCGGTCGTCTCCGGCGAGCTGCCCGAGGAACGCCTCGCCGAGGCGGCCAAGCGGGTCGGTCAGCTCGCCGCCTGGACCGTGGCCGCCCGCACGGCCCGCTCGGCCGCGGCGCGCGACGCCACCGACGTCGGGCTGATCGCCGCCCGCCGCGCCATCCGGGTCACCACCGTGGACGCCGGGCGGGTCACGCTGCCGCTGACCCGCGCCGCGCACGTGGTCGAGTTCGAGCCGCCCCGCAACATCGCCATCGGCGCGGAGACGCCGTGGGGCATCGGGTCGCCGCTGGGCGAGCTGCTGCCCGGCACCAGCACGGTCCGCTACGCCGAGCCCGACGTGCCGGGTGACCCGGGCGCCGGGGCGGACGGGCGCCCCCTGGTGCTGGTGGTCCGTGACCTGCACCGGCACGACTGGATGCGCGCCGCCGTCCAGCGGGCGCTGGCCGCCCGGCCGGACGCGGTCGTGGTCGAGCTGGGTGTGCCCGAGCTGGTCACCGGCGCGGTGCACCTGGCCACCCACGGCGCCACCCGGGCCAGCGGGCAGGCCGCCGCCGAGGTGCTGACCGGCGCCCGCTGACCCGCGGGCCCGACGCTACGGGTGCACGGCGACCAGGTCGGCGTACTCGGGGTGCTTGTCGATGTACGCGGCCATGAACGGGCACTGCGCCACCACCGTGGCGCCGCGGGCCCGCACCTGGTCCAGGGTGCCCCGGATCAGCGCCCCGCCCACGCCCATGTTCTGAAAGCGCGGGTCCACCTCGGTATGGGTGAAGACCAGCGTGTCACCACGGAGCAGGTATGGGGTGAAGCCGGCCAACGCGTCGTCGACCAGGATCTCGAAACGGTGCTTGGCGGGGTTGTCCTCGACCAGGTTGCTCACCGGCCCATTCTCCCCGCGCCGGCGACCAGCACATCCAGTTCGGCGAGCAACCGGTCCACCTCGTCCGCCGTGTTGTAGTGGTAGATGCTGGCCCGGACCGCGCCGCCGCTGTCCCGCAGCCCCATCATCTGGAAGTACTCGTACGCGTAGTAGTCGCCGGCGGAGAGGCAGAACCCGGCGGCGCCCAGCGCCTCCTGGGTGGCCGCCGGCGACATCCCGGCGACCCGGAAGGAGACCGTCGGGCAGCGCCGGGCCGGGGAGCCGTAGACGGTGATCGCGGGCCGCTCGGCCAGCCCGGCGAGCAGGCGGTCCAGCAGCGCCTCCTCGTGGGCCTGGGCCGCGGCCAGCCCGGCCCGCAGCCGCGCCCGCCGGTCGCCCACCGCGTCCGGATCGAGCCCGGCCAGGTGATCCACGGCGGCGGCCACGCCCGCCAGCAGCGGGAAGCTGGGAGTGCCGTACTCGAACCGGTCCGGCACCGCGTCGGAGGACGGCACCAGCTTCGCCGGGCGCAGCGCCGCCCACCGGGTCGGGTCGGCGACCATCGCCGCCAGGTGCGGCCCGGACCACTTGTAGGCGCTGGTGACCAGCACGTCGGCGCCGAGCGAGGCCAGGTCGGTGGGCCCGTGCGGCACCGAGTGCACCCCGTCGACGCAGACCAGCGCGCCGACGGCGTGCGCGGTCTTCGCGATCGCCGGCACGTCCGGCACGGTGCCGATGGCGTTGCTGCCGGCGGTCACCGCCACCAGCCGGGTGCGCTCGCCGACCAGCTCGGCGTACTGGCCGGCGGGCAGCTCGCCGGTCCGTGGGTCGACCTCCGCCCAGCGCACCGTCGCGCCCGCCGCCTCGGCCGCCTGCACCCACGGCCGCACGTTGGCGTCGTGGTCGAGCCGGGAGACCACCACCTCGTCGCCGGGACGCCAGCCCGCGCCGAGCGTGCGGGCCAGGGTGTACGTCAGCGCGGTGGCGCTCGGGCCCAGCACCACCCCGGCCGGGTCGGTGTCGAGCAGGTCGGCCACCGCCGAGCGGGCCGCGGCCACCAGCTCCAGCGACCGGCGACCCGGTACGAAGGCGGCGCTGCGGTTGCCGACCGCGCTGCGCATGGCGTCGGCGACCGCGTCGATCACACCGGCCGCGGTCTGGGTGCCGCCGGCCCCGTCGAAGTGGACGAATCCCTCGGTCAGGGCGGGGTAGGCGGCCCGGGTGCGGGCGATGTCGAAGGGCATGTCCGGACCCTAGCCGGTGCCCGGACCGGGCCCACGCGCCCATCTCGATGATCAGCGGCCGACGGTGTTCTCGCGGTCGTCTCGTACTCTTGGCGAGGTGACGAAACGACCCGCCACCATTCCCCCCGTCCGCCGCGCCGCCGGCCTGTTCGTCGGTCTCGCGCTCGGCCTCGCCGTACTCGCCGGTTGCAGTTCGCAGGGCGCCTCCACCGACTGTGGGCTGGATGCCTGCACGGTCACCTTCGAGCGGGGTGTCGACGCCAGCGCCACCATCCTGGGCGTCGAGGCCAAGCTGGTCGGCGCAGAGGGCGACCAGGTGACCGTCGAGGTCGCCGGGGAGCAGCTCACCCTCACCACCGGGCAGCAGGCCACCGAGGCCGGTGGCTTCGCGGTCACCCTGGACAGCGTCACCGACCAGCAGGTCAAGATCCGCGTGTCGCGCAACGCGGGCAACTGACCTGGGCGGGCGGCGGTGGCCGACGTTTGGGGATCTCCCGAATCGGAGATTGTGGCGCCATGTCACTCACCCGTAGCGCCGAAGCCACCGCCTCCCGCACGGCGGACAGCCGGTGGCTGGAACTCCTCGCCCGGGCCGGTTTCATCGGCTACGGCATCGTGCATCTGCTCTTCGCCTGGTTGGCGTTGCAGATCGCATTCGGGACGTCGTCCGACGACGGCGACCAGTCCGGCGCACTGCGGACCCTGTCCGCGCAGCCGCTGGGCAAGTTCCTGGTCATCGCCACCGCAGTGGGCCTGCTCGCCATGGCCATCTGGCAGGCCCTGGAGGCGGCGGTGGGGCACCGCGCCGAGCGGGGCAGGGAGCGGGTCGTGGAGCGGCTCGCCTCGGCCGGCCGGACCATCGTCTACCTCTACTTCGCCTGGACCGCGTTCAAGGTCTTCAAGGACGCCGGGTCGAACAGCGCCGACCAGCAGGAGGCGTTGACCGGCAAGCTGATGACCTCCAGCGGTGGTCGCTGGCTCGTCGGTCTGGCCGGGCTGGTGCTCGCCGCGATCGGTGTCGGCCTGGTGATCTACGGCCTGGTCAAGCGGTTCGAGAAGCACCTGAAGACCGGCCAGATGAGCCCGAAGACCCGCAAGCTGGCCCGGCGCCTCGGCATCGCCGGGTACGTCGCCAAGGGCGTCGCGTACGGCATCGCCGGCCTGCTGATCATCGTGGCGGCGGTGAACTACGACCCGGAGAAGGCCCGTGGTCTGGACGCCGCCCTGCGCACGCTGCGCGAGCAGTCCTACGGCACGGTGCTGCTCAGCCTGGTCGCCCTCGGCATCGCGGCCTTCGGCCTCTTCTGCTTCCTCCAGTCCCGGTACCGCAAGGTCTGAACTGGTCGATTCCGGGGCCGTCGGGCATTGTTGGGCTTTTGCCCGAAGCACCGTCGCCCTGCCGGAGGGGAGCAACACACACGTGCAGAGTTACCTCGGAACGGCCGTCGCCGCGCTCGCCGCGGCGGCGGTCGCCCTCTTCCTGGTCGAGATCGTCCACCGCGCCACCCGGCGGTTCGGCCGCCGGTCGCTGCTGATGACCGAGTTGACCGACCACGCGCACCGGCCGTTCCAGGTCGCCGCGACGGTGCTCGCGGTGCAGTTCGCCGCCCGGTTCAGCACCGGGTACGCCGTTGGTGAAGCCTGGCGGCGGATGCTGCTGCACGTGCTCATCCTCGGCGTCATCGCCAGCGTCGCCTGGCTGGTGGCCGCGCTGCTGGTCGTCGTGGAGGACACCGCGCTGGCCCGGTTCCGGGTCGACGTGCCGGACAACCGGCACGCCCGACGGGTACGGACCCAGGTGGTGATGCTGCGCCGGCTGACCATCGCGGTGATCGTGATCCTGACCGTCGGCGTGATGCTGATGACCTTCCCGAGCGTGCGCGGCATCGGCGCCGGCGTGCTGACCTCCGCCGGTGTGGTCGGTGTGGTGGCCGCGCTGGCCGCGCAGAGCCTGCTCGGCAACGTGTTCGCCGGCCTCCAGCTCGCCTTCAGCGACGCGGTCCGACTCGACGACGTGGTGGTCGTCGAGGGGGAGTGGGGCCGGATCGAGGAGCTGACCCTCAGCTACGTGGTCGTGCAGATCTGGGACGACCGACGGCTGATCCTGCCCACCTCGTACTTCACCAGCAAACCGTTCCAGAACTGGACCCGGACCGAGGCGGCGGTGCTCGGCACCGCCGAGTTCGACGTGGACTGGGCGGTGCCGGTGCAGACCATGCGCGAGGAGCTGCGCCGCCTGGTGGAGGGCACCGAGCTGTGGGACGGCCGGGTCTGCGTGCTGCAGGTGACCGATGCCACCGGTGGGACGGTCCGGGTGCGCGCGCTGGTCAGCGCCGCCGACGCCGGCAGCCTGTGGGACCTGCGATGCCTGGTCCGCGAGCACCTGGTGGCCTGGATCCGGGACAACCGCCCCACCGCGATGCCCCGCTTGCGCACCGAGCTGGGCGACGCCGGCAGCAACCTGCCCTGGCAGTGGGTGCAGCCACGGCGGCCGGTGCGCCGGCTGACCGACACCGACGTGCCCGACGACGCGCGCGTCTTCGGCGGCAGCGACGACGGCGACGCCCGCAGCGAAGCCTTCGTCGGCCCCGAAGAAGCCCCCGCCACCCGCTCCTGACCCAAGCTCCCTCCCACCGGAGACCTCCGCTCCCGTGTCCACGGGGTGCGGCGAGGCGTTGGTGGGGCGGGAGAGTGCGGTCCGGTCCGATCCGGGAGGTTTGACCTGGCTTAGGCGGGGGACCTGCTGCCGGACGTCTCTAACGTGATCGGGGCGGCCGGACGCCGCGCCGGGCGGCGCGCAACCGGACAACAGGAACGGCGACCGGGTTGTCGCGCTCGAGGATTGACGGGCGCCGACTCCGGGCATACAGCGCGGTGATGAGGAAAGGAGGACAGCATGGCTGACGTGGCGAACGCCCGCACATCCCACAACGGGAGCGAGCCCTCCACCGCCGAGTTGGTGCAGCGGGCCGCCGAGCAGGTCTCCCGCCTGGTGCGGGACGAACTGACGCTGGCCCGGGCGGAGTTGACCCAGAAGGGCAAGCACGCGGGCATCGGGATCGGCCTGTTCGGCGGCGGCGGCGCGCTCGCGTTCTTCGGGCTGGGTGCCCTGGTCGCCACGGCGATCCTGCTGCTCGACCTGGTGCTGCCCGCCTGGGCCGCCGCGCTGATCGTGGCCGTGGCCCTCTTCCTGCTGGCCGGCGTCCTCGCCCTGGTGGGCAAGAAGCAGGTCAGCCGTGCGGTCCCGCCGGTTCCGGCGGCCACGGTCCGCAGCCTCCGCGCTGACGTGGACACCGTCACCGCCGCGGTGAAGGACAGGGGACGGGCATGACGGGCAACGGGACGGGTGACACCGAGGCGCTCCGTGAGGAGATCCGTCGCACCCGGGTCGAGTTGGGCGAGACGATGGAGGCGCTGGCCGCCAAGGCCGACGTCAAGGCGCGGCTGAAGGAGTCCGCCGGGCAGGCGCGGGAGCGGATGCGCGAGCAGGCGGCGCAGACCGTGGCCCGGGTTCGCGGGCAGGCGGTGCAGAACGTGGCCCGGGTTCGCGGGCAGGCCGTGCGGCGCGCCGAGGTTGCGCGAGCGCAGGCGCACGACAAGGGTGAGCTGGTGCGCGCACAGGCCCACGAGAAGAGCGAGTTGGTTCGACGCAACCCGGTGCCATGGGCGGCCATCGCCGCCGGTGCGGTGGCGACCGTGGTGGTGCTGATGATCGTGCGGGGGAGGCGTAGGTGAGCAAGGGTATCGGCAGGGTCGCGTACCGACCGGCCGGCGTGCTGCTGGGTATCGCCGCCGGTGCGGTGGCCGGCGCGATCTTCCGGCAGGTCTGGAAGGTCACCGCGGGCGACGGCGAGGCGCCCAGCGCCACCGACGAGGACCGTGGCTGGGGCGAGATCCTGGCCGCGGCGGCGTTGCAGGGGGCCATCTTCGCGGTGGTCCGGGCCGCCGTGGACCGGGGTGGCGCGGTTGGCGTCCGCCGGATGACCGGCCACTGGCCGGACTGACCAGCGCAGCGACATCGGCCCCCTGTCCGCATCGACGGACAGGGGGCCTTTCGCACGGCATCGCACGCCGCCCAGCGATCTCGGACATCCGTCAGGTCACATGTCGGAGAAATTCGTCGGAGAGGTCGTGCAGAGTTTTTGCGTACGTGATTTGCTGTTGCCGCTGTTGCGAGATGGCGTGGGTTGAGAGAAGTCTCCTTCGTGGGGCCGCCTCAGACGCCGCTGCTCGAAAACGGCCAATCGGCCGCACGGCGTGCACGGCCGCCAGTTTTAGAAGGAGATACACATGGCGCAGGGAACCGTGAAGTGGTTCAACGCTGACAAGGGCTTCGGCTTCATCACCGTCGACGGCGGGGGTGCTGACGTGTTCGTCCACTTCTCGGCCATTCAGACCAGCGGCTACCGCACGCTGGAGGAGAACCAGCGGGTGGAGTTCGAGATCGCTCAGGGTCAGAAGGGCCCGCAGGCTGAGCAGGTCCGTCCCATCTGAGTAGTGTGGCCGGCCCCCGCCGGCCAGTGGGACGATCCGGCCAGGGGTCGTTGTGAAGCCCCGTATCCCGTCCGGGATACGGGGCTTTCCACGTCCCGGCACCACTGTGGAGAGCGGCGAGCCGCCCGGTCAGCGTCGACGGCGCGAGCGCAGGCCGAGCCAGAGCAGCACCAGCCCGACCACGGCCACGACCGGGCCGAGCACCGCCCAGACCTGCTGGTCGGTCATCACGCTGCCGCTGACGTAGCCCAGGCCCTGCACCGTCCACACCGCACCGATCACGACCGCCAGCAGGCCGAGGGTGAGCGGAAGCCAACCCCTCATCGCGTCTCCCCTCCGCGGGGCCGGGCGGCGCGCCGCCCCGCCCCGCCAGCATCGCCGACCGGGCGACGCGGTGCGAGCACTGAGGGCGCGCGGGTCACCACCGGTCGTGCACCTGCGGGCGGATCAGCTCGTCGTAGACCTCGCGTACGCCGGCCAACTGCTCCGCCGAGAGCGGCGACAGGTCGGCCGCCGCCGCGTTGCGCCGGGCCTGGTCGGCATCCCGGGCGCCGGGGATGACGACGGTGACGCCCGGCTGGTCCAGCACCCACCGCAGCGCGAACTGCGCCATCGTGCGGTCCGCGTCGACCAGCGGCGCCAGCCGGCGTACGGCGGCCAACCCGCGCTCGAAGTCGACGCCGGAGAACGTCTCGCCGACGTCGAACGCCGCGCCGTGCCGGTTGAAGTTGCGGTGGTCGTCGGCCGGGAACTCGGTGTGCTCGTCGTAGCGGCCGGAGAGCAGACCACTGGCCAGCGGGACCCGGGCGATGATGCCGACCCCGGCGGCAGCGGCGGCCGGCAGCACCTGCTCCAGCGGCTTGTGTCGTACCGCGTTGAGGATGATCTGGACGCTGGCCACCCCGGGCCGGGCGATCGCGGTGAGCGCCTGGTCGCAGGTCTCCACGCTGACCCCGTACCCGGCGATGGCCTTCTCGGCGACGAGGGTGTCCAGGGCGTCGAAGACCGCGTCGTCGGCGAAGACGGCCGTGGGCGGGCAGTGCAGCTGGACCAGGTCCAGGGTGTCCATCCCCAGGTTGGCTCGGGACCGGTCGGTCCACTGCCGGAAGTTGGCCAGGGTGTATTCCTCCGGCCGCTGCTCCACCCGGCGACCCATCTTGGTGGCCACGGTCAGCCCGGCGTCGGGTCGGGAGCGCAGGAAGCGGCCGATCAACTGCTCGCTGCGGCCGTCGCCGTACACGTCGGCCGTGTCCAGGAAGGTGACCCCGGCGTCCACGGCGGCGGCCAGCACGGCCATCGCGTCGTCCTCGCTGACGGTGCCCCAGTCCGCGCCGAGCTGCCAGGCGCCCAGGCCGACCATTCCGACGGTCCGGCCGAGCCGGTTGAAGCTGCGCTTTTCCATACCCCGAGCCTAGTGATCGGGTTGCCGGCCTGCCACGCGAGCCGTACGGTAAATAAGACGGACGTACGGTTTGGGAGGCGACCATGTGGGATCCGACGACGTACCTGCGCTACGGCGACGAGCGGTCCCGGCCGTTTCACGACCTGGTCGCCCGGATCCCGGCCGAACGACCCCGCACGGTGGTCGACCTCGGCTGCGGTCCCGGCCAGCTCACCGCCACCCTCGCCGAGCGCTGGCCCGCGAGCCGGGTGGTCGGCCTCGACTCCGCACCGGAGATGATCGACCGGGCCGCGGCGCTGGATGCTCCGGTCGACTTCGCCGTCGCCGACCTGCGTGACTGGCGGCCCGCCGGCGACGAGGACGTCGTGGTCACCAACGCCGCGCTCCAGTGGGTCCCCGGCCACCAGGCGCTGCTGCGCCGCTGGGCCGTCGAGCTGCCCACCGGCGCCTGGCTCGCCATGCAGGTCCCGGGCAACTTCGACGCCCCCTCGCACCGGGCGCTGCGCGAGGTCGCCGACCGGCCGCGCTGGCGGGCTGAGTTGGCCCCGCTGCTGCGCGCCGACCCCGTCGACGACCCGGCCGACTACGCCGAGCTGCTGACCGGTGCCGGCTGCGCCGTGGACGCCTGGGAGACTACCTACGTGCACCTGCTGCCGGCCCGGCCCACCGCCGACCACCCGGTGCTGGCCTGGATGGAGGGCACCGCGCTGCGCCCGGTCCGGGCCGCCCTGGACGCCGCCGGCTGGTCGGCCTTCCGGGCCGAGCTGGGGGTACGCCTCGCCGCCGAGTACCCGGTGCGGCAGGGTCAGGTGTACTTCCCGTTCCGCCGCGTCTTCGTCGTCGCCCGCACCGGCGACCGTGCCGAGGAGAACCTGTGACCGACCTGCCCACCTTCATCGCCGGACTGCCCAAGGTGGAGCTGCACGTGCACCACGTCGGCTCCGCCTCGCCCCGCATCGTCGCCGAACTGGCCGCTCGGCACGAGGGCCGCACCCCGGTGCCGGCCGACCCCGAAGCGCTCGCCGACTACTTCGAGTTCCGCGACTTCGGGCACTTCATCGAGGTCTACCTGAGCGTGGTGGACCTCATCCGCGACCCCGAGGACGTCTGGATCCTCACCCACGAGGTGGCCCGCGAGCTGGCCCGCCAGCGGGTCCGGTACGCGGAGCTCACCATCACCCCGTACTCGCACGTGCGCCGGGGCATCCCCGCGCCCGCGTTCTGCGAGGCGATCGAGGACGCCCGCAAGCGCGCCTCGGTCGACTTCGGCCTCGACCTGCGCTGGTGCTTCGACATCCCCGGCGAGGCGGGCCTTCCGGCCGCCGAGGAGACGCTGCGCATCGCGCTGGAGGAGCGTCCGGACGGGCTGATCAGCTTCGGCCTGGGCGGCCCCGAGATCGGCGTGCCCCGGCCGCAGTTCCGCCCCTACTTCGACCAGGCCCGTGCGGCCGGGCTGCGGTCGGTGCCGCACGCGGGGGAGACCACCGGCCCGCAGACCGTCTGGGACGCGCTGAACGAGCTGGGCGCCGAGCGGATCGGGCATGGCATCTCCGCCGCGCAGGATCCGGAGCTGCTCACGTACCTGGCCGAGCGGCAGATCGGGATGGAGATCTGCCCGACGTCCAACGTGCGGACCAGGGCGGTGGCCAGCATCGACGAGCACCCGCTGCCCCGGCTGGTCGAGGCCGGGCTGCTGGTCACCATCAACTCCGATGACCCGCCGATGTTCGGCACCACCCTCAACGACGAGTACGCGGTGGCGGCCCGGCTGCTCGGGGTGGGCCCGCAGGGGCTGGCCGGGCTGGCCCGCAACGGGGTGGCCGCGTCCTTCCTCGACGAGACCGGCAAGCAGCGGATCACGGCCGAGATCGACGCCCACCTCGCCACCGTCAGCGGCTGAGCCGTACCGAGGGAGCAGGGCGCGCGGCGGGAGCGTGGGTGTGGGGGGACCTGGACTCCCGCCGCGCGCGCGGCTCCACCGGCCGGTGGGTGCGCGGTGCGCTGGCCGGTGGAACTGGTGGGTTCGTGCCCTGATCCTGACAGCCCGCGGCCGCTTCGCGACCGTCGTTAACCGCGATCTAAGGAAGACTTGCGCCGGCGCACAGCCCGGGGCCGGTCAGTCGTCGGTGGGGCGCTGGCGGGGCCAGCGCCGGCCGGTGGTCTTCTGCTCCCGGGCGTCCCGCGCCATCCGGCCGACCAGGCCGAACCGGTTGACCTGCCGGGGCGTCGCCTCCGGATCGGCGAGCAGCATGACCACGCTAGCTCCGCCCAGCCGGGCGCGGTCGATGCTCACCGACCCGTTGGCCTGCAACGACACCCGCTTGGCGATGTCCAGGCCGAGCCCGGTCGAGCCCTGGTCGCTGGCGCCGCGGCGCAGCGCCCGGTCCGGGTTGGCGATGCCGGGGCCGGCGTCGTCGATCCGGATCGCCACGTAGCCGTCCCGTCGGGACACGGCCACCTCGAACGCGGTGCCCTGCGGCGTGTAGCGGAAGACGTTGCCGATCACCGCGTCCAGCGCGGCGGCCAGCTCGGCACGCGGCACCGGCGCGGGGATGCGCAACTGCGCGCCGTTGACCCGGTGCGGCCGGTTCTGGTCGCCGGCCAGCGCCGCCCAGAACACCATCCGGTCCCGGACCACCTCGCTGACGTCACACATCGCCGGCCCGGCCTCGTGTGCCACCGCCTTGCGGGTGGTCTTGATCAGCACGTCGATCTCACCCTCCAGGGTGACGATCGCCTGCCGGATCCGCCGGATGCCCCGGCGCCGGTCCAGCTCCGCCTCGGAGAACGAACCCACACTGGTGTCGTCGGACTCCAACGCCTCCGCATCCAGCCGCAGCACGGTCAGCGGGGTCCGCAGCCGGTGCGACAGGTCCGCCACCAACTCCCGCTCGTCGGTGCGGGCCGCGTCCAGCCGGTCGGCCATCCGGTTGAAGGCGTACCCGGCCTCGGCCAGCTCGCGTGGGCCGGTCGGCTCCACGCGTACCCCCAGGTCGCCGTCGCCGATCGAGAGCGCGGCCTTGACCAACCCCCGGGTCGAGTCCACCGCGCGGGCGGCGACCCGGTCGACCACCAGCACCGCCGCGCCGGCCATCGCCGCGCCGACCGCGAACAGCAGCAGCCAGGTGCCACCGGCGCCCTCACCCAGCGTCGAGTCCGGAACGAAGACCTCGACCACGGCCGTCCGGTCGCCGAGGACCACCGGGTCGAGCCGGACCACCCCGCCGTTGACGTCGACCACCAGCGAGCGCCGGTCGGCACGTGCCTGGTCCAGGTCGGCGTCGCTGGCCCGGCCGGCGGACTCGTCGAGACCCAGGCCGTGCACCACCGGCCGGGCCGGTGCGCCCTCGGCGCTGGCCACCACGGCCCGCTCGACCACCGCGGGCTCCGTGCTCACCGCCAGCGCCCCGGTCACCAGCGCGCTGCGTCGGGCGGCGTCGCCGATCGCCTCCTCCCGGGTCTGCTCGCGCAGACTCAGGCCGAGCGGGATCAGGAAGGCGAGCGCGACGAGGCTGCACATGCCGGCCGTGAGCAGGGCCAGCGCCGTCCTCAGTCCGGTGCCACCAGCCGGAATCCGACCCCCCGCACGGTGCGCAGGTAGCGCGGCTTCGCCGCGGACTCGCCCATCTTTCGGCGAAGCCAGTACAGGTGAACGTCGATGGTCTGATCCTCGCCGACCGATGGCTGCCGCCATACCTCCTCCAAGAGCTCCCGGCGGGACACTACCCGCCCGGGTCGTGCGGCGAGATACGCCAGCAGGTCGAATTCCTTGCGGGTCAGCGCCAGCGGCTCCCCGTCGAGGTGGGCGCTGCGCTCGCCGGCATCCACCCGCAGGCCGCCGACGGTGTGCACCGCGGGCTGCACCGTCCGGCTGGCCCGACCGGCCCGGCGCAGCACGGTGGTGATCCGGGCGTCCAGGTGCGCACCGGTGAAGGGCTTGACCATGTAGTCGTCGGCGCCGGCGCGCAGCAACTTGACCACCGACTGCTCGTCGTCCCGCGCGGTGGCGATGATGATCGGGATGTCGGTGATGCCGCGCAGCATGCGCAGCGCGTCCGAGCCGTCCAGGTCGGGCAGGCCCAGGTCCAGCACCACCAGGTCAGGTGTCTCCGCGGCGACCCGGCGCAGGGCGTCCAGCGCGGTGCCCACGGCGTGCACGGCATGCCCCCGGTCGGCGAGGGACCGCAGCATCGCGCCGCGTACGACGTGATCGTCTTCGACCAGGAGCACGGAGGCCACCCCAAGACCGTACTTGGCCTGGCAAGTTGATCGCGTTGCGGCGTACCTGACGAGCGGGCAAGCTGGTACGACGATGTCCTTCACCCTGTTCGCCGATGCCCGCCTGGCGCTCGCCCGGGACAGCCTCGCCGGTCTCTCCACCGGCGACGCGCTCGGCGCGCGGTACTTCGTCCCCGGGGCACGCCCGGCGGATCTCGCCGCGGGCGTCCTGCCGCCGGCGCCCTGGGAGTGGACCGACGACACCGAGATGGCCTGCTCGGTCCTCGCCGGGTTGGCCGAGTCCGGTGGCGTCGACCGGGACCGGCTGGCCCTGTCGTTCGCCCAGCGCTGCGATCCGCGTCGCGGCTACGGCGCGGGCGCGATGCTGATCCTGCGGCTGATCCGCACCGGCACGCCGTGGCCGGTGGCCGCCGCGTCCGCCTTCGACGGCCAGGGCTCCTGCGGCAACGGCGCGGCGATGCGGGTCGGCCCCCTGGGCGCGTACTTCGCCGATTCGACCGTCCGCGCGGCGGCCCAGGCTCGCGCCTCGGCCGAGGTGACGCACGCGCACCCGGAGGGGATCGCCGGTGCGGTCGCGGTGGCGGTCGCCGCCGCGCTGGCCGCACGGGCCCGCCTCGACGGGCACCGGCCGGCCCCGGAGCGGCTGCTCGCCGGGATCGCCGGCGCGGTCGATCCGGGAACCGAGGTGCACCGCAGCGTGCACCGGGCGGCCGGGCTGCTCGGCCGGCCGCTGTCCCGGGTGGTGGCGGCGCTCGGCAACGGCTCGCGGGTGACCGCTCAGGACACCGTCGGCTTCACCCTCTGGGTGGCCGCCACCCACCTGGACGACTACCCGGCGGCGATCCGGGTCTGCGTGCAGGCCGGCGGGGACGTGGACACCACGGCCGCCATCGCGGGAGCGGTGGTGGCCGCGCACACGGGAGTCGGTACCCCGGGCGGGGTGCCCGAGTCGTGGCTGGCCGCCCGCGAGCCGCTACCCAACTGGCTGCCCTGACCACCGCGGCTGCCTCGATCGCCCGGCCGCGCGGGGCCGTCGGGCGGCAACTGACCACCCTGACGCTCCGGTCGCGCTGGCCGTGATCAACTCGGCTTTCTGCACGTCGGGCCGTCCGCGCGACGTGGACGCCGCGGTATCCGGGAACCCGAGTGGATCACCGAGAAGCGGCGGCCGGTTCGGCCCGCGGGGCGGGTTCGGCGGGCGTCGCGGTGTCGTCGGCGCGGCCGGTGATCTCGGCGAGGGTCGCGGCCCCGTCCGGATCACCGGTCACCTCGGCGAGCGCGGTGGCCTCGTCCGGGCCGCGTCGACGCCACCGGCTGACCAGCCAGCCGATCGCCGCGCCACCGCCCAGGCCGGCCAGCAGGCCGGCGGCCAGCATCCCGTCGGCGTTGCCGGACTCCTCGTCGGCACCGTCCGCCCGGGCCGGCGGTGCGGCGTCCACACCACTGCCCGGCGCCGCCGGTGCGCCGGCCGCCGGGGCGCCGTGCCCACCGTGCGCGGCCGGTCCCGCCCCGCCGGCGGCCGCCGGCAGCAGGGTGAGCGCCGGAGCCCGGTGCGCGCCGGTGGCGTCCGCCCACCGGACCACCGTCCCATCGGCGTACGTCTGCACGACCTCGAAGGTGAGCCGCTCGACCTGCGGCATCGGCCCCATGGAGAGCGCCAACCGGGCCGGCCCCGGGTCGCTCGCACCGACCCGGACCCAGGTCACCGCCGTGGTCACCGTGCTCACCCCCGAGGAGTGGATGCCGGCCACCGGCTTGTCCAGGGTGCGGGAGCTGATCCGGGGCGCCCAGCCGTCCACCGACATGGGGTAGACCTCGGCGATCGGCGTGTCGTCCGGCAGCCGGACCTCGATCTGCTTGGTCTTTGTGCCGGCCCGCTCCTCCGGAACGCTGAACTCCAGCCGTACCGCGTCGCCCTGCCGGGCCTCGGTCGGGGTGGTCGTCACGTCCGCCGCGTACGCCGTGCCAGGCCAGAGCAGCAGACCGGCGGCGGCCACCGCGGTCGCCGCCACGATCCGCCGCCGACGGCCACCGCCGTACGTGCTCGCCATCTCGTGCCCCCATCCGTGTCGACGCGGCCGGCACCGGTTTCCGGCCACACCTTCTAGTTCGGCTGCGAGGCGCGAAAGGTTCAACGCCGGCGTTAGGAAGGTGCCCTTCCTTACCTGGGGTGGGTCGACCGATAGCATCGGCAGGAGCCGAGGATCGGCATCCGTTTTCGTACCGCCTGGAGGAGTCACCGTGTCCGCACCCCGTACCCCCGCCGTGGCCGACCCTGTCGTCGTCGCCGCCGGGACCACGGCGGCCGACGCGGTGGCCGCGGCCGGACTGCCCGCGAACGGCCCCAAGGCGATCGTCGTGGTCCGCGACCCGGAGGGTCAACTGCGTGACCTGGACTGGTCGCCGGCCGAGGAGACCGTCGTCGAGCCGGTCAGCCTGGACTCGCCCGACGGGCTCAACGTGCTGCGCCACTCCACCGCGCACGTCCTGGCGCAGGCCGTGCAGGACATCTTCCCCGAGGCCAAGCTGGGCATCGGCCCGCCGATCGAGAACGGCTTCTACTACGACTTCGACGTCGACAAGCCGTTCCAGCCGGACGACCTCAGCAAGCTCGAGAAGCGCATGCAGGAGATCATCAAGTCCGGGCAGCGGTTCCGCCGCCGCCGCTTCGGCAGCCTGGACGAGGCCCGCTCCGAGCTGGCCGATGAGCCGTTCAAGCTGGAGTTGATCGAGGTCAAGGGCGAGGGCCTGGACACCGACGAGGTGATGGAGGTGGGCGGCGGCGAGCTGACCATCTACGACAACCTCGACGCCAAGGAGGACAAGGTCTGCTGGTCGGACCTGTGCCGGGGCCCGCACCTGCCCACCACCCGGCTGATCGGCGCGTTCAAGCTGATGCGCTCGGCCGCCGCGTACTGGCGTGGGTCGGAGAAGAACCCGCAACTACAGCGGGTGTACGGCACCGCGTGGCCGACCCGCGACGAGCTGAAGGCGTACCTGAAGCTGCTGGAGGAGGCCGCCCGGCGCGACCACCGCAAGCTCGGCGCGGACCTGGACCTGTTCAGCTTCCCCGACGAGATCGGCTCCGGTCTGGCGGTCTTCCACCCCAAGGGCGGCATCATCCGCCGGGAGATGGAGCACTACTCGCGGCGCCGGCACGAGGAGGCGGGGTACGAGTTCGTCAACACCCCGCACATCACCAAGGCGCAGCTGTTCCAGACCTCCGGGCACCTGCCGTACTACGCGGACACCATGTTCCCGCCCATGCAGCTGGAGGGCGCGGACTACTACCTCAAGGCGATGAACTGCCCGATGCACAACCTGATCTTCAGGGCGCGCGGGCGGTCGTACCGGGAGCTGCCGCTGCGGCTGTTCGAGTTCGGCACGGTCTACCGGTACGAGAAGTCCGGTGTGGTGCACGGCCTGACCCGGGTCCGCGGCCTGACCCAGGACGACTCGCACATCTACTGCACCCGCGAGCAGATGGCCGGCGAGCTGTCGACGCTGCTCAGCTTCGTGCTGGACCTGCTGCGCGACTACGGCCTGGACGACTTCTACCTGGAGCTGTCGACCCGGGACGACTCGCCCAAGTTCATCGGCGCCGACGAGGACTGGGCGGAGGCGACCGAGGCGCTGCGGACCGCGGCCGCGACCTCCGGCCTGGACCTGGTGCCCGACCCGGGCGGCGCGGCCTTCTACGGGCCGAAGATCTCGGTGCAGGCTCGGGACGCGATCGGTCGCACCTGGCAGATGTCCACCATCCAGGTCGACTTCAACCAGCCGGAGCGTTTCGGCCTGGAGTACCAGGCCGCCGACGGCAGCCGGCAGCGGCCGTTGATGATCCACCGCGCGCTGTTCGGCTCGATCGAGCGGTTCTTCGGGGTGCTCACCGAGCACTACGCGGGGGCGTTCCCGGCCTGGCTGGCTCCGGTCCAGGTGGTCGGCATCCCGATCCGCGAGGACCACACCGACTACCTGCACGGGTTCGTCGCGGCGCTGCGCGCCGAGGGGATCCGGGCGCAGGTGGACGCGGGTGACGACCGGATGCAGAAGAAGATCCGCACGGCCCAGCAGCAGAAGATCCCGTTCATGGTGATCGCCGGGGACGACGACGTGGCCGCCGGCACGGTCTCCTTCCGCTACCGGGACGGCTCGCAGCGCAACGGTGTGCCGGTAGCCGAGGCGGTGACCCACGTCCTCGACGTGGTCAGCTCGCGCACCAACATCGGCCCGTCGGCCGCAGCGGAGTAGCGGAGCCGCCGCACGGCCCGCCCGCCGCCGGCGTGCCGCGGCCTGCTCGCCGCATGATCACGCTCGATCCAGGAAGTAGTGGCCTCCCCGGTGCTGGAGGCCACTACTTCCATGTTCGAGCGCGATCGTCGCCGGGAGGTCGGCGCTCCGGGGGGGTGACTGCCCCGTCAGACGCCGCAGTTCGGCGCCGACCAGCCGCCGACCGCCGCCACGTGGGTGTGATCGTTGTGGTCCGGGTAGCCGGGGCCGAGGATCTGCCCGAAGCCGTGGTAGCGGGCCTGCTGGGCCAGCCGGCAGAACGAGGGGGACCCGACCAGGTCCACCGCGTCGCCGTACAGGTGCCGGCTGTTCGACGCCCCGCCGACCGCGCTGTTGCAGGGGTAGCTGCGGAAACTGCTGCTGATCGCGATGGGCACGTCACCGAGGGCGTGCCGCAGGGCCTGGAGTTTCCACATCGAGACGAGCGCGTTGAACCGCGCGGTGCTCGCCGCGACCGCGCCGCCGGACCAGTCGCTGTTGCACTTGTTCAGCTCGGCGTAGCTGAAGTTGGCCGGGGTGCAGTCGTCGTCCTGGAGGGCGTAGAGCCGGTTGAAGCTCTGCGGGCCGGCGATGCCGTCGGCGGACAGCCCGTACGCCTGCTGGAAGCGGATCACCGCCGATCGGGTGGCCGGGCCGTACGCGCCGTCGATGGTGAGCACGGCCCCGTAGCCGGGGTAGCCGGCGACCCGGATCTGGAGTTGTCGGACGTCCTCGCCGGACATCCCCTGGGAGAGGGTGCGACCCCAGGTGTAGCAGCCGTCGGCGTGTGCCGCGCTTGCGGTGACGGTGATGCCGGCCACCGTGGTGGCGGCGGCGAGCGCGAGCGCCGCGACGATTCTGCCGAGCCGTCGGATCATGGATCCTCCATCGTTATATGGAAGTGTCTGGATGCATGAAATCTTCATGTTCCGACGTCGATCCGTCAACAACTTCCAGCAATCGAGTTTCCCAACGGTGGGTGTCGCGGCCCGCCCGGCCGCCTCCGTAGGATCGGCTCGTGACTGGGGCGGAACGGCAGACGGACAGCGGCGGGATGGCCGACGGCCTGGAGCGGCTCTGGACGCCGCACCGGATGACCTACATCTCCGGCGAGGACCGTCCGGCCGAGGGCTACGAGAAGCCCACCGGGTGCCCGTTCTGCCGGGCTCCCAAGCTGCCGCCCGAGGAGAGCCTGATCGTGGCCCGCGGCGAGCACGTCTTCGTGGTGCTCAACCTCTACCCCTACAACCCGGGGCACCTGCTGGTCTGCCCGTACCGGCACGTCGCCGACTACACCGACCTGGACGGGCCGGAGACCAGCGAGCTGGCGTCGTACACCCAGGCCGCCATGCGGGTGATCCGCAAGGTGAGCAACGCCCACGGCTTCAACCTGGGGATGAACCAGGGCGGGGTGGCCGGCGCCGGCATCGCCGCGCACCTGCACCAGCACGTGGTGCCGCGCTGGGGTGGCGACGCGAACTTCATGCCGGTGATCGGCCGTACCAAGGTCCTGCCGCAGCTGCTGAGCGACACCCGCGACCTGCTCACCGCCGCCTGGCCGTCCTGACCCGTCGCACCGGCGCGCGGCGTGCGCGCCGGTCCGGCTAGCCGGCGCGCAGCAGCTCGACCAGCTCGGGCCAGCTCTCCACCCGGTGTACGCGCGGCAGCAGCGCGGCGTGCGCGGCGACCTCCGCCGGGCGGGGGCGGAACAGGTAGCGGTGCGGCACCGAGTCGAGGTAGCCGAGCACCTCCAGCTTGTCGTCGACGAAGTGGGTCAGCCCGAGCCGTCGGGCGATCGGCGCCTTGTCCGGCCGGGTGCGGCAGAAGTGCAGCCGCTCGACCGGGATGCCGGTGCGGGCCGCGAAGTCGTGGTGGGCGAGCCACTCCCGGGTCCGCCGCTCGGTGGCCTCGCCGCACTTGGAGACCAGGTGCACCTCGTCGAACGCCGGGCCGAGCGCCGCGAGCGCGTCGAACGCCCCGTCGACGGCGGGCGTACGCAGGTAGTGCGCGCCGAAGAACGACGTGTCGGCGTCCTCGTCAGCCGGCTCGATGAGCACGCCGCCGATGTCCACGCCCAGCCGTCGCATGGGCCGATCATGCCGCACGGCACCCCCCGCCGCGCTCCGGCGTCCCCGGCCCGGGAACCGTTACGTCCCGACCTGGCGGAGATGGCACGATCGTTCGATGGCAGTCACGACACGGATGTTGGGGCGCAGCGGCATCGAGGTCAGCGCCCTCGGCATGGGGTGCTGGGCGATCGGCGGCCCCTGGGCCGAGGGGACCCAGCCGCTGGGCTGGGGCGCGGTCGACGACGACGAGTCCGTGCGGGCGGTGCGCCGGGCGCTCGACCTGGGCGTCACCCTGTTCGACACCGCCGACACCTACGGCGCCGGGCACGGTGAGCGGGTGCTGGGGCGCGCGCTCGCCGGCCGCCGGGACGAGGCCGTGATCGCCACCAAGTGGGGCTACACCTTCGACGAGGCGAGCCGGCAGGCGACCGGCGAGGACGCGTCACCGGCGTACCTGCGGCGGGCGGTCACCGACTCGCTGCGCCGCCTGGGCACCGACCGGATCGACCTGTACCAGCTGCACCTGGCCGACCTTCCGGTGCCGCGGGCCGAGGCGCTGATCGGCACCTGCGAGGACCTGGTCACCGACGGCATGATCCGGGCGTACGGGTGGAGCACCGACCACCCCGACCGGGCGACCGCGTTCGGGCACGCGGCGGCCGGCGCCACCGCCGTGCAGCACACCCTGTCGGTGCTGCGTGACGCCCCCGAGCTGCTCGCCGTGTGCGACAAGTACGACCTGGCCAGCGTCAACCGGGGCCCCCTGGGGATGGGGCTGCTCACCGGCAAGTACTCGGCCGCCTCCACGCTGCCCCGCGACGACGTGCGGGGGCTCACCCCGGGCTGGCTGGAGTGGTTCCGCGGTGGCCGCCCGGCGCCGGAGTGGCTGCGCCGGGTGGGCGCGGTCCGTGCCGCGCTCACCGCTGACGGGCGCACCCTGGCCCAGGGCGCGCTGGGCTGGATCTGGGCCCGCAGCGGGCGCACCATCCCCATCCCGGGCTGCCGTACGGTCGAGCAGGTCGAGGAGAACGCCGCCGCGCTGCACCGGGGCGCACTGCCGCCGGATCAGTTCGCCGAGGTGGAGCGCCAGCTGGCCGCTCTGCGCACCGCAGCCCTGCGCGACGCCGACCGGCCGCACTGGCCCCGCCCCACGCACCCCGTCACTCATCCCTGACCGGGGTCAGGTGGTGTGTTCCTTGCGCGCCTGGTCGGCCAGGTGGGCGGGCATGGGGTCGTGGCGGACGAAGTGGCGGCGGAAGGTGCCCGTGCCGGCGGTCATCGAGCGCAGCTCGACGGCGTAGCGGAGCAGCTCGGTGGCCGGCACCTCCGCGCGGACCAGGGTGCGGCCCTCGGCGTCCGGGTCCGGTTCGGTGCCGAGCACCCGGCCGCGTCGGCCGGACAGGTCGCCCATCACCGCGCCCACCGAGCCGTCCGGCACCCGGACGGTCACCTCGTCGATGGGCTCCAGCAGCGCCGGCTGGCCGCGTTCGGCGGCGTCGCGCAGCGCCAGCGCCCCGGCGGTCTGGAAGGCCGCGTCGGAGGAGTCGACGCTGTGCGCCTTCCCGTCGACCAGGGTCACCCGCAGGTCCACCACCGGGTGGCCGGCGACCAGGCCGCGCTCCAACTGGGCGCGGACGCCCTTCTCCACCGACGGGATGTAGTTGTGCGGCACCGCGCCGCCCACCACCCGGTCGACGAACTCGAAGCCGCTGCCGCGGGGCAGCGGCTCCACCTCGATGTCGCAGACCGCGTACTGGCCGTGGCCGCCGGACTGCTTGACGTGCCGACCGTGCCCCTTCGCGGGCACGGTCAGCGTCTCGCGCAGCGACACCCGGACCGGCTCGGTGTCCAGTTCGACGCCGCCGGCGCGCAGCCGGTCCAGCACCACGTCCGCGTGCGCCTCGCCCATGCACCAGAGCACCAGCTGGTGGGTCTCCGGGTTGCGTTCGAGTCGCAGGGTGGGGTCGCCGGCGACCAGCCGGGCCAGGTTGCGGGCCAGGGCGTCCTCGTCGGCCCGGCTGCGGGCCACGATCGCCACCGGCAGCAGCGGCTCGGGCATCTCCCAGGGCGCGATGAGCAGCGGGTCGTCCTTGGCCGAGATGGTGTCGCCGGTCTCGGCGCTGCCCGACTTGGTGATCGCGCAGATGTCGCCGGCCACGCAGAGCGTCACCTCGCGCAGGCTGGCGCCCAGCGGCGTGTAGATGTGCCCGACCCGCTCGTCGGCGTCGTGGTCGGGGTGGCCACGCTCGGCCATGCCGTGCCCGGAGATGTGCACGGTCAGGTCGGGGCGCAGCGTGCCGGAGAAGACCCGGACCAGCGAGACCCGCCCGACGTGCCGGTCGACGGTGGTCTTGACCACCTCGGCGACCAGGGGACCCGCCGGGTCGCAGGTCAGCGGCGGGCGCGGTGAGCCGTCCACGCCGGCCACCGGCGGCAGCTCGTGCTCCAGCGGCGACGGGAACGCGGCGGTCAGCACCTCCAGCAGCGCGTCCAGGCCGACTCCGGTCTCCGCGCAGACCGGTACGACCGGATAGAAGTGACCTCGGGCGACCGCCTTCTCCAGGTCCTCGATGAGCACCTCGGTGCCGATCTCCTCGCCCTCGAGGTACCGGTCCATCAGCGTCTCGTCCTCGCTCTCGGCGATGACCCCTTCGATCAGCTCGTTGCGGGACTCGGCGATGGCCGGCAGGTGCTCCGGGTCCGGCTCGCGCACCTCGGCGGGGTGCCCGGCGGTGTAGTCGAAGACCCGCCGGGTGATCAGGCCGAGCAGGCCGACGGTGGAGACCCCGTCGTCGCCGAGCATCGGCAGGTACAGCGGCATCACGTTGTCGCCGAAGACCCGCTGGCAGAGCGCGACCGCCTCGTCGAAGTCGGCGCGTGGCTGGTCGAGCCGCGCCACGGCGACCGCGCGCGGCATGTCGACCGCCGCGCACTCCTCCCACAGCGCCACGGTGGCCGCGTCCATCCCGCCCGCCGCGGAGACGACGAAGAGCGCGGCGTCGGCGGCCCGCAGCCCGGCGCGCAGCTCGCCGACGAAGTCGGCGTACCCCGGGGTGTCCAGGAGGTTGACCTTGATGCCGTTGTGCAGCAGCGGCGCGCAGGACAGGCTCACCGAGCGCTGCTGGCGCACGGCCGCCGGGTCGTGGTCGCCGACCGTGGTGCCGTCGACCACGTTGCCGGCGCGGGCGATCGTGCCGGTGGCCGCGAGCAACGCCTCGACCAGGGTTGTCTTGCCCGCTCCGGAGTGCCCGACGAGCACCACGTTGCGAACCCTGTCGGGTTCGGTCACCACCGGCGTGCCGCCGGCGGGACCCTTCTCCTGACTTTTCTGCGCCATGGGGCGCACCTCCCTCAGCCGGTGGTTGGTGGCGACCGCCGCGCGACGGGAAGCGGCCCGGGGCGAGTGCGCGGCGATATCCTCCGGTGGTCTGCTGCACAGCGGGAACGGGACGGGCGGACGGGTGAGCTGGCTCACCTCCTGGCTCGATCTCACACCCGTTGCCGGGTAGGCACAAGCCTGCCCCGGGCGGGTCGATGGGACCGGCCGTATCGCCGGAGCTGGGCGGACCGTTATCGTGGGGACCGCCATGGCGAAGATCTTCCAAGTGTCGGCCCGCGCGGGGATGACCCGCGTCGTCGAGCCGATCGCACGTGCCCTGCTCCGCGCGGGCGTCACCCCCAATGCCGTCACCGTTGCGGGCACCGTCGGTGTGCTCGTCGGTGCGCTCGGCTTCGGTGCCCGTGGCCATCTGGTCGCGGGCGCGTTGATCGTGACCGTGTTCGCGCTCACGGATCTGCTCGACGGAACGATGGCCCGGATGAGCGGCGGCTCCACCCGGTTCGGCGCGTTCCTCGACTCGAGCATGGACCGGGTCGCGGACAGCGCCGTCTTCGGAGCGGTCGCCTACTGGTTGGCCACCCAGAACAACCACTCCGGGGTGGCCGCCGCGCTGCTCTGCCTGGCCGCCGGCGCGCTGGTCTCCTACGTGAAGGCCCGCGCCGAGGGGCTGGGCATGACCTGCAACGTGGGCATCGCCGAACGCACCGAGCGGCTGCTCAT
Organism: Micromonospora sp. BL4; assembly: GCF_003667505.1. Lineage (GTDB taxonomy): Bacteria > Actinomycetota > Actinomycetes > Mycobacteriales > Micromonosporaceae > Micromonospora. The sequence goes on from NZ_RCVJ01000135.1 coordinate 43,871, forward strand.
CGTCGGGGTCGGCGGAATCCTCACCGGCGTCGGCGTCGACCCGGCGCTGGAGATCGCGCTGTGGCTGCTCGCCGCAGTGTCGATCTTCACGGTGGGGCAGCGGATGGCGCACGTCTACCGCCAGGCCCAACAGCTCCAGCCGGACGGCCAGGCGTGAGCGCCGCGAACCACGCGGCACGGCGCGCAACGACCGGCGGCCGGGTCGCGTGAACCTCACCGAGCTGGGCTACATCGCCGGGTGGCGGGTGGTCCGCGCGCTACCCCGGCCGTTGGTGGCGGCGGCGTTTCAGGCGGGCGCGGACCGCGCCCACCGCGCCGGCGGCGGGGGTACGGCCCGACTGCGCGCGAACCTGCGCCGGGTGGTCGGCCCGGACCTGCCCGAGGCCGAGCTGGACGATCTCGTCAAGCGCGGGTTGCGCTCGTACGCCCGGTACTGGATGGAGGCGTTCCGGCTGCCCGCCCTGAGCCGGGCGCAGATCCTGTCCAGTTTCCGGCTCGACGGCGCCGAGCTGCTCGCCGCCGACGTGGCCGCCGGCCGGGGCGCGGTGGTGGCGCTGCCGCACGCCGGCAACTGGGATGCCGCCGGCGCCTGGGTGGCGGCCACCGGTTGGCCGATCACCACGGTCATGGAGCGGCTCAAGCCGGAGGGCGTGTACAAGCGTTTCATGGCGTTCCGAGAGGTCCTCGGGATGGAGATCCTGCCGACCCACGGTGGGCCGCGCCCGGCGTTCGACGTGCTGCTGGATCGCGTACGCGCCGGTGCGGTGGTGCCGCTGCTGGCCGACCGGGACCTCTCCGCCCGCGGGGTGGAGGTGGACTTCTTCGGCGGGAAGACCCGGATGCCGGCCGGGCCGGCCCTGCTCGCGTTGCACACCGGAGCGCCGCTCTACGTGGCCTCGATGTGGTACGAACCGGACGCGGCGTGCGCCTCGCTCGCCGGCCCGCTGCCGGTGCCCGGGCCCGAGTCGGGGCCGCTGGACCAGCGGGTCCGGTCGCTGACCCAGCTGATCGCCGACCGTCTGGCGGCGGGTATCGCCCGGCATCCGGAAGACTGGCACATGTTGCAGCGGATGTGGCTGGACCAGCGGGGGACGGGCGCGGCGCTGCCCTCGCCGGCCGCCGGTCAGGCCTGAGGGGGTGGGTGCACGGTGAGGCGGAGCCCCACGGTCTCGGACGAGGGGCGCTGACGCATGCGGATCGGCATCGTGTGCCCGTACTCGTTCGACGTCCCGGGCGGGGTGCAGAACCACGTGATGGACCTCGCCGAGGCGCTGATCGCGCTCGGCCACGAGGTCAGCGTGCTCGCCCCGGCTGACGAGGACTCTCCGCTGCCGGCGTACGTGGTCTCCGCCGGCCGGGCCGTGCCGCTGCCGTACAACGGTTCGGTGGCCCGGATCGCGTTCGGCCCGGTCTCCACCGCCCGGGTTCGGCGTTGGATCACCAACGGCGACTTCGACGTCCTGCACGTGCACGAGCCGCTCACGCTGAGCCTGTCGCTGCTGGCGGTGCTGTCCGCCCGCGGGCCGGTGGTGGCCACCTTCCACACCGCGATGACCCGTTCGCGGGTGCTGGCCGCCGCGCAGGGTGTGCTCCAGATCGTGCTGGAGCGGATCACCGCCCGGATCGCGGTCAGTGCCCTGGCCCGCAAGGTGCAGGTCGAGCACATGGACGGCGGCGCCGTGGAGATCCCCAACGGGGTGGCGGTGGCCAAGTTCGCCGACGCCGAGCCGTTGCCCGGCTGGCCGGGGGAGTGCACCCCGGGTACGGGCGGCACCCTGGGCTTCCTGGGCCGGTTCACCGAGGCGCGCAAGGGGTTCCCGGTGCTGCGGGACGCCTTCGTGGAGCTGGCCGCCACCCGCCCCGAGCTGCGGCTGCTGGTCGCCGGCCCGGGCGACCGCGACGACCTGTACGACCGGTTCCCGGCCGCGCTGCGCGAGCGGGTGACCTTCCTCGGCCTGGTCTCCGAGCAGGACAAGGCGCGGATGCTGCGCAGTGTGCACCTCTACGTGGCGCCGAACACCGGCGGCGAGTCGTTCGGCATGATCCTCACCGAGGCGCTGGCCGCGGGCACCACGGTGGTGGCGAGCGATCTGGACGCGTTCCGGCGGGTGCTCGACGGCGGGCGGGCCGGTCGGCTCTTTCCCACCGGCGACCCGGCGGGGCTGCGTGACGCGCTGGCCGACCTGCTGGACGATCCGGCCGGGCGGGCCGAGCTGAGCGCCTGCGGCGATCAGGTGGTGGCGAATTTCGACTGGCCGGTGGTTGCCCGCCGTGTTCTGGAGGTATACGCAGCGGCGATCGAGGCAACCGACGGGCGGGTCATCGACCAGGAATGGGTGGGGCTGGGCTGAGCCGGTGTGACGGATGGTGCGGGCGCTGACCGGGTGACCGGCGTGGCCGTGCCCGGACGGACGGAAACGGAGCAGCACTACGATGCCGCACATGTGGTGGGTGGTGGCCGCGAGCCTGGTCGTGGGGCTGGTCGCGGCGTACCTCATCTGGACCGCCGGTCGGGTCGAGAGGTTGCAGGGCCGCGCGGAGCTGGCGGCGCGGGCCCTCGACGCCCACCTGCTGCGCCGGGCGGCGGCCGCCGCCGTGCTGGCCGAGCGGCGTTTCGGCGTCGAGCTGTACGCGGCGGCCCGGATCGCCCTGGACGCTCCTCCGGACGAGCGGGAGGCGGCGGAGAACGACCTGACCCGGCAGCTGCGCGGCGTGCAGCTGGACCCGGCCGATCCGGACTGCGGGGCCGTCATCGCCGCGAGTCGCCGGCTCGCGCTGTCCCGGCAGGTGCACACCGACCTCGTCCGGGACGCCCGCTCGGCGCGCAGCCGACCGCTGGTGCGGTTGTTGCGGATGGGGCGGGGCCGGGAGTGGCCGCGGTACTTCGACATCGACGACCCGACCTTGACGGTGCCCGCGGACGTGCCCGCGAACTGACCGGACGTCGTCGCCCGGCCCACTCCGACGGTCGGTGACGGGGGCCACACCGCAGGCCACCGGGGGTCTGATTGGCTGTCGGTGCGGCGTTGGCCCGGGCGTAGCATTTTCGCTGCCACCACCCCCGGAGCACGTCCAAGGAGCGATGACCCGTGTCCGAAACCACCGCCCCGAACGCCGGTACCACCCCCGTCGTCGGCACCGCCCGCGTCAAGCGTGGCATGGCCGAGATGCTCAAGGGTGGCGTGATCATGGATGTGGTCAACGCCGAGCAGGCCAAGATCGCTGAGGACGCCGGTGCGGTCGCGGTGATGGCGCTGGAGCGCGTGCCCGCCGACATCCGCGCGCAGGGCGGGGTGTCGCGGATGAGCGACCCCGACATGATCGACGGGATCATCGAGGCGGTGTCCATCCCGGTGATGGCCAAGGCCCGCATCGGCCACTTCGTGGAGGCGCAGATCCTCCAGTCGCTCGGCGTGGACTACGTCGACGAGTCCGAGGTGCTCACCCCGGCCGACTACGCCAACCACATCGACAAGTGGGCGTTCACGGTCCCCTTCGTCTGCGGCGCGACCAACCTGGGCGAGGCGCTGCGCCGGATCACCGAGGGCGCGGCCATGATCCGCTCCAAGGGCGAGGCCGGCACCGGTGACGTCTCCAACGCCACCACCCACATGCGCAAGATCCGCCAGGAGATCCGCCGGCTCGCCTCGCTGCCGGCCGACGAGCTGTACGTCGCGGCCAAGGAGCTTCAGGCCCCGTACGAGCTGGTCAAGGAGGTCGCCGAGAGCGGCAAGCTGCCGGTGGTGCTGTTCACCGCCGGCGGGATCGCCACCCCGGCCGACGCCGCGATGATGATGCAGCTCGGCGCGGAGGGCGTCTTCGTCGGCTCCGGCATCTTCAAGGCCGGCAACCCGGCCCAGCGCGCCGCCGCGATCGTCAAGGCCACCACCTTCCACGACGACCCGGATGTGCTGGCCAAGGTCTCCCGCGGTCTCGGCGAGGCGATGGTCGGCATCAACGTCGACGAGATCCCACAGCCGCACCGCCTGGCCGAGCGCGGCTGGTGAGCGCGAGGAGTGAGCCGGTCCTGCGATCGAAGGGCGGGCCGGTGAGCGCGAGCGGGCCGACGATCGGTGTGCTCGCGCTCCAGGGAGACGTCCGCGAACATGTCACGGCCCTGGCCGCGGCGGGCGCGGACGCCCGCCCGGTGCGCCGCCCGGCGGAGCTGGACGCGGTCGACGGGCTGGTCATTCCCGGGGGCGAGTCCACCACGATCAGCAAGCTCGCCGACATCTTCGAGATGCGCGACCCGATCGACAAGCGGATCGCCGACGGCATGCCGGTCTACGGGTCCTGCGCCGGCATGATCATGCTGGCCACCGAGGTCCTGGACGGCCGCCCCGACCAGCGTGGCTTCGCGGGTATTGACATGACGGTGCGGCGCAACGCGTTCGGCCGACAGGTCGACTCGTTCGAGGCGCCCGTGGAGATCAGCGGGATTCCGGGTGAGCCGTTCCACGCGGTGTTCATCCGTGCCCCGTGGGTCGAGCGGGTCGGCGGCGGCGTCGAGGTGATCGGGAAGGTGACCGGTGGCCCGGCCGCCGACCGGATCGTGGCGGTCCGGCAGGGCAACCTGCTGGCCACCTCGTTCCACCCCGAGCTGACCGGTGACCTTCGCCTGCACGCGTACTTCGTGGAGCTGGTCCGGGCCGCCTGAGGCGTCTGTCCGGCCGGCGGGGCATGTTCTCCGGCCTCCGGTCGTTGTCTTCTGGGTGCCCCGGGCGCGCCGACGGCGCCCCGAGCGGGTGCCGGGTGTGACACGCCCGGGTGTGACCTCGGTAAGATTGCCGCGGTTCGGCAGGGCCGTCGCCCGGCGCGGCATCTCCCGCGGAGCCGACCGGCCGCCGGATCGCCGACGCGGCGCGGAATCGGTGCGGCAGTCGACGCAGGCGTGGAATGACAGACGGAGGTACGAGATGTCCGGCCACTCAAAGTGGGCGACGACCAAGCACAAGAAGGCCGTCATCGACGCCAAGCGCGGCAAGATGTTCGCCAAGCTGATCAAGAACGTCGAGGTGGCCGCCCGGACCGGCGGCGGCGACCCCTCCGGTAACCCGACGCTCTACGACGCCATCCAGAAGGCCAAGAAGAGCTCGGTGCCGAACGACAACATCGACCGCGCGGTCAAGCGCGGCTCCGGCCTGGAAGCCGGCGGCGCCGACTGGCAGACGATCATGTACGAGGGGTACGGCCCGAACGGCGTGGCGATGCTGATCGAGTGCCTCACCGACAACCGCAACCGGGCGGCGACCGAGGTGCGCACCGCGCTGACCCGCAACGGCGGCTCGCTCGCCGACGCCGGCTCGGTGTCGTACATGTTCTCCCGCAAGGGCGTGGTGATCGTCCCCAAGGAGAGCACCAGCGAGGACGACGTCATGATGGCCGTCCTCGACGCCGGCGCCGAAGAGGTCAACGACCTCGGCGAGGCGTACGAGGTGGTCTCCGAGCCGACCGACCTGATCGCGGTCCGCACCGCTCTCCAAGACGCCGGCATCGAGTACGAGTCGGCCGAGTCCTCCCTCATCCCCAGCATGAACATCCCGCTGGACGAGGAGGGCGCTCGCAAGATCTTCAAGCTGATCGACGTCCTGGAGGACTGCGACGACGTGCAGAACGTCTACGCGAACTTCGACGTCAGCGACGACGTGATGGCCGCGGTCGACGCCTGACGCGGCAGGACTGGCTGGCTCCCGCCGGGCGGTTGACCGTCCGGCGGGAGTCACCCCTTCACGGCCAGGCCGCCGGGCCGACCCGGAGCGAGGGAGTGCACCGTGGGGGAGACGGCACACCGGTTCGCGCCGGGCGACGTGGTCGTCCGACGTGAGGTCCTGCTCGGTGAGGTCTGGTTCGGCTGCCCGACGATCTGCGTCGAGGACTCGCCCGACCTGCTCGCCCTCTACCTCCCGCCGGGGGCCGAGTTCGGCTTCCCGGAGACCGGCGTCTTCCCCTGTGGGCGACACCCGTGGGAAGCCACCGGGCATGGCGCCTGGCGGGGGCACGGCAAGCTGATGCTGCACCGCCCGGGCGAGGCGCACTCGATCGACGTGTTCTGGACGGGCCCGGAGCGCGACTTCGCCGGCTGGTACTTCAACCTTCAGGATCCCCTGCGGCGTACCCCGATCGGGGTGGACACCCTGGACCACGAGCTGGACCTGTGGTGGGGTGCGGACGCCGACCGGTACGTCTGGAAGGACGTGGAGATGTTCGCGCAGCGCCTCGTCGAGGGGCGCTACCCGGGCATGGCGGACGCCATCCGGGGCGAGGGTGACCGGATCGCCGCCCTGCTCGACGCGGGGCAGCGCTGGTGGGACCCGGCCTGGGCGGCGTGGTGGCCCGACCCCTCCTGGTCGGTGCCCCGGTTGCCCGCCGGCTGGGACGAGGTGCCGCCCGCCCATTGAGGACGGACGGCACCCGCGCGGGCCGTTCACGGTCAGCCGATGGTTTCCCGCTCCCGCCAGGCGGCGCGCATCGAGGTCCGCCCGTTGGTCCGCAGCAGCGACCCCTCGTAGATCCGCGCCCCGGCGACCACGAAGGCGCCGGCGGTGACCAGCAGGATGGCCAGCGAGACGAACGGTTCCCAGCCGGCGGCGTCCCCGGTGAACAGCCGCAGAGGCATCGCCGTGGGCGACGAGAACGGCAGGTAGGACAGCAGCCGCATGGCGGCCGCGTTGTCGTTGAGGAAGATCACCGCGAAGAACGGCAGCATGACGGCGAGCTGCACCGGCGTCGACACACCGGCGATGTCCTCCTGCCGGTTGACCAGGGCGCCGGCCGCCGCCCACATCGCGGCCAGCAGCACGAAGCCGAGCAGGAAGAACGGCACGAACCAGCCGATCGCCGGGGCGAGCAGGCTGAGCAGATCGCCGCTGTCGCCGATCTGCATGCCGATCACGGCCACCACAGCGATCAGCGCGATCTGCGCGAATGCCAGGATGCCGCCGGCCACCACCTTGCCGGCCAGCAGCGCCCGGACCGGCACGGCGGCGACCAGGATTTCCACGATCCGGGTCTGCTTCTCCTCGGTGACGCTCTGTGCGATCTGCAGGCCGAAGGTCTGCGAGGTGATGAAGAAGACGAACGCGAAGACGAACGGCACCAGGAACGCCACCACCGGGTCGACCGCGTCGGGGTCGAGCAGCTGCACCGGCGGAGCGCTGCTCAACGCCCGGACCACGTCGTCCGGGGACTCGTCCATGGCGAGCACCTTCGGACCGGAGACCACTGCGGCGTCCACGTCGCCGTCGCGGACGGCCTGTTCGGCGGCGCGGTCGTCGGGCACCACGAGGACCTCCAGGCCGGCGTCGCGCAGCGGGCCGGCGGCCTCCTGGGTGACCGCGACGCTCTGCGGACCGCCGGAGAGCAGCGGCGGCAGGATGGTGCCCGCGGCGGCGATCAGCAGGAAGAAGAGCGTGCCGAACAGGAAGGTGCGGTCGCGCAGCTTGACCCGGATCTCGCGTTCGGCGACCAGCCGGGTGGCCTGGGTGACGTTCACTGGGTGACCTCTCGGAAGATCTCGGTGAGCGAGGGGCTGACCGGGCGGAAGGCGCGGACCGGGCCGCGGGCCAGGGCCGCCTGCAGCACGGGCTGTTCGTCGGCGCCGGCTGGCAGGTCGAAGACCACTCGTGCGCCGTCCAGCTCGACCAGGGTCACCCCGGGGTGGTCGCGCACCCAGCCGGCGTCGTTCGCCACCACCAACTCGTAACGGGGCACGGTGTACGAGTCGCGCAGTTGCCGCCGGCTGCCGGCGGCCCGGATCACCCCGTCGCCGATGATCACCAGGTCGTCGCAGAGGCGCTCCACCACGTCGAGCTGGTGGCTGGAGAAGAGCACCGGCGCTCCGGCCGAGGCCCGTTCCCGCAGCACGGTGACGACGGTGTCGACGGCCAACGGGTCGAGGCCGGAGAACGGCTCGTCGAGCACCAGCACCTCGGGGTCGTGCACCAGCGCGGCCGCGATCTGGGCGCGCTGCTGGTTGCCCAGCGACAGCGTCTCCAGCAGGTCGTCGCCGCGCGCACCGAGCCCGACCCGTTCCAGCAGCGTGTCGGTGGCACGGCGTGCCGCGGCGGCGTCCAGGCCGTGCAGACGGCCCAGGTAGGTCACCTGCTCCCGGGTGGTCATCTTGGGGTAGAGGCCTCGCTCCTCCGGCATGTAACCGAAGCGCCGGCGGTCCTGCCGGGTCAGCTTCGTGCCACCCCAGCTCACCTCGCCGGCGTCGGGGGCGAGCACACCCAGGATGATCCGCATGGTGGTGGTCTTGCCGGCGCCGTTGGCGCCCACGAAGCCGGTCATCCGGCCGGCGGCCACCTCGAAGGACACGTTCTTGAGCACCTGCCGGTCGCCGAAGCTGCGGTCGACGCCGTCGATGCGGAGCGTTCTGGTCACGCCCCCACGCTAGATCGAATACGGCGTCCCGCCGTCAGCCCGGCGGCTGAGGGGGCGGGTCCGTCGCGCGACGGATGCCCGTCACCCGCCGGGTCGGACCACCCCGTTCTCGTACGCGAACACCACCGCCTGCACCCGGTCGCGCAGGCCGAGTTTGGCCAGCACCCGGCTCACGTGCGTCTTCACCGTCGCCTCGCCCAGGTGGATGGTCGCGGCGATCTCCGCGTTGCTCGATCCGGACGCGAGCAGCACCAGCACCTCCCGTTCACGCGGCGTCAGCTCAGCCAACGCGGCGTCGGCGTCGGGTCCGCGGTGGGCGTCGCCCGCCGGGTCGCCGGGGCGTGCGAAGGTCGAGATCACTCGGCGGGTGATCTCCGGGGCGAGCAGACCGTCGCCCCGGGCCAGCACCCGGATCGCCTCGACCAGTTCCTCCGGCGTGCCGTTCTTGAGCAGGAAGCCGCTGGCCCCGGCCCGCAGCGCGGCGAACAGGTAGTCGTCGCGGTCGAAGGTGGTGAGGATCAGCACCGCCGGCGTGCCCGGCCCGGCGGCGGTGATCTGCCGGGTGGCCTCCAGCCCGTCCATCCCGGGCATCTCCACGTCCATGAGTACGACGTCGGGCCGGGTGGCTCGGGTCATCGTGACGGCTCGCTCGCCGTCGGCGGCCTCACCGACGACCTGGATGTCGTCCTCCACCTCAAGGATGACCCGGAAGCCGGTGCGGACGAGGTGTTGGTCGTCGGCGAGCAGCACCCGGACCGGCCGGCCGGCGTCGGGTGCCTCATGGGCCGGTGCCGTGCTCATGCCGAGCGCTCCGCGCCGGCTGCCAGCGGGTGCCCGTCGCTCGACTCCCGCTGTGCGCCGACCGGCGGGTCGGCCGACGCCGCCAGCGGGAAGCGGGCGCGTACCCGCCAGCCACCGCCGGCACGCGGCCCAGCCTCCAGGTCGCCGTCGTGCGCGGTGACCCGTTCGCGCATCCCGATCAGACCCAGCCCAACGACGGCGTTGGCCCTGCCGCCCACCCGTCCGTCGTCGGTCACGTCGACCTCCACCTCCCGGGCCAGGTACCGGACCCGCACGTCCAGCAGGTCCGCCCCGGCGTGCTTCAGCGTGTTCGTCACCGCTTCCTGCGTCACCCGGTAGGCCGCCTGGGAGACCGATTCGGGCAGCACAACCTGGTCGCCGTACACCCCGAGGGTGGCCGTCAGTCCCGCGGCCCGGGCCCGCTCGACCAGCTCGCCGATCCGTTCGACGCCGCCGGCCGCCGGGGGCTCGACGTCGGCGCCGGCAGAGGTCCGCAGCACGCCGAGCATTCGGCGCAGCTCGTCCACGGCGGTGCGGGCGCTCTGCTCGATGGCGGTCAGCGCCGTGCGGGCCTTGCCGGGGTCGCGGTCGAACACCCGGCGGCAGGCGGACGCCTGCACCCCCATCACCGACACGTGGTGGGCGACCACGTCGTGCAGCTCCCGGGCGATCCGGACCCGTTCGCCGAGCACCGCCCGCTCCCGGGACTCCTCCTGTGAGCGGCGCAGGTCCTCGGCCTGGGCGCGCAGCTCGTGCTCGCGCCGCGCCGCCACCCAGGCGGTCTCGCCGAAGAAGTACGCGAACCCGAAGACCAGCACATTGACCAGTACGCCGGTGACCATCGCGGCGAGCACCGGTGGCACCGGCCCGACCGCGTCGGCGAAGGCGTCGGGCGGGATGTGGTCGATCGTCACCGCGTAGTAGATCCCCAGCCAGGCGAACATCGTGGCGATCACGCCGATCCGCAGCCGGCGGGCCAGCTGGTGGTCCTGTCCCCAGGCGCCGACGGTGTAGAGGGCGCAGAACAGAGCCCAGGCGGAGAACTGGGTCTCCGGGGCCGAGCGTGCCTGCGCGGCGATGAACGCCACCGAGACGATCAGCAGGGTCGCGGCCGGCCAGCGCCGCCGCCAGATCAGCGGCAGGGTCACCGCGACGGTCCAGAACAGTTGCTCCTGCCCGGACGGCGGCGGGCCCAGCAGGAACGCCCCGGTGCTGCGGGCCAGGGTGAGGCTGACCAGCGCCAGCAGGGTCACCCCCAGCCCGAGCCAGAGATCGATTCGGCGCTGCTCCGATGTCGGGCCCGGGCGGCGCCATTCGTCACGCTGTGCCACGGTCATCCGGGAACCATGCCACGCCGGCCACGCCGGCCGCCACGTCCATTCGCCCAGCCGTACGGCGTGGTACGGCGGACGGGCGGCGGCCCGGCGCGAGGTGCGCGCCGGGCCGCCTGGTCGGCTGTTGGTCACGCCGTCTGGCGGCGGGTCTTGAGGGCGGTGTCGATGAGGTCCCAGATCAGGACCACGGCCACACCCACCGCGATGAAAGCGCCCAGGGTGTTCCGGTTGTCCGCCTCCGCCAGCCAGCTCAGGCGCTCGCCCAGGCTCGGGTTGAGCAGCCGGTCAGAGAGCGCCAACCACAGCACCGGCACCGTGAACGCCAGGTTGAGCAGCGCCTTGGTCCCGAACAGGGCCCAGTTCCAGCGCCCGATCCGGTACTTGACGATCTCGAAGATCGCGGTGGCGGCCAGTACACCGATCAGCGCCGGCAGCCAGAACGACCACAGGGCCGGGTCGAGGATCGGGATGTTGTCGCCGTCGGTGGCGTGCACCCAGGACTGGTAGTGCTGGAACGGCAGGTAGCCGATGGTCAGCACCAGCATGGCCACCGACGCGATGGTGTCGGCGAGGGAGACGTCCTTGTGCACGGGGACGTCGGGCAGCTGGTCGACGGTCCAGCCGGGCAGGTCCATGGTCGGCTGGGAGCGCTCGATGAGGGCGAAGACCAGGGTGAGCCAGAAGGCGATCTGCACGGCCACCTGCATGGCGGTGACGACGCCCGTCCCGATGGCCCCGAAGCCCTTGCCTTCGGCGACCTGGACGACTGTCACCACCGTGCCGACGAGCGCCGGGATGAAGCTGAGCAGCAGTTTCAGCAGCCGCAGCCAGACCAGGTAGTACGTCGGGCCGATGAGATGCAACCGGCGGTCGGCGTACCGGGCGGCCAGGAGGTCCGGGTTGCCCAGCTCGGTGAGCACCTCCCGCTCGGCGGTGGTGGTGTCCTGGCCGGCGCCGGTGCGGTCCTCGATCATGTCCTCGATCGAGGCGCGCAGCTCGTCGGCGATCTCGTCGCGGCGCGGGGTCGGCACCGAGCGCAGGGTGGCAGCGAGGTAGCGGTCGGTCAGGGTGTTCATCGGTCCACTCCTTGGATCAGCCCGGTGATGGAGGTCTGCACGGCGGCGAGGTCGTCGAGCAGCCGGCCCAGCATCGACTCGCCCTCGTCGCTGGTCCGGTAGAACTTGCGCGGCCGGCTCTCCTCGGTGTTCCACTCGCTGGTCAGCAGGCCCTGGTCCTCCAGCCGGCGCAGCAGCGGGTAGAGCGTGTTGGCGTCCACCGGGAAGCCGTGGTCGGTGAGCCGTTGCAGCAGTGCGTAGCCGTAGTCCGGTCGGCGCAGCGCGACCAGGCTGGCCACCACGACGGTGCCTCGACGCAACTCCTGCAGGTGCGTCCGTAGAACGTCCTCGCTAACCATGTGTCACACCATACTGTGTGCCACACAGTGTTGTCCAGCTCGATAACATCGTGTCTGCTCGTCCCCCGTCGGTGCGGCACGACGAAAGGGGGCGCCCGGCCGCCGCCGGACGCCCCCACCTGGACCGGGATCAGCAGGACGTGCCCTGCCGGAAGTTCCGCTCGACGAAGGTGGCCGGCCCGACCTGGAAGTAGCCCACGCCGGGTCGGATCGGGTGCCCGGTGAACAACTCCACCCGCGACCCGACGCGCACCAGGTACGCCTCGGCGTCCCCCGCGTCGTTACGGATCAGCGAGCCTCGCCGGCCGTAGATCGCCTCCAGCTCCGCGAAGGACATGCCGACCGCCGCGCCCGCGGGGGACCGGGGCGGTGCGGTGGCCGTACCGACCTCCACCAGACGTCCGTCGCGGAAGGCCAGCAGGATCACGCCGGCCCAGGGCCCGGTCGCGCCGGCGTGCACGACGCCGTCGCAGCCCGCCGCGGTCCAGTCGATGCGCCCGGCCGCGGTGAGTGCCGTCAGGCTGGCACCGATCCGGTACACACCGGCACCGCTGACGCTGAGCACCCGGGGGTGGCGGTGCCCGCCGCCCGGCTCGACGGCGGGCGAGGCGGCGAGCGACCCGGGGTGCGCCGCGCCGGCCCTGGTGTCGCCGGTCGGGGACGCCGCCGCGGCCGGAGCGGCGACGGTCGCCGGGACGAGCGCCCCGAGCGCCAGCGCCACCGTGGTGATGAGGATCGAGGGTCGGTTCATGTCTGCTCCCTGGGGTGGTTGGTCTCCTGCTCTGTTAGTCACCGCGACAGCGCCCGCGGTTCGTCGGGTTTCGGACCCGACCGGACCCCTCGCTGATGCACCCGCGTTCGGGCCTGCCGCCGCGTCGGTGGGCCGGTCTACTGTGAACTGGGACGCCGACCGACGGGGCTGGCCGGGGGTGACGCGGGTGACGGCTCCGCAGCGGATCGGGCCCTACGCCATCGAGCGGCTGCTGGGCGTCGGTTCGTTCGCGACGGTCTGGCTGGGCTACGACCGGGCGCTCGACGCGCACGTGGCGATCAAGGTGCTGGCCGAGAACTGGAGCCACGACCTGCGGGTCCGCGAACGCTTCGGGGACGAATTCCGGCTGCTGCGCCGGTTGGAGCACGAGTGGCTGGTCCGGGTGCACACCGTCGGCGAGCTGCCCGACGGCCGGCCGTACGCGGTGCTGGCCTGGGCGGACCGGGGGAGCCTGCGGGACCGCCTGGCCGCTGGGCCGATCCCCGGGCCGGCGGCGCTGCGGCTGCTCGGCGAGATCTGCGCCGGCGTCGCCGTGCTGCACCGGCACGGCGTCGTGCACCGCGACCTCACCCCGGGCAACATCCTGTTCCGCTCCGCCGACGCGGACGGCCCCGACGCCGAACGGGTGCTCATCGCCGACCTCGGCCTGGCCAAGGCCCTCGCCGCCGCCTCCGGGCTGACCGCCCGCGCGGGCACCCCGGGTTACATGGCGCCGGAGCAGGACGACCCGGGTGCGGTGATCGACACCCGCGCCGACGTGTACGGGCTCGGCCGGCTCGGGACCCGGCTGCTCGCCGCCGATCCGCCGGGCGCCGCCTCCGCCGGCCCTGACCCGCCCCGCCACGCCGCCGCGATCCGGCTGCGCGAGGGCGTCCCGTCGGCGGTCGCGCCGGTGCTCGCCCGGGCCACCGCGTACCACCCGGCTGACCGCTATGCGGACGCGGCGGCCGTGCACGCCGCGCTGGCCCGGGCGGCCGGTTCCGCGCCACAGCCCCCGTCAACCCGACCAGCGGTCCGCCGCCGGTGCCGGTTGCGGCTGGTCGGGGCGGCCGTCGTGGCCGTCGTCGCGGTGGGTGGGGCGGGCGCCGAGCCCGGTGGCGCAGGGCGGCCGGCCGCACCGACGTACACCAGCGGTCCACTGACCGTGGCGTTGCCGGCCGGCTGGTCCGCCACCGGGGCGACCTGGGCCGGTCAGTACGGTGCGGACGGCGACCCGGAGCCGGCGCTGGTGCTGTCGCCGCATCCCCGCCGCTGGGCGGTCGACCCCCGGTTGCCCGGCGCGTTCGTCGGTCTCTCCGCCGCCACGGCCGCGCGTACCACGCCGGCCGGGTTCCTGGCCGAGCGCGCCCACACGGACTGCACGTCCGCTCCGGCCCGCACCAGCCGGCAGGCGGGCGTCGAGTGGACCGTGATGACGTACCGCTGCGACCGGGGCCGGCCGCGGATCGTCGAGTCGGCCGGGCTGCATCGCGGCCGCGCCGCCCTGGTGTATGTGCAGATCGTGCCTCCCGCCGATGCTGGGCCCGACTTCGTCGACACCCTGCTCGCCGGCGTGCGGGTGCGATAGCGGCAGGTCGCGGTGCGGGCGAACGCGCCCGACGGCGGTCCCTCGGGTGTGAAGCTGTCACCGTGGCCGAGAAGCGCAGTCAGGCCGTGGCGGCGCCGCCGCCCGCCGGTCGCAGGCTCGGCGGGAGTCCGAGCGGATGCCGATGACGGACGGCCCGCCTCAGCCGCTGACCCGCAGGGCGGACGGGCCGCAGCGTGCGGATCTGCTGGAGCTGTTCTTCGACCTCGCCTTCATCGCCAGCCTGACCCTGACGTCGCAGAAGATGGCGGACGAGCGGTCCTGGACCGGGATCGGCCAGGCGTTGCTCGCCCTGTCGACGCTGTGGGCGGTGTGGGTGACCACGACGTTGATCACCGACACCTACAGTCCGCGGAAGCGCCCGATCCCCTACCTGATTCTGGGCATCATGTTCGGCGTCATGCTGATGTCCGCCGCGCTGCCGACGGCGTTCCGTGACCACGGACTGATCTTCGGTGGAACCTGGGCCGCGATAAATCTGGGCCGGGGGCTGGTGCTCATCCGGTCCCTGCGCGGCCGGCAGGGGCAGGAGCGCTCCCTGCGCGCCCTGGTCTGGAACCTCGGCTCGGGGACCCTCTGGGTGGTCGGCGGCCTCCTGACCGACCCGGAGTGGCGGCTCGTCGTGTGGTTCGCCGCGCTGGCCGTGGACTACCTCGCGTTCGGGTTCCGCTTCCCCATCCCCGGTCGGGCGCCCCTGCCGCGGTACCAGGTGGCCCCGGAGCACCTCGCCGAGCGGTACCAGCAGATCTACATCCTCACTCTGGGCGAACTCATCCTGGTCAGCGTCCTCAGCCTGAGCCACCAACCCTTCACCCCCGGTCGGATCGGCGCCTTCGGCACCGCGTTCCTGACAGCGGTGGTGCTCTGGTGGAGCTACGCCCAGGGAGCGGGCGCGACCCTCCGCGCGGCCATCGAGGCGTCACCGCACCGAACCCGGCTGGTGCAGACCAATCCGTACGCCCACTGGTTGATGGTGGCCGGGGTGGTGGGCACGGCCGCCGGCGTCGAACGGATCATCGCGCAGCCGGGGGAGCGGCCCGGCGGCCCCATGACCGCGCTCATCCTGGGCGGCGCCGGGCTCTTCCTCTTCGGTCGGACGGTCCTGGAGCACGAGGTCTACGGGCGGGTGCCGCTGTCGCACGTCGTCGGCGTCGCTGTCACGATCGTCCTGGCGCCCTTCGCGGCGCAGCTGCCCGGTCTGGCGCTGGGCGTCGCCGCCGCCCTGGTGCTGCTGGGGGTGGCGGCCGGCGAACTGCTCCGCGCGCGGCGCGGATCCGCCCCGGAGGCGGTGGCACCCTGACGCCGGCCTCGACCGCCCACCGGCGGGCTAGCGGACCACCACCGTGATGGTGTGCGCCCGGTCCTCCTGCGGGATCCGGACGGCGACGGTGCCGGGGCGGACGAACCGGATGTCCACCACCCCGGCCTCGTACTGCTGGGAGACCAACTCGGGGCGGTCCACGGTGACCAGACCGGGCCCGATGCCCTGGATCCGCAGCACCGCTCCGGTGGCGAAGCAGAGCGACCGCAGCAGCTCAAGTTCGGTCTCGGCCAGCGGCAGGTCGTACCGGACCGCTCCCTGGCAGGCCGTGGTCGGTCCCGTCGACGAGGGGGCCGGCCGGGGCGGCGTACCCCGGGTCCTGGTAGGTGCGGGCGGTGCCGGGGCCGGACGTCCGGTGGTCGGCGGCACCCGGGACGGCGACACGCTGCCGGTGGGTGCCGCTGTGGGCGTCGCGCTCGCGGTCGCCGTCGAGCCGGGCGTCGCCGTCGAGCCGGATGCGCCGGGCGGCTGGACGGGCAACGGCGAGACCGGCTCGCCGCCGCAGCCGACCGCGACGGTCAGGGTGAGCGCGGCGGCCGTGGTCGTGGTGAGTCGGCGGAGGGGAGAGGGGCGCATGGCGGGCTCCTTCCTCGGCGGTCCGTTCACCCCGTTGGTCGCCGTCGCCGCCGATGCCGTTCGCCGTCCGGGGGCGCTCAGCTCGGATCGCCGCCGAGCCGTTGCCGGACCTCCCGCCGGGCGAGGTGCAGCCGGGACTTCACCGTGCCCTCCGGCACCTCCAGCAACGTGGCGATCTCCGGGTAGCTCAGCCCGAGGACGTCGCGCAACGTCACCACCTCGGCGAGGTCGGGTCGCACCGCGTCGAGCGCGTCGAGCAGGTCCAGGCGTGTGCCGGCGACGACGCTGGTCCGCCGCGGGTCGGCCCGGTCGGGCAGCGGCACGCCGCCGGCCTCCAGACGCCAGCGGCGGCGCAGTGTGCGGTACGTCGACCGGGCCCGGTTGGCGCTCAGCCGGTGCAGCCAGGTGCGGAACGAGGAGCGACCCTCGAACCCGCTGACGCCGCGGGCCACGGCCAGCAGCGTGTCCTGGCAGGCTTCCTCGGCGTCCTCCCGGTTGGGCAGGAACCGGGCGCACAGTCGGAGCACCTCGGGGCGCACCGCGACCAGCAGGGCGTCCAACGCCGCCGTGTCGCCGTGCGCGGCGGACCGGGCCAGGGCGTCGATGTCGTCGTCGAGAGGCATGCCGGGGT
The DNA here is from genome assembly GCF_003667505.1 of Micromonospora sp. BL4. Lineage (GTDB taxonomy): Bacteria > Actinomycetota > Actinomycetes > Mycobacteriales > Micromonosporaceae > Micromonospora. The sequence goes on from NZ_RCVJ01000135.1 coordinate 60,687, forward strand.
GTCCAATGCTCGGCGGTGCCGTTCTCCGAGCGTACGGCCCGATGTCGCCGGTCGGCCCGACCGAGTCCGGCAGCCGACTCGGACCGCCCGCTGCTACTCGAAGCGGGACGGGTCCCCGGCGCCCCGGCGCAGGATCTCCGGCTCGGACCCGGACAGGTCGACCACCGTCGTCGGCTCCTTACCGCAGTCGCCCGCGTCGACCACCGCGTCGAGCTGGTGGTCGAGCCGTTCCTTGATCTCCCAGCCCTGGGTCATCGGCTCGTCGTCGCCAGGCAGGGCCAGGGTGCTCGACACCAGCGGCTCGCCCAGCTCGGCCAGGAGCGCCTGGGTGACGGTGTGCCGGGGTACGCGGACACCGACCGTGCGCTTCTTCGGGTGCAACATCCGGCGCGGCACCTCCCGGGTGGCCGGCAGGATGAAGGTGTAGCTACCCGGGGTGGACGCCTTCACGAGGCGAAAGACCGAGTTGCTGATCTGGACGAACTGGCCGAGCTGCGCGAAGTCCCGGCAGACCAGCGTGAAGTGGTGCCGATCGTCGAGGTGGCGGATCTCGCGGATCCGGTCCAGCCCGTCCCGGTTGCCCAGCTGGATGCCGAGCGCGTAGCAGGAATCCGTCGGGTAGGCGACCAGCCCACCTCCGCGGATCAGGTCGGCGACCTGGCCGATGATCCGGGGCTGCGGGTTTTCCGGGTGTACGTCGTAGTACCTCGCCATCCTGAAGAGCCTAGGCTCATTCGCGGGCGTTGAGGAGACGAGGGCCACCCTCGGCGCGGACGGTGGAGCCGCCGAGATCACCTCGGTAGGGTAGGTCCCGGTCGGCTCCGACCAACAAGATCCACATCGCCGGGGGGCGCCACGCATGGCCGATTCGTTCGCGCATCTGCACGTGCACACCGAGTACTCGATGCTCGACGGAGCGGCCCGGCTCAAGGACCTGTTCGCCGAGGCCCAGCGGCTGGGCATGCCGGCGGTGGCGATCACCGACCACGGCAACATGCACGGCGCGAACGACTTCTACAACCAGGCGATGGCCGCGGGGATCACCCCGATCCTGGGCGTCGAGGCGTACGTGGCGCCCGAGTCGCGCTACCACAAGGCGCGGGTCAAGTGGGGTCGGCCGGAGCAGAAGAGCGACGACATCTCCGGTAACGGCGCGATCACCCACAAGACCATGTGGGCGAAGAACGCGCAGGGCCTGAAGAACCTGTTCACCCTCAACTCGCGCGCGTCCATGGAGGGGCACTACGTCAAGTGGCCCCGGATGGACATGGAGCTGATCGCCGAGCACGCCGAGGGGATCATGGCCACCACCGGCTGCCCCTCCGGCGCGGTGCAGACCCGGCTGCGGCTCGGCCAGTTCGACGAGGCGCTCAAGGTCGCCGCCAGCTACCAGGACATCTTCGGCAAGGACAACTACTTCCTGGAGATCATGGATCACGGCCTCTCCATCGAGAGCCGGGTCCGCGAGGGCCTCACCGAGATCGCCCGCAAGCTCGACATCCCGCCGGTGGTCACCAACGACTCGCACTACACCCACGAGGCGCAGGCCACCGCGCACGACGTGCTGCTGTGCGTGCAGACCGGCAGCAACATCGACGACCCGAACCGGTTCCGCTTCGAGGGCGGCGGCTACTTCATCAAGAGCGCCGACCAGATGCGCGCGGTGGACTCGTCGGAGCTGTGGCAGGAGGGCTGCCGCAACACCCTGCTGGTCGCCGAGAAGGTCGACCCGGCCGGCATGTTCGAGTTCCACAACCTGATGCCGCGCTTCCCGGTTCCGGAGGGGGAGACCGAGGAGTCCTGGTTCCGCAAGGAGACCTTCGCCGGCCTGGGCCGCCGCTACCCGAACGGGATCCCGGAGGGGCACGTCGTCCAGGCCGAGTACGAGCTGGGCGTCATCAACCAGATGGGCTTCCCGTCGTACTTCCTCGTGGTCGCCGACTTCATCCAGTGGGCGAAGAACCAGGGCATCGCGGTGGGTCCGGGCCGTGGTTCGGCCGCCGGCTCGCTCGTCGCGTACGCGCTGGGCATCACCGACCTGGACCCGATCCAGCACGGCCTGATCTTCGAGCGGTTCCTCAACCCCGAGCGGGTCTCGATGCCGGATGTCGACATCGACTTCGACGAGCGTCGGCGCGGTGAGGTGATCAAGTACGTCACCGACAAGTGGGGCGAGGACAAGGTCGCCCAGATCGCGACCTTCGGCACGATCAAGGCGAAGGCCGCGATCAAGGACTCGGCCCGGGTGCTCGGTTTCCCGTACGCGGTCGGCGACCGGATCACCAAGGCGATGCCGCCGGCCGTGATGGGCAAGGACATCCCGCTCACCGGCATCTTCGACAACAAGCACCCCCGCTACGCCGAGGCCGGCGAGATCCGCGGCCTGTACGACTCGGACCCGGACGTCCGCAAGGTGATCGACACCGCCAAGGGCATCGAGGGGCTGATCCGGCAGACCGGTGTGCACGCCGCCGGCGTCATCATGTCCGCCGAGCCGATCATCGAGCACATCCCGTTGATGCGCCGCGACGCCGACGGGGCGATCATCACGCAGTTCGACTACCCGACGTGCGAGTCGCTCGGGCTGCTGAAGATGGACTTCCTCGGCCTGCGCAACCTGACGATCATCGACGACGCGGTCAAGAACATCGAGCTCAACCACGGCAAGAAGCTCGACCTGCTGGCGCTGCCGCTGGACGACAAAGCCGCGTACGAGCTGCTGGCCCGCGGTGACACGCTCGGCGTGTTCCAGCTCGACGGTGGCCCGATGCGGTCGCTGCTGCGGTTGATGAAGCCGGACAACTTCGAGGACATCTCCGCCGTCCTGGCGCTGTACCGGCCCGGCCCGATGGGCGTCGACTCGCACACCAACTACGCGCTGCGCAAGAACGGCCTCCAGGAGATCACGCCGATCCACCCGGAGCTGGAGGAGCCGCTGCGGGAGATCCTGGCGCCCACCCACGGCCTGATCGTCTACCAGGAGCAGGTGCAGCGCGCGGCGCAGATCCTCGCCGGTTACACCCTCGGTCAGGCGGACCTGCTGCGCCGGGCGATGGGCAAGAAGAAGAAGGAGATCCTCGACAAGGAGTTCATCCCGTTCCGGGACGGCTGCCGCGAGCGCGGCTACTCCGACGAGGCGATCCAGGCGGTCTGGGACGTCCTGGTGCCGTTCGCCGGGTACGCCTTCAACAAGGCGCACTCCGCCGCGTACGGCCTGGTCTCCTACTGGACCGCGTACCTCAAGGCGCACTACCCGGCCGAGTACATGGCGGGGCTGCTGACCAGCGTCGGTGACGACAAGGACAAGATGGCCCTCTACCTGTCCGAGTGTCGCCGGATGCGCATCCAGGTGCTGCCGCCGGACGTGAACACCTCGGCCGGGCCGTTCACCCCGGTCGGCACGGACATCCGCTTCGGCCTGGCCGCGGTGCGCAACGTCGGCGCGAACGTGGTCGCCTCGATCATGCGGTGCCGCGCGGAGAAGGGCGACTACACCGACTTCTACGACTTCCTGTCCAAGGTGGACGCGGTGGTCTGCAACAAGAAGACGATCGAATCGCTGATCAAGGCGGGTGCCTTCGACTCGCTCGGGCACCCGCGCAAGGGCCTGCTCACGGTGCACGCCGACGCCATCGACGCGTACGCCGACGTCAAGCGCAAGGAGGCGGTCGGCCAGTACGACCTCTTCGGCGCGGGCTTCGGTGACGCCGACACCGGCAGCACGACGGTGATGCCGACCATCGGCGAGAGCGAGTGGGAGAAGCGGGACAAGCTGGCCTTCGAGCGGGAGATGCTCGGCCTGTACGTCTCCGACCACCCGCTGTTCGGCCTGGAGCACATCCTCGGCGCGGCGGCCGACACCACCATCGCCTCCCTCGCGGAGGACGGCGCGGTCCCCGACGGGGCGGTGGTCACCCTCGCCGGCATCCTCTCCGGGGTGCAGCGCCGGGTCACCAAGCAGGGCCGTGCCTGGGCGTCGGCCACCCTGGAGGACCTGGCCGGTGGGGTGGAGACGCTGTTCTTCCCCAACACCTACGAGGTGATCGGGCAGTACATCGCCGAGGACGCCATCGTGGTGGTCAAGGGTCGGGTGGACCGCCGCGACGACACCCCCCGGATCATGGCGATGGACATGTCCATGCCGGACGTCAGCACCAGCGCCAGCACCAAGCCGGTCACCCTCACCATCCCGGTGCACCGGTGCACGCCGCCGTTGGTGGAGCGGCTCAAGGAAACCCTGGTGCTGCACCCCGGCGACACCGAGGTGCACGTCAAGCTGCTCAACGGCGGCCGGACCACCACCCTGCGGTTGGGCCCGTTCCGGGTGGCGGCCACCACCGCGCTGATGGGTGACCTGAAGAGCGTCCTCGGCCCGGCCAACGTGAGCTGACCGGGCCGCGGGACGCCGCCGGGCTCAGCCCCGGTCGGGGGCCGCGATCTCCCGCAGCTGACCGTCGGCCAGCCGCAGCCAGCGCTGCACGCCGATCTCGGCGAGGAACCGCTCGTCGTGGCTCACCACCACGAACGCTCCCTGGTACGCGCTCAGCGCGCTCTCCAGCTGCCCGACGCTGACCAGGTCCAGGTTGTTGGTCGGCTCGTCGAGCAGCAGCAGTTGCGGTGCCGGTTCGGCGCAGAGCACGCAGGCCAGGGTGGCGCGCAGCCGTTCGCCGCCGGAGAGCACCCCGACGGGCAGGTTCACGCGCGAGCCCCGGAACAGGAACCGGGCGAGCAGGTTCATCCGCTTGGCGTCGGGCAGGCTCGGCGCGTACGCGGCGAAGTTCTCCGCCACCGTACGGTCGAGGTCCAGCAGGTCCAGCCGCTGCGACAGGTACGCGATCCGCCCGTCGCCACGCTTCAGCTCGCCGCCGGCCGGTTCGAGGTCACCGTTGACCAGGCGCAGCAGGGTCGACTTGCCGACGCCGTTCGCCCCGGTGAGCGCGATCCGTTCCGGCCCCCGGATCACCAGGTCGGCGCCGTCGCCGGCGAACAGCTCCCGGTCGTCGAAGCGGGCCCGCATACCGTGACCGGAGAAGACCGTCCGCCCGCCCGGGACGGTCGTGTCCGGCAGGTCGACGGTGATCTTGTCCTCCTCGCGGAGTGCCCGGCCGGCCTCGTCGAGTCGGGACTTGGCCTGGCCGAGCCGGTTGGAGTGTGTCTCCTGAGCCCTGCCCGCCGACTCCTGCGCGCTGCGCTTGAGGCCGCCGGCAACGATCCGGGCCAGGCCGGCGTTCTTCAGGTTCTTGGACGCGTTGCTGGCCCGCCGGTCGGCGCGCTCCCGGGCCTGCTGCATTTCCCGCTTCTCCCGCTTGACCTCCTGCTCGGCGTTGCGCAGGTTGCTCTCGGCCACCTCCCGCGCCGCCTGCACCGCCTCGGTGTACGCGGTGAAGTTGCCCCCGTACCAGTGGATCTCGCCGCGTTCCAGCTCGGCGATGCGGTCCATCCGGTCCAGCAGCTCCCGGTCGTGGCTGACCAGCAGCAGGCACCCGGGCCAGTCCGTGAGGACGTCGTAGAGCTTGTGCCGTGCCTCCAGGTCCAGGTTGTTGGTCGGCTCGTCGAGCAGTAGCACGTCCGGGCGTCGGAGCAGCTGCGCCGCCAGGCCGAGGGAGACCACCTGGCCGCCGCTGAGCGTGTGCAGGCGGCGGTCGAGCGACACGTCACCCAGGCCGAGCCGATCCATCTCGGCGCGGGTGCGCTCCTCAATGTCCCAGTCGTCGCCGATCGTGGCGAAGTGTTCCTCGCTGGCGTCACCGGCCTCGATGGCGTGCAGGGCCGCGATCCGCTGGGCGACGCCGAGCACCTCGGCCACGGTCAGGTCGCCGGCCAGCGGCAGGGTCTGCGGAAGGTAACCGAGCAGGCCGTCGACGGTGACGCTGCCGCCGCTGGGCCGTAGCTCGCCGGCGATCAGCCGCAGCAGGGTGCTCTTGCCGGCGCCGTTGGGGGCGACCAGGCCGGTGCGACCGCCGGGAACGGTGAAGGACAGCTCCGAGAAGACCGGGGTGTCGTCCGGCCAGGAGAAGGACAGGTTCGAGCAGACGATGAAAGCGTCAGACATGCGAGTGACCTCAGTGAGTGGGCTGGGCGCGTTCGAGCGCGCCCGACGACAAACGGGACCAGTGGAACGACGTCATGGCCACGGCAGCTGCGCCTACGCGCGCCGAACCGATGGCCGAACACATCCGGTCTCACCCGGAGATGTCGTCGTCACCCGCCATGTCTGGTCTCCCTGGTCGTACCGCTAACCCAGCGGGCCCAGTCTAACAACGGATCTTCATCCCGCCACCGGGTTCCCGGGCTGCCCCGGAGTGGAGGAGGCGCGCCCAACGACAACGGGACGAGGACGTCGGGTATAGGCGGAGCTATAGTTCTCCTATGTCTCATGACCCGCCACGTCGCTGGGCGATCAGGACGACAACGGATCTCCGTGATTGGTTGCGCTCTCTTCGCCAGGCTGACCCGGTGACGTACCGATCGGTCAACGTAGCGATCGACATGCTGGCGGAGACCGGCCCGGGCCTGGGGCGCCCACTGGTCGACACCCTCAGAGGTTCGAGCATCAGCAACCTCAAGGAACTCCGACCACGATCTGGAAGGGACGTCGCCGTTAGGGTGCTGTTCGTCTTCGATCCCTGGTCCCAGGCCGTGCTGCTGGTAGCAGGCAACAAGGCAAGAGATTGGAGTGGATGGTACGAGAAGGCGATTCCGGTCGCCGAGATTGCGTACGAGGGCTGGATTGCTGTTGAGAGGAAGAGGAGGGAGGGCTGATGAGCGACTTCCATGACTGGAACGACATCCGGGCTGAGCTGCACGACGGGGACGATGAAGCGCTCGACGCAGAACGTGCTCGCACCGAGGCGTGGATCAGCGCGTTCCATCTTGCCGAGGAGCGGAAGCGGCTTGGCCTGACCCAGCGGCAGGTGGCCGAGCTGATGGGTGTCACGCCCGGTCGAGTCAGCCAGATCGAGAACGGTGATCTGGAGGCCAACGAAGTCGCAACGCTGAGCCGCTATGCGCGGGCGCTCGGGGCTCGCATGCGGATCATTTTCGACTACGGCGATGACCTCCGTCAGATCGCCTGACCCCTGTTCGGTATCGTGACGGCGCTGCCCATCTCCTTCCCCGCAAGCGCGCGGAGTGGCAGTCGCACGGCGGTGTCGGACTCGGTGTCTACGATGGCGGCCATGGCGACGGCGATCAATTACGTCACGGGTGGTCAACTGACGACACTTGCCCGGGTTCGCCCGTCCGCACTCGCACACCTTCCGAGTGACCCTGTCGATATCTGTCGACTGGTGCCAAACCTGGTGATCCAGCCGAGCGCCGCGAAGGACCTGTGCCTGCCGGCCGAGCGGTTTTCCGAGAATCAACTTCGACCCGCCGCCAGGCTCATCGACGCCCTACTGTCCCTGGACCCGGCCCCGTTGACTGTGGCGCGGGAGCCCGAACGGCGAGTGATCGGCACCTGCCGTCACTTCGCCGTGCTGAGCTGTGCCCTGTTGCGTCATCGCGAGATCCCAGCCCGTGCCCGCTGTGGCTTCGCGACGTACTTCCAGCCTGGGCGAGGTGTGGACCACTGGATCACCGAATACTGGCACGATGCCGACGGTCGCTGGGTGCGAATCGATCCCGAGATCGTGAACGATTCCATCGTTGCGAGACCGGAAGACCTAGCGGCCGGAGACTTCCTGACCGGCGGTGAGGCGTGGGCTGCCTTCCGGGCTGGCCATATCGACGCTGCGCATTTCGGCGTGTACGGGACCGAGAACTGGGGGCCTGGGGAGATCCGAGGCAATGCGATTCGGGATCTCGCCGCCTTGAACAAGCTGGAGATGCTTCCGTGGGATGAGTGGGGGCGAATGGACGCGTCCTACCGGGGCGAGACCGGGGCCGACTACGACGCGCTCATGGACACGGTCGCTGCCGTCTGCGCCAGCGACGATCTCAATGCAGTAGCAGATCTCTATGCGTCTGCGGGTGCGGACCTGGAAGTCCCCACGGACCTCGTCAACTGACCCTGGCCACCAGCGCCAAGGGGTTGCGGGTGGGTGATCGCGCGGAACTACCGCTCGCCTACCTGGGCCGGTACTCGACCTCGGGGCGGCCGGGGGTGCCGTAGCGGGGGCTGCGGGCGGCCCGGTCGACGGTCACCAGGTATTCCAGGTAGCGGCGGGCGGTCACCCGGGAGATGCCGGTCGCCGCGCTCACCTCGGTCGCGGACAGCCCCGCCTGCGCGCCGGTCCCGTCTGCCAGCGCGGCGCGTACCCGATCGAGGGTCTGCGCGTCTAGCCCCTTGGGGAGGCTGTGCCCGGCGGTGCCGCGCAGGGTGGCGAACATCTGGTCCACCTCGTGCTGGGCGGCCACCTCACCGTCGGCGAGCGCCTGGGCGCGGTAGTCGGCGTACCGCTCCAGCTTGTCGCGGAACGCGGCGAAGGTGAACGGCTTGAGCAGGTAGTGGGTCACGCCGAGGGAGACCGCGGTGCGCACCACCGCCAGGTCCCGCGCCGAGGTCACCGCGAGCACGTCGACGCTGCTGCCGGCCGCGCGCAGCGCCCGGCAGACGTCCAGGCCGTGCAGGTCGGGCAGCCGAAAATCAAGGAGTACGAGGTCCACGTCGCCGCCGTCGTTGGCGCGCAGCGCCGCCATCGCCGACCGCGCGGTGTGCGCCACCCCGACCACCACAAAACCGGGAACCCGTTCGGCGTACGCGCTGTGCGCCTCCGCCAACAGCGGCTCGTCCTCGACGACCAGCACGCGGATGTCGGTCATCGGCGCGCCCGGACGACCGGCAACCGGACGGTGAACAGGCTGCCACCGTCGTCGGAGCGGCCCACCTCGGACCGGCCGCCGTGCCGGTGGATCACCTGCCCGATCAGGGCCAGGCCGAGCCCACGGCCGTTGCTCTTGGTGGACCAGCCGCGTCGGAACGCGTCCTGCACCCGGTCCGGAGCCAGCCCGGGGCCGCTGTCGGCGACCCGGACCACCAGTTCGTCGTCGACCGCGCCGACGAAGACCCGCACGCGGCGGGGCGCCGGCGTACCGGCCACCGCTTCGAGGGCGTTGTCGATCAGGTTGCCGACCACGGTGAGCAGGTCGTTGGTCGGCAGCGGGCTGTCGTCGAGCCGGCAGTCCGGTTCAATCACCAGGTCCACCCCGCGCTCGCTGGCCTGCGCCGACTTGCCGAGCAGCAGCGCGGCCAGCGCCGGCTCGGTCACCGCGCCGACCACCCGGTCGGTGAGCTGCTGAGCCAGCGCGAGGTCCCGGGTGCCGAGCCGCACCGCCTCGTCGGGGCGGCCCAGCTCCACCAGGGTCAGTACGGTGTGCAGCCGGTTGGCCGACTCGTGGGTCTGCGCCTGCAACGCCTCGGTCAGCGCGCGTACGGAGTCCAGTTCGCTGGCCAGGCTGCGCAGCTCGGTCTGGTCGCGCAGGGTCAGCACCGTGCCGAGCACGGCGCCCTCGAAGCGGGTGATCCGCTGGTTGGCCACCAGCACCCGGTCACCGGCCACGACCGGCTCGTCGAGGGCGTCCCGCCCGGAGCCGAGCAGCTCCGCCACCGCCGGTGGCAGGTCGATGCCGGCCACCGGCTGGTCGATCACCGGCGCGTCCGCGTCGAGCCCCAACAGCCGGCGACCCTCGTCGTTGATCAGCGCCACCCGGCGGTCGGTGGTCAACACGACGAGGCCCTCACGCACCGAGTGCAGGACGGCGTCGTAGTACTCGTACATCCGGGTCATCTGCGCCGGCCCGAGGCCGTGCGTCTGCCGCCGCAGCCGGCGGCTCAGCAGCCAGGAGCCGGTCGCCGCGAGGGCGAGCGCCGGCGCGGCGAAGCCCAGCAGCACCGGCAGCTGGCCGAGCAGCTTGCGGTTGATCGCCGAGGTGGTGATGCCCACCGAGACCAGGCCGACGATCCGGCGCTGGTCGTCGTACACCGGAACGACCGCGCGCACCGACTCGCCGAGCGTGCCGACGTTGGTGACGGTGAACGGTTGGCCGGCGAGCGCCGGCCCGATCTCCCCGACGAACGGCTGGCCGATCAGCTCCCGGGTCGGGTGCGAGAAGCGGGTGCGATCGGGGGCCATCACCACCACGAAGTCGGTGCCCGTGGCCAGCCGGGTCGATTCGGCGTACGGCTGGAGGATGCTGGCCGGGTCGGCGGTCGCGAGGGCCGCGCGGACGTCGGGGGAGCGGGCCACGGTCTGCGCCACCGCGAGCACCTCCTCCTGTGCCGCCTGCCGGGCGTCGCTGCGGGCCAACCAGAAGGCGCCCGCCGCGCCGGCCAGCACGAGCAGCGTCACCACCACCGCCTGGAGGGCGAACAGCTGCCCCGCGATGCTCCACTGGCGCCGGGCCACCTCCACCACCTCCTCGTCGTGCCGGTCGTTGTGGCTTTCGCGGTGAACAGAATGACCGCAAGGCTGTCAACGGGTGAGACGCGCTTCACATTGTCGACATGGACTCCACCGCATCCACCACCACACCGGCGCCGCCGGCCCGCCGGGACCGTACCCGTTACCTCTACCTGGCCGTCATCGTCGCCGTGCTGGCCGGCATCGTGGTCGGGCTGGTCGCCCCCGATTTCGGCAAGGAACTCAAGCCGATCGGCACCGGTTTCGTCAACCTGATCAAGATGATGATCAGCCCGGTCATCTTCTGCACCATCGTGCTGGGCGTCGGCTCCGTCCGGCAGGCCGCCAAGGTCGGCAAGGTCGGCGGCCTGGCCCTCGGCTACTTCCTGACCATGTCGACCGTCGCGCTCGCCATCGGCCTGGTCGTCGGCAACCTCATCCACCCCGGTTCCGGGCTGGACCTGGGCCAGGACCTCGCCGGCGCGGGCAAGGCCGCCGCGGGCGACGAAGCCGGCGGGACGGCGGACTTCCTGCTCGGGATCATCCCGACCACGCTGCTCTCCGCGCTCACCGAGGGGGAGGTGCTCCAGACGCTCCTGGTCGCGCTCCTGGTCGGCTTCGCCGTACAGGCCATGGGCCGGCGCGGCGAGCCCGTGCTGAGCGCCATCGGCGTCATCCAGCGGGTGGTCTTCAAGGTGCTCGCCATGATCATGTGGCTGGCGCCGATCGGCGCGTTCGGGGCCATGGCCGCCGTGGTCGGCGCGACCGGTGTGGACGCGCTCAAGAGCCTCGCGCAGATCATGGTCGGCTTCTACGCGACCTGCCTGATCTTCGTGCTGGTGATCCTCGGAGCGCTGCTCTGGTTCATCGCCCGGATCTCGATCTTCTCGCTGCTGCGGTACCTCGGACGGGAGTTCCTGCTGATCCTGTCGACCTCCTCGTCGGAGTCGGCGCTGCCGCGCCTGATCGCCAAGATGGAGCACTTCGGGGTGAGCAAGCCGGTCGTCGGCATCACGGTGCCCACGGGGTACTCGTTCAACCTGGACGGCACGGCGATCTACCTGACGATGGCGTCGCTGTTCATCGCCGACGCGCTGGGCAAGCCGCTGTCGATCGGCGAGCAGGTGTCGCTGCTGCTCTTCATGATCATCGCGTCCAAGGGTGCCGCTGGGGTCACCGGCGCCGGGCTAGCGACGCTGGCCGGTGGGCTCCAGTCGCACCGGCCCGACCTGGTGGACGGGGTCGGGCTGATCGTGGGCATCGACCGTTTCATGTCAGAGGCTCGGGCGCTCACGAACTTCGCCGGCAACGCGGTGGCGACGGTGCTGGTGGGGACCTGGACCGGGGAGTTCGACCGGGATCGCGCGGTGGGAGTGCTGCGCGGCGACGACCCGTTCGACGAGGCGACCATGCTCGACGAGCACGACGACGAGGACAAGTCGGAGTCACGGCGAGCTGCCGACGAGGCGGCCACACCGGCCGGGGTGTCGGCCTGACCTGCGATCAGGAACCTCCCGGGGGTCGCGTTTGCCGAGCGCAGGCGCGACTCCCGGCAGGAAAGTCGTTGATTTGGTCCTAATGGTGCCCAGGCAGGTTAAGGGCCACTTCCCGGAGATGGGAGGTGGCCATTCTGCTGTCGTACGGCAGACATGCGCAGCAATCGCGGTTGTCGTGCGCGGGCGCTATCGGGAGGGTGGTGACCGTGACGGACATGCTGAGGGTCCAGGACCTGCGCGAGGCGTGCGCAATGCTGCTGGACGCGGTGGAAGAGCGGTTCGGGCCGGGAATCGATCTGTCGAGCGTCGGTGTCGACGCCTACTGGGACGTCGACCTGAGGACCGCGTTTGAGGTGAGGGAGGACCCGGCACAGGGGATCGACGTCGGGCAGAGCAGCGACGACATCGCGGAGCTGCGTAGGCTGCTGCGCCGTCCGGCGGACGACGTGCCGGTGCTCTGGCACGACCTGCAACACCTTGCCGGGGCGCTGCGGCTGCTGGCCTATCTCGACCTACCAGCCACGGAAGCCGACGGGAGCTGAGGCCAGCCGCTGTGACTGGTGCCGAATGTTGCTGGTGGAGGAGGCAAACCTTGGGTAGGCGGGTGGCCGTGGAGTTACCTCGCTTCTCGCCAGATTGCGTGGTCGCTACTCGGCGACGAAGACTCCCACTCCCGGCAGGGTCTCCGTCATCCCCTTGATCCGTAGCACCTGCATGGCTCGGTCGATCACCGGCTCGGTGACCCCGTAGTGCTCGATCAACTCTCGGCGACTGGGCAGCTTGGAGCCAGGCTGGAACTCGCCTGACGCGATGCGTTCGGCGAGGTCGTCGGCAATCTGCTCATAGCGGTAACGCGGTGGCACGGTGTTCCCCCCGATTGGCAACACGAGTAGACCACCTACATCAGCCCTCGACTACCCAACGGCAGCTCGCCGAGAGTTCACACCGAAGCGGTCACTCCAGCACGGCTGAGTGGCTGGTCGCGGTAGACGAGACGCGATCCACCGGGGGAAGACTCCACAGCAGGAGCTGGAAGGGGTCCTCGCCGCAGGTGAGCCAGGTGCCGTCGCCGAGCGCCATCGGGCTCTCCGAAATGGGCATCGGGTACTCGACCTGACCGAGCACGTCACCCTGCGACGCGTCGACGAGCCAATGCTGCGGGCGACCGTACTCCTCGTCGTTCTCGTCGGCGCTCGCGATCACCGTGTGCTCGTCGACGAAGCCGCACAGGTAGTCCCAGTAGGGCTCCTCCGCCGTATCCGACGGCGGCTGCCGGTGTGGCTGAAGCTGGTCGGCGGCGACCTCGTGCAGCACCGCTCCGTCGGGAAGCCGATGAATCGCCAGATCTCCCTGATGGTGGGCGACCGTGAGCAACAATTTTCCGGAGGGGCTGACGTCGATGAGGGAACGGTCGTCGTCCCCGATCGAGGTGACGGTGAGTTGGGCGCCGTCCCACCGGCCCCACCGCAGCGGGACACCGTCCTGGCCTTCGCCGATGCTGATGCCCATCTGGCCAGGGTCGGGGTGGGGAACGTGGTGGGAGCCGGCGGCTGCGGTGCCGGTCGAGGCCCGTCCCAGGACGCGACCGTCGGTGGCGTCGATGACGAGCCACTCCTCGTCGTACTCCGGCTCCGCGTCGTCGGGCAGAGGGGTGCGTACGTGCGCCCACACCGTCGAGCCGTCCGCACTGATGGAGCACGAGCCCTGATCGGGGTAGCGGTGCTCGTCGGTGTCCGCGTACTCCTCGTAGGACTCGTGCAGCGACGTGCAGGAGGAGCCCCAGCACGCGTGCCGCACGCTCCAGCGCAGCGCGCCGGTCCGGTCAACCGCGTGCAGCGCGTGCTGACCGCTGAAGACCGCCAGATCGAGAGTGGGGCTCACGGCATCCACCCCGCCTGCCCGACGTGGCCATGGCGCCGGAAACCGCGCGGCGGGGGTGGCGTCACCGGCGAGGAGCCGGTCGAGGTCGTATGCCGACAGCGCGTCGTCCCGGCGGATCACGACGAGCCGGCGATGCGGCCACCGCTGGACGGCGGGCGTGTCGGCGGTGCTGGCCATATCGGGTACGCGAGGGGCGTTCGACGGCATCCGAAAGGACGTCACGAGGTGAGGGGTGAAGCGCACCGGAGCATCCTGCCAGAGTGCGCTCCACGGCTCTGGAGCGTCGTGGTCGTTGCCGCTTTGGCGTTCGCCGATGGCGTCAGACTGCCTGGGGTTACGGCGTGTTGGTCTCGTCGCAGGGGCGACCGATACCGAGGTTGACGCGGTCCTGCCCCCCACTCGACCGGACGATGAGCGGTAGGCAGGTCGAATTCGCGACCCACGTGCCACCGACGAAGGCCATCCACTTGGCTCGTCCATCGTTCGGCGCGCAGGCGTGCACCTGGGCGGTCGCCGCGGGCGTGGTGGGCGCACCCCACCCGATCCGCGCGTCGTCTTCCCACCCCGGTGCCACCTGAAGGTCGACGACCGCGCCGGCGCGGATGACGAGCCCCCATTTGGCGAATAGCCGAGCCGCTGGATCGGCCTCTCCGGATTCCGCGACCGACAGCATCGCCCTGTCCGGCACGGCTACGTCTTCTCCCACTAATCGATAACCCGGCGGTAGTTCCGGCATCGCCTCCACCGACGGCGTGCACGGTGGCTCGACACCGTTGTCACGCGTCGCGGCGCCTCCGACAGGCGGCCCGGGCGGTTGGCGCGAATCGCGTGGGGACGTACAGGCGGTCAGCATTGCCAGCAGGCACAGGACGCTCACCCCCAGGACCGGCCCGGTCCGGCTGCCCGGCGAGGGCTCCGGGCGGACCGGGACCCACGCGTCCCAGATCTCCGGAGAACTCGAATCCATTCGATATTCATAGCAAAATTGGGCAGGTAATGATCGCCGAGTACGTTCCTGTCATACCCGACGCCCTCGACAGTTGGTTGCCGAACGCTACCGGCTGGTGACCGCGGGCTGTTCGGCGCGAAACCCGCCGCCACCGGACCTCTCGGTGAAGAATGGTGGACCGGGGAGGGTGCTGCGACGGACCCGGGGGAGCAGGCGTGCTCGGAACCAGCCTCCTGGGCCGGCTTCGCGGCCGTGACCCTGGGGATGTCGTCCTGCGGCGTGCGGCACGGCTGACCCTCGTCGCCTCCGCTGTCTTCTACGCCTGCCGCTACGGCGCGGACAGTCCGATGCTCGCCACGTACGGCCTGTTCGGCGTCGTCGCCGCCGGGTCGTTCGCGCAGCTGCCCGGTCCGGCGCCCCAGCGGGCGCGGATCCTCGTCACGTCGCTGCCGGCCGTCTGGGCGCTGATCGCCGCGGGCACCCTGCTGGCGTGGAGCACCTGGGCGGCGGCCGGCGGAATGCTGGTCATCGGGTTCGTCGTGGCGTTCGCCGGTGTCGCCAACTCGCGCCTGGTGGGGCTGGCCAGCGCGTTCCAGCTCTTCTACATCCTGGCGTCCTTCCCGCCGTACGAGCCGGACACCCTGCCGGAGCGCCTGGGTGGGGTCACGCTCGCCGTCGTCCTGCTCGCCGTGGCCGAGGTGGTCCTCTGGCCCGATCCGGTGCCGGTCACCTACCGGCAGCGACTCGCCGAGGCGGCGGACGGCGTCGGGACGTTCCTCGACGACACGGCGGACGCGCTGACCCACCCGACCGGTGGTCGGGACACGCGGCGCGAGCGCGCGTACGACGCGGTGGCCGCGCTCGCCTTGAGCCGCAATCCTCCGGCGTGGGCGCCCACCGCGGCGGGCGCTCAGGACCGCGCGTTGCGAATCTGCGCGGCGGCGTTGCGGGAGGTGCTCGCCGAGGCGGACCGGTTGGCGGCGGACGCGCCGCCGGAGCCGATCCCGGACCTGGCGGCGGTGCGGTTGCTGCGCTCGTGCGCCGACACGACCCGTGCCGCCGGCCGGAGCCTGTCGCCGGGCGGGCCGCCGGTCGACCTCGGCGGCCTGGACGTCGCGGTCGGGCGGGCCGAGGCGGCGTACCCCGTTGGAGAGGGCGACGCCCGCGCCGCGCCGGACGTGCCCCGGTTGTGCCGGGACGCGACCGCGCTGGCCCTCGCCGCCCAGGTGCGTGTCCTCGCCGTCGGTACCCGGGTGGCCAACGGGTCGCGGCTCGACGGCGAGGATGCCTACTCGGGGCTGTTCGAGTACGCGCGGCACGGCCCATGGACGCTGTACTGGCGGCAGTTCCGCGCCCACCTGGCGCCCCGCTCCGCCCACCTGCACAGCTCGCTGCGGCTGGCTGTGGCGCTGGCCGTCGCCCGGGTGGCCGCCGGGCTGTTGCAGCTCACCCACGGCTTCTGGGTGCTCCTGGCGACCCTCACCGTCCTGCGCACCTCGGCGGCGAACACCCGCACGGAGCTGCGGCCCGCCGTGCTGGGCACGATCGTCGGCGCCGTCGTCAGTGGTGGGCTGATGCTCGTCATTCAGGAGCCGATCGTCTACGCCGTCGCGTTGCCGTTCACGCTGATGCTGGCCTTCGGCGTCGGTCGCCTGTTGGGGCCGGTCTGGCAGCAGGCGTTGTTCACGGTGCTGCTGACGTTCGTCTTCGCCCAGCTCGCCCCCGAAGGATGGCGACTCGCCGCGGCCCGCCTGGTCGACGTCGTGCTCGGCGCCGTGATCGGTGTGCTCGCCGGAGTGGCGATGTGGCCGCACGGCGCGAGCCGTGACCTGCGGCGCAACGCCGCCCGCTACCTCGCGGCCTGCGCGGACGTGGTGGAGCAGACCGTCCAGGCGGTGCTCGGCGGCCCCCCACCCGATCGTGCGCTCGACCGGGTCCGCAGGAGCACGACCCTGGTCGACTCGTCCTACTGCCAGTACCACTCGGAGCGGCCCGATCCGCCGAGCCGGGGCGTGGACTGGGAGGCCGTCCTGGCCACCGGGCACCGCGCGGTGCCCGCCGCCGAGTCGCTGCTGCGACGCAACCCACCCGGCTGTCTCGCCGGTTGGCCCGCGGCGGCGGCGTTGCTGCGCGACTCCGCAGGTCAACTGCGATCGGGGTACGACGACCTCGCCGACGAGGTCGCGCACGGCCGGTCGTCGAGCCCGGTGCCCGTGCCCACCAACTGCGTCGACGAACTCGACCGCGTCCGCCCGTTGCTGGGCGAGGTCGGCTCCCGGTCCTCGATCCGGCATCTGGTGGAGGTCGACCGGTGGCTCGCCGGCCTCGCCGACAGCCTCGCCCGGGTCCGCCCGCCCGGGGGTGGTGACGCGTCCAGTCGAGGCGGGAAGTCGTGACGAGTCGCTCGGGCGGGCCGGTGGTGTCGGGCAGTGTCGATCGTGTCGGGCTCGGCCGGCAGGATGCTCGTGAGCGGTATACCTGAGAGTCATATTTATACCTCTGAGTCATCACGCTCGTCAGGGACCAGCCCGCCCGCGCGCGGCCGGCAGGTGACTCGTCCATGCGCGGCAGGCCGCCGGTCGCCGATTGGTCGTGCCCATCCCCGACCGTCCGGCCTAGCGTCGGAGTCATGGAGATCGAGCAGGCACAGAAGCTCTGGCAGCCGGAGCCCGGCTGGTTGAACACCGCCTCCTACGGCTTGCCACCCGAGCCGGCCTGGACGGCGATGCAGGCGGCGCTGGCCGACTGGCGGGTCGGTCGCACGTCCTGGGAGGGCTGGGGCGACTCGGTGAACCGGGCGCGGAACGCGTTCGCCGGCCTGATCGGGGTGCCAGGCGAGGACGTGGCGGTCGGCGCCACCGCCTCGCAGATGCTGGCGCCGGTCGCGGCGGCGCTGCCGGCGGGGTCGACGGTGGTGGTCCCCGAGGTCGAGTTCACCTCGAACCTCTTCCCCTGGCTGGTGCAGGCCGAGCGGGGCATCACGGTGCGCACCGTGCCCGCCGACAAGCTGGTCGACGCGATCGACGCCGACACCGACCTGGTCGCGTTCAGCCTGGTGCAGTCGGCCGACGGCGCCGTCGCTGCGTACGACGAGATCGTGGCCTCGGCCCGCGCACACGGCGCGCTGGTCGTGGTGGACGCGAGCCAGGCGTGCGGCTGGCTGCCGTTCGACGGGAGCCTGGCCGACGTGGTCGTGGTGAGCGGCTACAAGTGGGTGATGGGCCCGCGTGGCTGCGCGTACGCCTATCTGGCCCCGTCGTTGCGCGACCAGCTGCGTCCGGACGCGGCCGGCTGGTACGCGGGCCGCGACCCGCACGCCTCCTACTACGGCCCGCCGCTGCGGCTGGCCGACGACGCCCGCCGGTTCGACATCTCACCGGCCTGGTTCAGCTGGGTGGGCGCGGCGCCCGCCCTGGAGCTGGTCGCCGAGATCGGCGTGCCGGCGATCCAGGCGCACGACGTGGCGCTGGCCAACCGGTTCCTGACCGGGCTGGGCCGGCCGCCGGGGGAGAGCGCCATCGTCACCGTCGACGTGCCCGACGCGGAGCGGCGACTGGCGGCGGCCGGCATCCGGGCGGCGGTGCGCGCCGGGCGGGTCCGGGCCTCCTTCCACGTCTATTCCACCGAGGCCGACGTGGACGACGCCCTCACGGCGTTGGCCGGCTGAGCCCGCCAACGGGCGGCCCACCGAAGCGCCGGTGAGCCGGACCGGCCGGCCGTGCCCTGCGGGGTCACGGCCGGCCCGCGATCGCCGTGGTGGTCAGGAACAGACGCTCAGGTTCGCGGAGGTGTAGGAGAGCATTCCCCACTCCAGGTCGGGCCCCTCAGGGATGTCCCACCTGCCGTCCGCGCGCCGGCCGAAGTAGGCGAAGTTGGTGCCGAGCCCGTCGTAGTAGAACCATCTCTCGCCCTCGAAGAGGCGGAGGCGGGTGGCTGCCTTGGCGAAGGTCTTAGGACCGACGACGCCGTCGCTGACCAGACCTCGGTCCAGTTGCCACCGCTTGGTGGCGGCCGTCGTCGCCGGCCCGAAGCGGCAGTCGACGCCGGACGCGGCGAGGTAGCCGTCGGCCTTCAGAATCGTCTGCCACATGGCGACCACGTTGCTGTACGAGCGCGTCGACGCGGAGATGGGGCCCTCGTCGCCCCAGTCGTCGGTCCAGGTGCCCGAGCCGGCGATGTACCCCTGGCTCACGCTGGCGGACGCTGGTGCGACCGAGATGGCGACAGTGCCGATCGTGGCGACGACCATCGCCATCGCAGCGGCTCTGGATCGTAGGAACATGCGCATCCCCCTCTGGCTGTGCGGGCGGGTTGTGCCGGAAACACGATCGGCGGCCCTGTCCCGTTGCACCTCAGTCAGGAGGCGGACACTGTGTCTCAGGCCAGGTGACCGCCGATCTTCGTGTACCCGCGCAGCAGGTCCCGCGAGATGATCAGGCGCTGCATCTCGTCGGTGCCCTCGAAGATCCGGTAGAGCCGGACCTGCCGGTACCAGCGCTCGATGGGCAGCTCACGGGTGTAGCCCATGCCGCCGTGGATCTGGAGCACCCGGTCGACCACCCGGTTGACCATGCCGGCGCCGTAGAGCTTGCCCATCGACGAGGCGTGCCGGGGATCCATGCCCTGGTCGACCGTCCACGCCGACTTCAACACGAGCCAGCGGGCCGCCTCCAGCTCGGTCTCCGAGTCGGCGATCATCCACTGGATGGCCTGGTTGGTGCCGATCTTCGAGCCGAACGTCTCCCGGGTGTTGGCGTGGTCGATGGCCATCTGCAGGACCCGCTCGGCGATGCCGATGGCGTGCGACGGGATGGTGTAGCGGCCCTTGCCGATCCACTCCATGCCGAGGGTGAAGCCCTGCCCGATCTCGCCGAGGATGTTGCGGTGCGGCACGCGTACGTTGTCGAAGATCAGCGACGCGGGCCCGCCCTCGCCCATGGTCTGGATGAACTCCGAGCGCCAACCCATCGACCGGTCGACCAGGAACGCGGTGGCGCCGCCGTTGCGGGCGCCCTTCTCCCGGTCGGTCACGGCCACCACGATGGCGAAGTCGGCGTCGTTGCCACCGGTGATGAACGTCTTCTCGCCGTCGAGGATCCAGTCGTCGCCGTCGCGGCGGGCCGACAGCCGGATGTTCGCCGCGTCCGAGCCGGCGCCCGGCTCGGTGATCGCGAAGCAGGAGCGCCGCTCGCCCTCGATGGTCGGGATGAGGAACTCCCGCTTCTGCTCCTCGGTGGCGTGGAACAGGATGTTGTCCGCCTCGCCGCCGAAGCGGAACGGCACGAACGTGTGGCCCAGCTCGGTCCAGATCAACGACTGGAGCACGGCCGGCAGGTCCATCCCGCCGTACTCCTCCGGGGTGGCCAGACCCCAGAAGCCGAACTTGCGCGCCTTGAGTTGCAGCTCGCGCACCTCGGAGTGGTCCAGACCCGGCTGGTGCGCCCGCTCCCGGCGGAGCACCTCCGCCTCCAGCGGCATCACCTCGCGGCGGATGAACGACCGGACGGTGTCCCGCACCGCCCGCTCCTCGTCGGTCAGCGAAAAGTCCACGGTGGTCCTCCTGGCGTCGGTGCTGCCGGTCACCCTTAAACTAGCGGTGTAAGTTTTGTCGCGTCCAGACCCCACGGTCGAGACCCGCGAGGAGCGCAGTGCCCCGACCACGCCAGCCCCGGCTCACCCGGCAGCTCATCGTCGAGACCGCCACCGCGGTGATCGACGCCGAGGGCCTGCCGGCGTTCTCCACCCGGCGGCTCGCCGCCGAGCTGGGTGTGCGGGGTCCCTCGCTCTACAACCACTTCGCCACCAAGGACGAGATCCTGGACGCGGTCGCCGACACGGTCACCGCAGCCGTCGACACCAGCGGCTTCGCCAGCCGCGACTGGGCCGCCGCCCTGCGCGACTGGGCCTGGTCCTACCGGCGGGCGCTCACCGCCCACCCGAACATCGTGCCGTACCTGGCCCAGGGGCCGGGGCGTCGACCGGCCGCGCTGGCCATGGCCGACGCGGTCTACGGCGGCCTCGTGCGCGCAGGTTGGCCGCCGGCCCGGGCCACCCACATCGGCGCCGCGCTGCGTTACTTCGTGGCCGGGTCGGCGCTCGGGTCGTTCGCGCGCGGCTTCGTCGAGGACCCCGAGCTGTACGCCGCGCACTACCCGCACCTGCGCCAGGCGCACCGGCTCGCCGAGCACCAGCAGAGCGTGGACGAGGGCGCGTTCGCGCTCGGCCTCGACGCCCTGCTGCACGGCCTGGCCGCCGAGTACGCCCGCACCGTCGGCCCCCTCGACCCGGTGGAGTCCGCCCGGTCCAGCGGGTAGCGTCGAAACTCCCAGCGCTAGTTTCATCGCCCATCGCCCACCCCCGAAGGGACGACATGGACCTCGCCGCCGCGCCGTCGCAGCTACTGCCCGACGCCCTGCGCCTCCGGCGCCACCTGCACATCGCCGGCCAGTGGACCGAGCCCACCGCCGGTGACGTGCTCGCCGTGGAGACCCCGAGCACCGGTGAGCTGATCGGGCAGGTGCCGGCCGGCACCCCGGCCGATGTGGACCGGGCCGTGGCCGCGGCCCGCGCCGCCTTCCCCGGCTGGTCGGCCGCCGCCCCCGCCGAGCGTTCCGCTCACCTCGACCGGCTGCACACCGCGCTCGCCGCGCGCGCCGATGACCTCGCCCGCACCATCGCCGTGGAGCTGGGCGCCCCGCTCAAGCTCGCCAGCCGGGTGCACGTGGGGCTGCCGCTGACCGTGCTTCGTGACCACGTCGCGCTCGCCGCCCGCCCACCGATTGAGGAAAGCATCGGCAACTCCCTCGTCGTGCGCGAGCCGATCGGCGTCGTCGGCGCCATCACCCCGTGGAACTACCCGCTGCACCAGGTGCTGGCGAAGCTGGCGCCCGCGCTGGCCGCCGGCTGCACGGTGGTGCTCAAGCCCAGCGAGCTGACCCCGCTGACCGCGT
This sequence comes from Micromonospora sp. BL4, assembly GCF_003667505.1. Classification (GTDB taxonomy): domain Bacteria; phylum Actinomycetota; class Actinomycetes; order Mycobacteriales; family Micromonosporaceae; genus Micromonospora. The sequence goes on from NZ_RCVJ01000135.1 coordinate 82,303, forward strand.
ACCTGCTCTTCGACGCGGTCACCGAGGCCGGGCTGCCGCCGGGCGTGCTCAACCTCGTCCCCGGCACCGGCCCGGTGGTCGGCGAGGCCCTGGTCGGGCACCCCGACGTCGACCTGGTCTCGTTCACCGGCTCCACCGCCACCGGCGCCCGGATCATGCGGCTCGCCGCCGACCGGATCGCCCGGGTCGCGCTGGAGCTGGGCGGCAAGTCCGCCAACGTGATCCTCCCCGACGCCGACCTGGCCACCGCGGTCAAGGTCGGCGTCGGCAACGCCCTGCTCAACTCCGGCCAGACCTGCACCGCGTGGACGCGGATGCTGGTGCACCGCGACCGGTACGCCGAGGCGCTCGACCTGGTCGCCGCGGCGGTGGCCGGCTACCGCCTCGGCGACCCCTTCGACCCGGCCACCCGGCTCGGCCCGCTGGTCTCTGCCGCGCAGGCCGAGCGGGTCCGTGGTCATGTCGACCGGGCCCTCGCCGACGGCGCCCGGCTGGTCTGCGGTGGTCCCGACGCCGCGGTGCCATCCCAGGGCCACTTCGTCGCCCCGACCGTCTTCGCCGACGTGCACCCCGACAGCGCGCTCGCCCAGGAGGAGGTCTTCGGCCCGGTGCTCGCCGTCCTCCCGTTCGCCGACACCGAGGAGGCGGTGACCATCGCCAACAACTCGAAGTACGGGCTGGCCGGCGCGGTGTGGTCCGCCGACACCGACGCGGCCCTCGCGGTGGCCCGGAGGCTGCGCACCGGCGCCGTCGACATCAACGGCGCGCCGTTCAACCCCCTCGCCCCGTTCGGCGGCTACAAGCAGTCCGGCCTGGGTCGGGAGCTGGGTGTGCACGGGCTCGCCGAGTTCAGCGAGCTGAAGGCGATCCAGCGATGAGCGACCGGGAGCCGGTGGCCGCGCCGGCGGGCGGCACCGAGCCGTCGTCCGCGCCGGTCACCGTCCGCGCGCTCGTCGCGCGCGGGTCCGGCGCCGAGCTGCGAATCGAGCGGGTACGCCTGCCCGCTCCCGGCCCCGGCGAGGTGCGGGTGACGATCACCGCCGCCGGGGTCTGCCACTCCGACCTGTCGATGGCCAACGGCACCCTCGCGGCGAGGTTCCCGCTGGTGCTCGGGCACGAGGCGACCGGAGTGGTGGCCGAGACCGGGCCGGGCGTGGACCTGGCCGTCGGCACGCCGGTGGTGCTCAACTGGGCGCCGGCCTGCCGGGCCTGCTGGTGGTGCCGGCGCGGCGAGCCGTGGCTGTGCGCCGCCACCACGAGCCCGACCGTGCCACGCGGCGAAACCGACGAAGGCGTCCCACTGCACCTGACCCTCGGCCTGGGCGCGCTCGCCGAGGCGGTGGTGGTACCCGAGCGCGCCGTCATCCCGATCCCCGCCGGGCTGCCCGCCGAACAGGCGGCGCTGCTCGGCTGCGCGGTGCTCACCGGCGTCGGCGCGGTCCGTAACACCGCCCGGGTGACGCCCGGCGAGTCTGTCGCCGTCGTCGGGCTCGGTGGGGTCGGGCTCGCCGTGCTCACCGCCGCCCGCCGGGCCGGCGCCACGACGATCCTCGCCGTCGACGTCGCCGAGGCGAAGCGGGACCTGGCCCTCGCCGCCGGCGCCACCGACTTCCTGCTCGCCGACGACCGGCTCTCCAAGGAGGTGCGGGCGCGCACCGAGGGCCGGGGCGTCGACCACGCCTTCGAGTGTGTCGGGCGCGCCGCCACCATCCGGGCTGCCTGGCGGCTCACCCGGCGCGGGGGAGCGGTGACCGTCGTCGGCATGGGCGCCAAGGACGACATGGTCAGCCTCGGCGCGCTCGACATCTTCCACTCGGCCCGTACGCTGCGCTCCTCGGTGTACGGCTCGTCCGACCCGGACCGGGAGGTGCCGGTGCTGGCCGCCGAGCTGGCCGACGGTGCACTCGATCTGCGCCTGCTGGTCAGCGGCACGATTCCGCTGGACGAGGCGCCCGCGGCGTTCGACCGGCTGGCGCGGGGCGAGGGCGCTCGCTGGGTTGTCACCCTCGACTGAGCCGAAAGGGGTTGGTCGGCGGTCGCGTATCGGTGCCGGTGGGACGGAAAGACCCTTCCTGCACGGTGAGTGTCGGCGGGCCGGGCGGTCAGCCTGGGGTGGGCCGGTTACTGCGTGCTTGCGTGACGCCCAGCCACTCGCCGAGCCGACGGCGGACCCGGCTGCGGCGATATCCGCCGTGCACCGCCCCGGTTGGTGGTGGATCGAACAGCGATCCCGACCCGGGTGGGGCCGTGGCCGGCCTGGTCACGAACGTCGCGCTCCACCGGGCGACCAACGACTCGGTGGCACGTGGTGCCAGTCGGTGGGCGGCCAGCGCCAGGTGTGCGACCAACCCCGTTGTTGCCTGCCTGCGTGGGCGGCGGGCGCACGCGAGGATCTTGGCAGCGAGACGCTCCGGTGCGGACGCGGGCGGGATGGCCCGTAGTTGGCGGCCCGAGTGGTTGGCGGCCCGCTCGAAGAAGGGTGTGTCGACCGGCCCCGGTAACACGAGACAGACCCGTATCCGAGGATGACGGGCGACTGCCTGCTGAAGGTTCAGCGCCAGCCCTCTGATGGCGAACTTGGTCATGGAGTAGAGCGGGACCAGCGGGTTCGGAAACAGTGACAGCAACGACCCGACGAGCACGAGGACCCCGTTGCCCTGCGCCTGGAATGTCGCCATTGCAGCGCGGGCGCACAGCGTGGTGCCGAACACGTTGGTGTTGACCAACCGACGAATCTCGTCCACGGATTCAGAGCCCAGCGGCCCGGCAATGCCGACGGCCGCCGCTTCGACCCAGACGTCTATCTGCCCGAACCGCTGCACCGCCAGCCGGGCCAACCGCTCGACGGCCGCGGGATCTGCGATGTCGGTCGGCACTACCAGCACCTGCCCGCCTCGTGCTCGGCAGTCGCGTTCCACCTCCGCGAGCGCTTCCTGGCTGCGCGAGGCGAGTACCAACCTGGCCCCTTCGGCGGCGAACGCCAACGCGGTCGCGCGGCCGATTCCACTCGACGCCCCCGTGATCAGCACCACGGCGTCACGGAAGGTTCTACGCCTGACCATCACACCTCCCGCAACGCAGACGACATGGACCATCTACCCACGGGCGCGACGATCACTCGCGGGGCGCATCACGGCTGCGGGGCGTGACGTGGGAGCCGGCGCACCTGCTACGGGTGGGCCGGCTCCAGGTCACTTGCCGGTGACGATGCCCGGGTTGATGCAGAGCCCCGGGTTGGCGCCGTTCTTCTCGGCGATCTCCAGGCAGCGGGTCACCTTGTCGACCTTCGCGTTGGTCTCGGTGATCTGCTTGGAGATCTCGGCGTTCTTGCGGTCCTGCTCCAGGTTGCGGGTCTGGGCTAGCTTGTCCTGGAACGCCTTGATGTTGCCCTCGGTCTTCTCGTCGTGGTTCACCCTCGTGATGGTCACCGAGAGGATGTCGACGTCGGCGGCGAGCCGGGTCTCCGCGCTGGTCTTGATGTTCGCCGCAAAGGGCTTCAGGTCGACGTTGAGGTCGCCGGTCTGGGCGTCGATCTTCTCCAGCGGGTTGTACGCGGCGAACGCGTCGTTGACCGCGCTGTCGAGCTGCACGCCCACCCGCTGGCCCCGGAAGCTGTCGAAGTCTCCCTTGTAGTCCATGAACTGCTTCGGCGCGTTCTCCGGCTTGACCTGCCACTCGACGAGCACCTCGACGCACGCGTCGGCGAGTGTGCCGGTACGGACCCGTACGCAGTTGTCGCCGCCGATGTGGTCGTACTTCTGGCGGCCGGCGTCCCACTCGCCGACCTTCTGCCAGGGAGCGACCCACTTCAGGCCGGAGCCGGTCACCTCACCGGTGGGCTTGCCGAAGCTGGTGACGATGCCGACCGAGCGGATGGGCACCGAGTGAGCGCTGGAGGTGACACCGACCAGCAGGGTGAGGGCGAGAAAGACGAGCGCCGCGAGGGCGGCCATCCGCTTCAGCGGCCGCGCCGGGGTGACGAGGGCCAGCACGGCGCTGACCGCCAGGGCGACGGCGAAGACGATCGCCATGGTGAAGCCGACGGGCATGGGGTGGGGACCTTCCACTGGGCTGTGTGGATCATCAACCTAGGGGGGCCGGTCAAGGCGGCGACGCCGGGGAGTGGGGTTTGGGCACGTCTCCTTCCGGCTGAATATGGATGCCATCGACATGGCTCGACTCGCGCGGCCCGCCGTAGGTTTCCTCCACGCGACGGCCCTGTGACCACGGTCACCGACCGGACGTCGCCGCGACCTGCGGAGGATGAGGCGATGGCCGGGCAAGCGCTCCTGTCGGCCCGTGGGCTGACCCGGGACTTCCGGGGCTTCCGGGCGGTCGACGACGTCGACCTCGACGTCGCGCCGGAGAGTGTGCACGCGCTGGTCGGCCCCAACGGCGCCGGCAAGACCACCCTGTTCAACCTGCTCACCGGCTTCCTCCGCCCCAGCGGCGGGCGGATCGAGCTGGACGGGCGGGACGTCACCGGACTGCCCCCGGAGCAGGTGGCCCGGCTCGGCGTGGCCCGCTCGTTCCAGATCACCAGCCTCTTTCCGCAGCTGTCCGCCCGGGAGCACGTCGCGCTGGCCCTCCAGTCGTCCAGCGGGCTGGGCTGGCGGTTCTGGCGCTCGGCGAAGCTCATGGGCCGCTACACCGCGCGGGCCGACGAGCTGCTCGCCATGGTGGGACTGTCCGAGTTGGCCGACGCCCCCTCCGAAGCGTTGGCGTACGGCCGCAAACGGGCCCTGGAGCTGGCCATCGCCCTCGCGCTGGACCCGAAGGTGCTGCTGCTCGACGAGCCGACCGCCGGAATGGGCCTCGAAGACGTCGACCGCACCGTCGAGCTGATCGGCCGGGTCCGCGAGGGCCGGACCGTGGTGATGGTCGAACACAACATGAGCGTGGTCGGCCGGCTCGCCGACACCGTCACCGTGCTCCAGGCCGGCAAGGTCCTCGTCGAGGGCCCGTACGAGCAGGTCCGCGCGGACGAGCGTGTGATCACCGCCTACCTGGGAGCCGCTGATGCTGCGCATTGAGAACCTGTCCGCCTGGTACGGCGAGGCGCAGGTGCTGCGGGACGTCAGCCTGGAGGTCGCGGCCGGCGAGGTGGTCACCCTGGTCGGGCGCAACGGCGCCGGCAAGTCCACCCTGCTGCGCTGCGTGATGGGGCTGCACTCCGGCCAGCGCGGCACGGTCGAGCTGGACGGTCGGGACGTCGGGAAGCTGCCGGCGCACCGGCGGGCCCGACTCGGGTTGGGCTGGGTGCCCGACGACCGGGGCAGCTACGCCACGCTGACCGTCACCGAGAACCTCACCCTGCCGCCCCGGGTGGGCCCGGACCCGTGGTCGCTGGAGCGGGTGTACGAGGCGTTCCCCGCCCTCTACACCCGGCGCGACTCCGCGGCCACCATGCTCTCCGGCGGTGAGCAGCAGATGCTCGCGCTGGCCCGGGTGCTGCGGATGGGCGCCCGGCTGCTGCTCTGCGACGAGCCCACCGAGGGGCTCTCACCACTGTTGGTGCAGCAGGTCGGTGACCTGTTGCGGGAAGCCAAACGGCACGGGGTGACCGTGCTGCTGGTCGAACAGAACCTGCACTTCGCCACCGGCGTCGCCGACCGGCACTACCTGCTGGCCGAGGGACGCGTCGCCGAGGCGATGGACAACTCCGAGGTGCGCTCGCGGGAACGCGAGCTGCTGGCGTACCTCGGGATCTGATTTTCCGACGACGACTCGCGCGATGAGGCGCGGAATGGATGGAGTGGGCATGCGCAGGACGGTGGGTGTGGCCGCGGCGTCGGCCGCGGTGGTGCTGGTCGCCGGTTGTGGCGGCGGAGGGCCCCAGTCGGGCGGCGACCAGAAGCTGACCGGCGACAAGATCGTGCTGGGCGTGCTGAACGACCAGTCCGGGGCGTACTCGGAGTTGTCCGGAAAGAACTCGGTCACGGCGGTGGAGATGGCCATCGCCGACTTCACCGCCAAGTACGGCGACAAGGCGGTGACCAAGGACATCACCGTGGAGACCGCCGACCACCAGAACAAGCCGGACGTGGCCAACTCCAAGGCCCAGGAGATGTACGACCGCAAGGGCGTCGACCTGATCCTGGACGTGCCCACCTCGTCGGCGGCGCTGAAGGTCGCCGACGTGGCCAAGGAGAAGAAGAAGCTCTACTTCAACATCGGGGCGGCGACCACCGACCTGACCGGCAAGAGCTGCAACAAGTACACCTTCCACTACGCCTACGACACGTACATGCTGGCCAACGGCACCGGGAAGACCACGACCGAGCAGATCGGCAAGAACTGGTACATCCTGTACCCGAACTACGCCTTCGGTCAGGACATGGAGAAGAGCTTCTCCACCGCCATCACGGCGGCCGGCGGGAAGGTCGTCGGCAAGGACGGGGCGCCGTTCCCGAACACCAGCGGCGACTTCTCCACCTTCCTTCTCAAGGCGCCGACGCTGAACCCGAAGCCGGACGTGCTGGGCACCATGCAGGCCGGCGCGGAGTTGGTCAACGTGGTGAAGCAGTACAACGAGTTCAAGCTGCGGGACAAGGGCGTCGGCCTGGCGGTGGGGCTGATGTTCCTCACCGACATCCACTCGCTCACCCCGGCCGCGCTGGCCGGCACCACGTACACCGACGCCTGGTACTGGAACTTCGACGCGAAGAACCGCGAGTTCGCCGACCGGTTCCAGCAGAAGGCCGGCACCCGGCCGACGTTCGCGCACGCGGCCAACTACTCCGCCGCGTTGCAGTACCTGGAGGCGGTGCAGGCCGCCGGCACCGACGACGCGGACGCCGTCGTCAAGGGCCTGGAGGGCAAGACGGTCGAGGACGTGTTCCTGCGCAACGGCAAGATCCGCGCCGAGGACCACCGGGTGGTGCACGACGCGTACCTGGCCCAGGTGAAGCCGCAGTCCGAGGTGACCGAGCCGTGGGACTACGTCAAGGTGCTCAAGACGATCCCCGCCGCGGAGGCGTTCCGCGCGCCGTCCGCGGACTGCAAGCTGTGAGCGTGTGACGCTGTGAGTGGATTCGCGCAGAACACGTTCAACGGGTTGGTGAGCGGGGCGTTCTACGCCCTGCTCGCCCTCGGGCTCGCGGTCATCTTCGGCATGCTGCGGGTGGTCAACTTCGCCCACGGCGCGTTCTACATGCTCGGCGCGTTCGGCGCGTACGTGCTGCTCACCGAGGCGGGCGTGCCGTTCTGGGCGGCCCTGGTGATCATGCCGGTGGGGCTGGGTCTGCTGGGCATGGCCCTGGAGCGCGCGGTGATCCACCGGCTGACCAGGCTCGACCCGCTCTACAACTTCCTGCTCACCTTCGGCCTGACGCTGATCCTTCAGGACCTGGTGAAGTTGCGCTACGGCGTGCAGTCCAGCCCGTACGAAACCCCGTCGCTGTTGAGCGGGACGGTGAACTTCGGGTTGTTCGACTTCCCGACCTACCGGGTGTTCATCCTCGGCTTCGCGGTGCTGCTCTGCGTCGCCGTGTGGTGGGTGCTCACCCGGACCCGGATCGGCATGGTGGTCCGCGCGTCCACCGAGCGGCCCGATTTGACCCGCGCGTTCGGTATCGACGTCGGACGCTGGGTGACTCCGGTCTTCGGCTTCGGCATCGGGCTGGCCGGGCTGGCCGGTGTGCTGGCCGCGCCGATGCGCGCGGTCAACCCGCTGATGGGCGCCGACCTGATCATCGTGGTCTTCGCGGTCGTGGTGATCGGTGGGCTGGGGTCCATCTTCGGGTCGGTCGCCGCCGGCTTCGGCATCGGCCTGGTCCAGGCGTGGGGCGAGGCGTACCTGTCGAACTTCCCGATCGTGTCGCAGACGATCGTCTTCATCGTGATGGCCGCGGTGCTGCTCTGGCGCCCGGCCGGCCTGTTCGGCCGTGAGGAGGCGCCGGCATGACCAGCACCGTGGACACTCCGGCCGACGCGCCCCGGGCGGCGCCGCCGTCCGGGCTGGTCACCGTGGCCCGTGCCCCCGGCTGGGTGCGGTACGCGCTGCTCGCCGTCGGGCTGGCCGTCGCCGCGTGGCTGCCCAACGGCCTCTATCCGGCGGTCGCGGTGGACATCCTCTGCTGGGCGTTGTTCGCCGTCGCGGTGGACCTGCTGCTCGGCTTCACCGGGCTGATGTCGTTCGGGCACGCCGCGTTCTGGGGCACCTCGGCGTACGTCACCGGGTTGGTGGCGATCCACGCGGGCCTGCCGTTCCCACTGGCGGTGCTGGCCGGGGCGCTGGCCGCGGCCGTGCTGGCGGTGCCGATCGGCTACCTGGCGGTCAAGCGGACCGGCATCTACTTCGCCATGGTGACGTTGGCCTTCGCGCAGATGGTCTATTACGTCGCCAACGAGTGGCGCTCGGTGACGCAGGGCGAGAACGGCCTCCAGGGGGTGCCCCGGTCGCTGTTCGGCTGGGACCTCACCGACGACTACTACTTCTACTACGCGATCCTGCCGATCGTGCTGCTCGGGCTGGCCGCGGCCTGGCGGATCGTGCACTCGCCGTTCGGTCGGGTGCTGGTCGGCATCCGGGACAATCCGGCCCGCGCGCGGGCGCTGGGCTATCCGGTGCACCGCTACAAGCTCACCGCGTTCGTGCTCTCCGGGTTCATCGCCGGCCTCGGCGGCGGACTGTTCGCGGTCGGCCACCGGTTCGTCTCGCTGGACGTGCTGCACTGGACCACCTCCGGCAAGGCGGTCATCGTGGTGGTGCTCGGCGGGATCGGCACCCTCTGGGGCGGGGTGCTCGGCGCCGGGATCGTGGTTCGGCTGGAGGACTGGCTGTCGTTCTCCGGGTTCGAGGCGATCGGCCTGGTCACCGGCGGCATCTTCGTCCTCGTCGTGGTGCTGTTCCGGCGCGGCATCTGGGGCAGCGCCGCGGCGCTGGCCCGCCGGCTGGTGGCGCGCCGCCGGTAAATTCCCGCGCCGGCGCATCCGCCGCGCGCCCTCGTGGCGTACCCCCGGGTAGGAACACCTACCCGGGGGTACGTCTGGTGCTGACCGATCCGATGCCGGCGGAGGCCGTGGAGACCGCGCTCAAGCGGGTCACGCTGGCGGCCGAGGACCTGGACGGCAACCGGGTCGCCACGGTGCTGCTGGAGCTGGCCGGGGAGTGGGGCGTGCCGGCGCTCTGGGAGCAGATCTGCCAGCCGCTGCTGGCCCGCCTGCCGGGGCGTACGCCCGCCGAGATCGCCGTCGAGCACGCCCTCTGTGCGGGGCTGCGGGTCGGGCTGGACGTGTACCGGCGGGAGCCGGGCCGGTCGTTGCCCACCGGCGGCGTGCTGCTCGCCGGGGCCGAGCGGGAGGCGCACTGCCTCGGCCTGCACGCGCTCGCCGCCGCGCTGCGCGAGCAGGGTCGCGGCTGCCTGCACCTCGGCCCCGCGCTGCCGTGGACCGCGCTGACCAGCGCCGTGTACCGGGCCCGCCCGAGCACCGTCGTGCTCTGGTCGCAGACGCCGGTCACCGGCCGCGCGTACCGCCTGGTGCGCTTCGCCCGGGACTTCCCGCTACTGCGGGTGTACGGCGCCGGGCCCGGCTGGATCGAGCCGCTCGCCGCGCCGGCGACGCGCCTGCGCACGCTGCCCGCCGCCGTCACCGCCTGCCTGGCCGCCCCGCGACCTTGCTGACCTCGGCGGCTGACCGGCCCCGCGACGTGACGCCGGACACATACGATACGGATCGGTTCCGTATCGTTAATGCCGCCAGTACTCTGACCGGAGTTACGAGTCTGGCCCGTATCGTATTGCGCGGCCGGTGAAACCGGGGGGAGAACCGGGCATGGAGCTGCACAACAACACCGGACATCCGAGGAGGTGGGCGATCCTGGGGGTGCTGGTGATCAGCCTCCTCGTCGTCGTCCTCGACAACACGATCCTCAACGTCGCCCTACGCACCCTGGCCGACCCGGTGCACGGCCTCGGCGCCAGCCAGGGCGAGCTGGAGTGGTCCATCAACTCCTACACGCTGGTCTTCGCCGGGCTGCTGTTCACCTTCGGGGTGCTCGGTGACCGCGCCGGACGCAAGCGCTTCCTGATGATCGGCCTGGCGCTGTTCGGCCTGGCGTCGCTGCTCTCCGCGTACGCCCAGGACCCGGCACAGCTGATCGCGGCCCGCGCCCTGATGGGGGTCGGCGGCGCGGCCATCATGCCGGTGACGCTGTCGATCATCTCCAACGTCTTCGACCCGCGCGAGCGTGGCCGGGCGATCGGCGTCTGGGCCGGCGCGGTCGGCCTCGCCGTGGCGATCGGCCCGATCCTCGGCGGCGCGCTGCTGGAGCACTTCTGGTGGGGCTCGGTCTTCCTGATCAACGTGCCGGTGGTGGTCGCCGGCGTCATCCTGGTCGCCCTGCTGGTGCCCGAGTCGCGCGACCCGCGCCCGGGCCGGGTCGACCTGCTCGGCGTCCTGCTCTCCGTGGTCGGTCTGGTCGCCCTCTCCTACGGCATCATCGACGGCGGCGAGCACGGCTTCGGTCGCCCGGTGGCCTGGGGTTCGATCGTCGTCGGCCTGGCGGTGCTGGCCTGGTTCGTGGAGCACGAGCGGCGCAGCGACCACCCGTCGCTGGACGTCCGGCTGTTCCGCCTGCCCCGGTTCGCCGCGCCGGTGGCCATCGTCGGCCTGGTGTTCTTCGCCGCGATGGGCGTGATGTTCTTCAGCTCGTTCTACCTGCAACTGGTACGCGACTACAGCCCGCTCCAGACCGGTCTGCTCTTCCTGCCCTTCGCCGGCGCCCAGCTGATCTTCGCGCCGCGCAGCGCCGCGATGGTCCGCCGCTACGGCGGCCGGGCGGTCGCCACCGTCGGGCTGGCGCTGACCGCGGCGGCGCTCGCCGCGTTCGCCTTCGTCGGCGCGTCCACCCCGATCTGGGTCGTGCTGGTCGTCTTCTTCTTCCAGGGCGTCGGAATGGCCAACATCATGCCGCCGGCCACGGAGTCGATCATGTCGGCGCTGCCCCGGGAGAAGGCCGGCGTGGGCTCCGCGGTCAGCAACACCGTCCGCCAGGTGGCCGGCGCGCTCGGCGTGGCGGTTCTCGGCTCGGTGCTCTCGGCGGTCTACCGGGCCGACGTGGACGGCGCGCTGACCGGCCTGCCGGCGCAGGCCCGTGACGCGGCGAACGAGTCGATCTCCGGGGCGTACGCGGCGGCCGGGCAGCTCGGGCCCGCGGGGCCGGCGCTGATCTCGGCGGCCAACGACGCCTTCGTCACCGCCATGCACTGGGCGGCGGCGCTCTCCGCGGTGGTCGCCGCGCTCGGGATCGTGGTGGTGCTGCGCTGGATGCCCGGCCGGGAGGCCGTGGCGGACGCGCCGGCGGCGCCGGTCGCCGAGCCCGAGTTGGCCGGGACAGCCTAGGTTCGGGGACAATGTCCGACATGACGTCCACTGCCGATGCTCCGCGGTCGCCCGGGCGACCGCGGAGCCTCCGCGCCGATGAGGCGATCATCGAGGCCACCCTCGACCTGCTCGCCGAGGGCAGCACCATCGAGGCGCTCTCGATCGAGGCGATCGCCGCCCGCGCCGGGGTCGGCAAGGCCACCATCTACCGCCGCTGGGCCGGCAAGGACGCGTTGCTGCTGGACGCGCTGCGCCGGCTCAAGGGCATCCTGCCGCAGCCCGAGGGGCACTCCGTCCGGGACGACCTGGTGCTGCTCGTCGGCGCGATCGGGAAGAACGTCGACCCGCGAGCGGCGAAGATCATGCCCTGCCTGGTGCCCGCGGTGAACCGCAGCCCCGACCAGTTCCAGCTCTACCAGAACATCATCGCCCCGCGCCGGCAGCTGATGCGCGAGGTGTTGCGGCGCGGCATCAGCGAGGGTCTGCTCCGGCCGGACATCGACCTGGAGGTGACCATGGCGCTCCTCACCGGGCCGATGCTGATCCAACGGGTGCTGCGCTGGAACCCGGAGCTGGACGAGCGGGCCCTGCCGGAGCAGGTCGTCGACGCTGTGCTGGAGGGCATCCGCGCCCGCTGACCCGTACCCGGCCGGTGGTCAGCCGGCCGGGGTGGCGCAGCCGGTGGTCAGCCGGCCGGGTTGCGCAGCCGGTGCAGGCGCAGCGCCAGCTGCACCTCCAGCGCCCGCTCGGGCCGCTGCCAGTCGGCGCCGAGCAGCTGACCGACCCGCTCCAACCGCTGGGTCACCGTGTTGACGTGCACGTGCAGCTGCTCGGCGGCCCGGGCCAGGCTGCCGCCCACCCCGAAGTACGCCTCCAGCGTCTTCACCAGCGCCGTGCCCCGCCGGGCGTCGTAGTCGAGCACCGGCCCGACGGTGGCGGTGAGGAACTGGGCCACGTCCTTCTCGCCCCGGTCACCGACGGTGCCCAGCAGCAGCCCGACGAAGCCCAGCTCCGCCGTGCTCGCCCCCTGGCCGGAGCGGCCCAGCGCGCCCAGCGCGGTGAGGCACCGATCCGCCTCGTGGAACGCGCCCGCCAGGGTCGCCGGCCCGGCCGACGGGCCGCTCGCCCCGGCGGTCACCGGACGGCCGGTCACCCGGGACAGGTCCCGGGCCACCGCGCGGGCGCTGCCACCGGCGTCCCGCCCGGGCAGCATCAGCACCACCCGACCGTCGCGGGCCGCCGCCAGCCCACCCCGGGCCGAGGCGTACGTGGTGGCCCAGGAGAGCACCCGCTGCCGGGCCGAGCCGGTGGCCGCGATGGCGTCGTCGCCCACCGCCACCAGCACGTGCGGGGCGTCCAGATCCACCCCGAGGCGGCGGGCCCGGCTGCGCAGCGCGTCGGTGTCCCGCAGCGGCCGGGCGATCAGGTCGTCCAGCAGCTCACCGCGGACCCGGCCCTCCGCCTCCGCCACGGTGCGCCGGAACAGCAGCAGCAGCGCGGTCACCAACGCGGCCCGCTCCAGGATCCGCTGGTCGGCGTCGACCAGTTCGTCGTCCGGGCGCAGCACCAGGGCGCCCAGGTTCTCCGCGCCCGCCACCACCGCCGCGTACCAGAGGGGGCCTCGACGCACGCTGCGCCCCTCCGTCCGGGACGCGGCCACCGCCTCGACGATGTCCGCCCGGTCCGGCTCGTCGATCTCACCGACGCGGGCCAGCAGCCGCCCCTCGGCGTCCAGCGCCAGCAGCGCGCCGTCCAGCACCTCGGTCACCGCGGCCGCCACGTCCTCCACCCCGCCACCGCGCAGCACCAGCGCGGTCATCCGGTCGTGTGCCGCCGCGGCCCGCTCCACCGAGCTGCTGTGCGCCCGGATGGTGGTGTTCGCCGCCGACAGCTCGGCCAGCGCCGAGCGGGTCTCGGCCAGCAGCCGGGCGGTGTCGATCGCCACGGCGGCGTGCGCGGCGAGGGAGACCAGCAGCGCCACCTCCTCCCGGGCGAACGGCCGGGCCGAGCGGTTGGCCGAGTAGAGCACCCCGATCGACGTGGAGCCGAGCCGCAGGGGCACCCCGAGGATCGCCACCAGGCCCTCCTCGCCGACCCCGGCGTCGATCTCGCCGGTGTGGTGGAAGCGCTCGTCCTCGCCGTAGTTGGCGGTCACGTACGGCGCGCCGGACTGAGCCACCAGGCCGCCGAGGCCGGCGCCCATCGGCAGCCGCAGCCGCTGGAAACGGGCCGAGACCGACCCGTCGGTCACCCGCATGTACGTATCGCCGCGCTCGTCGTCGTTGAGCGTCATGTAGGCCACGTCGGCGCCGAGCAGGTTGCGGGCCCGGTGCACGATCGCCCGCAGCACGTCGTCCAGGTCGCGCAGCCCCGCCAGGTCGCTGACCGTGTCGTACAGGCCGGACAGCTCGGTCTCCCGGCGGCGCCGGCGCTCCAGCAGCGCGCGGACCCGCAGCGCCACCATCTTCGCCTGCTCCAGCTCGGCCAACCGGTCGGCGGGCAGCCCGGCGGCCCGCGCGGCCACCAGCGGTCCCTCGAACTCGACCGCCGCGGCCTCGCGAGCGAGCAGTTCCAGGAACTCCACCGGCGACGACATGGTCGACATTGTGCTCAGGCCCACTAGTTGGCCGTCCAGCCCCCGTCGAGCGCGATCGACGCGCCGGTGATGAACGCCGCCGGAGGCGAGCAGAGGTACGCCAGCAGCTCCGCCACCTCCTCTGGCTCGATCAGCCGCTTGATCGCCGCCCGGGCCAGCATGATCTTCTCGATCACCTCGGTCTCCGGGATGTCGTGGCTGGCCGCCTGATCGGCGATCTGGCTCTCCACCAGCGCGGTGCGCACGTACGCCGGGTTGATGCAGTTGGCGGTCACGCCGTGCGCGGCGCCCTCCAGCGCCACCACCTTCGACAACCCTTCGAGGGCGTGCTTCGCCGACACGTACGCGGCCTTGTACGGCGACGCGCGCAGCCCGTGCACGGAGGAGATGTTGACGATCCGGCCCCAGCCACGCGCGTACATGTGTGGCAGCGCGCGGCGGATGATCAGGAACGGCGCCTCGACCATGACCCGCTGGATGTACTCGAAGCGCTCGACGGGGAAGTCCTGCACCGGCGCCACGTGCTGGAGCCCGGCGTTATTCACCACGATGTCCACGTCCACGTCGAGGCCGTCCACCGCGGCGGCGTCGGCCAGGTCCACGCCCTCGGCCCGGCCCCCGGCCTCGGCGGCCACCGCCTTGGCCGCCTCCAGGTTGCGGTCCACCACGAGCACCTTGGCGCCGGCCGCGCCCAGCCGCAGGGCGCACGCCCGCCCGATGCCGCTGCCGCCCCCGGTGACCAGGGCGGTCCGACCGGCGAGGTCGACCTGTACGACGTGGGGGACCGCCACGGGTTCTGCCGTCATGGCGCAAGAAGTTACGAGCTGTGTGCCCCCGGGCACATGGCTGGACGACACATACTCCACACCAAAGCTGTGTGGCCCGCCGCGCAGGGCTGGTTCCTCGACCACTCTCGTCGATCATGAAGTCGTGGTGCCCGATCAGCGTGCTTTCGCGGCCTCTGTGACCCACCACAACGCCATGATCGACAGGGGCGGGCGTGTCTCTTGGGGCCCGTGGGAGGGCGGGCAGTAGGG
>NZ_RCVJ01000215.1 GCF_003667505.1 Micromonospora sp. BL4
CCCCCGACCCGTGGAGCCCGCCGTGCCGCAGACAACCCGCCCCCGGTCTCGCGCCCTGCGCCTCCTCGTACCGGCCCTGCTGCTGGCCACCACCGCCTGCACCGCCGCCGCCACAACGGACACCGCACCACCGGCCAACACCAGCGCCCCCCAGGTCACCGGACCACTCTGCGCCGCCCTGCCCACCGGCACCGACCCCGGCAACCCGACCTTCCTCGCCGACCAACCCGTCGACCAGGCGCTGCGCTGGATGCCCACCCTCACCACCTTCGAGGCGGCCGTACGCACCAGCGGCGTCCTCGCCGACCTGCCCACCGGCACCGGCGTCACCATCCTGGCGCCCTCCGACGACGCCTTCGCCGCCAAGTTCTCCGAGGACAACTGGGACAACCTGATGGCCCGCCACACCGACCAGCTGCGCACCCTGCTCAAGGCACACCTGATCGCCGGAATTCACCCCATCGACGACCTGGCGGCCGCCGGCACCGCCACCACCCTCGACGGCACCACGGTCACCCTCACCCGTACCGGACCCACCACGCGCGTCGCCGACCGGGCCGACGCGGTCTGCGCCGACTACCGGGCCACCAACGCGCGCATCCACATCATCAACGCCGTCCTCGGCCCACTGCCCACCACCGCCAACGACACCGACCAGCGGGCCCACTGACCGCACTCACCGCGCCTGGCCCACCGACCCCAGGGCGGCCAACGCCCGGTTGGTGCGGTTGGCCCGCACCGCGTCGCGCTGCTGATCGGCCGTCACCTCGATGTACGTCTGCGACGACGCCAACGACGCGTGCCCCAGCAACCGCATGATCTCCGCCGCGCTCGCCCCGTCCTCGGCCAGCCGCGTCGCGAACGTGTGCCGCAGCGCGTGCAACCGCGCGCCACGCGGTACCCGGTCACCGATCCCCGCCCGCCGGTAACTCGACTCCACCAGATACTGGAGCCCACCGCGGCGCAGCGGCTCACCCCGCCGGTCCACCAGCAACGCCGAGTCCGGGCGTACCGACCGGGACCCGAAACGCCGGACCCGACTGTCCAGGTAGTCCACCAGCACCCGGTCCAGGTCCGCCTCGATCGGCACCACCCGGGGCCGGCCACCCTTGCCCACCACCTCAATTCGCCGCTCACCGAGCCGACCGGCCAGCGAGCCGACCCGCAACGCCAGCAACTCCGACAGTCGCAACCCCGCGCAGAGCGCCACCGCCAGCACCGCCACGTCCCGCTCCGGCCACGGGTCGCGCTGCCGACCGTCGTCGCGCGCGGCCGAGGCGAGCAGCAGCTCGGGGGTGTCCGCCCCGCGCAGCGGCTTCGGCTGGGGGAGCAGGGCCCGGGGCCGGCCGACCGCCGGCATCGGATTACCCGCCACCACCCCGTCCGCCACGAGGAACGTGAAGAAGCTGTTCCAGGTGGACCAGGCCCGGTGCACCGACGCGGGCGCGCGGGGCGCGGCGAACCGGGCGAACGCCGCCCGCATCACCCGGGGGGAGAGATCGGTGATCGACAACGCGGCACGGGGGAGGGGAGTGGCGACGTCCTCGGCGATCAGGGCGGCCACCGCGTGCAGGTCCCGCCGGTACGCCGCGAGGGTGTGCGGGGACGGCTTGCGCGTCGCCCGGGCGGCCAGGAACTCCTCGATCAGCACCCCGAGCGATTCGTCCTTTTTGTCATGCATAAGGGATATTATGCAGCTTTTTCGCGTTCACTGGCAAGGGGAGAGGGGGAGCGCGGTGACCCAACCGAGGCGCTATGTCCTGACCGGAGGCCCGGGAGTCGGCAAGACCACGCTGATCCAGGCGCTGCGCCGCCGAGGGCACCTGGTGGTCCGGGAGGCGGCCACCGACGTCATCGCGGCCCGGCAGGCGCAGGGGTGCGCCGAACCCTGGCGGGAACCGGAATTCGTCGACGCCGTCGCCCGACTTCAGCACCGCCGCCGGATCGTTGCCGACGCGGACGGCGACCTGCAGATCCATGACCGGTCACCGTTGTGCACGCTCGCTCTGGCTCGCCACCTGGGCCGGCCGGTCGGGCCCGACCTCGCCGTCGAACTGGACCGGATCGTCCGCCAGCGGTCGTACCAGCGGCTGGTGTTTCTGATCGGCCCACTGGGCTTCGTCACGCGCACGGCCGCCCGCCAGATCGACTACGCCGAGTCGTTGGCCTTCGCCCGTGTGCACGAGCAGGTGTACGCGGCGTACGGGCACCGGCTGGTCGACGTGCCGGCCGGCCCGGTGCACGAGCGGATCACGCTGATCGAGCAGCACCTGTCCACCCCGACGAGGGGACTCCCAAATCGCCTTACTTTACATAATGTACATTATCGAATCCGAGACTGACGGGCTGTCACCAGGTCTCGGGCCTTCTACGGACGCTCAGCTGGTGGTGGTCCAGAGCATCCGGTCCCGTGCGGTGGTCCAGACGGTCGCTAGGAGTGTTGTGACGTAACTCTGCGGGCCGCCCGTGCTGTTCGCCTTCCCGACTGTCCAACAGGGCCACCCGTACGGCCCTCATGATCTTGGAGGCCCTTCTGGGCACGCGATGTGGCGAAGGTCCGGACGCCTCTCCCTCGAGAGATGTCGGCGCGAGGGTGTCCCCCCGCTGTGGACCGTGTGGGATAGCGTGTCGCCGGTCTATTTGGGGAGATCCCCAGCATCCTTCGGGGGAAAGAAGCTGTCACGTGTCATTTTGGAAGAAGACCACGGTTGTAGCGGTCTCGGCGCTCACGGCCCTCGCCGTATCCGCCTGCGGCGTGCAGTCCGGCTCGTCCGACGCGCCGAAGCAGCCCAACGTGCTGGAGCTGCTCGCCAGTGACCTGAAGGGGTCGTTGCAGAAGACGATCGACACCACCGACAAGACCGATTCGGTGACCCTGACGATGACGGGCACGGCGGGCGGCGAGAAGATCTCGATGCAGGGCGTCCTGGACCTGGGTGACCCGGTCAAGGCCGAGATGACGACGGCGGGTCCGGGTGGCACCCCGACCACCGTGCGGATGATCGGCGCCGTGATCTACGTCGAGATTCCGGAGAAGGACCGCGCGAGCACGAACGGCAAGCGCTGGATGAAGATGGACCTGAGCGCGGTCAGCGAGCAGGCGGGACTGAACTTCACCAAGCAGTTCGAGGACGCCGACCCGACCAAGCAGGTCAAGACGCTGCTCGCCTCCGAGGGTGTGTCGGTCGTCGGTGAGGAGACGGTGAACGGGGCGCCGACCGTCCACTACACCGTCACGACTCCGGTGGGGACCCACTTGAAGCAGCTCGATGCCGAGGTGCGGTCGGGCGTCGAGAAGCAGTTCGCCAAGGAAGGCGTCAAGGACATCAAGATCGACCTGTGGGTCGACGAGCAGTACCGGCCGCGCCGTGCGGGCATGGTCATGGGCACGATGGGCGACATGGTGATCGACTACACCGACTACGACAAGGCGGTGACCATCGAGACGCCGCCTGCGGCGGAGACCGCCGACTTCGCCGAGATGCTTCAGGGCCTGAAGGACCTGGGCACGGGCAACTGACCGGAGCTGACATGGTGCCCGGCCGGCGAGGAGACTCACCGGCCGGGCATCGTCGTTTTGAAGGATTCGGTGCCGGCGGGGAAACGCCGACGGGCGGCGTACGCCGACATCGTGTCGGGGTACGCCGCCCTCGGGCGGGACGAGCTGCGGGAGGCGGTCCCCCGCTGCCCTGGTGGTTACCTCGGGTCGCGGTTGAACGTCGAGGTCGACCAGATGTAGCCGAGCACGGCGAGCCCCAGGCACCAGACGACCGCGAGCCACCCGTTGTGGCCGATCTCGCTGCCGAGCAGCAGCCCGCGCAGGGTTTCGATGGCGGGCGTGAACGGTTGGTATTCGGCGACCGGCTGGAGCCAGCCGGGCATGGCGTCGACCGGGACGAAGGCGCTGGACAGCAGCGGCAGCAGGATCAGCGGCATCGCGTTGTTGCTGGCGGCCTCGGCGTTCGGGCTGACCAGTCCCATGCCGACGGCGATCCAGGTGAGGGCCAGGGCGAAGATCACGAGCAGCCCGAACGCGGCGAGCCATTCCAGGACGCTGGCGTCGGTGGACCGGAAGCCGATGGCGACGGCGACGGCGGCGACGAGGACCACGCTCATGACCGATTGCAGGACGCTGCCGACGACGTGCCCGACGAGCACCGAACCGCGGTGGATGGCCATGGTGCGGAAGCGGGCGATGATGCCTTCGGTCATGTCGTTGGAGACGGACACCGCGGTTCCGATCACGGTGCTGCCGATGGTCATCAGCAGGAGGCCCGGGACGATGTACGCGATGTAGTCGGAGCGGTCGGCGCCGCCGCCGATGATGCCTGAGCCCATCGTGTCGCCGAAGACGTAGACGAAGAGCAACAGCAGCATGATCGGGGTGAGCAGCAGGTTGAGGGTGAGGGACGGGTAGCGCCGGGCGTGCAGGAGGTTGCGGCGCAGCATCGTGGACGAGTCGCGGGCGGCGAGGGAGAGGGTGCTCATCGGACGGTCTCCTTGGGCTGGTTGGGGATGGTGGCGGCGCCGCCGGTCAGGGCGAAGAACACGTCGTCGAGGTCGGGGGTGTGCACGGTGAGCTCGTCGGCTTCGATGGCGGCCGAGTCCAGTCGGTCGAGTATGGTGCGGAGCTCGCGCTGACTGCCGTCGCTGGGGATCTGCAGCGCGAGGGTCTCGTCGTCGCGGGTGGCGTCGTGCAGCGCGTTGGCGGCGGACTGGTACGAGGTGGGGTCGGTGAAGCGGAGTCGGACGTGTCCGCCGGGGATGAGCCGCTTCAGTTCCTTGGCGGTGCCCTCGGCGGCGATTTTTCCGTCGTTGAGCACGGCGATGCGGTCGGCGAGTTCGTCGGCCTCCTCCAGGTACTGGGTGGTGAGGAAGACGGTGACGCCGTCGGCGACGAGCTCGCGGATGATCTGCCACATGTTGTGGCGGCTGCGGGGGTCGAGGCCGGTGGTGGGTTCGTCGAGGAAGATGATCCGTGGGTTGCCGACCAGGGTCATGGCGAGGTCGAGGCGGCGCTTCATGCCGCCGGAGTAGGTGGAGGCGGGTTTCTTCGCGGCGTCGGTGAGGTCGAAGCGTTCGAGCAGTTCCGCGGCGGCGCGGCGGCCTTCGCTCTTGGGCAGGTGGTGCAGGTCGGCCATGAGGAGCATGTTCTCCTCGCCGGTGATCAGGTTGTCGACGGCGGAGAACTGGCCGGTGACGCCGATCGCGGCGCGGACCGCCTGGGGGGCGGTGGCGAGGTCGTGGCCGCCGACGTGGATGGCGCCGGAGGCGGGGTCGGCGGAGATGAGGGTGGAGAGGATCTTGACGGCGGTGGTCTTGCCGGCGCCGTTCGGGCCGAGCAGGGCGAAGATGGTTCCTTCGGCGACGGTCAGGTCGACGCCGTCGAGGACGGTCTTGTCGCCGTAGGACTTGCGCAGGCCGTTTGCCGCGATGGCCAGGTTGGTCATGGTGGGTGCTCCTCAGAGGCTGCGGGCGACGATGTCGCCGTGGGCGGTGGTGGCGTGGATGGTCAGGTCTGCGGTGCCGGCGGTGTTCATGAGGGAGTTGTCGATCCGGCCGAGGGTGGTGCCGGCGTCGAGGGAGGCGGAGACTCCGCGGGCGGCGCCGATCGACACGTTGCCGGCCTGGGTGCGCAGGACGACGGTGCCGCGTACGGCCTCGGTGATGTGGATGTCGCCCTTGACGGTGCTGATCTCCCCCGGCCCGTTCAGGCGGCCGACCGAGATGTCGCCGGCGGCGGTGGCGAGGCGCAGGCTGGCGGCCTCGTCGATTTTGATCGTGCCGTGCGCGCCGTCGTAGGCGACGTCGCCGAAGCGTCCGACGGCCCGAAATTCGGCGCTGGCCGTCTTCGCGGTGACCTGGGAGTTGGTGGGCAGTTGGACGGTCACCTCGATGGATCCGGAGTTTCCGAGGATCTGGTTCTTCGCCGAGGCCTTGATTCGCAGGACGCCGTCGCGGTATTCGACGGTGGTCTGCTCCGCGACCTTCACGTCGCGGGCCTTGGAGGCGTCCGCGGGCAGGACTTCGACGGTGGTGTCGGCCCGGTCGGCGGCGATGAACTGGACGCGGCCGGCGGGGATGTCGAGGACGGCGGAGATCGGGGTGGGGGTGTCGAAGTTCGGCATCGTGCTCTCCTCCTGCGTTTGTTTCTGACACCGGAAACGCTACGTTGCGTTCAGACATCAGGCAACAAGCTTGTTGCGTCCAGTAGGCATAAGCGCAGGTGAAGGCCGCATAATCGTTGCAACTATTGTGAATCTAACGCAACAGCAACGGTTGCGCCCGTTGCATTGGATTGGGAGTGAACGCTATGCTGGCGGTGTTCAGCAAGCGTGAAGGGAGATCGCGATGCCGGGAGGCAGGCTCACCCAGCAGGAACGCCAGCAGATCGCGCTGGGGCTGGCCGACGGGCTCGCGTACGCCGAGATCGCCCGGCGTCTCGACCGCCCCACCTCGACGATCACGCGTGAGGTGATGCGCAACGGCGGCCCCACCGGCTACCGCGCCGATCTGGCCCACCGCGCCACCGAACGCCGCGCGCACCGGCGCAGGCAGACCCCTCCCCCTGGGCCACAGACGTCCTCGCCGGACCACGGGCGCGACGCCGAGGCCGTGCGTGAGTACGAGGAGATGTTCACGACCCTCCTCATGCAGCAGGGCCTGCCCAAGATGATGTCCAGGGTGCTGACCTGCCTCTACACCGCGGACGCGGGCAGCCTCACCGCGTCCGAACTCGTCCAACGCGTCCAGGTCAGCCCGGCGTCGATCTCCAAGGCGATCGCGTTCCTGGAGAGTCAGGGCCTCATCCGCCGCGAGCGCGACGAGCGTCGCCGTGAGCGATACGTGGTCGACGACGACGTCTTCTACCAGGGCACGATCGCCGGCGCCCGAGCCAACGCCCAGCTCGCCGAGGTCGCACGGCAGGGCGTGGGCGTCCTCGGCCCCGGCAGCCCGGCCGCCGTCCGCCTGGAGAGCATCGCGCGCTTCGTCGACTTCATCGCCGAGAGCATCACCCGCGCTGCCGAGCAGGCCCGCGAGATCCTCTACACGAAACCCGACGCGGCTTCGGGCGGCACCGACGCGGCTTCAGATCGCGGATAGCGGGCCGCCGTGATGGTCGTGGCCCGTGGACGGCAGCAGCGCATCGGACGGGCCGTGGGCGTCCGGGGGTTGAGGAAGAGCGGTACAGCGGTCAGCGCTGAGGATGGTCCGTCGTCGCGTCCTATTCCTCCGGCTCCCAGGCGATCAGCTGGTCGAAGACCCGCCGGTCGCCGTCGAGCCGCAGCGAGTCCATCGGAATGCGGCCGTAGCAGAACATGACCAGCTCATGGGCCGTGCCCCGGGCGGAGGCATAGGCCGCCGCCTCTGGGCGGTCGCCGGCGACCGGCGTCAGGAGGCGGGCGGTCCGGGCGCCGTCGGCGGAGAACCAGAGCCGCCAGGAACGGCCCTCGGTGGCGTGGTAGTCGATGACCGCGGGCTTGTGCGGCCACGGGACCGTCGTCGCGACGCAGGTGGTCACGAACTCGTCGACACCGTCGAGGGCCACCTCGTCCGGCAGCGGCTGCGGGGCGCCCACGGCGACCTGGGCGTCGTAGGTGTGCACGGCGACCTGCTGGAGCTGGTGCCGGGCGACGGCACCAGTCGTCTGCGGCGACTGCGACGGACCCCACCACGTCCAGCAACCACGATCCGGGCCGGCCTCCCGCAGCGCGTCCAGCAGCTCCCCCGTCGACGCGGCGAACCAGGCCAGCAGGGCCTCGCGCTCCCGGGGCGGCGCCACCGGGGCGGACATCGCCGGCGGAGCGTCGGCGGGCCCCGCGGCCACGATGGCGGCCCACTTGCGGCGCCCCTCGCCCAGGTGCTGCACCAGGTCGAACAATGTCCACTCGGGACACGTCGGCACCCGCACGTCGAGGCTGGGTGCCGCGGCGACCGCCGCCCGGAAAGCGGTCGATCGTTCGTCCATCAGCCGCAACAGGTCAGCGAACTCCAGAGTCTTTTCCACCGGGGCTTGGTACCACCCCCCTTCCGACAACCGCCAGCGGATTTCCCACCCCCGGCGGCGGGGCCACGCGGAAAATCCGTTGCCCGGCGGCCCACGGGTTGACCATGCTGACGCGCATGGATCAGTGACCAGTGGCGCACGTGCGCGATGAAGACGGGTTCGAGTCGCCTCCCCGTCTCCGTCCGCCGTGCCACTCGAAGCCCGCGCCGCGTGAGGAGTGCGGGCTTCCTTCACGCGACGTGATCTGCGACGTCGCACCAGCCGGCGTGCTCCCCGCCGAGACGCCGGCTGCCCGCCACTGGATCCGGGCGGCATCCCCCGGCGCGCCATCGCGCTGCCGGGCGCCTCCTGACTAGACCTTGGAATCGCTGAAGCCATGAACAGTTCCCGCCATATCCGCGTGCCGGCCCACGGTCGCGGACCCGGCATCGACCGCAAAGCGCTGTGGGTGGTCAGCGAGCTCGGACTGCCCACCATCGTCAAAACCTGCGTGTCATGCAGGTCCACGCGGCACCGTCCCACCGGCAAGATCCGGGTCAACGCGAACCACAAGCTGCTCGACGTGTGGCTGCTGATCTGCTGCGACCTGTGCGGCCGCACGTCGAAAATCCCCGTCCACGAGCGCATCAACGTGCGGGCGCTGGACAACGAACGGCTACTGATGTTCGAGAACAACGATCCGGCCATGGTGCGACAGCTGACCATGGACGCGATGCTCGCCCACAAGGCCGCCTACCAGCTCGACTGGACCGGCACCTGGCAGCTGGACACCGACATGCCGTTCTACGACCTCCAGCGCGAGGATGCCGCGCCACTCGAGGTCATCATCAGGTTCGAGCTCCCGGCACCCATCCGGGTCGAGAAGCTGCTCACCGCCGGGTTCGGCCTGAGCCGTCCCGCCGTGCGAGGCATGGTCGACTCCGGGCGCATCCGCCTGCCCCTGCCCATCGACGCCAAGGCCCGCGAGGACTTCACCTTCCTGGTCGTCACCGCCCCACCGCGGTCACCCGAGCGGGCATGAGGTGCCGCCCCACGG
This sequence comes from Micromonospora sp. BL4, assembly GCF_003667505.1. Lineage (GTDB taxonomy): Bacteria > Actinomycetota > Actinomycetes > Mycobacteriales > Micromonosporaceae > Micromonospora. Next base: position 9,045 of record NZ_RCVJ01000215.1, read on the forward strand.
CGCGATGACCTGCGCCGTGGGGCGGCCCGTACCCTCCGGCCCGCCTGCGCCCGTCGATGGTCAGGCGCCGACGTACGCCGCGAGGTGCTGGCCGGTGAGGGTGGAGCGGGCGGCGACGAGGTCGGCCGGGGTGCCCTCGAAGACGATGCGGCCGCCGTCGTGGCCGGCGCCGGGGCCGAGGTCGATGATCCAGTCGGCGTGCGCCATGACCGCCTGGTGGTGTTCGACGACGATGACCGACTTGCCGGAGTCGACGAGCCGGTCGAGCAGGCCGAGCAGGTGTTCGACGTCGGCGAGGTGCAGGCCGGTGGTCGGCTCGTCGAGGACGTAGACGCCGCCCTTCTCGGCCATGTGGGTGGCCAGCTTGAGCCGTTGCCGCTCGCCGCCGGACAGCGTGGTGAGCGGCTGGCCGAGGCTGAGGTAGCCGAGGCCGACGTCGGCGAGCCGTTCGAGGATGGCGTGTGCGGCCGGGGTGCGCGCCTCGCCGGAGCCGAAGAACTCTTCGGCCTCGGTCACTGACATGGCGAGCACCTGGCTGATGTCGCGGCCGCCGAGGTGGTATTCGAGCACGGAGGCCTGGAACCGCTTGCCTTCGCACTCCTCGCAGGTGGTGGCGACGCCCGCCATCATCGCCAGGTCGGTGTAGATGACGCCGGCGCCGTTGCAGGTGGGGCAGGCTCCCTCGGAGTTGGCGCTGAACAGGGCGGGCTTCACGCCGTTGACCTTCGCGAAGGCCTTGCGGATCGGGTCGAGCAGTCCGGTGTACGTCGCCGGGTTGCTCCGCCGCGAGCCGCGGATCGCGCCCTGGTCGACCGAGACGACGCCCTCGCCGGCGGGGATCGAGCCGTGCACGAGTGAGCTCTTGCCGGAGCCCGCCACGCCGGTGACCACGCAGAGCACCCCGAGGGGGATGTCGACGTCGACGTTCTGCAGGTTGTGCGCCGTCGCGCCGCGGATCTCCAGAGTGCCGGTGGGCTTTCGGACGGTGTCCTTGAGGGCGACCCGGTCGTCGAGGTGGCGGCCGGTGACGGTGTCGCTGGCGCGCAGCCCTTCGACGGTGCCCTCGAAGCAAACAATGCCGCCCGCCGTGCCGGCGCCGGGGCCGAGGTCGACGACGTGGTCGGCGATCGCGATGGCCTCGGGCTTGTGTTCCACGACGAGGACGGTGTTGCCCTTGTCGCGCAGACGCAGCAGCAGGTCGTTCATCCGCTGGATGTCGTGGGGGTGCAGGCCGATGGTGGGCTCGTCGAAGACGTAGGTGACGTCGGTCAGGGAGGAGCCGAGGTGGCGGATCATCTTGGTGCGCTGCGCCTCGCCGCCGGACAGGGTGCCCGACGGCCGGTCGAGCGAGAGGTAGCCCAGCCCGATCTCGACGAACGAGTCGAGGGTGTGGCGCAGTGCGGCCAGCAGCGGCGCCACGGACGGCTCGTTGAGGCTGCCGACCCATTCGGCGAGGTCGCTGATCTGCATGGCGCAGGCGTCCGCGATGTTGATGCCGTCGATCGTCGAGGAGCGCGCCGCCTCGCTGAGCCGGGTGCCGTCGCACTCGGGACAGGTGGTGAAGGTGACGGCCCGGTCGACGAACGCGCGGATGTGTGGCTGGAGCGCTTCCTTGTCCTTGGACAGGAACGATTTCTGGATCTTGGGGATCAGCCCCTCGTAGGTGAGGTTGACGCCGTCGACCTTCACCTTGACCGGGTCCTTGTAGAGGAAGTCGTGAAGTTCTTTCTTGGTGTATTTGCGGATCGGCTTGTTGGGGTCGACGAAGCCCGACTCGGCGTAGACCCGGACGGTCCAGAAGCTGTCCGACTTCCAGCCGGGGATGGTGAAGGCGCCTTCGGCGAGGGACTTGGAGTCGTCGTAGAGCTGGGTGAGGTCGATGTCGGAGACCGAGCCGCGCCCTTCGCAGCGTGGGCACATGCCGCCGGTGATGGTGAAGGTGCGGCGCTCCTTCACCGTCTTTCCGCCGCGCTCCATGCTGACCGCGCCCGCGCCGCTGATGGAGGCGACGTTGAAGGAGAAGGCCTGCGGTGAGCCGATGTGCGGCTTGCCGAGCCGGCTGAAGAGGATGCGCAGCATCGCGTTGGCGTCGGTGGCGGTGCCGACGGTGGAGCGGACGTCGCCGCCCATCCGCTGCTGGTCGACGATGATGGCGGTGGTCAGGCCGTCGAGCACGTCGACCTCGGGCCGCGCCAGCGTCGGCATGAAGCCCTGCAGGAACGCGCTGTAGGTCTCGTTGATCATCCGCTGCGACTCGGCGGCGATGGTGCTGAACACCAGGGAGCTCTTGCCGGAGCCGGAGACGCCGGTGAACACCGTCAGCCGGCGCTTCGGCAGCTCGATGCTGACGTCCTTGAGGTTGTTCACGCGCGCGCCGTGCACGCGGATCAGGTCGTGGCTGTCCGCGATGTGCGGCGCAGGCGACTGCGTGTCCGTCCTCGTGGCCCTGCTCATCGTGTCTCCATCTGTCGGGCGGGACCGCCGTCGCGGTCCCCGTCGGCGTCGCCCGGCGGGGTCGTGGTCAGCGTCGCGGAGTGCGGCAACCACGGTATCCGCAGGGTCAGACGATCCAGCGGCCGTCGCGCATCAGGTCGCGCCCGGAAATCTCGTTCGCCTCGCGCCACGCCTGGATGCGGCGGGGGGAGATCCGGAACCAGTGGTACGGCGTGGTCAGCGCGCGTGGGTCGAAGCCGGTGTGCGCGGCGAACCGGTCACCCCGCTCCCGCGGCAGCGCGTCGATCTCGAGGACCTCGACGTCGCCCTCGATCATCGACACGTCGCGGGTGTGGCCCAGGGCCAGCCGGGCGGCCCGGGTGGCAGCCAGGTTCCGGCCGGTCGGGGTGTCCGCAGCCGTGGCCAGGAGCAGGGTCTCGCCGTCCCAGTGGAAGGACAGTGGCACCAGGTACGGCGTGCCGTCGGCCGCGGCGCTGGCCACCCAGACGTCGATGTCGTGGGTGAGCCGGTGCTCGGTGTCGCGACGACGTTGAGCGGGCGGGCGGGGATCGGCGCCCTTGTCGTGCGGCGGCTCGGGGGCGTCGTCCGTGGGGGTCATGGCTGGGGTCACCACGGTTCAGCGCAGCTCCTGGATGCGGATCATGTTGCCCGCGGGGTCGCGGAAGGCGCAGTCGCGCACGCCGTACGGCTGCTCGGTCGGCTCCTGGACGACCTCGGCGCCGCTGCCCTCCAGCTTGGCGAAGGTGCCGTCGAGGTCGGCGGTGGCCAGGTTGACGCCGAAGTAGCTGCCCTTGGCCATCATCTCGAGGATGGTGCGGCGCTCGTCGTCGGTGAGGCCGGGGCTGGCGGTGGGCGGGTGCAGGACGATGGAGGTGTCGGGCTGCCCGGCGGGGCCGACCGTGATCCAGCGCATGCCCTCGTAGCCGACGTCGTTGCGGATCTCGAAGCCGAGGGTGTCCCGGTAGAAGGCCAGGGAGGCGTCCGGGTCGGTGTGCGGAAGAAAGCTCGAGTGAATGGTGATGTCCATGGCGGTCACGCTAGTTGCGGCTGGGCGGCCCGCGCTTCTCGATTCCTGATCGGTCTGGTGACCTGCTTGGCGACGCACGCCGGCATCCCCGCGGTGGCGGCCGCCGCCCGGTCCCGGTAGACGCTGGGCGGCACACCGACGAGTTCGGTGAAGCGGGTGCTGAAGGTGCCCAGCGACGAGCAGCCGACCGTGAAACAGACATCGGTGACGCTCAGGTCGCCGCGGCGCAGCAGCGCCATGGCGCGTTCGATGCGCCGGGTCATCAGATAGGCGTACGGCGACTCGCCGTAGGCGGCGCGGAACTGGCGGCTGAGGTGCCCGGCGGACATGTTCACGCCACGGGCGAGCGCCTCGACGTTCAGCGGCTGGGCGTACTCCCGGTCGATCCGGTCGCGGACGCGGCGCAGGCGGGCGAGGTCACGCAGGTGCTGCGCCTCGTCGGGTCTGCTGGTCACGTACGAAATGGTGCCATGGTGTGGCGGTGTCGCCCAGCAGGACGGGCGGCGTGGTGGGTCCGGGCCCGCTCGGCCCGGACCCACCATGCTCGTCCGGTCAGAGCCAGGGCACCTGCGGGGACGGGTAGAAGTCGACCCCCTGCAGGCGCCACCGGGGGCCCTGCTGACCCAGTCTGGTCCGGAACGACTCCCAGTCGTGGCTGGCCGCCGTCGACCAGCCCAGCTCGGCGATCGCGGGCAGTCGCGGGAAGGCCATGAACTCGATGTCGTCCAGGCTGCGCAGCGTCTCGGACCACAGCGGCGCCTCGACGCCGAGGATCGCGTCCTCGCCGACGCCGGTCACCCGGGTGGCCGGGTCCCAGCCGTACGCGTCGGACACCTCGATGAGACCGGCCCAGCGCAGCCCCAGGCGGGTGTTGGCGTCGTACTTCATGTCCAGGTAGGTCTTGTTGGCCGGCGACATGATCACCTTGTTGCCCCGGGCGGCGGCGTCGGCCACGTCGGCGTTGGTGGTGCCGGTGCCCCAGAACTGCGCAACGACGTCGGTGGGCGGGTCGACCTGCGTGACCTCGTTCCAGCCGGAGGCGCGCTTGCCGTACTTCGCGACCAGCGGCAGGACCCGCTGCATGAACGTGCGGTAGTCCTCGTCCGTGGTCGCGTGCGCCTCGTCGCCGCCGATGTGCAGGTACGGCCCGGGAGTGATCGCGGCGAGTTCGCGGATGACGTCCTCGACGAACCGGTAGGTCAGCTCGTCGCCGATGCACAGCGAGCTGTAGCCGACCGCCGTGTCGGTGCGCGGGGCCGGTGCGACGCCGTCGCAGTTGAGCTCGGGGTAGGTCGACTGGGCGGCGTTGGTGTGCCCGGGCATGTCGATCTCGGGGACGATGGTGATGTGCCGCGCGGCGGCGTGGGCGACAACGGCCTTGTAGTCGGCCTTGGTGAGGAACCCGGGCCCGACACCGTCGACTCCGGTGCCCGGGCCGCCACCGACGGTGGTGAGCCGCGGCCAGGAGTCGATCTGGATCCGCCAGCCCTGGTCGTCGCTCAGGTGCAGGTGCAGGTAGTTGACCTTGTACTGGCTGAGCAGGTCCACGTACGCGTTGATCTCGTCGACGGTGTGGAAGTGCCGGGCCAGGTCGAGCATGGCGCCGCGGTACGCGAAGCGCGGGTAGTCGACGATCCGTCCGCCGGGCACGGTCCAGGTGACGCGTTGCCGGTTGGACGCCTCGATCTCGGCGGGCAGCAGTTGGCGCAGGGTCTGCGCGCCGGCGAACAGCCCGGCGGGGGTGTTGGCCCGGATCGTCACCCCGTGGCGGGTGACGTCGAGCTGGTAGCCCTCCTGGCCGACGCGCCCGTCCGCTCCCCCGATGACCAGGGCGATCTCGGGCAGCGGCGTCGAGCGCACGGGCAGCACCGGCAGGGGGTAGCCGGTCGCGGGGCGCAGCGTCTCGGCGAGTTGCCGCCCCACCTGCCAGGCGGCGGTCGAGCCGGGTGAGGTGCGGATGACGGTCAGGGGGCTGAGGCGGAACGAACCCCGGGGG
>NZ_RCVJ01000208.1 GCF_003667505.1 Micromonospora sp. BL4
GAACGGCGCTGGCCGCCTGGCTGGCCGGGACGGCGCAGGCCGGCGTACGGCTGGCCCGCCGGGTGCCGGCGCCATGGCCGTACCTGATCGGCCTCTTTCTCGGCGCGAAGCTGCTGCTGACCCTGGTCGGGCTCCTGGTGCTGCACGCCTGGGACGGCATCCCCGGCGCGCCGCCGGCCGACGAGACGTTGATGTGGACGCAGCAGCGGGAGGTGTCCGGGCACCGGTGGATCTCCTTCTGGTTCGCCTGGGACGCGCTGCTCTACCTGCGGCTGAGTGAGCTGCCGCTGACCGGACCGTGGCGGGACTTCGGCTTCCCGCTGCTCTATCCGTTCCTGGCCCGGCCGGTCGGCGCGCTGCTCGGCGGCGACAACGCTCTGGCCCTGCTGCTGATCAGCAACGTCGCGTTCCTGCTGGCCCTCTGGTACGGCTACCGACTGGCCGAGCTGCTGCTCGGCGACCCCGACGCGGCCCGCCGGTTCACCCGGTACCTGGTGCTGCTGCCCACGGCCTTCCTGTTCCAGGCCGCGCTGACCGAGTCGCTCTTCGTCTGCCTCGCGCTGGCCGCGTTCTATCACGCGGAACGCCGCCAGTGGCTGCTGGTCGGCGTGCTCGGCTACTTCCTGGCGATGAGCCGGTCGGTCGGCCTGGTGGTCGCGCTGCCGCTGGCCCTGGTGCTGCTGCGCCAGCACGACTGGCGGCTCGGCCCGCGCGCCCTGCTCGGTTACCTGCGGATCGGCTGGCCGCTGCTGCTGCTGCCCGCCGGGTGGTTCACGTTCATGGCGTTCTGCCGGTGGCGGGGCGGGGACTGGTTCGCCTACCAGCACGCCCAGCAGGTCGGGTGGGGGATCACGGTGCAGAATCCGGTGCCGGTGCTGCTGGGCGGGCTGGCCGGGGAGGCGCGCGACGCGGCCCGGGTCTGGTTCGCCGTGGCCGTGCTGGCCGTGCTCGTCGCCGGGTTCCGTCGCCGGGAGGTGGCCTACCTGGTGTACGGCCTGCTCATGGTGTTCGTGCCGCTGTCGATGGGCCCGGCGGTCTACAAGAGTCTGCTGCGTTACCTGCTCGCCGCCTTCCCGGTCGCCCTGGTGCTGGCCCGCTGGGCACGCCGCGCCACCGTCGACGTGTGGCTGACCGCGACTCTCGCCCTGGTGCAGGGCGCGCTGTTCGTGCTCTGGCTCAGCTACTGGACCCACATGATCATCTGATTGGGTCGTCGGCCGGGCGGGCACGATGGGGACATGACCGAGCCACGGGTGCGCCTCGACGACCTGGGCGCCTGGGTGATCAAGGGCAACGCCGACGCCGTCGACCTGGCCTCCCGGTTCGCCCGCGAGCCCCTGGTGACCAGCTGGTGCGTACGACCCGGGTACCGGGCACGGTTGATGCGCGCGGGGCAGCCGGTGGTCTTCTGGGCCAGCGGCAGCCGCGGCCGGCTGCGGTACGGAGTGTGGGGAGTCGGCCGGGTCACCGGGGTGGCGGAGCCGGGGCCGCCGGGGCAGCCCTGGTCGGTGCCGCTGGACCTGCCCATCCTCGCCGAGCAGGACCGGGTGCCCCGGCGGTTGCTGCGCGCCGACGACCGGCTCGCCGTCCTGGAGGTGTTCCGTCAGCCGCAGGGGGCGAACCCGTCGTACCTGACCGTGTCCCAGTTCACCGCACTGCGTACCCACCTGCCGGCCTGAGCGCGGGCGTGACCGTGCCCCACCCGGGGTCCGGCCGGCGGGCCTGTGCGAACCTGCTACCCGACGTCCGACCCACCCCTGGAGGCCCGGTGTTCGCCCTGCCGCTGACCGAGGAGGTCGAGCTGCGCCCGCTGGACCCGTGGCGGGCCGAGGAGTTCCTCGCCAATCTGGACCGGGCCCGCGAGCACATCCAGCCCTGGGTGTCGCCGTCCTTCGTCGCCACCGACCTGCCCTCGGCCCGGGCGGTGCTTCAGCGGTACGCGGATCGTTGGGCCCGGGACGCGGGCGGCATCTGGGGCCTGTGGTGGCGCGGCACGCTGGTGGGCGGGGTCATGTTCGTGTCGTTCGATGCCACGCTGGGCGTCTGCGAGGTGGGCTGCTGGGTGGAGCCGGCGGCGCAGGGGCACGGCATCGTCGCGCCGGCGGTCCGCCGGATCGTCGACTGGGCGGTACGCGAGCGCGGCATCCAGCGGGTGGAGTGGCGCACCAACGCCGACAACGCCCGCAGCATCGCGCTCGCCCGCCGTCTCGGCCTGCGCCACGACGGCACGCTCCGGCAGGTCTACCCGGGTCCGCACGGGCGGATCGACCTCGAGGTCTGGTCGGTGCTGGCCGACGAGTGGCTGGCCAGGCCGGCCGTGGCGCAGCCCACCGTCCACTGACGACGGCGTTTCTGTCGTACCCCGGCGGCACCATGCATCCATGGCCGTCCCCGCGCTCACCCCGCACCCCGACCCGCCGCGCTCCGTGCCGCTGCGCGAGGCGCGCACCCGGTTCAGCCAGCTCGTCGCGCTGGCCGAGCTGACCGACGAGGTCACCGTCGTCACCCGCGACGGGGATCACCGTCCGGTCGCCGCGATCGTCCCGGCCGTCGCCGCCCGCAGTGGCGCGCAGGCCCGCGCCGACGCGGACCGGCTCGCAACGGTCACCGCCGGCTGGGCCCGCCGCCTCGACGAGCAGCACCGGCGCAGCAGCCAACGGCACGCCGCCGAGCTGGGCGCCGTCCGCGCGGCGCTGGCCGAGGTGTGGGCCGAGCTGGATCGCCGGGTCGTCCCGGCCGGCGACCCGGCCCTGGCCCGGCTGCGCGCCGCGCACGCCGACCTGCTCGCCGGCTGACCCGGTGGTGGGCCGCCCGCCCGCCACGCCGACCTGCGTCGTCCACTGACGGCAGCCGCGCCGAGGGCCGGGGTCAGCCGGTGGCCGGGTAGGCGTGCGTCTCGCTCGCCTTGACCGCCACCCAGATCCGCTGGCCGGGGATCAGCCGCAGCTGCGCGGCGGCGGCCGGGGTGACGTCCGCGGCCACCCCGATCGGCCCGTCCACCTGCACCCGCACGTTGTCCCCGTGGCGCTGAACGCCGGCCACGGTGCCCGCCCAGGTGTTGCGCGGGCTGCCGTCCGGTCGGCTCGGGTGCAGGGCCACCGCGGCCGGGCGGAACGCGACGAACGCCTCGCCGTCCAGGCGTTCGGCGACGGTGAGGGTCAGCTCCGGCGCGACCCGCACGCCGTGGTCCTCTGCCCGCCCCCGATAGAGGTTCAGCCCCACCAGTCGGGCCACGTAGTCGGTGCGCGGGCGGGCCGTGACACTTGGGCCGTCGCCCTCCTGCACCACCCGCCCACCCTCCACGATGACGAGTCGGTCGGCCAGCGCCAGCGCGTCCAGCGGGTCGTGGGTGACCAGCACCGTCGCCCCCGGGTGCGCGGACAGGTGGCGGTGCAGCTCCGCGCGGGTGTCCAGCCGGGTCCGCGCGTCCAGCGCGGCGAGCGGCTCGTCCAGCAGCAACAGCGACGGCGCGACAGCCAGCGCGCGGGCCAGCGCCACCCGCTGCGCCTGCCCCCCGGACAGCTGCCGGGGCCGGCGGTGCGCGTGCCCGGCCAGCCCCACCCGGTCGAGCCAGTCCCGAGCCGTGGCCCGCGCCGCCCGCCGGTCGACGCCGTGCCGGCGCGGCCCGAAGGCCACGTTGTCCAGCGCGCTCAGGTGCGGAAAGAGCAGGTAGTCCTGGAAGACCACGCCGATCGGCCGTCGTTCGGTGGGCACCCAGCCCCGGCTCGCCGGCCGGTCCAGGTCGACGCCGCCGAGCGTGACGTGCCCGGAGGTGAGCGGATGCAGCCCGGCCAGCGCGCGCAGCGCGGTGGTCTTGCCGGCGCCGTTCGGCCCGAGCAGCGCGACCACCTCGCCGGGCGCGACCCGCAGCGGCACGTCCAGCCGGAACGTGCCCCGGTCGACGACGAGCCGGGCGTCGAGCAGCGCCGCGCTCACGGGCCCGCCATCCAGCGGTCCCGCAGTGCGACCAGGATGCCCACCGAGACGGCGAGGAGCACCAGGCTGAGCACGATCGCCGACTCCAGGTCGGTCTCCAACGCCAGGTAGACGGCGAGCGGCATGGTCTGCGTACGGCCCGGATAGTTGCCGGCGAAGGTGATGGTGGCCCCGAACTCGCCGAGCGCCCGGGCCCAGCAGAGCACCGCGCCGGCGGCCAGCCCCGGTCCCACCAGCGGCAGCGTGACGTGGGTGAACGTGGTCCACCGGTCGGCGCCCAGCGTCGCGGCGGCCTCCTCGTAGCGGTGGTCGGCGGCGCGCAGCGCACCCTCCACGGCGATGACCAGGAACGGCATGGCGACGAACGACTCGGCCAGCACGACACCCGCGGTGGTGAACGGCAGGGTGACGCCGAACGTGGCGTCGAGCCACCCGCCGAGCAGCCCGCGCCGGCCGAAGACCAGCAGCAGCGCCACCCCGCCGACCACCGGCGGCAGCACCAGCGGCACGGTGACCAGGGCGCGGACCAGCCGGCGGCCGGGGAACTCCACCCGGGCCAGCAGCCAGGCCAGCGGCACCCCGAGCAGCAGGCAGAGCACGGTGGCCAGGGTCGCGGTCTGCACGGACAGCCGCAGGGCGGTCAGCGCCCCCGGCTCGGTGAGCCGCTGCGGCAGCGTCGTCCACGGCGCCCGTACGACCAGCCCGGCCAGCGGCAGGACGAGGAAGAGCAGCCCCAACCCGGCCGGGATCAGCAGCGCCGCCGGCACCCGGCCGCGCCGTCGGGGTGCGGCGGTGTCGAGGACCCGGCTCACGGAGCTTGGAAACCCGCCTCGGCGAGCACCGCCTGCGCCGGCGCCGAGCGGACGTACGCGACGAAGGCCCGCGCCCCGGCCTGGTTCGGCGCGTCCTTCAGCGCCACGATCGGATAGTCGTTGACCGCCCGCGCCGACTCGGGGAACTCGACGCCGGTCACGTCCGCCGTCGCCGCGCGGGCGTCGGTGCGGTAGATTAGAGCGGCGTCGACCTCGCCGAGCTTCACCTTGGACAGCGCGCCCTTGACGTCCTGCTCCAGGGTGACCGGCGTCAGCGCGACCCCGGCCGCGTCCAGCGCGGACCGGGCCGCCGCGCCACAGGGAACCTGCTCGGCGCAGAGCGCCACCTTCACGCCCGGCCGGGTCAGGTCGGCCAGCCCGGTCACGCCCTTCGGGTTGTCCCGGGGCACCGCGATCACCAACTGGTTGCGGGCGAAGATGCTCGGCGTGCCGTCGGCGTTGCCGGCCTCGGTCACCGTGGTCATGTTCCGTGGGGCGGCCGAGGCGAACACGTCCGCCGGGGCGCCCTGGTTGATCTGGTTGGCCAGGGCGGAGCTGCCCGCCAGGTTGAGGGTGACGGTGCTGCCCGGGTTCGCGGCCTCGAAGTCCCGGCCGATGCGGGTGAACGACTCGGTCAGCGAGGCGGCCGCGAAAACGGTCACCGTGCCGGTGACCCGGCCGTCCGCGCCGGCGGCCGGCGCCGGCTCGTCGCCCCCGCCGCACCCGGCCCCCGCCAGCGCGGCCAGCGCCACCAGCGCGGCCACCGTCGTACGCGTCGCTCGCCGGTTCATCCGCCGGTCCTTCCCCTGGACGGGGTGGCGGGTGCGGCGCGCTCCACCACCACCGTGGTCGACTTGATCACCGCGACGGCCACCGAGCCGACCCGCAGGTCGAGCTCGTCGACCGCCTCCCGGCTCATCAGCGACACGATGCGGAACGAGCCCGCCTGGATGTCGACCTGGGCCATCACGGTGTCCTTGCGGACGTCGACGACGATGCCGCGCAGCCGGTTGCGGGCGGAGGAGAGCTCGGCGCCCGCGTCCGGGTCGGCCGCCTGGGCACGGGCGAAGGCGGCCAGATCGACGCCGTCGATGATCCGGTGGCCGTGCTCGTCGCGCCCGGCGGGCAGCCGCCCGGCGTCCACCCAGCGGCGCATCGTGTCGGCGCTCACGCCCAGCAGGTCGGCCGCCTCGCCGATCCGGAACATCGTCACCGGCTCACCCTAGCGTCCGCATCTGCGGGTAGGGAAGGCCAGATGGGGCCGCAGGTGCGTACGCCGAGGGTTTCTTGTGGCCGCAGGTGCGGCCCGCCACGCCGTGTCCACGCGATCGGGGTCACACCTGGCGGGGGTGGCCCTTGAGGTGTCGACCCAACTCGCGGGCGATCTCACGATTGGCGTCCCGCTCGGCCAGCGTCTGCCGCTTGTCGTACGAGCGCTTGCCCCGGGCCAGGGCCAGCTCGACCTTGGCCCAGCCGTTGTCGAAGTACATCGACAGGGGCACCAGGGTCACCCCGCCCTCGCGGAGCTTCTCCAGGATGCGGTCGATCTCGGCCCGGCGCAGCAGCAGCTTGCGCGTACGCCGGGGGGTGTGGTTGGTCCAGCTGCCGTAGCCGTACTCGGCGATGTGCAGGCCGTACAGCATGAGTTCGCCGTCGCGCTCGTGGGCGAACGCGTCCGCCAGCGACGCCCGCCCCTCCCGTAGCGACTTCACCTCCGTGCCGACCAGCACGATGCCCGCCTCGTAGGTGCGGAGCACGGTGTACTCGTGCCGGGCCTTCTTGTTCGAGGCGATGAGCCGGCGTTCGGGCTGCCTGGACGCGGTCACCCGACGACGATATCCGGCCCCCGGATCAGCCGGGCCGCCGCCGGTCCCCGCGCAGCCGGTCGACCAGCTCCTGTTCCGCGGCCACGAACGCCTCGTCCGACTCGCAGGGCCAGTGCCCGAGGATCGGCGGCGGCACGCTGTCGTACGGCGGCGGCACCACGCCGTGCGGGTCGACCAACCGGCGGTCCACCGTCGCCTCCGGCCCGGTCAGCGTCGCGTGGTCGCCGGGGCGGTGCGGAGCGAAGATCCAACCGCCGATGGGGTCGGTCTCCCGCCACAGGTTCACCCAGCGCCAGCCGACCCGCTCGCCGATCTCGCGCAGCACCTCGTCGTCGACGTACGCGGGAAACAGTTGCGAGTACAACCGTTGCAGCGGCGTCCCGTAGGTCAGCAGGGCGACCCGGTCGGTAACCCGGGGCGGCAGTTGCAGCACCGTGGCGGCGAGCAGCACCGAGCCGTGGCTGTGCCCGGCCAGCAGCACCGCCTCGCCCCGCTCGACCAGGTAGGTGATCCGCCGGGTCAGCTCCGGTACGGCCCGCTCGGCGTAGCAGGGTGGGGCGAAGGGGTGCGTCGCCCGGGGCCAGAAGGTCCCCAGGTCCCAGAGCACGCCCACGTACCGGCGGAACTGCGCCGTCCGGTACGCGAAGATGCCCCCGATCACCAGGCCGAGCACGATCGCGGCGATCGCGTAGCTGCCCATCCCGATCAGGAAGTTGACCAGATCGGCGGGCACCCTGACGTAGCGCTGGATCACGTCACCGGGATAGAGCTGGAGCAGGCCGAGCAGGCTGGTGGCCAGGCCGGCCGCGGCCAACGCCGCGTAGACCACGGTCAGCGGCGGCAGCCGCTCGGTGAACCGGGCCCGGGCCACGGCCTGCTCGATCTGGCGAAGTCGCTGCGTCGCCTCCGGCGGCGCGTGCGGGAAGTCGGCGGCCACGATCGCGGCCGCGGACCGCCTCCGCTCGCGACGGGTCAGCACCGTGCCCACGCCGCCGACCAGCACCGCGGTCAGCACCGCGATGAAGAACCCGAAGATCGCCCACTTGTACGCCAGTGGCGGGCTGGTGGCCAGTCGGTCCGCGGTCTCGCCGTCGCGGTCCAGCAGGTCCGACACCCGGTAGACCAGCTCGGCGGAGAACGCCACGGCGAGGCCGGCGCCCACCGTGACGAAGGCCGGCGCGCCCAGCGCGCGCAGCGGTGAACTCCCCGGCGGCCCTCCCCGTCGCCAGATGACCAACGCGGCCAGCACGACCAGCAGCGCGGTCTGGCTGACGAACAGCCAGGCCACGGTGGCGCCGTACCCGGGCAGCTCACGCCCCTGTGGCCACGGCTGCGGACTGATGATCGTGTGCACGATCACCAGGATGGTCAGGCCGCAGGCGATCGTACGCAGCCCGCGGGTGAGCCCGTCGATCCGTGCCGACGGGCCGGGATGGTCGAGGCTGCGCACCGTGGTGAGCAGGACCAGGCAGACGAGCAGCACCGCGCCGGTGGCCATCACCAGCACCAGCATCACCGGGGACGCCCCCTCACTGTCCCGGGCGGCCAGCAGGCTGCCGTCCAGGGTGGCGAACGCGGCGGCGACGTGCACCGAGCGCAGCCTGCTCACCAGCGGGGTGCCGTCCCACTGGCCGACGCCGCTCAACCGGTGCTCGGAGGCGGCGGCGGGATCCCGGGTCCGGAACGCGTCGAACGAGTGGCTGGGGCGCGCGCCCAGCCACCAGACGACGCCGAGTGCGGCGACCGGCACCAGCGCCAGCACGCCGAGGCGCAACCCGGGCGGGCGTCCGCCGAGCCAGGACAACCAGCTCCGCCCGGTCATGCAGGACGGGGTGCCCATGCAGCGCCAGGCGATGAGGTCCAACGCCACCCCGACGATGGAGAGCACGTAGAGCATGGTGAGGGTGAGCGCCAGCACCCGGCACAGCGCGACGATGCCGTGCTTCGAGGCGTGGCCCGCCGGGCGCATCCAGAGCGCAACGTTGCAGAGCATGAACGGCAGCAGGAACACCAGCGACAGCGTCCGCACGGCCGTGCCGGACGGCAGGTCGCTCCACCGGTACGCCTCCAGCATGATCCCGCCGGTGCCGTTGGCGTCCGGATAAGCCTCACGCGGGCGGTAGAACCCGCCGCTGCGGTCCCCGGCGACCTGGTGGACGTGCGGCCGGTCCAGCACCTGGTCGGCTCCCGCCCCGGAGACGCCGTGCACCCGCAGCTCCACGATCCGGTCCGACGCCGGGCCGGTCGTCGACGCGTCCGCCATGGGCCCCCCGAGGTGTGCGCGGCTGCCGGCCGGGTCGTCGGTGTGCGGCCACCCGGCTTACCCGCCCCGCGCTCGGCCAACCCTGTGTCGGCCGCCCGGCCCCCGCGCCCTGCGGCGGACCTTCGGCAGGTGGTTTCATGGGCGCCATGGCAAATCCGGTGATCCTGACCGTCGACGACGACCCCGTGGTGTCCCGGGCGGTGGCCCGGGACATCCGTCGCCGTTACGGCGAGCGCTACCGGGTGCTGCGGGCCGCCTCGGGGCCGGAGGCGCTGGACGCGCTGCGGGAGGTCAAGCTCCGCGGCGAGCAGGTGGCGCTGCTGCTGGCCGACCACCGGATGCCGGAGATGACCGGCGTCGAGTTCCTGGAGGCCGCGATGGACATCTTCCCGGCCGCTCGCCGGGTGCTGCTCACCGCGTACGCGGACACCGACGCCGCGATCGAGGCGATCAACGTGGTCGACCTGGACCACTACCTGCTCAAGCCCTGGCACCCGCCGGAGGAGAAGCTGTACCCGGTGGTGGACGGCCTGCTGGAGGCGTGGGCGGTCACGCCCGACGCGGCGAGCACCGAGATCCGGGTCGTCGGGCACCGCTGGTCGGCGCCGTCGTTCAAGGTCCGCGACTTCCTGGCGCGCAACCTGGTGCCGTACCGCTGGTTGCTGGCCGACGACCCGGAGGGCGCCCGGCTGCTCGACGCCGCCGGCGCCACCGAGGCGGACGTGCCGCTGGTGGTGACCGCCGAGGGCAAGGCGCTGATCGCTCCGAGCGAGGCCGAGCTGGCCGGGCTGGCCGGGCTGACCGTGGTGCCGGCCTCCGACTTCTACGACCTGGTGGTGATCGGCGGCGGCCCCGCCGGCCTGGGCTCCGCGGTGTACGGCGCCTCGGAGGGTCTGCGCACCGTGCTGGTCGAGCGGCGGGCGACCGGCGGGCAGGCGGGGCAGAGCAGCCGGATCGAGAACTACCTGGGCTTTCCGGACGGCGTCTCCGGCGCGCAGCTCACCGACCGGGCTCGGCGGCAGGCGGTGAAGTTCGGCGCCGAACTGCTCAGCGCCCGGGAGGTGGTCGGTCTGAGCGAGGCCGGCGGCGCCCGGCTGCTGCGCTTCGGCGACGGTACCGAGATCGCCGCGCACACGGTCGTGCTGGCCACCGGGGTCTCCTACCGGGTGCTCGACGCCCCCGGGCTGGCGGACTTCACCGGTCGGGGAGTGTTCTACGGCTCCACCGCCACCGAGGCGCCGAGCTGCGTCGACCAGGACGTCTACATCGTCGGCGGGGCCAACTCGGCCGGTCAGGCCGCCGTGCACTTCTCCCGGTACGCGGCCCGGGTGCACCTGCTGATCCGGGGCGCCGACCTGACCGCCTCGATGTCGCGATACCTGATCGACCAGCTGGAGCGCATCGACAAGATCACCGTGCACCCGCACACCGCGGTGGTCGGCGGCGCCGGGCAGGACCACCTGCAACGACTCACCCTGTGCGACACCCGCACCGGGGAGGCCCGCTCGGTCGACACGTCCTGGCTGTTCATCTTTATCGGCGCCGAGCCGCGGACCGACTGGCTGGACGGGGTGCTGATCCGCGACGGGCGCGGTTTCATCGTGACCGGTCCGGATCTGATCACCGGTGGTCGCCGCCCGCCCGGCTGGTCGCTGTCGCGCGACCCGTACCACCTGGAGACCAGCCTGCCGGGGGTGTTCGCCGCCGGTGACGTACGGGCCGAGTCGGTCAAGCGGGTCGCCTCCGCCGTCGGCGAGGGCGCCATGGCCGTGTCGCTCGTGCACCGCTACCTGGAGGCCCAGTAGTGAGCGCGAGGAGTGAGCCGGGTCTGCGAGCCCCGCAGTCGCGAACCAAGGAGGCCCAATGACCAGCGCGTCGGATCGGCTGACGTCCGCGCAGTTGCGCACCCTGTTCCTGTTCGAGGCGCTCGACGACGGGCAGCTCGACTGGCTGGCCGAGCACGGCCGGGTGGAGCAGCGCGCGGGTGGCACCCTGGTGTACGGCGAGGGCGAGGCCGCCACCTGCTTCTTCGTGTTGCTGCGGGGCGCGGTGGCGTTGAGCCGGCAGGTGCGCGGCGACGACGTCGAGGTGAGCCGGACCGACCAGCGCGGCGTGTACGGCGGCGCCGTGCAGGCGTACCTGGGAGACCAGGTCGAGCAGGTCTACCGCAACAGTCTGCGGGCGGTGACCGACTCCGACTTCTTCGTGCTGCCGGCGGAGGATTTCGCGCACGCCCTGCGGTCCTGGTTCCCGATGCCGATGCACCTGTTGGAGGGCCTGTTCTTCGGCATGCGGGACAGCCAGACCATCGTTGGTGAACGGGAGCGGCTGCTGGCGCTCGGCTCGCTCTCGGCGGGGCTGACCCATGAGCTGAACAACCCGGCCGGGGCGGCGGTGCGGGCCACCTCGGTGCTGCGTGACCGGGTCGCCGGGATGCGGCACAAGCTAGCGATGATCGCCGACGGCCGGCTGGACGGCCGGGCGCTGCACGGCCTGGTCGCGTTGCAGGAGGAGGCCGTGGCCCGGGTGGCCACCGCGCCGAAGCTCACCCCGATGGCCACCGCCGACGCCGAGGACGCGCTCACCGACTGGCTGGAGGAGCACGGGGTGGGCGGCGCCTGGGACCTGGCGCCCATTCTGGTGGGCGGTGGGCTCGACGTGGCCTGGCTGGGGCAGGTGAAGGCGGCGGTCGGCCCGGCGGACCTGGAGGCGGCGGTGCGCTGGCTCACGTACACCGTCGACACCGAGCTGCTGATGCGCGAGATCGACGAGGCGGTGACCCGGATCTCCGGACTGGTCGGCGCCGCCAAGCAGTACTCCCAGTTGGACCGCGCGCCGCACCGGGTGGTGGACGTGCACGACCTGCTCGACGCCACGCTGGTGATGTTCAAGGGCAAGATTCCCGCCGAGGTCAAGCTGATCCGCGAGTACGACCGCAGCCTCCCGCCAATCCCCGCGTACGCCGCCGAGCTGAACCAGGTGTGGACCAACCTGATCGACAACGCGCTGGGCGCGATGGGGGAGAAGGGCGTGCTGACCATCCGCACCGGACGGGTCGGCGACCTGCTGGCGGTGGAGATAACCGACACCGGTCCCGGCATTCCGCCCGACGTGCGCCCGCGCATCTTCGAGCCGTTCTTCACCACCAAGCCGGTGGGGGCGGGCACCGGGCTGGGGCTGGACATCTCGTACCGGATCGTGGTGCACAAGCACCACGGCGACATCCGGGTGGAGACCGAGCCCGGGCGGACGACCTTCCGGGTGCTGCTGCCGGTCAGCGAGGGCAGGCCACCGTCCTGACCTGGCCGACTCGGGATCGTCCGGTCGGTGACGACACGCCATTGGCACACCCGTGCGACGCGCCGGTCACCTGAAGACACCGGACGGTTGCGGGCAGTAGTGTCGGGCGGCGTTCGTGATCCCGCCGCCCCCGAGGAGGGTCCGTGGAGTCGATGGCCCGCCAGCGCACCGCCGGGAAGGACGACGATCAGCCGCGCGACCCTCCGATGCTGCCGGAGCTGGAGGACGCCGTCTGGATGCACCATGCCAGGGAGTTCGCCCACACCAGCTTCTGGGCGGTGGCCCGCCGGCTGCCCCGGCTGGTGCGCGAGGCGGTCGCGCTGGCCTGGGCCACCAGCCGGCGGGACACCGTCGCCTCGATCGGCCTGAACGTCGCCGCCGGAGTGATGACCACGTTCGGCCTGCTCGCCACGACCAGCGTGCTGCGCGAACTGTTCGCCGCCGGTCCCACCCCGGACCGGATCCGCTCGGCCCTGCCGGCGCTGATCGTGGCAGCGGCGGCGGTGTCGGCGCGCGGCGGCCTGACGATCGCGGCCGGCTGGGCGCAGGCACGGTTGACCCCGCAGATCAACTACCAGGTCGAGCTGCGGCTGTTCGAGGCGACCACGGCCGTGGACCTGGCCGCGTTCGACGACCCCGGGTTTGCCGAGGAGATGGACCGGGTGCGGGACCGGGGGATGGGCGAGGCGGCGTACATCGTCGACCACACCGTCAACCTGGTCACCGGCGTCGTGGGCATGCTCGCCACCGCGGTCGCGGTGACGGTCATCGAGCCGCTGCTGCTGCCGTTCCTGCTGCTCGCGGCCGTGCCGCAGGCGGTCACCGCGGTCCGGATGGCCCGCCGGGAGTACCTGGCCATGCTGGCCCGGATCACCCGGCGACGTCGGATGTGGATGCTCGCCCATCTGATGGCCAACCGACGCACCGCCGCGGAGGTCCGCGCCTACCAGATGCGCGACTTCCTGCTGGCCGAGTACCGAGCGGTGATGGCCGTCGAGACCCGGGCCCAGTTGCGGCTGGTCCGTTCGCAGACCGGCACCCGCGTGATGGGCGCGTCCGTCGCGGGGCTGGCCACCTTCGGGTTGTACGCGGTCCTCGGCGGCCTCCTGCTGAACGGGATGGTCGCCCTCGCCGCCGCGGCGACCGCCATGCTCGCCCTCCAGTCGGCACGGACCAGCCTGGGCGTGGCGGTCGTCGCCACCAACTCGCTGTACGAGGACGCCCTCTACTACCAGGACTACCGGGACTTCCTCGACCGCGCCCACACCCGCGTGCCGATCGGCGGCGACCGCGCGGCCGACGGAGTCGACGTGATCGAGGTGGACGAGGTGAGCCTGCGCTACCCGGACACCGACGCGCCGGCGGTCGACCGGGTCAGCCTGACCGTCCGGCGGGGCGAGGTGATCGCGTTGGTCGGTGAGAACGGCTCCGGCAAGACCACCCTGGCCAAACTGATCGCGGGGCTCTACCGGCCGACCGGCGGGGTGATCCGCTGGGACGGCGTCGACGTCGCCGAACTGGACCCGCGTACCGCCGGCGCGCAGGTGGCCGTCATGACGCAGGAATACTGGAAGTTCCCGTTCACCGCCGGGCAGAACATCCGGGTCGGTCGGCACGACCGCCCGCCGGACCGTCCCGGCCCCAGCGTGCAGGAGGCGGCCGCGTCGGCTGCCGCCCACGACATGATCGTCGGCCTGCCGCACGGCTACGACACCCTGCTCGACCGGGAGTTCAAGGACGGCCACGAACTGTCCGGCGGGCAGTGGCAGCGCCTGGTCGCCGCTCGGGGCCTCTACCGGGATGCCGCCCTGCTGATCTGTGACGAGCCGTCGGCCGCCCTGGACGCCCGCGCCGAACACGCCCTGTTCCAGCATCTGCGCCGCCGACCGGACCGGGCGGTCGTCCTGATCACCCACCGGCTGGCCAACGTCCGGCACGCCGACCGGATCTTCGTCATGGACCGGGGTCGGCTCGTCCAGCACGGCAGTCACGACGAGCTGATGGCGGCCGGCGGTCTCTACCGGGAGCTCTTCGGCCTCCAGGCCGCCGGCTACCTGGCCGGCACCGACGACGCCCTACCGCGCTGACCACCGACCCGCCACGCCCTGCGCCACCCCGCCCGCCGTAACCCGCTCGCCGTGACCCTAGGGACCAAGATCGCGCTGGATCCTGGTTGTAGTGGCCTCCGGCGCTGACGATGCCACTACATCCATGTTGCAGCGCGATCTTGCGCAGCGCGGGGCGGGTGGCGCAGCGCGGGACGGCGCGGCGTGACGGATGCGGGGGC
>NZ_RCVJ01000082.1 GCF_003667505.1 Micromonospora sp. BL4
CCCGTCCCGCCCCGCCGCACCCACCCCGCCACGGTTGCGTCTGACCCCGCACCCAGGGATCAGGCGCGGCCGCCGGTGAGCTGCGGCGCCGGGGTGGGTGCGAGGACGTGTTCGGGAACGGCCAGGGTCTCGGCCAGGGCGGACCGGCCGGTCGGGGTGAGGCGGACGGCTCGACCGGTCGCCCGCGTGGTCCAGCCCAGCTCGGTGAAGCGACGGCAGAGCGCCGCGCCGAGCGCCCCGGCCAGGTGCGGCCGGCGCTCGGTCCAGTCCAGGCAGTCGCGGACCACCGGGCGGCGGGCGGTACGCAGCACGTCCACCGGCACGCCCAGCCCGGCCGCCCACGCCCACCCGTCGGGGGTCAGCGTCAGCCCGCTGGCCCGGTCCACCCGCCCGTCGGCGAGCAGCGCGTCGTACATCAGCACGCCGAGGCGCCCGGCGAGGTGGTCGTAGCAGGTCCGGGCGTACGCCAGCGCGGCGCCTGCGGTGGTAGCCCGCAGCGACCCGGTCGGCGCGGGCGCGGCCGGGGCGTGCCCGGCCAGGCTCTCGATCAGCTGGGCCACCGCCGGCCCGGCCAGCCGCAGGTAGCGGTGCCGGCCCTGGCGCTCCTCGATGAGCAGCCCACCCCGCACGAGGCGGGTGAGGTGGTCGCTCGCGGTCGACGGAGCGACCCCGGCCCGCCGGGCCAACTCCCCGGCGGTCCAGGCCCGGCCGTCGAGCAGCGCGAGGCAGATGCCGGCCCGGGTGCCGTCGGCCAGCAGGGCGGCCAACTCGGCCATGCCCCGGCCCTCGGTGACAGCGTTCATCGCCCCATCATCGCCCCTTGGCATCCCCGGGCCGGGTCCGGGCGTCGGCGCGCCCGGTGGGCCGAACGGCACCGTCAGGGGCCGACGACCCAGCCGTGCGGCGACGGGAGCGGCGCGAGGGACGTGGTCAGGTGACGTGTTGCAGCACCGGGACGATCCGGAAGTCGACGGTGGCCTGGTCGATGGTCGCGTGCACCGGGGAGTCCACCATCTCGGTCATGATCCCCGCGGCGCTGCGCCGGCCGTCGCTGGCGGAGTCCCACGCCACGATGTCGGTGATCAGGCCGTCGTCGTCCTCGGTGATGCGACGCCAGCGGAACCCGGGCTGACGCCGCAGGTAGGTGTTGATGTCCTCGTTGGCGGCGACGAAGTCGGCCCCGGTGAGGCCGGTGACGAGCCGGAACGTCGTCATTTCGAGCGCTTCGCTCATGGTCGTACCCCTTGTCGTGGTCGGTCAGGCCTGCGCGGTGGACCGCATGATGATCTCGTTGATGTCGACGGTGTCGGGTTGCGCGATCGCGGAGGCGATGGCGTCGGCGACCGCGGCGGCCGGCATGCCGAGTTCCTCGGACGCGGCGCGGGCTGCGGACTGGATCTGCGGGTCGCCGCCGTGTTCGGTGAGTTCCGAGTGGGTGTAGCCGGGGCTCACGAGCGTCACCCGTACGTCCCTGCTCTCCTGGCGCAGTCCCTCGGTGAGAGCCCGGACCGCGTACTTGGTGGCGCAGTAGATCGCGGCGGTCGGGTCGACACGGTAGGCGGCGGAGGAGCCGATGTTGATGATGTGGCCCGTGCCGCGGGCCCGCATGAGCGGCAGGGCGGCCGCGACACCGTGCAGGGTGCCGCGCAGGTTCACGTCGATCATCTGCTCCCACTCGTCGGTCCGCAGCGCGTCGAGCGTGGACAGGGCCATCACGCCGGCGTTGTTGATCAGCACGTCGATGCGGCCGTGCCGGTCGTGGGCGCCGGTGACGAAGGCGTTCACGCTGTCCCGGCTGGTCACGTCGAGTTGGTGGTACTCGGCCGTGCCGCCGGCGAGGCGCAGTTCGGCGACGAGTGCGGAGAGTCGGTCGACGCGCCGGGCGCCGAGCACGACGTGATGGCCGTCGGCGGCCAGTCGGCGGGCCGTGGCCGCACCGATGCCGCTGCTCGCGCCGGTGATAAGAACGATCTTGGAGTCCGGGCTGGTCATTGCTGCTCCTGGTCCGGTTGGTGCCTGGTGTGCCCAACCATCCTGCTGGCGTGGGGGCCCGGGAAGGGCGCGCTTTCCTGGTACCGGCGCACCCAGGTACGACGCGGTCCCGGCCCGCGCCGGTTGGCCAGCGCCTGCGGGACGCCGAGGGCACGGCAGCGGGCGACTGCCAGGGAGCACCGCACCCTGGCAGGCCCCGGAGCAGGGGTTTTAGGCTGGTGGAATGCCCGCTACCGACAACCGTCTCGGCGCGTACCTCCGAGCCCAGCGCGCCCGAGTCGACCCTCGGGATGTCGGGCTGCGCGGCGGCGGCGACCGCCGGGTGGCGGGGTTGCGCCGCGAGGAGATCGCGGTGCTGGCCGGTGTGAGCGTCGACTACTACGCGCGCCTGGAACAGGGCCGGGAACGCAACCCGTCCCCACAGGTGCTCGACGCGATCGGGCGGGCCCTGCGTCTCACCCCGGACGCGCGCGGCCACCTCTTCCGTGTCGCCGGGCTCAACCCCGCACTGGGCCCGGGCAGCTCCCGCGCCTCGGTCCACCCCGAGCTGCTGCGGTTGCTGGACGCCTTCCCCACCTCCGCCGCCTACGTGCTCAGTCCGGCGTTCGACGTGCTGGCCACCAACGGTGTCGCGGCGGCGCTGCTGTCCCCGTTCGCGGGCACCGCCAACATGGTCCGGGTGCTGTTCCAGCACCCGCAGGCGCGCAGCGTGTTCCCGGACTGGCCGACCCTCACGGAGAATGTCGTGCACGCCATGCGGCTCAACGCCGGCCTGTTTCCGGACGACGAGCAGATCCGGGCGCTCGTGGCCGACCTGCGGCAGGCCTCACCCGAATTCCGCTCGCTCTGGGACGACCAGACGGTGGGCGGCCTGACCCGCATGTTCAAGGTCGTGCACCACCCGGACGCCGGGCGGATCGAGCTGACCTACCAGACCTTCGACGTCCGCGACGCGCCAGGTCAGCAACTGCTGGTCGGTACGCCGGCGCCGGGCGGTCGCAGCGCGGAGGCCCTCGCCTACCTGGCCGCCGTGCACGCCTCGGACTGAACCACTCTGCGGCACGGCCCGCTCTTTACAACGTTGTATCCATCGTTGTAGAAACGGGGGCACGCACCGAACCATGTCGACACACCGCCCACTCCCCCGAGGCAGGTCCACATGCGACACCTCCGCCGCGGCGGCGCGCTCGCCGCCGCGCTCGGTCTGATCCTGGCCGCGACCGCACCCGTACCCGCGGCCAGCGCCGACAGCCCGACCCGCTACCGCAATCCGATCTCCGCCGCCGTCGGCGACACCTTCGCCGACCCGGTGATCGTCCGCGGCGACGACGGCTTCTGGTACGCCTACGGCACCACGGACCCGCTGCGCGAGGGCGAGCACGAGTTCCACCGGGTGCCCACCGCCCGCTCGGCCGACCTGGTCGACTGGACGTACGTGGGTGACGCGTTCGGCCCCGACCAGCGCCCACCGTACGCAGCGGCCGGGGCGGCGTTCTGGGCCCCGGATGTGCGCCGTCTCGGCGACCGCTGGGTCATGTACGTGACGGTCACCGACACCACCGTCTCCACCGAGGGCAGTGACTACGCCATCGGCGCGGCCACCGCGCCCAGCCCGACGGGACCGTGGACCTTCGCCGCCGAGCCCGTCGTCGCCCCGCGTCCCGGCGGTGGTGGTGGCTACCTGTGGACCATCGACCCCAGCCAGTTCACCGACGTCGACGGTCGCAGCTACCTCTACCACGGCAGCTACTACGGCGGCATCTCGGTCACCGAGCTCAGCCCGGACGGGCTGACCGCGGTCGGCACACCGACCCTGGTGGCCATCGACAACAAGTTCGAGGGCAGCTACGTGCTGCGCCACGACGGCTGGTACTACCTCTTCGCCTCCACCGCGAACTGCTGCGCCGGCCCGGCCACCGGCTACTCCGTCCAGGTGGGACGCGCGCGCAGCCCGCGCGGCCCGTTCACCGACCGCGACGGCGTGGCGCTGACCGCGTCCCGGGCCGGCGGCACGCCGGTGCTCACCCAGAACGGCAACCGGTGGATCGGCACCGGACACAACGGCTTCCTCACCGACCTGTCCGGCCAGGACTGGATCGTCTACCACGCGATCGACCGCGCCGACCCGTACCTGGACGAGCCGTTCGGCATCAACGAACGCCCGATGCTGCTGGACCGGCTGGACTGGATCGACGGCTGGCCGACGGTGAACGCCGGCGCCGGCCCGTCCGAGGGCAACCGGCCCGCGCCGGTGACCACCGGCCGGATCGACGACCGGTTCGACACCGCCAGCCTGGCCGGTTGGCGACGTGCCGCCGGCGAATGGCGGGCCACCGACGGCCAGCTCACCGGCAGCGGCGCGCTGACCAGCCGTACCACCATCGGCGGGGACGTCCGGGCGGAGGCCGACCTGCGGCTGACCGGCGCGACCACCGCCGGGATCACCCTCGGCGACCGGGTCGAGGTCCGGGTGGACGCGGCCGGCGGCCGGCTGGTGGCCCGCGACGGCGACCGGCGCGCGACCGCGCCGCTGCCCGCCGGGATCGACCTGGCCGACCGGCACAACCTGGCCATCGAGGTACGCGGGCGGCAGCTCGTCGCCGAGCTGAGCCCGGCCCGGCTCGGTGACCAGCTCGCCGTGGTGTCGCTGCGGCTGGACCGCCCGGTCGCCGGCCGACCGGCACTGGCCGCCAGCGGCGGCCCGGCCGTGTTCGACAACGTCAGCGTGGCCCGGCTGTACGAGCCGGCTCGACGGGCCGTGCCCGAGCCCCGGGTCGGCGCGCCGCTGGGGGCGTACTCCGACGAGTTCGGCGACGGGCTGGACGGCGACTGGCAGTGGGTGCGCGAGGACCCGGCGGCCACCGTCGGCGGCGGCGCGCTGCGCTGGCCGGTGCAGGCCGCCGACCTCACCGGCACCGGCAACACCGCCGGGGTGCTGCTGCGTGACGCGCCGCGCGGCGACTACGTGGTGGAGACGAAGGTGACGCTGGACCTGGGCGAGGAGACGGTCCGCAACTACCAGCAGGCCGGGCTGGTCGCGTACGTGGACGACGACCGGTTCGCCCGGCTGGCCCAGGTGGCGATCTGGAACACCCGGCAGGTGGAGTACGGCTACGAGCTGCCCTTCGCCGGCCAGCCGGTGTACGGCGGCAGCATCGTCGGCATCCCGGCCACCACCACGTGGCTGCGGCTGGCGCACCACGTCGACCCGGTCTCCGGTGAGCACGAGTTCCGGGCCGGTTCCAGCCGGGACGGGCGTACCTGGACGTGGGGTGCGGTGTGGACCTTCCCGGCCGACACCACCCCGCGGATCGGGCTGGTCGCGCACGGCGGCGCAGAGCCTCCGGTCACCGCCGAGTTCGACTACCTGCGTTTCTACCGCTGACGCAGCTGTGTTCTGGACGGCCCGGTGTGCGGCACCCGGGCCGTCCAGCCCGGCGGCGCGGGCGCCGGCGTGCGACCCCGGCCGTCATCGGAGTCGTCGCGGTCAGCCGAGCGGCTCACCGCCGGTCGAGCGCGAGCCGTACGCCGGGCCGAACACCACCAGCAGGGCCAGGTCCTCGGTCACCTCGTCGAACCGGTGCTCCTCGCCCGCCGGCACGAAGATGACCGAACCGGGGCCGACCTCTGCCGCACCGTCCGGCGTCACGATCCGGGCCCGGCCTGCGGTGACCACGTAGATCTCATCCTCGGTGTGCGGGCTCTGATCGTCGACGCCACCGACGGGAATGCAGTACGTCCCCACCGAGAGGTCCGGCACCCTCAGGTGCTCCACCCAGTCGTTGGCCGCTCCCGAGGGGGACGTCCACACCCCGGCGCCTTCGATGATCAGCATGGCGGGAGCCTAGTCAACGTCATGCGCGACGGGGGGAGCCGGACCCAGCGGTCAGCGGAGTCACGGTGCGGTCCGTGCCGTCGTAGCTCCGTGCCTGCACGAACTCGCCGGTCGGTCGCTGACCACCGGCCACCGCACGGGCCAGCCGCAGGTCCGCGTCGCGGAACCGCAGCGCCAGACTCAGGTGCGGCACCCACGCGCCCGGGGCGTGCCAGGGCCGGTGCCCGTCCGCGTCGGCGAGGACGCCCCACACGGCGGCGTGCAGCGCGGTCAGCGCCGGCGCGGGTCGCACGAGCCAGACCAACGGGGCACTGCCGTCGAGGACGACGATGCGGTCGAGCGTGACCGGCGCCGGCAGCGCCGCGTCGAACAGCTCGATCAGGCGGTGCTGGGCCCCGGGCGGGAACTCATCCACCACGGCGAGGGTCAGGTGCGGCCGGTTGGTCGGGTGGGTGTTGCGGGCCAGGCTGGGCAGCCCCGCCGCGGCCAACCGGTCCCAGGCGGACCGGACCGCGCCGTCCAACCCGGCCGAGCAGACCAGTTCCACGGTACGCACCGACCCACGCTAGCAAGCTCCTGCTGCCCGAATCGGTCGCAAACCTGATCACCCAGAGGGTCGGCCCGGTCAGAGCCAGCCGTTGTCGCGGGCGGTGCGCACGGCCTCGGCCCGGTCGGCGGCGCCGAGTTTCTGCACGGCGGCGGACAGGTGGTTGCGGACGGTGCCGGTGGACAGGTGCACCCGGCGGGCGATCACCGCCACCGGGGCGCCGAACTCGGCCAGCCGCAGCGTCTCCAGTTCGCGAGGCGTCAACGGGCACGCGGGCAGGGTCAGCGCGTCGGCGGCCAGCGACGGGTCGACGTACCGGCCGCCGGCGTGCACCCGCCGGATCACGTCGGCGAGCGCGCCGCCCGGCGAGCCCTTGGGCACGAAGCCTCGCGCGCCGGCGGTCAACGCCTGGCGCAGGTGCCCCGGGCGGCCGTGCCCGGTCAGCACGACCACCGCGCACTCAGGACGGACACGGGTCAGTTCGGCGGCCACCGCGATGCCGTCCAGGCCGGGCATCTCCAGGTCCACCACGGCCACGTCCGGGCGATGCGCGAGCGTCGCGGTGACCGCCGAGGGCCCGTCGGAGGCCTGGGCCACCACGTCGATGTCCGCTTCCAGGCCGAGCAGGGCGGCGACCGCCACCCGGATCAGGTCCTCGTCGTCGGCGAGCAGGACGCGGATCACGACGGCACCGGCACGGTGACCTCAAGGGTGAACACCGCGTCCTGGCGGCGTACCCGCAGCTCTCCGCCGACCGCGGCGAGCCGGTCGGCCAGGCCGCGCAGGCCGTGGCTGTGCTCGTCCGGGCCCCGGTCGTCGGCGCCGTCGTTGGCGACCGTCATCCTGATCGCGTTCCCCTCCCGCTCGATGCGGATCCGGCACCAGTCAGCCTGGCTGTGCCGCAACACGTTGGTGCCCGCCTCGCGCAACACCGCGGCCAGTTCGGTGGCGGCCGGCTGCGGCACCTCGGCTGGTGGCGTCGGCACCGAGCAGCGCACGCCGCAGGAGCGCAGCACCCCCGCCACGGCGGCCACCTGCTCACCGAGGTCGACCGCGCGGTAGCCGCGCACGGTCTCGCGGACCTCGGTCAGCGCGGACGCGGCGAGCCGCTGCACCTCGGCGGCCTCCCGGCCGGCCCGCTCCGCGTCGACCGGCGCCAGCCGGGCGGCGAGTTCGGCTTTCAACGCGATCACGGTGAGGCTGTGCCCCAGCACGTCGTGCACGTCGCGGGCGAACCGCAGCCGCTCCTCGGCGGCGGCCAGTTGAGCCTGGGCGGCCTGACCCTGCCGGGCCTCCACGAGCAGACCCCAGAACCAGACCTGCAACCAGTTGACCGCCGCCACGGCGGCACCGATCCCACCGGTCACCGCCAGGTACCGGCCCACCGAGCCGTCGGTCCACCACGCCACGCCCGCCGACACGAGCAGGGTGCCGACGGTGACCGCCACCGCGGCCGGGAGGCCGACCAGCAGCGGAGCCATCCCCATCAGGGCGGCGCCGATCCACGCCCAGGTCGGCCAGGCACCGGCCGCGACCGGGGCGACCAACGGCACGGTCAGGGCGGCCACGACGGCCAGACCGACCTGCGCGCGGCGTCGCCACCGTTGTGCGAGCCACGGGGTGACCGCGGCGTACAGCACGGCGGTCTGGGCGGCCGCGAAGGCGCAGATGCCGACCGCGCCGAGCGCGACGCGGCCGGTGTCCGCCTCCCGGGTCAGGCCCACCGCGGGCAGCAGCACGGTCGCCCACACACCGGTGGCCAGCGACAGCAGTGTCGCCTGCCGAGCCCGGCGCAGCCGGCGGTCCGCCCGGGGGATCACCGCCTCGCTCGCCACGCGTCGATCCTAGGACCGCCGGACGCACGGTCCACCCGTGCGAGTTGTCACGGTCGGACCGTGCGATCCGCACGGAATTCCGGTGACGGACGAGCCTGCCCACCGCGCCGGAACGCCGGCAGGGTCAACGGCATGAAGAAGACACCGATGTACGCGGACACCGCCGCCTCCGTACCGTCGCCCGGGCCACTGCCGACCGACCACCTGGCGCCCGCGGACGCCGCGTCGCCGGGGCCGGTGCTTGCGCCCGCAACGCGGCCCGACGCGACACCGACCGGCTCCACGCGCCGGCTGTTGTGGCACCTAGGCGAGATGGCGCTCGCGATGATCGCCGGGATGGTGCTGCTCGGGCCGCTGTGGGAGATGGCCGGTGCCCCGGTGGGGCTCGCCGGGGCGCTGGCCCGCCCGGACGTGGCCGCGCTGGTGATGGCCACGAACATGACCGTCGGGATGACGGTGTGGATGCGCTACCGGGCGCACCACTGGCGGGGGGTCGTCGAGATGGCCGCCGCGATGTACGTGCCGTTCCTGCTGCTGCTCGTACCGTTCTGGGTCGGTGCGCTGGGCGGGGACGCGCTGCTGCTCGGCGGTCATCTGCTGATGGTCCCGGCGATGGTGCTGGTGGCGGTGCGGCACCGGCACGAGTCGCCGGCGGTGATCCGCCGGCATCCGGCCGTGGTGGCGCTCGCCCGCCGCTGGCCGACCGGGTTGGCGCTGCTGTTGACCGTGGACATGTGGGTCGACCCCGGCGTACTCAGCCCGTGGACGATGCTGGTGCTGCCCGGCGGCTACCTGCTGGTCGGCGCGCTCCGCCGGACGTTGCGCGGGCCGGGTGTGCTCGCCACCCAACTCGTCGGTCTGGTCATCTGGGTCGCCCTGACGCTGGTGGCGGTCGCGAGCGGTGGACGGGCCGCCGCGTGGCTGGTGGCGCTCGGGTGGCTGGCGCACGCCGGCTGGGACGTGGTGCACCACCGCACCCGCCGGGTGGTGCCGCGCGGCTACGCCGAGTTCTGCGTAGTGCTCGACGTGGCCCTCGCCGCGGTGATGATCGTGGCGATCCTGAGCAGCGGCGACTGACCCGGGTGTGCTCTTGTGCCGGTCGCCGCAGCGGGCCGGACGGCGTGATGAAAGGCTTGGCACATGAGTTCCGCACCTGCACAGCACGACGCACCGACCGACACCACCCCCGACGGCACCGACGAGGCGCACGCCTTCACGGAACTCGGGCTGCGCGCCGAACTGCTGGGCGCCCTGGCCGCCCTCGGTTACGAGGAGCCGACCCCCATCCAGCGGGAGGCGATCCCGCCGCTGCTCGACGGCCGGGACCTGCTCGGTCAGGCCGCCACCGGCACCGGCAAGACGGCGGCGTTCGCGCTGCCGTTGCTGCACCGGATGGTGGCGCACCGCGACGGCGGGGACCCGGTGGCGCTGGTGCTGGTGCCGACGCGGGAGCTGGCGGTGCAGGTGTCCGAGGCGTTCCACCGCTACGGCAAGGACCTGGGCGCGCGGGTGCTGCCGATCTACGGTGGGCAGCCGATCGGGCGGCAGCTGCGGGCACTGGACAGCGGGGTGGACGTGGTGGTGGCCACCCCGGGGCGGGCCCTCGACCACATCGCCCGGGGGACGCTGCGGCTGGGCGGGCTGGCCACGGTGGTGCTCGACGAGGCGGACGAGATGCTCGACATGGGCTTCGCCGAGGACATCGAGGCGATCCTTGAGCACGCCCCGGCGCAGCGCCAGACGGTGCTCTTCTCGGCCACGATGCCGTCCCGGATCGACGGGATGGCCCGCCAGCACCTGCGTGAGCCGGTGCGGATCGAGATCGGCCGGGAGCAGCAGGTCGCCGGCGCGGCGCCCCGGGTGCGGCAGAGCGCGTACATCGTGACGCGGGCGCACAAGCCGGCCGCGCTGGGCCGCGTGCTGGACGTGGAGTCGCCCACCGCGGCGATCGTGTTCTGCCGGAGCCGGGAGGAGGTGGACCGGCTGACCGAGACGATGAACGGCCGGGGCTACCGCTCCGAGGCGCTGCACGGCGGGATGAGCCAGGAGCAGCGCGACCGGGTGATGGGGCGGCTGCGGGCCGGCACCGCGGACCTGCTGGTCGCCACCGACGTGGCGGCCCGCGGGCTGGACGTCGAGCAGCTCACCCACGTCGTCAACTACGACGTGCCGTCGGCGCCCGAGTCGTACGTGCACCGGATCGGCCGGGTGGGCCGGGCCGGGCGGGAGGGCGTGGCGATCACCCTCGCCGAGCCGCGTGAGCACCGGATGCTCAAGACCATCGAGCGGGTGACCGGCCAGCGGATCACCATCGACAAGATCCCCACGGTGGCCGACATGCGCACCCGCCGGCTGGAGCTGACCCAGGCGGCGCTGCGGGAGAGCCTGCTGGAGGACGACCTCGACCCGTACCGGGTCATCGTGGAGACGCTGACCGACGAGTTCGACCTGATGGAGGTCGCCCTCGCCGCCGTGAAGCTGGCCCACGAGGTGACCTCACCGGGCTCGGATGACGAGGAGGAGATCCCGCAGGCGCCGGTGCGCGGCCCGCGCGAGGGTCGGCCGGAGTCCGGTGGCCGGGGCGGTGACCGCCGCGGCGGCGGTCGGCCACGGATGGGCGGCAACACCGTCCAGGTCTTCGTCGGGCTGGGCCGGCGCGCCGGGGTACGCCCGCAGGACCTGGTCGGCGCGATCACCGGGGAGACCGGGATCCGTGGCCGGGACATCGGCTCGATCGAGATCGCCGACCGGTTCTCGCTGGTGGAGGTGCCGCAGGGCGTGGCCGACGAGGTGATCTCGGGGTTGCGCTCCAGCACGATCAAGGGCCGCAAGGCCACCGTGCGCCGCGACCGCGGCGGCGACGAGCGCTGAGCGCGCCGCCGGCGACCGCCGGGGTACGACGGTCGCCGGCGCGATGGATCAGAAGGAGTACGGGCCGAAGCGGCCCCACGCCACCACGGCGGCGAGCACGAGCAGCACCGCGCAGGTGATCGCGCCCTGGATCTCCATGCGCCGCCGCTCCTGCGTGTCCTGCTGCCTCATGTCGCGCAGGTGCACGAGGATGCCGCCGATCATGACGATGACCAGCCCGACGGCGGCGAGGGGGGTGAGCACGGTGGCGATGCCGGTGAGCGGGGGCAGCACCAGCCCGATGGCGGCCAGCAGCTCGACGGCGCCGAGCAACTTGACCTGGGTCGGCGGGACCGGGTCCACCCACCGCATCAGCTCGCGCAGCTTGTCCTTGGGCTGGGTCAGCTTGGCCGCGCCGGCGCCGGCAAAGACGACAGCGAGCAGGATCTGGATGATCCAGAGCACCACGTTCACGGGGGTTCCTCCAGGGGACGCCTCGCGGCGGAGAGGTAGTTGAGGATTCAAGCGAGACAGTAGACCCTGGCGCGTACGCGAAGGACCCCCGCCGTCGGAGCGACGGCGGGGGTCCTTGCGGTTGGAGCGTCAGACGGTGAAGAGCGCCGGACCGTCCAGCGCCGGGACGTCGGCCGGGCGCAGCGCCAGGGCGAGCACGTCGGCCACGTCGGCCAGGGTGTGCACGGTCAGCGCCTCGCGCACCTCGGTCGGCAGGTCGTCCAGGTCGGGCTCGTTGCGCGCCGGGATGATCACCTCGGTGAGGCCGGCCCGGTGCGCGGCGAGCAGCTTCTGCTTCACCCCGCCGATCGGCAGCACCCGACCGGAGAGCGTCACCTCACCGGTCATCCCGAACTCGGGACGCACCGGACGGCCGGTGACCAGCGACGCCAGGGCCGTGACCATGGTGATGCCGGCGCTCGGGCCGTCCTTGGGCACCGCGCCCGCCGGGAAGTGGACGTGGATCCGCCGTCCCGCCAGGGCGTTCGGGTCGATGCCGAACCGACGCCCGTTGGAGCGCAGGTAGGAGAGCGCGATGTGCGCCGACTCCTTCATCACGTCACCGAGCTGGCCGGTCAGGGTCAGCCCCGGCTCGCCCTCCATGCTGGTCGCCTCGATGAAGAGCACGTCCCCACCGGCGCCGGTGACGGCGAGGCCGGTGGCCACGCCGGGCACCGCGGTGCGCTCGGCCGACTCCGGGGTGAACTTCGGCCGCCCCAGGTAGCCGGCGAGGTTGTCGGTGTCGACGCGTACCGGCGACGGGTCGGTCGCCAAGGTCACCGCCACCTTGCGCAGGATCTTGGCCAGGCCGCGTTCGAGCTGCCGGACGCCGGCCTCCCGGGTGTACTCCCCGGCGATCAGCGCCAACGCCTCGTCGGCGATCTCCACCTCGTCGGCGGTCAGCCCGGCCCGCTCCCGCTGCCGGGGCAGCAGGTGGTCCCGGGCGATGGCGACCTTCTCGTCCTCGGTGTAGCCGTCCAGCATGACCAGCTCCATCCGGTCCAGCAGCGGGCCGGGGATGGACTCCACCACGTTGGCGGTGGCCAGGAAGAGCACGTCGGACAGGTCCAGGTCGACCTCCAGGTAGTGGTCCCGGAAGGTGTGGTTCTGTGCCGGGTCGAGCACCTCCAGCAGGGCGGCCGCCGGGTCGCCGGCATAGCCGGCGGCCAGCTTGTCCACCTCGTCGAGGAGCACGACCGGGTTCATCGAGCCGGCCTCGCGCAGCGCGCGGACGATCCGGCCGGGCAGCGCGCCGACGTAGGTGCGCCGGTGACCGCGGATCTCCGCCTCGTCGCGGACGCCGCCGAGCGACACCCGCACGAAGTTGCGCCCGAGAGCCCGCGCCACGGACTCGCCGAGGCTGGTCTTGCCCACCCCGGGAGGACCGGCGAGGGCGAGCACCGCGCCGGAGCCGCGACCGCCGACCACACCGAGGTTGCGCTCGGCACGCCGGTTGCGCACCGCCAGGTACTCCAGGATGCGGTCCTTCACGTCGGCCAGGCCGGCGTGGTCGGCGTCGAGCACCGCCCGCGCCGCGGCCAGGTCGGTGTTGTCCTGCGTACGCGTGCCCCACGGCATTTCGAGCACGGTGTCCAGCCAGGTGCGGATCCAACCCGCCTCCGGGGAGGCGTCGCTGGCGCGCTCCAGCTTGCCGACCTCGCGCAGGGCCGCCTCGCGGACCTTCTCCGGCAGCTCGGCGGACTCGACCCGGGACCGGTAGTCGGCCGAGCCGTCCGGCTCGTCCTCACCCAGCTCCTTGCGGATCGCGGCGAGCTGCTGGCGGAGCAGGAACTCCCGCTGGGACTTCTCCAGCCCCTCCCGGACGTCGGTGTTGATCTGCTCGGTGACCTCCTGCTCGGCCAGGTGTTCCTTCACCCAGCCGACCAGCAGCTCCAGCCGGGCGGTGACGTCCGGCGCGGCGAGCAGCTCGGTCTTCTGCTCCAGGCTCAGCCAGGAGACGTAGCCGGCCGAGTCGGCCAGCTCGGACAGGTCGGTCATCCGCTCGATGGCGTCGATGACCTGCCAGGCGCCACGCTGCTGGAGCACCGACGTCATCAGGGCGCGGTACTCGCGGGCGAGCTCGCGGGCCCGACCTGCGGGCGCGGGTTCGAGTAGTTCGGTCGCCTCGACCCAGAGCGCGGCGCCGGGGCCGGGCACGCCGGAGCCGATCCGGGCACGGGACAGGCCACGGACCACCGCGGCCGGTTCGCCGTCGGGCAGTCGGCCGACCTTCTCGATGGTGGCGACGGTGCCCACCGGGCCGTACTCGCCGTCGATGCGGGGCACGGCGAGCAGCTTGCGGTCGCCGGTCGCGCGGGCCGCGTCGACCGCGGCCTGGGTTGTCGGGTCGAGGGTCACCGGGATGACCATGCCGGGCAGCAGCACGGTGTCGGTCAGGGGAAGTACCGGAAGAGTTGCCATCGAACACCTGCTATCGCGTTGACTTGAGCGTGTCTCACTCAAGTAACAAAGCGTTCCCCTTGTTCCGGGCTGTGACCCAGACCACTGCCCGGCTCCGGGCGACGAACGGGAAACAGCAGCTCCCGCGCCAGCCGGCGTCCACCGGCCACCGCCACGGCGAGCGGAATCGACAGGCTGATCACGCCCAGGGCGACCACGACCCGGCCGGGCAGCCCGGCGGCCGCGGCCAGCAGGGTCAGCCCGGCGAAGACCACCAGCTTCACCCGGGTACGGACCACGGAGACCAACCCGGCCTCGCGGGTGGGTGCGGCGACGGACGACATCGTTCCTCCTTCGGGTACGGGCGGGCGGGTCGGCGTCAGGTGGCGTCGTCGTCGCGCAGGTCGTCGGCCAGGTCCGGGTT
>NZ_RCVJ01000210.1 GCF_003667505.1 Micromonospora sp. BL4
CCCCCACCCGCGCCGCCGTGCGCAAGACGGCGAAGAAGCCCGTCAAGCCGCGCCGACCCCGACCGGTCGCCGGGCTCGACCAGGCCCAGATGGACAACGCCAAGATCATCGTTGACGTCGGGCTGGAGATGAAGATGCCGCGCCGGGCGCTGGTGGTGGCGCTGTCCACCGCCATGCAGGAGAGCAACCTCTACAACCTGGCCAGCTCCGTGCTGCCGGAATCTGCGCAGTACCCGAACCAGGGCAGCGGCTCCGACCACGACTCGGTCGGACTGTTCCAGCAGCGGCCCAGCAGCGGCTGGGGCACGGTGGCCGAGCTGATGCGCCCGTCGTACGCCGCGCGGGCCTTCTACGAGGCGCTCAACGAGATCCCCGGCTGGCAGGACATGAGCGTCACCGCCGCCGCCCAGGCCGTGCAGATCTCCGCCTTCCCCGACGCGTACGCCCAGCACGAGGAGCGGGCGACCACCGTCGCGGCGGCGCTCACCACCTGAGGCGGCAGCCAACGGCCCTGACGCGGCCGTGTGAGCCCGCAGCGGCGCGTCAGCGGCTGTGCGCACCGTCCCGCCCGGCCGGCGGCTCCAGGCCCACGTCCCGGCCACCGGCGGCCACCCGCGTCGCCGGTACGCCCGTGCCCGCCGCCGCGGTCGGGGTGTCCGCGGGCACCGGCTCGACGGCCACCCCGCCGAGGATCTCGTCCACCCGCTCCTCGCGCCGTCGGCGAGCCTCCAGCGCCGCCTCGAAGTCGCGCCGGGCCTGCATGGCCTCCGCGTACGCCCGCTCGCGTACCTGCCGGGCCTCCTCGCGGGCCTCGTCCAACTCGATCCGGGCCTGGGCCAGAATCTGGGCCGCCTCCCGCCGCACCGCGTCGCCGGCATGCCGGGTGCGCGCGGCGTCGCCCAGATCCAGCCGCTGGAGCAGCCCGCTGAGCCAGGTCGCCTCCTCGCGGATCTCGTCCCAGACCCGGGCGGTCCCGGCGGCGCCCTCCGCCCGCGCCGCGAGCCGGGACAACCGGATCCCCAGCTCATCCAGGCAGGAATCCACCTGCCGCTGGTCGTAACCGGTCTCAACGACGGAGAACCTCATACTGTCGCCCCCCAGGCAGCTGCTGTTTCTTCCCCACCTGGATCCTCGACCGCGACCGGAGCGACCGAGGGTGTTCGGGAAAATTGTTCAGCATGCGAGAGCGCGTAGGGTTCCGCCCCGGGGAGGTCAGCCCCGCTTCGGCAGCACGACCACCCGGCCGAAGAACTCGTCGATACGGCGCACCACGTCGTTGAAGTCGTCGAGGTCGATCGGCTTGGTGACGTACGCGTTGGCCTGCAACGTGTAGCTGCCCACGATGTCGGTGTCCGCGTTCGAGGTGGTCAGCACCACGATGGGGATGGTCCGCAGATCCTCGTCCTGCTTCACCGCGCCGAGCACCTGCCGGCCGTCCATCCGGGGCATGTTCAGGTCCAGCAGGATGACGTCCGGCCGGCGCGCCTCCACGTGCCGCCCCTCGGCGCGCAGGAACTCCATCGCCTCCTCACCGTCGCTCACCACGTCGATGACCTTGTCCACGTCGGAGTCCGCCAACGCTTCCTCGATCATCAGCACGTCGCCCGGGTCGTCGTCCACCACCAGGATGCGTACCGGATTTGGGCTGTCTGCGCCCATCACTACCTGCCTCGGATCAGCGGGGACGGGACCAGAAGGTCACCGTGTTGGCGGGGAAATCTAGCCCATCAGGGGGCAGCGCGGGACGCCGGGTCGACGGTGTCCGGTTGGTAGTGCAACACGTCGGCGAGGCCGGTGACCCGCAACACCCGCTCGACCCGCCCGGTGGCGCCGGTGAGCCGCAACCAGCCACCCGCGGCGGCCGCCCGGTTGTCACCGCGAACGAACACGGCCATCCCGGTGGAGTCGCAGAAGGTGAGGTCGGTGAGGTCGAGCAGGATGCGGCTCTCGCCCGCGTCGGCGAGCCGGTCGATCGCGGCGGCCAGCTCGGGGGCGGTGCTCAGGTCCAGCTCACCGGCGAGCCGCAGGCAGTGGCCGTCGCCGTCGCGCCCGGCGTACCTGACGCTGAACGTCACCGTGCTCTCCCTTCGCTCCACCGCTGGGGTGGGACGTTTGCAGTGCGGCAAGTATAAGCAGGGGTGTGCCGCCCAGCGATGGCGCGGTGATCGACAGGGGGGCGCCGCGGGCCGGCGATCAGCGGGCGGCGCCGAGCAGCGCGGCCCGGCCCAGGGTCAGCGCCCGCACGGCCCGGGGGAAGTCGCGCAACACGGTGGCGCAGTGTGCCAGGGGCAGGTCCACCGCGGCGGCGGGCACCGACCGGCTGGTCAGGATCCCCGTCAGCCACTCCACGAACTCAGTGAACAGCGAGGCGTCGTCGACGTAGAGCGCGGCGGCCAGAAAGTCGACGATGTGGCCCAGGTCGCTCACGGTCGAGTCGAGCTGGGCGGCCGTGTAGGCCCGCGTCGCCGGCACCCGCTCGCGCAGGTCGGCCAGCGCGCCGTCGATCAGCTCAGCCCGGCGCCGGACCAGGCTGGCGTACTCGTCGTCGGCCAGGTGCGACAGCTGCGCCGGCGGCACCCGACGCAGCGCCCGCTCGTCGGCGATCAGCTCGGCAGCCGCCGGCGCGTCCGCCGCCCACGGCACACCGAGCCGGCGTGCCCACCGGCCGTCCGCACCGAACCCGCGCCCGCCGACCACCACCGGCACGTCCGAGCGGCGGCACGCCTCGATCATGCGGTGGGCGTGCGGCAGCCGTACCGGCAGCGCGCAGGCCAGCGCCACCGCGTGCGCGTCGTGCTGGTGCAGGTACGACACCAGGTGCGCCGCCGGGACGCTCGCGCCCAGAAAGGTCACCTGCCATCCGCGCAGCCGCAGCACCTCGGCCACCAGCCGGGGCGGCAACGCGTGCCACTCACCGTCCATGCAGGCCACGACGACCCGCCCGCCGGTCGGACGCGGGTTGGCGTGCGCGGCGACCGCCGCCACCACCCGCTCGCTGATGTGGGTGGCCGCGTGCTCCTGGGCGACGCTCCACTCGTTGCGTGCCCACCGCTCGCCCACCTCCGACTGGGCCGGCGCGACCAGGTCAAGCAGCACCCGCTCGGCCGGCAGGCCCGCGTCGAGCAGGCCGAGCGCCACGTCGACCGCGCCGTACTCGTCGGCGTCGGCGAGGTGATCCAGATAGGCGGGGTAGACGTCGGTCAGGTCGGCTGCGGTGGACGGCGCGGTCACGCTCCGGTCTCCCTCTGCTGGTCGGGGTCGGCCGGTGCGGGCACGGCGTGCAGATGCCGCGACGGTCGTCCGCTCGGGCCGACCGCGCGCAGCGCCAGCACCGCGATGTCGTCGTGGTCGCCGTGCGCCAGCCAGTCGCAGGTGACCTGCTCGACCCGCTCGGCCAGCGCCGGCGCGGGCATCCGCTGGCAACCGGTGAGCGCGGTGACGAGCCGTTCTGGGCCAAACTGCTCGTCGCCACGGCGGCCACCACGGGCCTCGGTCACCCCGTCGCTGTAGAGCAGGCAGGTCTCGCCCGGGGCCAGCCGGACGGTCACCTCGCCGACGCGCTGGTCCGGCACCACGCCGATGAGCATGCCGCGCAGCGGCACGGTCTCCACCTCGCCGGAGGCGCGCAGCACCAGCGGCGGCAGGTGCCCGCCGCCGGCCAGGGTGAGGGTGAGACCACCCTCGCGCTCCGGCCGGGCGACGCCGAGCACGATGGTGGCGAACCGGCCCTGGCCGTGCGCCTGGGTCGTCTCCAGCAGCGCGTCGTTGAGCAGCCGCAGCAGCCGCCCGGGGTGGGACTCCACCCGGTGCAGGGCCTGGAGGCACTGGCGCAGCTGGCCGGTGAAGACCGCCGCCTCGACGCCCTTGCCCGAGACGTCGCCGAGGAAGAACAGCGAGCCGCCGTCGGCGAGCCGGTGCGAGCCGTAGAAGTCGCCGCCGATCCGCAGCCCCGCCTGCGCCGGCCGGTACGCGGTGCCCCACTGCACGCCGGCGGTCTCGGCCGGCTCTACCGGCAGCAGGCTGGCCTGAAGGGTGTCGGCCACCTCGGCCTGGTCGCGGTAGAGCAGCGCGGTGGTCAACGCCGCTCCGGCCCGGGCCGCGAAGGCGCGGATCAGCTCCACGTCGTCCTCGTCGTACGGGCGGGTCGCGCGGCGGGCCACCAGCAGCACCCCGACCGGGGTGTCGCCGCCGGGCAGCGGGACGACCCGGGCGGCGCTCTCGACGCCGGGGAGGCCGGGCAGCCACCCCGCGTCGACCGCCTGTTCCACCAGCCAGTCCACCGCGTGCGGCTCGATGCCGGTCAGCCCGTCGGCGATGGCCGTGGGCAGATCGCCGCCGGCCAGCACGCCGCTGTCCACCATCGGCGTCTCGTCGTCCACCCGCGAGGCCCGCCACCAGCGGGCCCGTCCCGAGCGCGGGGCGAGCACCAGGACGGCCACCTCGGCCAACGACGGCACGGTGAGCCGGACGACCGCCGCGGCGGCGCGGTCGGGGTGCAGAGGGTTGCCCAGCTTGTCGCCCACCACGGCCAGGAAGGCCGAGCGGGCCCGCTCGGCGAGGAGCGCGTCGGCACGGCTGACGCTCTCGGTGACGTCCTCGACGTACCAGCAGCAGCGGCCGCCGGAGAGGGGCACGCAGCGGGCGGTGAGCCGGCGTCCGCGATGCGTGAAGGCCCCCGGAATCCCGTCGCTCATCCCGCGTACGCCGGCCGCGGCGAGCAGCTCGCCGGGCACCACCTCGGGCAGCAACCGCACGGCCACCGGGCTGATGTGCCGCACGACACCGTCGGCGTCGCAGACGACCAGACCCTCACGGAAGTGCTCGACGACCTCGGACCAGTCGGGCGGGACCTGACCGCGGTCGGGGGCCAGCGGCGGCAGGGCGGCCGTCGGCCGGACCGGCGCGGCGGCGGACCACGCCGGGGCCCGTCTGGTACTCGGCGTGGAGATCCGTCCGTCGCCCGGGTCGAAGTCCCTGACGTCGGCAGCAGTCACCAGCTGAGCCTCGCTCCTTGTCGTCCGCGACCCGCACCGGAACCGGCGTCCGTGGTCAGTACTGTCCCGCCACCCTACGCCGGGCGGCCGGAAGCGGCACCTCACGGCAGTTGGGAGGCCCGGTCGTCGACCCACCGACCGGCGCGTTCCGACCCCCTGGATTTGCGTTCGGCCCGTCTGCTGCGACCATAACGGGATGGCCCCACAGCTGTTGACCATCGAGGTGAGCCGGCTCGATGGCGGACTCGTTCGGCTGCGGCTGGCCGGCGACCTCGACTACGACAGCGCGCCCGACCTGGTCGCGGCGGCGGCCGAGCTGCGCGGCGGCGACCACCAGCAGTTGACGGTCGACCTGGCCGGCGTGGGCCTCTGCGACTCGTCCGGGCTCAGCGCCCTGGTCATGGTGCACCGCGCCGCCGGGACGATCCGGCTGACCGGGGTCAGCCCGCAGCTCCAACGGCTGCTGGACCGCACCGGGCTGACTGAGCTGCTGACCGTGGAACACGCCGAGGACGACCTGCGCGCGATCGGCTGATCGGCGCACAGCGGGCCGCCCCCGGAAAGGGGGGTGGCCCCCGACCCTGGGACCTGGGGTCGGGGGCCGGAGGAATGTCTAGGGCGCGGTCATCGGCTGGAGCCGGGGGCCGCTCTCGCGAAGCTCGCCGGGCGGCGCGGGGTCGGCGTCCTCGGGGGTCCCCGAATCGGGCGTCTGGTACAGATAGCGGACGAAATCCCCACCGGACTCGTTGTCGTCCGCGCCCGGCCACTGGCCGATGCAGTCCATGCCGACCACTTCGCGGCCGGTCCCGTCGGCCTCCTCCAGCAGCGCCCACAGGCTCACCGCGTAACACCGGGTGGCGTCGGGCGTGAGCTGCCAGCGGGCGTACCAACCGGGTCGGGCGGGGACGATCTCGACGATCTGTTTCATGACGACCTTCCTTCCGCGTACCTCGGAAGAACTCCGGTCCTGAACTGATCCTGCGGGCCGGGCGGGTGAGCGCCCATCACCCGCCCCGGATGAAGCCCGGCGATGCCCGGCCGGCCCGCCCCGGCAGCGTTCGTTTCGGTGCCCGGGACGGCGGGAAGGCGACGGACGCAGGCACGATCCCCAGCGGAAGGGGTGTCACCATGCGCAAGCAGATGGAGGGCGACAACCAGCGGCGCCG
This sequence comes from Micromonospora sp. BL4, assembly GCF_003667505.1. Taxonomy (GTDB): domain Bacteria; phylum Actinomycetota; class Actinomycetes; order Mycobacteriales; family Micromonosporaceae; genus Micromonospora. The sequence goes on from NZ_RCVJ01000210.1 coordinate 6,161, forward strand.
GGCGATGGCCCGGCAGGCCCGCGAACAGGGTCGTCAGCCCAGTGAGTTCGGTGCCAGCCTGAGCGCGTCCAAGCAGCTCACGAGCCTCGATCAGGGCAAGCGGGCCGGACCGGCCGCGGCCGGACACCGGAAACAGGACAGCACGCGCGGTGGACCGGCTCCGCCGCCGCTCGGCGTGCCGGACAATCCCCGGCCGCAGCCGTCCCCACCGGTCGGCGCGGCGGGCACCAGCACCCTGGGCTATCACGAGCTGGTCGATGAGGTCCGACGTCGGGCCGGGGTCGACTTCAAGACGGCCAAGGTCGGCACCGAGGCGACCGTGCTGGTCCTCGCCTTCGCACTGGAGGCCGCGGAACGGCAGCGGCTGCTCACGGCGGTGCCGACCTCACTGCACGACGTGCTGCCCGTCGACGGCGTCGAGCGACACCGCGACCTGCCCGGCTTCCTGGCCGAGGTGGGCCGGATCAGCGGCCGTACCCCGGAGCAGGCCCGCTACCAGGCGGAGGCGACGCTCGCCGCGCTCGCCGCGCAGGACGGCGACCTGGTCGAGTCGCTGCACGTGCCCGACGGCCTGCGGGACCTGTTGAACCCGCCCGAGGCCGGTGGTGGCCTCATCGGCGCCTCCACCACCACACCCACCCTGGACGCGGCCGAGCTGCGGGCGGCGCTGGACGACCTGCCGTACTGGGCCGGCGACAGCGACGCCCTGTACCGGGTGGTCGCCCTGCCGCCGGACAACCTGGACCGGGTGCTCGACCGGCTCGACCAGCTGCGCGAGGAGACCGGACGCGCGCCGAGCATCGGGCGCCCCGGAGGCACGGCCGCCGTGCTGACCGTGCGGACCAACCAGGCGGACGGGGTGACCGCGCTCGACGTGGACCTCGCCCACCGGATCGACGACGCGATCGACGAGGTGGGCGCCGGGATGGCCGGCGGCTGACCGGGCACAGCGGCCCGCCGGTGCCGAGTCGGCCGGGCCGGCGTCGCGCGCCTGGCCAGGGCCGGCCCGGCTCGCCGGGCCACGGGCGGCGTGCTCCGGCGGCTCGGCTAGCGTGCCGGACATGAAGCGCGCCGCCGACCGGCTGGAACTGGTCGCCGATCCGGTTCGCCGGACCGGGCGGATGCTGCTCTCCGGCGGCGTCGAGCAGTCGTACGTGGACGTCGAGGATCCCCGGCACCTGCACTTCGAGTACGTCCGGCGGATCGCCTCAGCCGTGGACCTCGCTGCCCCGCCGGGCGACCCGCTGAACGTGCTGCACCTGGGCGGCGGCGCGCTGACGCTGCCCCGTTGGCTGGCCGCCACCCGGCCCGGCTCTGCGCAGCGCGTCATCGAGCGGGACCCGGCGGTGGTCGAACTGGTCGCCCGGGAGCTGCCAGTGCTGCCGCCCGACGTGGAGGTGGAGGTCGCCGACGCCCGGGAGGCGGTCGCCGCCAGCCCGCCCGGCCGGTACGACCTGGTGGTCGCCGACATCTACCGGGCGGCCCGGATGCCACGACACGTGCGGACCGTGGAGTTCGCCGCCGAGGTGGCCCGCACCCTGCGCCCGGACGGGCTGTACCTGGTCAACGTCACCGACCTGCCGCCACTGGTCGGCACCCGCGTACAGGTGGCGACGCTGCGGGCGGTCTTCGGCGACGTGTGCGTGCTCGGCGACCGGCGGATGCTGCGCGGCCGGCGCTACGGCAACCTGGTGCTCGCCGCGACACCCCGGCCCGGCGGGCTGCCGGTCGGCCGGCTGGCGGTGGCCGCCCTGCGCGACCCGGTGCCCGGCGGTCTGCTGCACGCCGCCGCGCTGGACGGTTTCGTCGCCGGCGCCCGACCGGTCACGGACGCCGACAACCCCGCACCGAAATGATCACCTGACGCTGGGCCGACCGCACACCACCGGGTGATCCGTGCGTGCGCGGGTTTCCGGAGGTGACCGTGGGGAAGCCGCGCCGGATGAGCAACGCCGACACGCGGGCGACCGCACGCCGGACGCTGATCGTGATCGGTCTGGTGCTGGCGACCGCGTTCGCGCTGGCCTTCGTGTACGCGACCCGCCGGGTGCTGGTCTGGGCCGTGGTGGCCGCCTTCTTCGCCGTCGCGCTCAAGCCGCTGGTGGACCGGCTCCAACGCCGGTTCGTGCGGCGGCGGGCGTTGGCCACGCTGCTGGTGTTCCTCGCCGCGTTCGTGGTGCTGGCGATCCTGGCCGCGGTCATCCTGACACCGCTGATCAACGAGCTGGGCCGGTTCGCCGAGCGGGCGCCGGAGCTGCTGCGCGACGCGCGCGCCGGTCGGGGCCCGCTGGGGCACCTGGTGGAGCGCACCGGCGCCCGGCGGTACGTGTCCGAACACTCCGAACAGCTCCGCACCTTCGGCACCCGGCTGCGGGAGCCGGCGGTCGGCGTGCTGCGCGGTGTCGTGGAGACGGTCGCCGGGCTGGTCACGGTCATCGTGCTGGCGTACCTCATGGTGCTGGAGGCGCCGCGGATCACCAGCCGCGTGCTCGCGGCGGCCGGGGACGGCCAGCGCGAGCGGTTGCGCCGGGTGGGCCGCGAGGTGTCGCGGGCCGTCACCGGCTACCTCACCGGCAACCTGGTGATCAGCGTGATCTGCGGTGTGTTGACCTTCGTGGTGCTCGCTCTCACCGGGGTGCCGTTCGCCGCCGTGATCGCCCTGCTGGTGGCGGTCGCCGACCTGATACCGCTGGTCGGGGCGACGTTGGGAGCGGTGATAGCGGCCGGGGCCGGTTTCCTGCACTCCCCCACCGCCGGCGTGGTGGTGCTCGTCTTCTTCGTGGTCTATCAGCAGGTGGAGAACCATCTGCTCCAGCCGCTCATCCTGGCCCGCGCGGTCCGGCTGAACCCGCTGACCGTACTGGTCAGCGTGCTCCTCGCGGCGGAGCTGGCCGGCCTGCTCGGCGCCCTGCTGGCCATCCCCGCCGCCGGCATCGTCCAGACCCTGCTGCGCGAGTACGGCCCGGCCCGGCTGCGCCCCGACCCGCCGGCGTCAGCGGGACCGGGCCGCGACCTCGGGTGAGGTGCTCTCCAGCGGGACCGCGTTCGCCGGGACCAGGCCGAGCTGGACCGCCGGCCGGGTCAGTGTGGCGTCCAGCGCCCAGTCGGCGCTGACCCGCGTCCGGTTACCGGGCATCGCCATCAGGTGGTACGCGCGGGTGACCGCCTTCGCGGGCAGCCCGGCCAGCGGCACGTGCAACGGGTTCGCCGCCGCGGCCTTGCCGCCCAGGTCGACCACCCAGCCCAGGTCGTGGTGCTTGTACGGCTTGCGCTGACCGAACCCGTACGACGCGGCGATGTTGTGCGCCACGCGCTTGCCCTGCCGCTGGGCGTGCTGGGCGGTCATCGTGCAGACCTGGCCGGGGCGGGTCAGGTCGGGCACTGCCGCGGCGTCGCCGCAGGCGTACACCTCGGGGTAGCCGGGGACGGTGAGGAACTCGTCGACCACCAGGCGGCCCTTCTCGGTCCGCAGGCCCAGCTCGCTGACGAACGGGTCGGGGCGCACCCCCACACACCAGACCAGGGTGCAGGTCGGCACGTACTCGCCGTCGGTGAGCTTCACCCCGTCGGCGGTCGCCTCGGCCACCGAGGTGCCCATCCGCACGTCCACCCCGCGCCGGTCGAGCACCTTGTGCGCGGTCTGCGACATCCGCTTGTCCAGCTCCGGCAGCACCCGGGGGGCGATGTCGAGCAGCATCCAGCGGGGACGGACCGTGAGCCGGGGCCGCTGGGCCTGCAACGCGTCGGTGAACAGCTGCCCGTGCGCGGCGACCTCGGTGCCGGTGTAGCCCGCGCCGACCACCACGAAGGTGGACCGGGCCCGCTGCTCGGCCGGGTCCTCGGCCTGTTCGGCCAACTCGATCTGGCGGATCACGTGGTCGTGCAGGAAGACCGCCTCGGGCAGGCCACGGAAGCCGTGCGCGTACTCGGTCACCCCGGGGATGGGCAGCAGCTTGTTGACGCTGCCCACGGCGAGCACGAGCCGGTCGTACGCCAGCCGGTTCTGGTCCCCCTCCGGCTGCGTGAAGCCCACCCAGCGGTTCTGCAGGTCCACGTGGTCCGCCTCGCCGATCACGACCCGCACACCTTTGAGCGTCCCGGTCAGCGGCACCGCGATCCGCTTGGGCTCGACCACACCGGCGGCCACCTCGGGCAGCAACGGCAGGTAGAGGAAGTAGTCGGTGGAGTTCAGCAGCACGATCTCGGCCCGGTCCCGGGCGAGGCGGCTCAACGTCTTCGCCGCGTGGTAACCGGCGAACCCGGCCCCCACGATCACCACACGAGGTTTCGTCATTGCGGCCCGTTTCCCGCCGAAGCCCGGGACAAACGTCGAACGCGGCTGCCCGTCGGGCCGTCCTCAGCTCGGCTGGAGCCAAACGTGTCCCCTGGTGCCCACCGCCTCCAGCCCCCACTCCTGGCCGAAGGCCCGCAACCGATCGGCGGTGACCCGGCCCAGTTCGGCCGGGATGTCCGGATCGACCGCCAGCCGCCCCTGCTGTGGGTCGAGCCCCAGCATCGCGCGGACCAGCGCCAGCGGAGCGCCGGCCGCCCAGGCCTGTGGGCTGCACGCGGTCGGGTACGGCACGGCGAACAGCAGCCGGTCCCGCGGATAGCCGCTGAGCGCCTCCGGCAGCCGGTGACCGAACTGCTCGGCCGCGTCGAACATCGCCAGGCCGATCCGGTTCGCCTCCGCCCGGTAGCCGTAGCGGGCCAGGCCGAGCACGGCGATCGAGTTGTCGTGCGGCCACACCGTGCCCAGGTGGTAGCCGAGGGCGTTGTAGAGGTTCTCCTCCCGGGACAGCGTGCGGATGCCCCAACCGGAGAACATGTCCGGTGACATGAGCTGGCGCACCACGGCGTCGGCCCGCTCGGGTGGCACGATCCCGCTCCACAGCAGGTGACCCATGTTGGAGGTCTTCGCGTCGACCTGGTTCTTGTCGCCGTCCAGGGCCACCGCGTAGTAGCCGCCCCGATCCTCGATCCAGAAGTCCCGGTTGAACCGCTCATGCAGGGTGCCGGCCTCGTCGCGCAGCCGTAGTGCCAGGGCCGGGTTGTCCAACGGCCCGTCGAACAGCTCGGCCAGTCGGAGCTTCGCGTCGTAGGTGTAGCCCTGCAGATCGCTGGTGGCCAGTGGGAGCACCGGGATCCGGCCGTCGGCGAAGCAGACTCCGTCCGGCGAGTCCCGCCAGCACTGGTTGCCCAGCCCCTCGGGCGAGCGGGTGGCGTACTCGACGTAGCCGTCGCCGTCGCGGTCACCGTACTCGTCGATCCAGCGCAACGCAGCCAGTGCGTTGTCGCGCAGGTGCTGGACGGTCTCGTCGTCGCCGGTCCAGCGCCAGTACTCGGAGAGCAGGATCAACCAGAGCTGGGTGGCGTCGGCCGTGCCGTAGTACGGTCCGTACGGTTTGGCGCCGGTGCGGGTCAGCTCGCCGCTGCGCACCTCGTGCAGGATCTTGCCGGGCTCCTCGTCGGTGAAGTCGTCGCACCTGTCGCCCTGAAGCCGGGCCAGCGCGAGCAGCGCCCCCTTGGCCAGCGCCGGGCCGGCGACCAACGTCTGGTACGCGGTGATCAACGTGTCGCGGCCGAACACGGTGAGGAACCAGGGCAGCCCCGCACCGGGCAGCATGATCCGCTGGCCCTTGACCTCCAGGTCCAGCCGCAGCGCGGACAGGTCGTCACGAGACTGGCGCACGGTGCGCTCCAGCGCCTGGTTGTCACACCGCAGCACCGCCCGCTCCTCGGTCCACCGCCGTAGCGGGTCGTCGGCACGGCGGTGGATCACGTCGGCGATGTCGCCGCGGACCGGCTCGACCACGCCCATCCCGGACGGCAGCGGCACGTGCAGATCGACCTTCCACTCCTGGCGCGGACGCAGGTGCAGGTCCCAGACCAGCTCGTCCCCCTCAATGCGGTCCGCCGGAATGGAGCAGCAGACCCGGGTCTGCGCCGAGAAGTCCCCGTGCTGGTAGGAGAAGCACAGCTCGGACCCGTCGGCGGCGTGGTTGCGAACAATCTCCGCGGAACGGTCCCGGACGACCGACTTGACCTCGAACAGGTCGGCGAAGTCGGCGGCGACGGCAAGTCGCAGCTCCACCCGGACCAGCTCCGGCCGGAACGACGCCAGCTCCACCCGCTCGTGAAAGCCGTCGCCGACGTAGCGCAGCCGCCGCAGGCCGAGGCTGTTCGGGGGCAGATCGGGCAGCTCGGGGTTGCCGAGCACGTACTGCGCCGAGTAGTGGTCGATGGTCTCGGCCCGCAACATCAGCAGCTCGCCGCCGTTGACCGTCAGCGTCCAGCCGCTGATCAGTCGGGTGTCCAGGTGAACCAGGCCCCCGATGCTGCCCGGAGGCACGTCTCCGGACGGGTTGGAGTACATGAACGTGGGCCCACTGAGCACCGCGAGCGCGTTCGAGCCCAGCTCGGGCGGCATGGCCCGCTGGTCACCACCCTCCCCGGGCGCCTCCGGCAGCATTCCGGGGGTCGGATCCGCGGGGGTCGCGCGCACCACAGCCATGCCACCCACCGTAGGAAGGGTGGACACCGGGTGTCATCACCCGGTCCGGGTGAAAGCCACGGAACATCCACGTCCGGTGATATGGACAGGGACCGCCATCGATGGGGAGGATGCCGGAATGGGATCTGACGACACCGGCGACCGACCCACGAGGTCCACTCGCCGCACCTTCCTGTCCGCATCGGCCGCCGCCACCGCGGCGACCGCCGCCACCGTGGCGGTGCCCGCGCTCGCCGCGCCGGCCATCGCCGACTCCGCGCCGTCCGGCCCGGGCCGCCCGCTGCGCCCGCAGCGCCCCGACCATGAACTGCGCGACCTGCTCCGCCAGGTCGATCGGCGGCGGATCGAGGCGATCGTCCGACGGCTGGCCGCGTTCGGCACCCGGCACACCCTCTCCAGCCAGGACGACCCGCAGCGGGGCATCGGCGCCGCCCGCGACTGGATCTTCGCCCGCCTCCAGGAGTACGCGGCGACCTCCGGTGGCCGGATGACCGTGGAGCTCCAGTCGTACATCCAGCAGCCGGCGTCGCGGATCCCCACCGCGACCCGGATCACCAACGTGGTGGCCACCCTGCGCGGAACGACCTCGCCGAACCGCACCTACGTGGTGACCGGCCACTACGACTCCCGGGTCTCCGACGTGATGGACGCGGTCAGCGACTCGCCCGGCGCCGACGACGACGCCTCGGGGGTGGCCGTGGTCATGGAGCTGGCCCGGCTGATGGCCACCCGCCCCACCGCCGCCACCGTCGTCTTCGCCGCGGTCGCCGCCGAGGAGCAGGGGCTGTACGGCTCGGCGTACCTGGCCCAGCAGCTCAAGGCGGCCGGCGCGGACGTCCAGGGCATGTTCAGCGACGACATCGTCGGCAGCAGCACGGCCGACGACGGCACCCGCGACCCGTACGCGGTGCGACTGTTCGCCGAGGGCGTGCCGACGGCGGAGACCCCGGCGGAGGCGAGCACCCGGCAGTCCGTCGGCGGCGAGAACGACTCGTCGTCGCGGCAGCTCGCCCGGTTCGTGCGGGACGTGGCGGAGAACGACGCCACCGGGATGCGGGTGCGGGTCATCTACCGGCGGGACCGCTACCTGCGCGGCAGCGACCACATCTCGTTCCTGCGGGAGGGCTGGCCGGCGGCGCGGTTCACCGAGCCGAACGAGGACTTCGCCCACCAGCACCAGGACATCCGGGTGGAGGACGGGCAGCAGTTCGGTGACCTGCCGGAGTTCTGCGACTTCGCGTACATCGCCCGGGTGGCCCGGGTCAACGGCGCGGCGCTGTGGTCGCTGGCCCAGGCGCCCGGCACGCCCAAGGGCGCCATCATCGTGACCACCGACCTGACCAACAACACCACGCTGCGCTGGCAGCGCGGCACCGAGCCCGACCTGGCCGGCTACGAGGTGCTGTGGCGCGAGACCACCGCCGCCGAGTGGCAGCGGGTGATCCCGGTCGGCGACGTCACCCAGGTCAGCATCGACCTGTCCAAGGACAACGTCTTCTTCGGCATCCGCGCCGTAGGCCGCGACGGCCTCCGCAGCCCAGTAGCCTTCCCCCGCCCAGGCAGCTGAC
>NZ_RCVJ01000211.1 GCF_003667505.1 Micromonospora sp. BL4
GGGAAAGGATGGGGGCATGTTCGGCATCGGGAAGAAGTGGGAACGGGAACTGGGCGCGGCCGCCGACGAGTTGGTTGCCGCCGATACGCTCGCCTTTGGTGGCGTCGGGTTCGCGGGCGAGGTGCTGCCGGTGACCGAGGCGTACCACCGGGTCGAGGCCGCCCTCGACGACCACCCCGAGGAGGTACGCCGGCAGCTCGACCGGGTGCTGGCCGAGGGCTCACCCGCCGGCCGGGCGTACGCCGCCACTCTGCTGGAGCGGCTCGATCCGACGGCGGCCCGGGCGGCCTGGACGTCGCTGCGGGACGACCGGACCGAGTTCACCACCTTCGTGGGCTGCGTGATGGGGCGGACGACCCTCGGCGACTACGCCACCCAACGCCTGGCCGCGGCATGATCGATCGAGGGCGATCCGCTGGGCTGTCCACAGCGCAGCCGGCCACGCCTTGCGATACCCCGGCCGCTGTCAGTAGCTGAGCTTTCCGTCACGACGCGAGTCGCTCCGGTGTCGGGGGTTGTTACCGTCTGCGCCGACGTACCTGGGGAGGTGGTCGGTGGACCGGTCGGTGACGTACCTGGTGGCGGCGGTGGCCGTACTGGCGGTGGTCGTGCTCGTGATCGTCGTGCGGGCCGGGCGGCGGGCGGCTACCCGGCCCGGCCGTGCGGTGCCCACCGGACGACCGGCGCGCGGTGGTCCGCACCGTCTGGCCCCGGGCGACCGCGTGCGGATCCGCGAGCGGGAGTACGCGGTGAGCGGCACGATCCGCCTGGTCGAGGGGGACTGGAGCTGGGTGCAGCACCTGCTCGACGACGCCTCCGGCACCCGCCACCGCCTGTCCGTGGAGGACGGCCCCGACCTGGAGTTGGTGCTCTGGACCGCCGAACCCGGCGCGACCGTCACCCCGGGCGCCCCGACCATCGACCTCGGCGGGCGGCGCTACACCTGGGCCGAGACCGGGCAGGCGCGCTACACCGCTACCGGCGAGACCGGGCTGCCGGCGGCCGGAACGATGCGCTACCACGACTACCAGTCCGGCGGCGGCGCGCGGCTCTCCTTCGAGGCGTACGGCGAGGAGGGCTGGCGGGTCGCGCGCGGCGACCTGCTCGACCCGACCGAGCTGACGATTCAACCCGCCGCCGAGGAGCGCTGAGCCGGACCCGACGGGCGCGCCGGGCTCGCCACGGCATGCCAGAGTGGCCAGTTGTCGATACGGTGTGGGCGCGATCTTAAGGGAAGGAGAATCGTGGTCGATTCCCAGAGCACGCCGGCCCGTCAGCGGCCGTCCATCGTGACGATTTCCAGCTATCTGCTCTTCCTGTTCCTGGCGTGCCAGGTGATCAGTCTGATCCTCACCCTCGCCACCCTTGGCAAGACCCGTGACGTGCTCCGCGAGGCGTACGAGGGCAGTACCGCCGACGGCGCCGACCAGGTGGCGGACTTCTTCTTCGCCTTCGGCCTCGGCAGCAGCATCCTCCTGCTGCTCCTCGCGGTCGTCCTGGGTGTGCTGGCCCTGCTCAACAACCAGGGCCGCAACGGCGCCCGGATCACCACCTGGATCATCGGCGGCATCATGGTCTGCTGCGTGGGTGGCACCCTGCTCAGCGGTGCCGCCGGCAGCTTCACCACCGGCGGGGACACCGGCGGCGACATGCCGAGCGGCGAGGAGATCCAGCGCCGGCTGGACGAGGCGCTGCCCTCCTGGATCACCCCGGTCAGCCTCCTGCTCGGCGTGGTCAGCCTGCTCGCGCTGCTCGCGGCGCTGATCCTGCTGGCGCTCCCGAAGGCCAACGAGTTCTTCCGCAAGCCCACCGCGGGTTGGGAGCCGCCGACCCCGGGTGCCAGCTACCCGGGTTACCCGCAGGCCTCCGGCCAGCCGGGCTACCCGCAGGCCCCTGGCCAGCCGGGCTACCCGTCAGGTGGCGAGCCGGGCTACCCGTCGACGCCGGGTCAGACGCCCGGGTCGGAGCCGGGTTACCCGCCGCCGCCCGGCCCCACGCCCTCGTCGGGCCCGTCCGGCACGGACCGACCGGACGACACGCCGCCGGCCGACCGTCCCGGGCCGACCCCGCCGTCGACGAGTTGACCGCTCGATAAGCACGACGCCGACGATCCCTCCGAGTAGGTTGCAACCCGACGCCTACCGGAGGGATTCGTCGTGTCGTACCCGGAATCGGCACCGGTGCGCCGGCCCGTCGTGGTCCTGCTGGCCACGGCCGTGCTGCTGGTGATGGCGGTCGTCGCACTCGCGTACACCGTCGTGGACCTGGCGGTGCTCGGCCGCACGGTCGACGCCTTCCGCATCGCCGCCCGGGAGACCTCGGCGACTCCGCAGGAGATCGACGATGTGGTGACCCTGCTGCGCGCGTCCGCGGCGGTGTCGGCGGTGGTGGCGGCGCTCTCCGCGCTGGTGCTCGCCGGCTTGGCTATCGGGCTGCTGGCCGGTCGTGCCGGCGTCCGGGTGGCCACCTGGGTCGTCTGCGGGCTCGGCCTGCTGGCCGGCTGCTGCAGCGTGGCGGTGCTCGTCGGGGAACGGGCCGCGCCGCTGCGGCTGGGTGCCGGTGAGCGGGCGACCGCCGAACTGCTGGGCCTGATCGGGGACGCGTACCCGTCGTGGTGGATCCCGCTCAACGCGGGGCTTTCCGTCGGACAGGGCCTCGGTTACCTTGTGGTAGCTACGCTGCTGGCCCTGCCGGCGGCCAACGCCTGGTTCGGTCGACGCCGCCCGACAGCGCCGACCGTGCCGTCCGCTCCACCCGGGTTCCCGCCCGCACCGCACCAGCCCCTGCCGGCGCAGACCGCGCCCCCGTACCCGCCCAGGTGAGGACCGCCCGTGACGCTCGACCCCGCGACCGCCGAGCGACGGGCCCTGATCACCGGCGCCACCGCCGGCATCGGCGCTGCCTTCACCCGCCGGCTGGCCGCTGACGGCTGGCACCTGGTGCTGGTCGCCCGGGACGCGGGCCGGTTGACCGAGCTGGCCGCCGAGTTGGGTTCCCGGCACGGCCGCGAGATCGAGACGATATCTGCGGATCTGTCCACGGACGACGGCTGCGCCGTGGTGGAGCGGCGACTCGCCGACGGTAGCCCCGTGCACCTGCTGGTCAACAATGCCGGGATCAGCCTGAACAAACCGTTCCTGCGTTCCTCCGCCGAAGACGAGGCCCGCCTGCTGCGGCTCAACGTGCACGCGGTGATGCGGCTGACCCTGGCGGCGCTGCGACCGATGACCGAACGGCGCGATGGGGCAGTGATAAATGTCTCTTCGGTCGCCGGATTTGGCGCGGTGATGCCGGGGTCGACCTACTCGGCCAGCAAGGCGTGGGTCACCAATTTCAGCGAGTCGGTGGGCCAGTCGGCACGCCCCTTCGGCGTCCGGGTGATGGCCCTCTGCCCCGGCTACACCCGCACGGAGTTCCATCAGCGGGCCGGCATCAACATGTCGAAGACGCCGGAGTGGATGTGGCTGCGGGCCGAGGATGTGGTCGACGAAGCCTTGCGTGACCTGGGCAAAGGCAAGTTGGTCAGCATTCCGGCGTGGAAGTACAAAGTGGCCGTCGCCGGTCTGCGGCACGCGCCGCGCAGGCTGCTCCAGGCCGTCGCGCGGGACACCCGCGGCAGGATCGGTCGCGACGAGCGCTGAGCCTGTACGGGCGCCCGGCCTCCCGGCGCCGGTGCCGGCACGTTGTCTCGCCGCAACCGAGCCGATTGCTGAGCGTAGTCGAACATCGCCAACCATCTGTCCCCCACCGGGCTGATCAGGGTGGACCCCACACACGGCGTTCAGACTTGCGCAGTAACCTCTATCGCCATGGGGGACCACGACGACCTGCGTAAATTCATTACCGACCTGGCTGTGGTCCACGGACGGGTCGTGCTCTCCTCGGGGCGGGAGGCAGACTGGTACGTCGATCTGCGTCGCGTCACGCTCCATCACCAGGCCGCTCCGTTGGTCGGTCGGGTGCTGCTCGACCTCACCGCCGACTGGGAGTACGACGCCGTCGGCGGTCTCACCCTGGGCGCGGACCCCGTCGCGCTCTCGATGCTGCACGCCGCTGCTCCGACCGGTCGGGCCCTGGACGCTTTTGTGGTGCGCAAGGCGGGTAAGGCCCACGGTCTACAACGGCGGATCGAGGGACCGGAGGTGGTCGGCCGCCGAGTGTTGGCGGTGGAGGATACGTCCACGACAGGCGGAAGTGTGTTGACCGCCGTCGAGGCGCTTCGTGAGGCCGGAGCTGAAGTCGTGGGCGTGGCGGTTATTGTTGATCGAGGCGCCGGCGACGCGGTGCGAGCCGCCGGATTGCCGTACCGGGCGGCCTATACGTTGGCTGACCTCGGCCTTGTGGCGTAAAAGTTTGCCGATTCGGATCTGCTGATATGCAGGCGGATCGATGCTGCTGGTGGAAGGATGGAATACGTGGGAACTGCGTTGGCCGAAATGACTATGCCTCAGATCTCGCCGCTTGCCGGCGAGCCGATCGAACGTGCCGATGCCGAGCGTCTCGCGGGGGTCCTCAAGGCCCTTGCCGATCCCGCTCGGTTGCGGCTGCTCAGCCTGATCCAGTCGGCCCCTGAGGGCGAGGCGTGCGTCTGTGACCTGACGGCACCCCTCGGCCTCTCTCAGCCGACGGTCAGTCACCACCTGCGTATCCTCACCGAGGCCGGCTTGCTGGAGCGGGAGAAGCGCGGTGTCTGGGCGTACTACCGGCTGGTCCCGAGTGCGATCGCGACGATCGCCGACCTGCTGACCCCGCCGCGCAAGCGGGCCACCAAGAAGGCCCGCTGAAGCAGGCGCTGCACACCGTCCCGCGCCGGGATGGTGTTCGGTGGCGAGCCAGGGGTGGCGCCACCGCTCGGTGACGCCTGCTCGTCCCCGGCCGCACCGCCGGAGGCCGGGTCCGACATGCCGACGGCCGACCCCCTCACCAGGGGGCCGGCCGTCGTCGTATCCGAGGTTCAGCGCTCCTGGCCGTGCTCCGGGCGCCGGCGGCCGTGCGGGTGCTCGTCGTGGTCGAACGTCTCGCGGACCGCTTCGACCGCACCGACGGCACTGGCGGCCGCAACCACCGCGACGGCCTCGCCACGCTTGCGGGCCCGCCGGTCGCGGAGGAACTCGAAGAAGATCGGCAACACCGAGATCACGATGATCAGGGCCACCACCGGCAGGATGTAGTGGTCGATCTTGTCCCCGATGGCCTGGTAGATCTGCTCCGCCAGCAGGTAGCCGATCAGCAGGATGCCGTCCACCCAGAGAATCGCGCCGACGACGTTCCAGAGCAGGAACTGCCGGGCCGGCATGCCCAACGCTCCGGCGACCGGGTTGAGGAACGTCCGGACGATCGGGATGAAGCGGGCCAGCACCACGGCCTTCGCCGGGCCGAACTTCTGGAAGTAGTACTCCGCCTTCTCCACGTACTCCTTCTTGAAGAGCCGGGAGTTGGGCCGCTCGAACATCCGCCGGCCGTACCGTGCGCCGAGCCAGTGCCCCAGCTGGGCGCCGACGATCGCACAGATCGGGCCGCCGATCAGCAGGCCGACCAGGGAGAGCCGGGTGCCGTCGCCGAAGATGGCGTCCGCCACCGGCGAGGCGGCCACCCCGGCCAGGAACAGCAGCGAGTCGCCGGGGAAGAAGAAGCCCACCAGCAGGCCGGTCTCGGCGAAGAGGATCACCCAGACGCCGATCAGCCCGAAGGTCTGCAACAGCTCCTTGGGGTCGAGCGGGTTCAGGGCGACGCTCTCCGCGAGCGTGCGGGTCTTCTCAGCTGTGTCCACGGCCACAAAGGGTACCGAAGCCGTGGTCGCCGGACGCGCCGGACCGGGTTCATGCCCAGCGACGACGGTGCCCCGCCGACCGGGTGGTCGACGGGGCACCGGTGGTGCGGGGTGGATCAGGCGACGAAGCGGGTCCGGCGGCGCTTGGCCACCAGGTAGCCGCCGACGCCCGCGGCGAGCAGCAGCGCGCCGAGGCCGGCGATCAGCCCGGTGGACTGACCGGTGACCGGCAGCCCGCCGTCGTCATCGCCGCCGCCCTGGCCGCCGTCGCCGCCGGTCGCGTTCACCAGGATCTTCGCGGTGTCGTTGGCCGGCTTCAGGTCGGCGTAGAAGCCGCCGTCGCACTCACACGGAACGTTGACCTTCACGGTGCCTGCAGCGTCGGGGATGACCTTGTCGATGCGCAGCCCGAAGGTCACCTTCTCCTCGTCGCCGGCCTTGATGAACGGCGAGGGGATGCACCGGTACTGCCGGCCGCCGACTTCGCCCAGCTCGCCGTACTGGTCGCCCTCGACCGGCGCACAGGTCTCCGGCGCCTCGACGACGGTGACCCCGGTGGGGATGCCGACGGTCATGTGCGTGACCGAGGAGTTCCCCCGGGTGTAGTCCAGCGTGGCTGGACCGTTGTTGCGGAAGCCGACAGTGGCGGTCACCTTGGCGCCCGCCGCGCCCTTCACGTTGTCGCCGATGGCGGCCAGATCGGTGCCGTTCTTGCCGGTGACCGTGACTTCGACGTGGGACCAGTTGTTGTCCGGGTTCTTGTCCGCCTGGACACCGCGTGCCGACTTGCCGGCCTCGCTCAGGGTCAGCACGTCGCCGTCACCCGGCTTGCCCAGCGAGAAGCCGTTGGTTTCCAGGTACGACCGGAAGTCCTCGTACTCCGCGATGGTCATCCAGTTGTGCTCGCCGTATTCGAAGCCCGGGGCGTATGCGTCCTTGGCGATCCGGTACTCGAGCGGAGTGCTGTAGCTTGCCCCCTTCGCCAGTTCCTGGTCGAAGGTGCAGCTGCGCAGTGAGTTGTCGACGTACGTGCAGTTGCTGTATCGCTTGTCGGCCTGGATGCCGTAGTCGTTGAAGAAGACGACGCTGACGCCCTTGGCCGGCGTCTCTCCTGCGTTCGACACCTTCAAAGGGGCGCTGATCTTCGCACCCGGCCTGCCGGACACCGCAACGGGGTCAGCTCCGGCGAGGTCGACACCCTCGCCGACACGCACCTTTGCCTCGTGGCTGACGGCGTCGAATCCGTCCGCCGAGAGAGTCACCTTGAGTGCGCCGACGTCGCCTTCCTTGGCGGCATCAGTCGGCGCGATCACCACTGGTGCCAGGCCGCCGAGGCCCCAACCGTCCTCGATCCCGACCTCGAAGCGTTCGGTGCAGACCAGGATGCCCTTCTCGGGGGAGGTGCAGTCGTCGGCCGACTCACCCTCCTCGGTGAGAGTCGCCTTGCCGGCCAGGTCGCGGTAGTCGTACCGAACCGTCACTCCCTGCAGCACAACGGGCGCGGTGCTGTAGAGGATGGTGCCGTCGATCTTGCCGGTCGTGTCGGTGGCGATGGTGTTGTCGCCGAAGTAGATGCTGAGCTGAGGCTTGGCCTCTTGGGCGACGGCCGGACTGGCGGAGGCGGCGACGAACGCGCCTGCTACGCCCAGTCCGGCGAGCCAGCGCCGGGTGGAATGGGTGAGCATGAGGGGTTTCCTCCAGAGGGGGATTCAGGTGGAGCCTGCGGATCCTAAGGAGTCACTAAGGTTTGCCGCCGCCCCGAGCGGCCAGCCGGATGACAAGACCGGCCGAAAGGTTGATCAGCGTCACCGCAATGTTCGATCGCCCCGCTCCCGTCATCTGAGGCAGGAGCTTCGGGAGGTGCAGTGACGTACGAGGAGTTCGCGGACACGCGACTGGCACCGCTGCTGCGGTACGCGGTGATGCTCACCGGCGACCCGCACCAGGCGCAGGATCTGGTGCAGGAGACGATGGTCCGGGTCCAGCTCAACTGGCGACGGGTCGCCCGAGCGGACTCACCGGAGCGTTACGTGCGCCGGATGCTCACCAACCAGTACGTCGACTGGCGGCGTGGCTCCTGGATGCGCCGGGTGCTGCTGCGCGGGGAACCCGACGAGGCGGTGCCGGCGCCCACCGACCATGCCCAGTCCGCCGTGGACCGGGACCAGATCTGGTCCTGGCTGTCCCGGCTGCCGCGCCGGCAGCGGGCCACCCTGGTGCTGCGGTACTACGAGGACCTGCCCGACGCCGAGATCGCCGACATCCTCGGCTGCGCCGTCGGGACCGTACGTTCGTCCATCTCGCGCGCCCTGGCCACGCTCCGGGCCGAGTACGTGGAGGCCTGCTCATGATCGAGGACGACCTGCGTGCCGCGTTCACCCGGCACGAGCAGTTGACCCCGCCGACCGGCCCGCTGCGGGCCGCGATCGACCGGCTGGCGACCGGCCGACGGCGACGCCGCCGCCGGTGGCAGGTCGGTGGTACGGCGCTGGCGCTGCTCGGCGTACTCGGGATCGGGGTGCCCCTGTTCACCCCGGAGCGTTCCGGGCCGCCGCAGGCCGCCGGGTCGACCGGCGAAACGAGCGGGCCGGTGGTGACGGGTGCGCTGAACATCCTGCTGCTCGGCGTCGACAGCCACAAGTCGCAACCACCGTTGGCCGATTCGGTGCTGCTGCTGCACATCCCGGCCGACCGCAGCCGTCCGTACCTGGTCTCCCTGCCGCGTGACCTGAAGGTGCCGATCCCCGGTCACGGGAGCGACAAGCTGAACGCCGCCTTCCCGTTCGGAGCGGGCGGTGACCGGCCGGATCTGACCAAGGGGTACGAGCTGACCCGGCAGACGGTCACCGACCTGACCGGGGTGCGGCTGGACACCGGCTTCGTGCTGACGTACCGCGCGCTGCGCACACTCACCGACGCGGTGGACGGGGTGCCGGTCTGCCTCTCCCAGCGGGTGCGTTCGGTACACACCGGGAAGCTCTTCCCGGCCGGCTGTCAGCGTCTCGACGGCGCCGCCTCGGTCGACCTGCTCCGCCAGCGACGTGGGCTGGTCCAGGGCAGTCAGGACCGGGACCACAACGCCCGGCTCTTCGCCGCCGGACTGGTCCGCCAGGCCAGTGAAAAGGGCGTGCTCACCAACCCGGTACGACTCTCGAAGTTGCTGGACACCGTTGGCCCGGAGCTCGTGGTGGCGCCCGACGGGGCCACCATGCTGGACCTGCTGCGGCTCGTCCCCACACTGCGATCGGTCGACCCGGTCGGGCTCAGCCTGCCGATCAGCGAACCGACCGGGCGGGACCGGTATCTGCGCGCCGACCCGGCGCTCGCCCCGGAGTTCCTGACCGCCCTGCGCGAGGATCGGCTCGGCGACTGGGTGGCCCGCCACCCGGAGCGGGTCGACCCGGTCGGCTGACGCTCGTCGGGGGCGCGATGTCAGCGGTAGTCGTCGTCGTCCCCGGTGACCACCCGGGCCTGCTCCATCGCGTCCCAGTCGTCGACCTCCAGGCCGCGGTGCGGCTCCCCGTCGACGTCGGCGGGACCGACCACCGCGGCCTGCTCGACCGCGTCGGCCGGGTCCGCCTCGGGGTCGCGTTCGTCCGCGGCCAGGTGGTCGCCGGGGGTGAAGTCCTCATCGGGCTGACCCATCGTTCCTCCCGGGGGCTCGGGTGCACGGTCCCACCCACCGTACGGGCTGTGCCGGCGCCGCGCGGAAGTCGAGTCGGCCGAATCACCCGTGGGCGGTGCGGCCCGGTGCCAGGATGGGGCCGTGGGCTTCCTGATCCGGCTGGCGATCACCGCGGTCGCGTTGTGGGTGACCACGCTGATCGTGCCCGGGGTCGAGGTGCACGGTCGCTCGGGTGGCAACACGGTGCTCACGCTGATCGTGGTCGCGCTGATCTTCGGTGTGATCAACGCGGTGCTCAAGCCGGTGATCAGGGTGGTCGGCTGCGTGTTCTACCTGCTGACCCTCGGTCTGTTCGCGCTGGTGGTCAACGCGCTGCTGTTCCTGCTCACCGACCGGATCGCCCGCGGGCTCGACCTGCCGTTCCAGGTGGACGGTTTCTGGGCGGCGTTCTGGGGAGCCATCGTGATGACCGTGGTCACCTGGCTGATCAGCGTGATCGTGCCCGACCGCCTGGACAGCCGGTGACCGGATCCCCGGCCACCACCCGGGCCGGTTTCTCCTGCACACCTCACCTACGGGATACTGCCCGCGGAGGACAGCGCGGTCCGGCGCACTCGTGAACAACAGCGGCCAGCACGGCCGAGAGTGGTAAGTAAGGAGCGTTCGACATGCCCATCGCTTCCCCCGAGGCTTACGCGGAGATGCTGGACCGCGCCAAGGCTGGCCGGTACGCGTACCCCGCGATCAACGTGACCTCCTCCCAGACGCTGAACGCGGCGCTCAAGGGCTTCGCCGACGCGGAGAGCGACGGCATCATCCAGGTCTCCACCGGTGGCGCCGAGTACCTGTCCGGCCCCTCGATCAAGGACATGGTCACCGGCGCGGTGGCGTTCGCCGCGTACGCGCACGAGGTGGCCAAGAAGTACCCGGTCAACATCGCGCTGCACACCGATCACTGCCCGAAGGACAAGCTGGACGGCTTCGTCCGGCCGCTGATGGGCATCTCGCAGGAGCGGGTGAAGCGCGGCGAGCAGCCGCTGTACCAGTCGCACATGTGGGACGGGTCGGCCGTGCCGGTGGCGGAGAACCTCCAGATCGCCTCCCAGCTCCTCGACGAGGCCGCCAAGGCCAAGATCGTCCTTGAGATCGAGGTCGGCGTCGTCGGCGGCGAGGAGGACGGCGTCGAGAACGCCATCAACGACAAGCTCTACACCACCACCGAGGACGGCCTGGCCATGGTCGAGGCCCTCGGTCTCGGCGAGAAGGGCCGCTACATGGCGGCGCTGACCTTCGGCAACGTGCACGGCGTCTACAAGCCGGGCAACGTCAAGCTCCGTCCCGAGATCCTCAACCAGATCCAGGAGGCGGTCGGCGCCAAGTACGGCAAGGAGAAGCCGCTCAGCCTGGTCTTCCACGGCGGCTCGGGCTCCCTGCTGAGCGAGATCCGTGAGGCTCTCGACTACGGCGTGGTGAAGATGAACATCGACACCGACACCCAGTACGCCTTCACCCGGCCCGTCGCCGACCACATGCTGCGCAACTACGACGGCGTGCTGAAGATCGACGGCGAGGTCGGCAACAAGAAGCAGTACGACCCGCGCGCCTGGGGCAAGGCCGCCGAGGCCGGCCTGGCCGCCCGGGTCGTCGAGGCGTGCGAGCACCTGCGCTCCACCGGCACCACGATGTCCAAGTAACGACGTCCACGACGGCCGGTTCCCCTCGGGGAGCCGGCCGTCGCCGTCTCGTCAGGCGGACGCGGTGAGCAGCCGGACGGCCTCGTGGACGTCGTCGGTCAGGTGGATCGTCGGCGACAGGTCACCGAACGGGGAGGCGGCCAGCAGCGGGCGCAGCAACGCCTCCACCGGCAGCTCCACGGTCCAGTACGCGCGGTCCAGGAAGATGTAGGCGCCGCTGACACCGTCGGTGCCGTAGTAGGTCTTGGTCGCCGCCTGGAACACCTCCTGCACCGTGCCCGCCCGCCCGGGGGCGAACACGATGCCACCCCGGGCGAGCCGCAGGATCGTGTCCTCCCGGATCGCGTTCGAGAAGTACTTCGCGATCCGTCCCGCGAACAGGTTCGCCGGCTCGTGCCCGTACAGCCAGGTCGGGATGGCCAGCCCGCCGGCCCGCGCCCACCCCGCGTCGGCGCCACGCTGCCGGGGCACGCCCGCGTACCGCTGCCGGACCGTCAACGCCACGGCCGTGTACCGCTGGTGGTCGGTGAAGTCCGGCGCGGTGGCCAGCAGGTCGATCGCCGCCGTCAACTCCGCCGCCGGCTGGTCCGCCAGGTAGGCGCCGAGGTTCGCCGCCTCCATCACCCCGGGACCGCCGCCAGTCACGACCAGCCGGTCGGCCCGGGCCAGCTCCCAACCCAGCACGGCCGCCATCCGGTACGCCGGGCTGCCGCGCCGCACCGCGTGCCCGCCCATGATGCCCACCACCGACTGCGGCCCGTGCTCGGCCAACCAGGCCCGGGTGGCGTCGGCCAGAGCGTTGTCCACGCCGTGGTCGTGCAGACGCTGGCCGAGGGCTTCCTTGACGTCCGGCAGCGCGCCGCCGTGCGCCCGGTAGTGCTCGTACACCCGGGTGTCGTACATCCCGGTGAACCCGCCCTCGGCGAACCCGGCGGCCAGTTCCTCCGGGGTGTAGAGGTGCGCCGGCTGGGTCGGGTACGGCAGCCCGGAGAACGGCGGCACCACGTTCGCGCCACGCCGGACCAGGTCGGCGCCGACCTCCCGGGAGGCGAACCGGCACCCGACGAAGAGAGTTCCGGTGACCTCGACGCCGGTCAGGTCGGGCACCGGGGCCAGGTCGAGGCGGAGCCCCTGCACGGTCAGCCCGGTCAGGCGGCCGGTGGCCAGCTGCTGGTCGAACTCGTCGCGGGTCTGGACCTCGTTGACGTGCAGGTGCGGCTCGATGACGTCCGCGGGAGGTGGGGTCGGCACCCGGCCATCCTGCCCCTCCGGCGGGGACGGCCAAACCCCGGCCGGGCGGAAACCGACAGGAGCCCGGCGGCCGTGGCCACCGGGCTCCTGCTTAACCGGGTCCTGGGGAGGCTCCGGACCATTAGTTGTAATGGAAAACACCTGGCGGCGGCATAGGCCGCAGGCGTGACCAACTCCTCAGCCGTTCAGCGGAGCGCATCGGCCGACCCGCTCGCGCGTCGCACTGTCCAGCGGGTTGAATGGGACGATGCAGAACCTGTTGCCAGAGCCACCGGCCACCCTCCTGCCCGCGCACGACGAGGCCGACGCGGCCCTGGCCGCCGCCGAACAGGCCGGCAGCGACCAGGCGTACGCCGAGGTGGCGGCTCACTTCCCGACCTACAGCGCCGCCTGGGCCGAACTCGCGGCCCGGTCGTTCGCGCAGGGCCAGGTGGTGACGGCGTACGCCTACGCGCGCACCGGCTACCACCGGGGCCTGGACCAGTTGCGCCGTAGCGGCTGGAAGGGCCACGGCCCGGTGCCGTGGTCGCACGAGCCGAACCGGGGGTTCCTCCGCTGCCTTTACGTGCTCTCCCGGGCCGCCGACGAGATCGGCGAGGCCGACGAGGCGGCCCGGTGTGCCCAGTTCCTCCGCGACTGTGACCCGGCGGCCGCCGACGCGCTGGCCAGCAACTGACACCCGCGCCGACGCTCGGCCCCGCACAGTGCCGGGCCGAGCGTCGGCGGGCTACAACCCCTCGGCGACCGCAGCGGCGATCTTCAGCCAGGCGTCCCGGGTGGCCGAGGAGAGTCCCCCGTACCGGATCGGCTCGCCGCTGTCGATGAGCCGCTCGTACGGCGCCAGCAGCACCGCCCTGGTCCGGGCCGCGAAGTGCTCCTGGATGGCCGGCAGGTCGATCTCCTTGCGGGACGGCGGCATGGACACCACCGTCACCGCCTGCCGGACCAGCCGTTGCCGGCCGCTCTGCTCCAGGTGGTCGAGCATCCGTGCGGCGGTCTCCGCCGAGTCGTTACGGGCGGACATGGTGACGACCAGTTGGTCGGTGGCGTCCATCGAGGCCTGCCAGTTCTGCGCCCGGACGTTGTTCCCGGTGTCCACGAAGATCAGCTTGTAGAACCGGCTGACCACCTCGCGGATCTCGGCGAACGCGGCCGCGGTGAGCATCTCGCCGCCGGTGGCCGACTCGTCCGAGGCGAGCACGTCGAACATCCCCTCGCCCTGCGAGCGGACGTACTGCGACAGGTCACCGACCCGCCCGTGCGCGCCCTGGAACTGCCCGAGGTCGCGCAGCATGTCCCGCACCGTGCGGGAGTGGAAGTCCTGCTGGGCGCGCATCCCGAGAGTGCCCTGGGTCTCGTTGTTGTCCCAGGCCAGCACGTAGCCGCCACGCTTCTGGCCGAACGTCATCGCGAGGAGCAGGATGGCCACCGTCTTGCCGGCGCCGCCCTTGGGGTTGACCACGGTCACCTGCCGAAGCCCGCCGAAGTTGCGGCGCACCATCTCGATGTCCCGCTTCAGCTCCTGCTCGTGCCGGCCGGGAGCCAGCCGGAGCAGGCCCATCTTGTTGACCACCGCGCGGACGCCCATCGTGGCCACCGGATCGGCGGGCCGTACCTGCCGGCGCCGGGCGAAGTCCTCCGCGGTCGGGGCCGCGGTGGTCTCCGGTTCCCAGGTGGCGTCCGGATAGCCGGTGTCCGGCACCCGGGTCACCCCGGCCGCCTCCTGGTACGGCTGCGGCGGCGGTGGCGGGGCCCCGGGGCTGCTCTGCTGCCAGGGCGGGGGATACCAGCCCGGCGACGGCGGGAAGGGCCCCGGAGGCGGGGCCGCCCTGCGTCGGGTCGGCGAACTG